>NZ_JBICTV010000001.1:0-241131 GCF_043197855.1 Dactylosporangium sp. NPDC048998
TGCCCCCCGCGCCCCCCCCCCCCCGCCCCGCGCCCCCCCGCCCCCCCCCCCCCCCCCCCCCCCCCCCCCCCCCCCCCCCCCCCCCCCCCCCCGCCTCTCTTGTCCGCCGCTGGCGCGTCCGAATTTGTCCGAAGTGGGGGTTGGTCAATCGGCCCAGCCGAAGGAGCGCTCCACGGCGCGCAGCCATAGGGCGTGGCCGCGGTCGCGGGTCTCGGCCGTCATCGACGGCTCCCAGCGACGGTCCACGTGCCACTTCTCGCGCAGCGTGTCCGTGTCCGGCCAGAAGCCGACCGCCAGGCCGGCCGCGTACGCCGCGCCCAGCGCCGTCGTCTCGGCGACCGTGGGGCGGACCACCGGCACGTCGAGCACGTCGGCCTGGAAGCCCATGAGGAGGTCGCTCGCGGTCATGCCGCCGTCGACCTTGAGGGTCTCCAGCGGTACCGCCGATTCGGCCATCATCGCGTCGACCACGTCCTTGACCTGCCACGCGGTCGCCTCCAGCGCCGCGCGGGCGAGGTGACCCTTGGTGACGTACCCGGTCAGGCCGGTGATGACGCCGCGGGCGTCCGGGCGCCAATGCGGGGCGAACAGGCCCGCGAACGCCGGGACGATGTAGCAGCCGCCGTTGTCCTCGACGGTCGCGGCGAGGTCGTTGATCTCCGGGGCGGAGGCGATGAGGCCGAGGTTGTCGCGCAGCCACTGCACGAGCGAGCCGGTGATCGCGATGGAGCCTTCCAGGGCGTACACCGGATCCGCCTCGCCGATGCGGTAACCGACCGTGGTGAGCAGCCCACGCTCGCTGGACACGGGGCGGGCGCCGGTGTTGAGCAGGAGGAAGGATCCCGTGCCGTACGTGCACTTGGCCTCCCCGGGCGCGAAGCACGCCTGGCCGAAGAGGGCCGCCTGCTGGTCGCCGAGGGCGCTGGCCACGGGCACGCCGTGCAGCATGGTCTTCGCCTCGCCGTAGACGTAGGACGAGGATCCGATCTCGGGCAGCATGACCCGCGGGATGCCGAACGCGGCGAGCAGCTCGTCGTCCCAGTCCAGCGTGGTCAGGTTCATCAGCATCGTGCGGCTGGCGTTGGTGACGTCGGTGACGTGGCGGCCGGTCAGCTTCTCGATGAGCCAGGTGTCGACGGTGCCGAAGCGGATCTCGCCGGCCTCGGCGCGCTCGCGCAGGCCCGGGACGTTGTCCAGCAGCCAGACGACCTTCGGGGCGGCGAAGTACGTCGCGAGCGGCAGGCCGCAGCGCTCGCGGAAGCGGTCGGGGCCGGCGTCGCCGGCGAGGGTCCGGATGAGCGCGTCGGTCCGCGTGTCCTGCCAGACGATGGCGGGGTGCACCGGCTCGCCGGTGCGGGCGTCCCACAGGATCGTGGTCTCGCGCTGGTTGGTGATGCCGATCGCGGCGACGTCGGCGCGGGACAGGCCGGCCTGGTCCAGCGCGCGGGTCGACACCGCCTGGACGTTGTGCCAGATCTCGACCGGGTCGTGCTCGACCCAGCCTGGGCGGGGAAAGCTCTGGCGGTGTTCGCGCTGGTCAAGCGCCACGATGGCGCCGTCGGCGTCGAACACGATCGCGCGGGTGGAGGTCGTGCCCTGGTCGATGGCGAGGATGTACACGGTGCCATCTTCGCCGAAGCATTGTCACGTTCGGGACGCAACCTTCCGGCACGAAGGAAACGCGCCTAGAGTCCGTGGCCGAATCAGTGCCCGAACAGGAGCGACCGTGGCCGTCATCGAGACGCGCATCAGTGTCTGGGAGGCCCTTGCCGGGCGTGCCCCGGGTGTACCACTCGGCCCCGCCGACGTCGGTCTGTGGCACGCGGTGTCGGACCGGCTCAACCCGGCTCGCGCGCGCCCGGTGCTCCGGGAGGGCGTCGAGGCGGTCGCGCTGACGTCGGCCCGCGGCGTCGAGTACGTGATGCTGCGCTCGCCGGACAGCGGCGAGTCGAGCTACCTGCGGCTCACGCCGGAGGAGTTCAAGCTCGCCCAGTCCATGGACGGCAGCCGCACGGTGGCCCGGCTCGTCGCCGAGTTCGCCCGCATCTCCGGCCGGCTCGCCCCGGACCAGGTGACCCGGATCGTCGCCGACCTGGCCGGCAACCGCATGCTCGACGAGCTGCCCGTCGACGCCTTCCACCGCCTGCAGCGGGTGCACCGCCGGCCGTGGCCGATCCGGCTGGGCAAGGGCCTGCTCGCGACCGCGCAGGGGCGCCGGGTCGTCCTCGCGAAGGTCGACCCCGTCGTCACGTTCCTCTACAAGGCGGGCGGCCGGCTGTTCTTCACCCGGGTATTCGCGGTGCTCGCCGGCCTCGTCGCGCTGGCCGGGCTGGGCGTGTTCGTGTGGAACTGGTTCCGCGCCGACCAGTCCGTGTTCCTCACCAACGACTCGTACTTCGCCGGCGCCCTGGTCCTGCTCGGGCTCAACGTCTTCGCGCTGGCCTGCCACGAGCTCGGGCACGCGCTGGGCGCCAAGCATGCCGGGCGGCGCGTGCCCGTGGCGGGCTTCCTGGTGTACTTCGGGATCCCCTCGATCTTCGTGGACACCACCGACGTGTGGATGGCCGGCCGCCGCGCCCGCATCGTCACCACCGTCGCCGGCCCGGCCACCGGCCTGATCCTCGCGGGCACCTGCCAGATCGTGGGCGTGTTCTTCCCCGAGCTGGAGCCGTGGACGTTCAAGCTGGCCTTCGCGTGGTACCTCAACGCGCTGTTCAACCTGAACCCGTTCATGGCACTCGACGGGTACTACCTGCTGATGGACTGGCTCGAGGTGCCCAACCTGCGGGCCCGCGGGCTCGCCTGGGTGATCGCCCGGCTGCGCCGGCGCCCGCCGCGCTTCGGCGAGCTCGACCGCGAGGGGCGCCTCGTCGCGCTGTACGGCATGCTCGCCGTCATCTGGATCGCCATCGCGGTCAACCTCGTCTACCGCGTGTACACCGACCGCGTCGCCGGGGTCGTCACCGGCCTCTGGAACGCCGGGTGGCTCGCCCGGGGTCTGCTCTTCGTGATCTGCGCGGCGCTGCTCGCGCCCGTGGTGTACCTCTTCTTCGGCTGGCTGCGGCGGCGCGGACGGCGCCTGCGCGACCGCCTCGGCGAGCGCAAGCTGGTGCGCGACCAGCCGCGCCGGTTCACCGCGCTGAGCGCGTCCGCGCTGTCCAGCCTGCCGCCCGAGGCCCTCGCGAAGCTCGCCGAGCACGCCCGCTGGGTGCACCCGCGCACGGGCGAGCAGCTCGTGTTCGCCGGCGCCGCGCAGCCGTCGGTGTTCGTCGTCGTCGACGGCGCGCTGGAGGCCCGCCGCCCCGGCGACCCGACCGGTACCGTCCGCGAGCGCGTCGGCCGCGGCGGCGTCGTCGGCCTGGCCAACGCGCTGACCGGCGCCCCGGCCGCGCTCGGCTGGCTGACGGCCGGCACGACCCTGCTGTCCATCCCGTCCTCGGCGGTCGCCTCCGCCGTCGGCCCGCTGCCCGGCCCGCCGCCGGTCGAGTGGGCCGAGCTGGAGCAGCTCATCGGGGAGACGCCCGCGCTGAGCAACCTCGGCGCCGACGACCGGCTGGGCCTGCTCACCCGCGCCCGCCCGATGCACCTCGGCCCCGGCGAGCCGGTCGTGCTGCGCACCGGCAACGACGCGCTCGTGGTCGAGTCGGGCAGCCTGCAGCTGCCCGACGGCGTCGAGCTGCACCGCGGGTCGATGATCGGCCCGTACGGCGACGGCTCGCCCGGCCAGGTCGCCACCGCCCGCACGCCGGCCCGCGCCTGGCTGCTGCCCGCGGTCGCCGGCCTGCCGCTCCTGCTCGGCCGCCAGGCCGACACGACCCCCGGCGGCGGCCGCCGCCCGATGTCGGGCGCGCACCCGCCGTCGAACTACCCGCCGCTCGCCGCGCCGCCCGGCCCGCCGCCCACCGCCGACGACAGCGTGGACCGCCGCTTCGAGCGCAACCTGTGGTGGCTGCTGATCCTGCTGCTGCTCTTCGCGCTGTTCCTGACCGGCGCCAACCTGTTCACCGGCCCGGTGTGGGCCGAGATGCCGACCGACAGCGCCCTGGTCACCGTCACGCGTGGCGGCGCGACCGTGCGGGTCAACGGCGTCGAGCGCGCCATGGGGCGCGATTCCAAGGTGTACGTCCAGCACGGCGACTCCGTGCGCGTCGACGCCCGGTCGACCGCGACCCTGACCTTCCGCGGCGGCAGCGCGACGGTCCTCTGCGCCGGCGCCGACGTGCAGGTCGGCGACCTGTTCAGCGGCCAGCAGACGCCGATCGAGCCGACCGCCGCCCTCACCCTCGACGGCGGCCGCCTGCTGGTCGACACGACGAGCACGACGACCGCCTTCAAGCCGCTGCGCCTCACGATCGGCACGGTCGCGAACGACGGCGCGGCGCGCTTCGCCCTGTCGGCCGGCAACGACCCGGAGGTCGGCCGCGGCGTGGTCAAACTGGACGGCACGGTCGTCGAGCCGTCCAAGCGTGCCGACCTGACCTGCGGCGACGGGGTGGCCCTGCCGAAGCCCGGCGACACCCCGACGGTGGCCCCGTCCCCGACCGACACCCCGTCGGAGTACCCGAGCCCCAGCGACTCCCCGTCCGCCTCGGCCTCGGCGACGGACTCGACCGAGGCCACGCCAACGAAGACGACGAAGGCCCCGACCCCGACTTCCACCCCAACCCCGACCCCGGCCCCGACGCGGACCACCGCCGGCCCCACGACGACGACGGGTGCCCCACCGCCGACCACGACGACGGCTCCACCACCGCCGCCCTACAACCTGCCGGTCGTGACGATCATCCGGCAGGACTCGTCCACGCTTGACCAGCTTGACCCCACGGGTGCGCCGTGCAACAGAGGACAGACGACGGATTCCATCGTCGCCAGCGTCACCGTGGGCAGTGCGCCGGTCAAGGGTGTGATCGTGTCGTGGAGCGGGTTCACGTCCGGGTCCAGGGCGATGTCGATGGACGGCAACTGGTACGGCACCATCGGCCCGATCAACGCCACAAGCGGCAACGGCGGTGGCACGCTTACCATCAAGGTGACTGCCGTCGATGCGAATGGAAAGTCCAGCGCCCCTGCGACCGGAAGCTCGATCAAGGTACAGGGCTGCTCCATCGGCTGAACAGGAGAGAACGTGCTTTGTTGGTTCTGCGCCAAGGCGGCGCGGGGGTCGTGCCGGTTCTGCGGCCGTGGGCTGTGCGAGGACCACGCGAAGTTCGGCCCCTATCTGCTGGAGGTGCACCGTTCGCAGCGCCGCGGGAGGGCCGAGGGGCTCGTCGTGGAGGATGCGGTGCAGTGCGGGACCTGCCGGCCGCGGCCGCAGCCGATTCCGATGCCTGAGCTCGACTGATCGGGTCGAGATACCGAAAATTCGCTCGAACTGGGGGAAAAGGGATGTCTGACTTCGACGAGGTGCTGGAGCGCCTGCTCAGCGACCCGGCCTTCAAGGCGCGGCTGGCGGCCGACCCCGCGGGGGTGCTGGCCGGATACCGCCTGACCCCCGACGAACTGGACATCCTGCGGTCCCAGGTCGGCGACGCGGGCGGGCAGACCCACGTCGAGCAGCGCACCAGCAAGGCCAGCATGTTCGGGGTGTTCTCCTCGATCGGCTCGGGCCTGGGCGACGTGCTGCACGGCCACGGCGCCGGCGTCAGCGCGCACGGGCTCGCCGGCCACGTGCCGGGCGGTGGCGGCGCCGCGGCGGGGCATCACATGCACGATCTCGTCGAGCAGCAGTACGGCGGGCGGCACGCGGCGGTCGAGCCCCCCGATCAGGGATCGGGGCCGATCGGGCGGCACCTGGAGGACGTCGCGCAGGGCGGTCAGCACGCCTCCGCGGGCTTCGAAGAGGTGCACACGGAGAGCCACTACGAGTCGCACACCGAGTATCACAGCGAGGTCCGCTCGTCGGGCACGGTGTACCAGTCGAGCACGTACGCGGGCGACACCGGCGGCACCCCGCACGAGCCGTCGGGCGGCACCGGCGGCCAGGGCGTGGGCGGGGCGCTCGCCGGGCTGGGCGGCACCGGCGGCCAGGGCGTGGCCGCGGGGCTCGCCGGGCTGGGCGACCCGGGTGGCCTGGGTGGCCCAGGCGGTTCGGCCGGGGGCCTGGCTGGGGGCCTGGCCGGGCTCGGGGAGCATGCGGTGCCGGGCGGCCACGC
This sequence comes from Dactylosporangium sp. NPDC048998, assembly GCF_043197855.1. Taxonomy (NCBI): domain Bacteria; kingdom Bacillati; phylum Actinomycetota; class Actinomycetes; order Micromonosporales; family Micromonosporaceae; genus Dactylosporangium; species Dactylosporangium sp. NPDC048998. The sequence goes on from NZ_JBICTV010000001.1 coordinate 6,153, forward strand.
CGGGGGCATCGGCGCCGGGCTGGGCGACATCGGGCAGCACGCCGGCGGCCAGGCCGGGCTGGAGCAGGCCGGTGGGCCGGCCGGCGCCGGCCATGGCGCCGGGATCGGCGCGGGCCTCGCGGGGTTCGCGGAGCACGCCGGGCACGCGCAGATACCCGGCGCGGCGCCGACCGACGGCTACCACACACGCGTGGACTGGGACGGCGACGGGCGCTGGGACCAGCACACATACGTCAACCGCGCCGACGGCGGCGTCGACATCGTGGTGGACACGGACGGCGACGGGCGCCCCGAGTTCGTCGGTCACGACACCAACCGGGACGGCCTGATCGACTCCGCCGACGTTGACACCAACCACGACGGGGTCATGGACGCCCGCTACGAGGACGTCAACGGCGACGGCTGGCTCGATCGGCGGACGCGATAGCCACCGTGAGGTGAGTGGCACGTATCGGGGAGCAGGGCGCTCGGATCGGCACCTACCGTTCTAGAGGTACCTCATCAGAGGGACTTGAAGGAACCGGGAGCGGTTATGAGCGACTTTGACCTCGACTGGGGCATGGAGCACGATCTCCACGTCGACCACGACGGCGGAGTCGACCATGTCCTCGCCGACGACCACCACTACGACCAGCACGATTTCTCGGACGACAGCCACGACGCCACGGACCCGCACTACCTTGGCGACGCGGGGGAGGCCGACCAGCACGAGGAGCCCCTGCAGCTCGACGAGCAGGAGCTGGACGTCCCGGAGTGGCAGCTCGACACGGATTTCCTGGACGGCCATTACGACCTGGTCGGCGCCGACCCGGACGAGAACGACATGTGGTCGCAGTTCATGTCGGACATGCACGAGGAAGTCAACCCGTACGCGGCCAGCTAGCGCCGCCTCGCATAAAGCCCGCCGGCCGGTGCGCTCCGGAGCGCACCGGCCGGCGTCGGAAGCGAGAGGGTCGAGAGGGTCGAGAGGGTTTGGTCAGAGCTTGATGGCGGAAGCCGGGCCGGGACTCGCGTAGTACCAGCCCTGGGCCGTGTCGCAGCCCAGTTCCTGCAGCCGCGTCGCCTGCTCGGCGGTCTCCACGCCCTCCGCGGTCACGCTCAGCTTCAGCGTGTGCGCCAGGCCGATCACCGCCGCCACGATCTCCTGGTCGACCGGGTCCGGGCGCTCCGGCGGGCGCAGGCCCGCCACGAACGAGCCGGCCAGCTTCAGGCTGTGGACAGGCAGATTGCGCAGGTACGCGAAGTTCGAGTACCCGGTGCCGAAGTCGTCGATGGCGATGCGCGGGCCCAGCGCGGCCAGGGCGTTCAGCGCCTCGATCGGGTCGCCGCCCGTGCTCATGACGGCGCTCTCCGTGAGCTCCAGCTGCAGGCCCGACGGCGGTAGGCCGGTCTGCTCGAGGATCGCGTGCACGTCGCGGACGATGGTGCGGTCCCGCATCTGCCGTACCGCCAGATTCACGCTCATGATGGGCGCCCGGTCCTGGACCGCGCGCCGCCACTCGGCCGCCTGCCGGCACGCCTCGTGCAGCACCCAGCGGCCCAGCGGCACGATGAGCCCGGTCTCCTCCGCCATGCCGATGAACGCGTCGGGGCCGAGCACGCCGAAGCGCGGGTGCCGCCACCGGACCAGGGCCTCGACGCCGGTCGTGACGCCGTCGCTGAGGCGGACCAGCGGCTGGTACTCCACGAAGAACTCCCGCCGCTCGAGCGCGGCCGGCATGCTCGCCGACAGCTCGTAGCGGGTCACCTCGCGCGCGTGCCGGTCGGCGTCGAAGAGGGCCAGGCGGTTGCGGCCGTCGGCCTTGGCCCAGTAGAGCGTCGTGTCGGCGGCCTTCATGAGCTCGCCGGTGCTGGTACCGCGCAACGGCTGCTCGACCACCCCGATGCTGGCCGAGATGCTGATCTCGTGCCCGCCGGCGTGGACCGGCGCCCGCACGGTGTCGAGTGCCTTCTCGGCGACCGCGACCACGTCCTCGATGCCGCCGCACTGCTCGACGAGCACCACGAACTCGTCGCCGCCCATGCGCGCGACCAGCTGGCGGTCGCCGTTGATCGAGCGGGCCAGGCGGCGGGCCACGGTCTGCAGGAGCTGGTCGCCGACGTCGTGGCCGAGCGTGTCGTTGATGACCTTGAAGCCGTCGACGTCGAGGTAGCACACGCCGACCCGGGAGTCGTCGCCGTCGGCGGCGGTGTCGAGCAGCTCGTTGAGCCGCTCGAAGAACAGCGTGCGGTTGGGCAGCTGGGTCAGCGGGTCGTGCAGCGCCTGGTGGCGCAGGCGCACCTGCAGCAGGTGCCGCTCGGTGATGTCCTCGAACATGGCCACCAGCCAGCGCGGGCGGCCGTCCTCGTCGCGGATGATCGAGGCGACCAGGTCGGTCCAGACCCGGTGACCGTCCTTGCGGATGTACGGCTTCTCGATGCGGAACTGGTCGCGCCCGCCCCCCAGCAGCTCTTCGAACATCGCGCCCGCGGTGGGCGGGTCCTCCGGCAGCACGAAGTCTTCGAAGGACATGGCGCGCAGCTCTTCGGCGGTGTACCCGAGCATGTCGCACAGCGCCTGGTTGACCTCGATGACCTGGCCGTCGACGGTGCTCACGCTCATCCCGATCGCGGCGCCGGCGAAGATCGCCTGAAACCGCGCCTCGCTGACCCGGCGCCCCTCCTCGGCGCGGGCGCGGGCCCACAGCGCCGCGGTGCGGATCTCCTCCTGCTCCTCGAGCACCCGGTCGCGCAGCGCGAGCGCGTAGCCCGAGGCCAGCGCCCCCTGGACCTGCGCGACCCGCTTGACGGGGGCGTGGCCGAACTGCTCGGCGAGCACCGCGAGGGTGCGCTCCAGCGTGGTGGGCTCGGTGAAGTGCGCGGCGACCAGCGTCGAGCCGACCTCGCGCACGTCGGCGGGGTCGAAGACCTCGGCGGTCAGCGCGTGGATGAGCCGGGTGGCGAGGCTGGTCAGGAAGTCCTGGACCTCGAGGCCGTTCATCGACACATAGCTGGTCCCGGCGACGGCCAGCGACCAGGCGCGCGCCAGACGTTCGGCGGCGCGATGCGGGCGGTCCCACGACGTCGGCGTGGGGCTGATGGCGGTCATGATCGTGGCGCGCTAATCCTTGCGCGCGACGGCCGCGCTGCCGATCGCGTTGCCCTCGGCCGGTGGCTCCTCGTCGCCGTCCGGTCGCCACGCGTGCGTGGCCACGACGCCGGGCTCGAGCAGGGTCAGGTCGCCGAGCAACGCCGCGACCTCGTCCTTCGAGCGCAGGATCAGCGGGGTCGGGGACTTGCGGTACATCTGGTAGGCGTCTTCCTCGGCCGGAGTGAGCGGCCGGTCGAGGCCGGCGTGCGACAGCACCACGTGGCTGCCCGGCACCCCGGCGGCGGCGTATCCGGCGACGATGTCGGCGGGGCGCAACTCGTCGGGCACGAAGTGCAGCACGGCGACGAGCAGGAAGGCCACCGGCCGGGAGAAGTCCACCACGTCCTGCACCAGCGGCTGGGCCAGCACCTCGGCCGGGTCGCGCAGGTCGCCGGCGACGACGGCGGTGCCAGGCGTGTCGGCGAGGATGGCCCGGCTGTGCGCGACGGCGACCGGGTCGTGGTCGACGTAGACCACGCGGGCGTCGTCGATCCCGGCGTCGGCGATCACCTCGTGCACGTTGCCGACGGTCGGGATGCCGGAGCCGAGGTCGAGGAACTGCCGAATGCCCTGGCGGGCCAGCTCACGGACCGCGCGGCGCAGGAACGCGCGATTGCTGCGGGCGAGCGCGGCGACGGCCGGCATCACGCTGAGCACCTGCTCGCCAAACGCTCGGTCGGCGGCGAAGTTGTGCGAGCCGCCGAGGTAGTAGTCATAGACGCGGGCCACGCTCGGCCGGTCAAGGTCGACGTCCACCGGGGCCCAGCTGGGACGGTCCACGGATCAACACTCCTCGACCTAGTTGGCTACCGCGTTGCGAGCATACGTGTGGGCGGGCGGCGAGAAAACCCAGGCCGCCCGCCCACGCTGCGCTAGGTCAGGCGACCCGCGTGTAGCGGTCCGCGGTGCCCGGCGCGATGGGGCCGGTCCCGAGGTATGCGGTCAGGGCGTCGATGTCGAAGCCCGGCGCGGTGACCCGGCCCGTTCCCTTCGCGAGGTTCAGGAAGCCGTCACCGCCGTTGGCGAGGAAGTCGTTCGTGGTCACCAGGTAGGTGGCCGCCGGGTTGAGGGCGACGCCGTTGAGCTTGATGTCGCTGACCTTGGACCCGACCGGCGCCGAGGCGCTGTAGGTGTACGTGAAGCCGGCCGAGACCTGCAGCATGCGCTGCACGGTCTGGCCCTGGAAGCCCACGAACTGCTGCTCGAGGACGTCCTTGATCTGCGCACCGGTGAACGACTGCGTCACGACGAGGTTGTTGAACGGCTGGACGGTGAACGCCTCGCCGTACGTGACCTCGCCGGGCGCCTCGCCGCCGGCCGAGTTGCCGTAGACCAGCGACGCCCGGATGCCGCCCGGGTTCATGAACGCGATCTGCGCACCCGCCGACTTGGTGTAGGCCAGCTGCGCGTCGGCGATGACGTCACCGAGCGGGGACTCGCCGGCGGCCGACGTGGTGGTGGTGATGTCGGCCGTGATGCTGCCGATGACCTTGTTGGCCAGCGGGGCGACCGCGACGCGGTACTTGTCGGCGATCTTCTTGATCTTCGGGTCGATCAGGGCGGTGTTGCGCACCGGGATGCCGGCGGCGTCCTTCTGGTACGTCCCGTCGGCGTTCTTCACGCCGTTGTCGACGATCACGTTGGTGGCCGACGCGTCGACGAACTGGTGCGTCTTCTTGTCCAGCGTGACCCGGATGTCGGTGACCAGCGTGCCCGCCGTGCCCGCGCTCGTCACCAGCGAGTTCGCGCCCGAGGAGTTGGGCAGCTCGCAGGTGTAGAAGCGGTGGGTGTGGCCGGAGACGACGACGCCGTACGCCGGGTCGAGCCCCTTGACGATGCTGGCGATCGGGCCGGCGAAGTTGGCGCAGCCGGACGGGTCGAGCGGCGCGGGCGGGCTGCTCTGCATGCCGCCCTCGTGGATCACCAGCACCATCGACTTGATGCCGATCCAGCGCAGCACGGCGGCGTACTTGTTGGCCGTCTCGATCTCGTTGTGGAACTCGACGCCCTTGATGCCGGCCGGGTTGACGATGCCGGGGGTGCCCTCGAGGGTCATGCCGACGTAGGCGACCGGCACGCCCTCGTACTTGCGGATCGTGAACGGCAGCAGGATCGGCAGACCGGTCGCCTTCTCCGTCACGTTCGCGGCGAGGTACGGGAAGTCCGCGCCCTTGAACTTGGTCCCGGCCTGGCAACCGTCGGTCGGGTGGCAACCGCCGAGCTGCATGCGGTAGAGCTCGGTCACGCCCTCGTCGAACTCGTGGTTGCCGACCGAGGCGAGGTCGACGCCCATCGCGTTGAGGACCTCGATCGCCGGCTCGTCGTGGAACGCGGCGCTCACCAGCGGCGAGGCGCCGATGTTGTCGCCGGCGACGACCGTGTCACTGTCGTGCACGCCCGCCTTCTTCGCGGCGTCACGCAGCTGGGTGAGGTACGTGCTCAGGTACTCGGAGCCACCCGCGGGCACGCCGTTGATGAGACCGCCGCTGCCGGTCGGCGGGTCGATGTTGCCGTGGAAGTCGTTGAAGCCCAGCAGTTGTGCGGTGGTGGTCGGCCCAGCCTTCTCGGTGAATGCCACCTTGGCCGGGGTGAGCGGGGTCCACCGGTCGGTTCCGGGGGTGGAGCCGCCCTTGGCTAAGGGCAGCAGTGCGACAACCGCGACGGCGAGCGCGGGCACCGCGAGGTGCTGCGCGACACGCCAGCCGCGGGCGCGAGGTTGAACCATGATCTCTCCTTTTGGGGGGACACATGCGTCGGTCGCCATCCTTCCGAAGGCATCGATTCCGCGCGAGCATGACTTGGAGTCAGGTTGATGTCGTACGGGTAAAGGAGAGGGTTATCGGAATGGCCTGTCCGAATTTGTGTAAACACTGCGCATCGATGCGATTCCTGTAGGTATCCGGTACGTTTCCGGGAAAGGCACACCGCGGGGCGGAGGCGGTCACCATGCTGAGGCGAGTCGCGGCCGTGCTGGCCGTCGTCGCATCGACGGTGTTGACCTGGTTCGGCTTCGCGGTCACCACGGGTGCCCGGGCCGGCACGCCGGACTCCTCCACCGCCCTGCCGGCCGAGTTCCAGGTCGACTACCTGCGCATCTGGGCATTCGAGCCGGCCGCGTCCGCCCGGGCCGCCGGCCAGCCGTCCACTGTGGACGCCGCGGCGGGTGCGCCGCCCCCGGCCGGGCGCCACTGGTCGCTGTGGCCGGCCGTGGCGGCGATGGTGACCGCGGCGCTGGCGCTGCTCGCGCTCGTCATCCGCAAGACGCGCCCGCATCGCCCGCCGTCGGAGCACCGCGCCTGAGCCCGTGCGCGTTTCGTCCTGAGCGGATCCGCCATGCGCGAAACGGGCTGTGCCGGCCCCGGGCGAGCGCGAATCATCGGCCGATGAAGATGCTCGTACTCGGTGGAACCGTGTTTCTCGGGCGCGCGGTGGCGCGCCAGGCCATCGCCCTCGGCCACGACGTCGTCTGCGCCGCCCGGGGCGAGTCAGGTGAACCGGTCGAAGGCGCTCGTTTCGTCCGGGTGGACCGGGACGACCCCGGCGGCTTGGCGGCCGTGGCCGGCGAGTTCGACGCGGTCGTCGACGTCGCCAGGCACCCGCACCACGTCCGGCACGCGGTCGCCGCGCTCGCCGGGCGGGCCGGGCACTACACGTTTGTGTCCAGCGGATCGGCGTACGCCGACACCGCCACCCCGCACCAGGTCGCCGCGACCGCGCCGCTGCTGCCGCCCGACTACGACGCCGACCCGCGCGCCGACGCCGAGTCGTACGGGCGGTGCAAGGTCGCCTGTGAGCGGCTCGCCGTCGGCGGCTTCGGCGCCGGCCGGACGTTCGTCCTGCGCGCCGGGATGATCGTCGGGCCGGAGGACCCGACCGGCCGGTTCGAGTACTGGGTGCGCCGGGCGGCCCGGGGCGGCGAGGTGCTCGCGCCGGGCGAGCCGGGCGAGGCGGTCCAGCTCGTCGACGTGCGCGACCTCGCCGACTGGATCCTGGCCGCCGCCGGCGCCGGGCTGGCCGGCGCGTTCGACGGCATCGGCGCGCCCATGACCAGGCGGGAGTTCCACCAGGGGCTCGCCGAGGGCGCCGGGGTCCCGCAGACGCTCACCTGGGTCACCCAGGAGTTCCTGCTCGAGCGCGGGGTGGCGCCGTGGAGCGGCCCGCGGTCGCTGCCCTTCTGGCTGCCCCTTCCGCAGTACGCCGGGTTCATGGACCGCGACGTGACCCCCTCGATCGCCGCCGGCCTGCGCACCCGGCCCCTGGCGGAGACCGTCCGGGACACCCTCGCCGCAATTCGTGACGGATCACACATCGACGGGGACAACGGGCTGGGTATCGACGAAGAGGCCGAGTTGTTGCAGGAATGGCTCGCCGGGTAGTGGGTGGTAGTGCGCTTGCCACAAAAGGCTGTCGTACCGCCGACAGCTGCCGATGAGGAGCCGTGCCCGAGCTGCGTCGGTTGCCCTCCGCACCGGCGTTCCCAGGGAACTCACAGCGAATTCAGGCGTCTGACGGGCAGGAACACCACGTATCACTTGTTGCAACCGAAGCGAACCGGAGCAGCCTCCCGGGCGTCTAGGTAAGTGGTGCAACTCTCAGGGGTCGTCACCGAATCGCCCCTGGGGGCGGAATTCGGAAGGCGCTTTGACTGTTGTGTAGGGGGCATACCCGGGGGGCACCCGTTTTAGCAGGGTGAAACGGGGAAGGCGAAGGATGGAGCGGGGAGGGGCCCGAAGTGGAGAACGTGAAAGTGGAGATGCGAGCCGACTCAGGTGCCGAGGAGCGCGACCTGGTTGGCGTGTACCTGCATGAGATCTCCCGCACGCCGCTGCTCGACGCCGCTTCTGAGGTCGAGCTGTCCAAGGCGGTCGAGGCTGGGCTCTACGCGGAGCACCTGCTGGACACCGACGAGATCCCCGACGGCGTGACCGCCGCGGAGCTGCACCGCCTGGTGGCCGAGGGCGAGCGGGCGAAGGACCGGTTCATCCGGGCCAACCTGCGGCTGGTGGTGTCGATCGCCCGCCGCTACGTGCGGTCCGGCATGCCGATGCTCGACCTGATCCAGGAGGGCAACACCGGCCTGGTGCGGGCCGTGGAGAAGTTCGACTACGTCCGCGGCTACAAGTTCTCGACGTATGCGACGTGGTGGATCCGCCAGGCGATCAGCCGGGCGATCGCGCAGCAGGAGCGCACGGTCCGGCTCCCGGTGCACCTTGTCGAGGACGTCAACCGGATGCGCAACGTCGCGCGTCAGCTCACCCGCGAGCTGGGCAACGAGCCGGAGCCGGAGCAGCTGGCCACCGCGCTCGGGGTGCCCGTCGAGCGGGTGCACGAGCTCATGCGCTGGTCGCAGGACACCGTCTCGCTCGACACTCCCGTGGGCGACGACGGCGACACCAACCTGGGCGACCTCGTCGCCGACTCCGACGCCCCGTCGCCGGAGGACGTGGTGCTGGCCGCCCTCGAGCGGCAGCGGATCGAGGGTCTGCTCAACCACCTCGACGACCGTTCGGCCGGCATCATGCGGGCCCGCTACGGCCTCGAGGACGGGCGGGAGCATTCACTGACCGAGGTCGCGACGCGGTTCTCGCTCTCCCGCGAGCGGATCCGCCAGCTGGAGATCCAGGCGCTCGGCCGGCTGCGCGAGCTGGCCCGCGCCGAGGGCCTGCAGGCGGCGTAACCCCTGAACGGCAGAAAGCCCCGGGTCGCAGCGACCCGGGGCTTTTCGTTGTGCCGGTGTGGCGCCGTCAGTACGGATCGCCACATACCTTCCAGGCGCCGTTCTCCTTGCGCATCGCGAACGTGTGGTCGCCCTTGCTGCCGCTCTTGTACGTGATGGTCGCCGTGATCGAGGCGGTCTCGACGCCGAGGTCGTTGCTGTACGAGCCGCCCCAGCTGAGGTCGTGCGAGGCGGGCGCGTTCTGCTTGACGATCGAGGCGAACTCCTCCGGGCCGTAGTTGGTCTGTGCGGTGCCGCACAGCAGCGCGTACGCGCCCTCGTTGTTGCCGGCTTCCAGCGCGGTCAGGAAGTCCCCGGCCGCGACCTTCGCGTCCTTGCTGGCCGAGTTGACGATGAAAAAGAGCCCGGCCGCGCCGCCGCCGCAACACACGACGAAGACGCCGATCAGGCTGAAAATGATGATCTTCGCAGTTTTACTCACGCGCGCCAGCGTAGGGGCGCCGGTCGCCGCGTGATGTAAGCCAGCCGACGCTGGTCAGGCCCGATGTCCGACGACGAACAGCCGCGGGAAGGGCAGGATCGTGCCGAACGGCTCCCGGGGGTACCGAATCCGCAGCTCCTCCCGGACCTCTGCGGCGAACGCCTCGGCGTCGTCCGGTGACAGCGCGTCGAGGTACGGCCGCAGGCCGGTGCCCTTGAACCACTCGAACACCGGATCGTCGCCCGGTAGCACGTGGTAGTAGGTCGTCTCCCAGGCGTCGACCGTGAGGCCGGCCGCGCCGAGCAGCCGCACGTACTCCGGGGCCTCGAGCACGGGCGTGGCCGAGCGCGGCCCGATGGCCTCCAGCGCGCCGCCGAGCAGCGGCGCCCAGCGCGGCCGGCCCGCGACCTGCCCGAACCCGGGGTCGTACGAGGCGATCGGCACCTGGAAGGCGAGCGTTCCGCCGTCGTCGAGCCCGGCGGCCCAGGCCGGCAGCAGCGTCTCATGGTCGTCGACCCACTGCAGCGAGGCGTTGGCCACGATCACGTCGACGGAGCCGCGCTGCGGGCGCCACTGCCCGGCGTCGCCGAGCTGGAAGCGCAGCTGCGGGCTTTGCAGCTCGGTGGCCGCGGCGATCATCTGCGGCGAGGAGTCGATGCCGAGGATCGCGGCGTCCGGCCAGCGCTCGGCGAGCGTGGCGGTCATCGTCCCGGGCCCGCAGCCGAGGTCCACGACCGCGACCGCGCCGGTGGTCGGGATCCGGGCGACGAGCTCCCGGAACGGCCGGGCGCGCTCCTCGGCGAAGCGGTTGTACTGCTGCGGGTCCCACGAGGCCATGCACCCATGATGAAGGGGCCGCGGATCGATGCGATCCGCGGCCCCTTCGTGGTCCTTTGCCAGTCCTTTGCCAGCCGAGGCCAGGTCAGGCCTTGACGCGACCGAACCCGTAGATGCTGTCGATGTCCACCGACGCGTACCTGACGACGTCGCCGGTGTGTGGTGCGTGGATGATCAGGTTGTTGCCGACGTAGATCCCGACGTGCCCGAGGCCGTTGTAGAACACCAGGTCGCCCGGGGCCAGCGTGGACCGCGGGATGTGCGCCACGTTGCTCCACTGGCTGGCGGCGTTGTGAGGCAGGGTCACGCCCGCGGCCTTCCAGGCTGCCATCGTCAGGCCGGAGCAGTCGTAGGTGTTCGGGCCGGCCGCGCCCCATACGTACTGCTTGCCCAGCTGGGCCTTCGCGAAGCTCACGGCGGTGCCGGCCTTGCCGGAGACCGCGGGCAGGTTGCCCGGGTCGATCTTCGGCGGGTTGACCTTGGTGCTGCCGGCGGCGGTCGCCTTCTTCTGCAGGGCCACGAGTTTCTTGACGTCGCCCTCGATCTTCTTGCGCTGGCTCTCGAGGTCGGTCTTCTGCGTGTTCTGCGCCGCGATGGTCTCGTCGAGCAGCTTCTTCTCGTCGTCGACCTTCGCCTTGGCGTTCTTGTAGTCCTCGATCTCCTTCTGCTGCTGCCGCGTGATCTGCTGCAGCATCGACAGCTGGTCCATCAGCGAGTTCGACGACTCGGCGTTGAGCATGATGGACAGGCTGCGAAGGTTGCCCGACGTCTTGAACGCGGCGATCGCCACGCCCTCGACGCTGGCGCTGGCGTCGGCCATGCTGTCTTCGAGCGGCTTGAGTTTGGTCTCAAGCTCGGTGGCCTTGGTCTGGGAATCCGCAAGATCGATATTGATCTTGTTCCACGCCTCGATGGTCGCCTCGAGGTCCTTGTTCGACTTGTCGAGCTGGGCCTCGATCTCGGCGAGCGTGGGATCGGCGTGCGCGACCGCGGCTGGTGCCAGCACGGTGAGTGAGACGAGCCCGATGAACAGGGTTCGCAGCACTGACCGCCCGGCACGGTGTCCAGTGGACAAGGAAAGACCCTTCTTCACCGACCGCCTACCGGGTTAGCTGACGGGTTTGGGCGGGAAGGACACCCTACCGCAACGTCGCGGATTCACCCCTGCGAATGTTTCTGGGTCCCCGGTTCGATGCGCGCGCTCGAGGGGATCGGGCGGCGCGCCGAGCTCGATTCGGCGGCGCTTGCCCGGCGCCGTCCGGGATGGACGGCGGACTGCCGAGCAGGCCAGGGCCTAACTTAACGTGATCATCCGCCGTGCGAAAGGCGTGCGTCCCCCTCGATATCTAATACACCTAAAAGTCCGGATTACCGCCGGTTGGTCTTCCACATCGGACAGTGACATCGATCTTCGCGCGCGCTGGGGGTGCGCTTAGCGGCGCAATATCGATCGCCTTCAGCGACGCCGCGCGGTTACCGTCGGCGCATGACGCTGAACAGGAAGGGATCGCGGCGGATCGTCGTCGACGGCGTCGAGTACCGGTGGACCGTCCGGCACCGGCCCACCTACTCCCAGGCCAACGGGTGGACGCCGCTCACGTTCGTCGTGCAGGCGGACTCCGGGCGAGGGGCCGTCCTCGTCGTGTCCTCGGCGCTGGCGCATCCTCACAATTGGCTCGGCCTGTCCGCCGGCGCGGTGCGGCCCGCGCTCGTGGCCGAGGCCGTCCGGCGGGCCGTCGCGGCCGGCTGGCGGCCCGAGCAGGCCGGCGCCGCGTTCGCGCTGCCCGGGGCCGCGTAGCAGCCGGCCGGCCGGCTCACTTCAGGTCGTGGGCGACCTGCCGCAGAAGGTCGAGCGTGGCTTCCTGCGACAGGGCGCGCTGGCCGAGCCGTTCGAGGATGCCGCGGTACGTCGTGATGAGCTCCGGCTCCTCCCAGAGCAACTGCTGACGGTAGAGCACCCCGTCGTCCGCGCCGAACTCCAGCAGCGTGAAGTCGCCCTCCCAGCCGGCGTGGTACCCGGCGTTGAGGGGGACGACGCGCACGTCGGCGTACGGGCGCTGGGCGAACTCGATCGTGTGCTCGAGCTGGTCGACCAGCAGCGCCTCGTCGCCGGGGACGGGGCTTCGGCGCAGCACCGACTCGTCCAGGATCATCTGGATGTGGGGCGGCTCCTCGCGGTTGAACAACTCCTCCTGGCGGCGCGTTTGAAACTCGACGCGGCGCTCGGCGAGCGGGGACTCCGCGTCGCTGGTGGCGTGGGCGTACCGCCGCGTCTGCAGCAGCGTCGGGAACATGATCGGCGCGAACTCGCCGATGCGGGTCGCCTCCGCCTCGAACCCGACGTAGGTGATCAGCTGACCGGCCAGCATCGGGCGGTACTCGTCCCACCACATCCGCCGCTTCGCCGCGCGGGCCAGCTCGAGCAGCTCGTCGACCGTCCGCGGGTCGTGGACCCGGTAGTAGGCCAGCAGGCTGCGCAGGTCGCTCACCGAGATGGCGACGGTGCCGTTCTCGATACGGATGAGCTTGGACAGCGACCACTCCATCTCGGCGGCCACCAGATCCTGGGTCAGTTCCCGCTCGCGCCGCAGCCGCCGCAGCTCGGCACGGAGGCGGCGCTTGCCCACGATAGGCCCGCTCATGGACCATCACCCCAATCGCGTACAAATGGCATCGCCCAGGTCGAGGGCTCCGTGTTTCTACCCGGATTGCGGCAGATGCACCTAGCGCGTTCCGATTTCTCGTGACTGGCTACCGGGGGCCGTGCGGGCCCAGGAGCGCTTCTGCGTCTCGCCCATGCCGCGCGGAGCACGGTCTCGAACAGCGGTGTGCCCGCCTGCGCGCACGCCGTCGAGCGACTCGGCGAACGGCCGCAACGCCGCCGGCGACACGAGTTCGGGCATGTGCTGGAAGCGGCCGGCGTGGCCGGGATCCAAGCCACGCCGCCCCGGTGCGTCTTCTCCTACGACGTGACCGCGACCAGCCCGCAGCCGCCGGCCGCCTGCTCGACCGCGGAGGCCGGCTCGGGGGCGACCGCGGTGCGCTGTACCTCGCGCCAGCCGCAGGTGGCCTCGGCCGCGCCGTTCGGCTCCTGCCCGGCGCGCGCCGCCAGCCGCAGGCCGACCAACACGCCCGCGGCGACGGCCAGCGCGACGATGATGACGCCGACCGCGATCCACCACGCGGTCGCCGAGGAGCGCTCGTGGGCATGCTGCGGCCGCGGTACCGCGGATGCCCCGAGCGGCCCCACCCGCCGCTGCGACGGGATGTCGGCGCGCCGGTCCTCCGGCAGCGGCAGCGGCGTCCATTCCTGGCGGACGGGCTCGGGCGGCCACTCCTGCGGGTAGAGCGGCGGCAGCCACTGGTCGCCGCCGCCTTCCGCGACCGCATGCGCCGGCGGAGCCGGGGGCGGGTCCTCCGCCGACGCATACGGGTCTTCCTCGTCGTGCTCGTCGTCGGCCGGCGCCCAGGGGGAGGAGGAGCGTCCGGCCCACTCCGACGATCGCGCGTGGTCCGTCGGGGGCTGCCCGGGCTGTGCGGCGGGATGCCCGTCCGGCCTGTCCGGCGGCTGTGCCGGAGGGGCACCACCCGGCGCCGCGGGTGCCCATGGGGGTGGGGCGGCGGCGGGCGGCGGGGCCGGCGGTGGCCAGTCGGTCGGCTCGGTGCGGGGGCGCGGCACCTCACGCGGGGGCGGGACGTAGATCCCGTCGACCGTGTGGTCGTCGTCGCGACGCCGATGATGCCGGCCCTGCGTCATGGCATCTCTTTCTCTCTCCGGTTCTCTCTTCGGTGAGCCCGCTGCGTTGCGCGAGGATGACGAAGCGCGATGCGGTCAACCTAGCACCGGTTGGCGTCAATGTGTGACCGCCCAGCTACGTAGTGATCATGACGGCGCCGTGCAGTATCTGACGACTACGGCAAATCGCCCCGTCCCGATCGAGCCCAACCCCTCGGGCCGGCCACCCCGGCCAATCTTTGACACGCTCCGTATCGGCAGGGATCGGTGCGCGATGGCATTAGACGCACGGCCGCCGTGCCGGACGGCGGGCCTCGCCGTGCTCGGTTGTCGGCCGGCTGGTGGCCCAGCGGCCGCACCTGCGCCCTCGTCCTGGCAAGACCCTGCGCCGCCTCGCCGGTCCCGGGCGGCCCAGCGCCAGCCACAGCCGCGGCTGGCGTGTCCTGGTCTCTTCCAGGACTGCGCGGCCCGCCGGTCCCGAGCGGCCCGCTGGCCCTGCGTGGTCCTGCGCGCCCGCCGGTCGGCCCGGTTCACGACCGGAGCGATTCGGATCGACGCCGACCGCCGGCACGTGGTCCTGCCCCGGCTGGGCCGTATCCGCACCCACGAATCGACGCGGAAGCTGTCCCGCCGGATCGCGGCGGGCACCGCGCAGATCCTGTCCGCGACCGTGACCGAGACTGCCGGACGGTGGTTCTGCTCGTTCCAGGTCGCCGTCAAACGCACGGCCGGACGTCCGGCGCACGCGCCGAAGACCGGCCGGGTCGTCGGTGTGGACGCCGGGATCAAGCATCTGGCGGTCCTGTCCACCGGCGAGATGGTCCGGAACCCGGCCCCGTTCAAAGCCGCGTTGAAGAAACTCGGCAAGGCGCAGCGCCGGGCCGCCCGCAAGGTCGGGCCGTACGACCCGGCCACCCGGTCCAAGCGGAATCCGTCGAACCGGTGGAAGCGGGCGCAGGCCGCGGTGACCCGGCAGCACGCCACCGTGAAAGCCGTTCGTGAGCACTCGTGGCATCAGCTCACCACCCGGCTCGCGCAGCAGTTCGACACGGTCGTGGTCGAGGACCTGCACGTGGCGGGGATGGTCCGCAACCGGAAACTGGCCAGATCCCTGGTCGACGCCGTCCCGGCCACGCTGCGCCGGCACCTTGCGTACAAGACCGGCTGGTACGGCAGCACGCTGCACGTCGCCGACCGCTGGTACCCCACAGTTCCAAGACCTGCTCCGCCTGCCAGACGGTGAAACCCAAGCTGTCGCTGGCCGAACGCACGTTCACCTGTACCGTGTGCGGGCTGTCCCTGGACCGGGACGTCAACGCCGCACGGAATCTCGCCGCCCTCGTGCGGTACGTCGACCTGGAGTTGCCGGGCGACGCGAAAACAGGACGTGGAGCCCACGTAAGACCCGTAAGACCTGCACCCGCAGGCGGGGCGGCGGGCCGTGAAGCGTCAAGACCACATGTGGTCAACGCCGCCCGGCAACGGACGGCTGCCAATCACGAGCACACATTTGCTCACTGAAAGGTAACGGAGGAGTAAAGCTCAGGGCTGCTGCTGCTGGCTGGTGGATGCCGAGCCCCGAAGGCCACGAACTGGGAGCAGGCGGCCGTCGACCAGCACGGAAGTCACCCCCAGCGCTAAGGGCATGCAGCCCCAGAAACGAAGGCTTCTAGCTGGGGATCAAGCCACCGATCCCCACATGGCCGCGAACGCCGCCGCCTCCCCGGCCAGCCACCGCTCCACCTCGTCCGCCTTCACCGTCGGGTCCGGCCGCAGCACGTCTCCGCGCCGCAGGTCGACCAGCACCGGCGTGGCGTTGGGCAGCACCGCGTCCATGTGCCGCCCCATCAGGTGCAGCGTTGCCACCGCGGCCTCGTCCAGCGGCGGGTCCTCGTCGAAGTGCAGCCGCACGGCCTCCCCGCGTCCGTCCGCGTAGCGCAGCCCGAAGTGCGGGTTGATCTTCACCGGCAGCGAGCCGATCATGCACAGCGCGTCGCGGGCCGGCGTGACCTCGACCGGCGTGGGTAGCGACTCCAGGTAGCGAAGTGCGCCCGGCACCACCGACTCGTACAGCGGCTTCCATCGGGCGTTGACCTGGTCGACGACGGCGTTGAGGTAGGTGCCGCCGGTGCGGAACTGGATGTCCGCCTTCAGGGCCTTCACCAGCTGGCCGTGCGGGTTGAAACCGTGCCCGGACTCGCGCTGGCGGCGCAGGCCGCCGACGAAGCTCGCCTTGCGCGGGCCGGTGCGGCCGACATACCGGGTGAAGCTGAGCAGGGTCGCGTAGGGGATGGATCCGGTGGTGCTGACGGGCGCGGTCACTGGCGCTCTCCTCCCAGGTCAAGAGCGTCTTTTCGTACACACATTCTAATAGATTCGAGCCAGGATTCCCACCCAGTGAACTAGTAGGTAAAGTAGGTTTCCATGACCAAGTTCCACTGGTTTCTGCCCACCACCGGCGACGGTGACCAGGTCGGGGCCGCGACCGTCACGGCCGGGGCCGCGCGGCACGATCGGGCCCCGACCGTCGGGTATCTGTCGGACGTCGCCCGCGCCGCGGAGCGCGCCGGGTTCGAGTCGGCGCTGACGCCCGTCGGGGCCGGCTGCCTCGATCCGCTCGTCATGTGCACGGCGCTCGCGCAGCAGACGACCACGCTCAAGCTGCTGGTCGCGTTCCGCGCCGGGTTCACGCTGCCGACGCTGCTGGCGCAGCAGGCCGAGGCGTTCCAGTGGATCTCGGACGGGCGGCTCGCGCTCAACGTCGTGACCGGCGGCGACCAGGGGGAGCAGGCGGCGTACGGCGACTTCGTGACCAAGGACGCGCGCTACGCCCGGACCGCCGAGTACATCGAGGTCATGCGCCGCACCTGGCGTGGCGGGCCGTTCGACTTCCGGGGCGAGTACTACCACGTCGAGTGCGGCGGCCTGGCCCGCCCGCTCGAGCGGGTGCCAGAGATCTACTTCGGGGGCGCGTCGCCGGCCGCCGTGCGGGTCGCGGCGCGGCACGCCGACGTGTACCTGCTGTGGGGCGAGCCCCTTCCCGCGGTACAAACTCGGATAAATGCGATAAAAGCGCTAAATCCGGATCTGCGGATCGGGCTTCGGATCCACGTGATCGTCCGTGACGACGCCGACGCGGCCTGGGCGGAGGCGGACCGGCTGCTCCGGGGCATGGACCCCGAGCGCATCCGGGCGGCGCAGGAGCGGTTCGCGCGGATGGACTCGGTCGGCCAGGCGCGTATGACCGCGCTCAACCGGGGCGCGGACCTGGTCGTCGGGCCCAACCTCTGGGCCGGCGTCGGGCTGGTCCGCGAGGGCGCCGGCACCGCGCTCGTCGGCAGCCCGGCGGAGATCAACGCCCGCCTGGCCGAGTACGAGGACGCCGGCGTCGACGAGTTCATCCTCTCCGGCTGGCCGCACCTGGAGGAGGCCGAGCGCGTCGGCGACGCTATCCGAGCAGCTCGCCGACCGGTCCCAGCATGAGTCGTACCCCGAACGCGAGGCACCCCAGCACGACGATCACGAAGAACCCGACGTACACGATCGCGGGCACCCGGGTCAGCCGCGCGATCTGGTCGGCGTCGGAGTTGGGCGCCTGCCGCCGGAAGCGGGACTGCTGCAGCTCGAAGACCGCCCGCACGCCGCCGAGCAGCATGAACCACGCGAAGGCGTACGCGAACGCGCCCTGGATCTTCGAATCGGCGAACCAGGAGACGGCGAAGATGATCGCACCCGCCGCGACGACGGAGATCACGCCGTAGAAGTTGCGGATCATGATGAGCATCAGGATCAGGAGCAGGAGCAGCAGCCATAGCAGGATCGTGATCCGGCCGGCGCCCAGAATCGCCGCGGCGGCCAGGCCCAGCAGCGAGGGCGTGACGTAGCCGGCCAGCCCGGTGACCACCATGCCCAGCCCCTTCGGGCGGCCCTTCGACAGCGTCAGCCCGGACGTGTCCGAGTGCAGGCGGATGCCCGAGAGCCGGCGCCCGCTGAGCACCGCCGCCAGCGCGTGCCCGCCCTCGTGCGCGATCGTCACGAAGTTGCGCATGACCTTCCACAACGGCCGGAGGAGCACCGCGAGCAGTGCGGCGACGGCGGTCGCGATGATCACCGTGCGGTCCGGGGACGGCTGGCTGCCGAGGGCGTCGTGCAACACGTCGAACACGAATGCAGAGCCTGCCACCTCACGTGTTGAATGAACAGCGTGGAGATCAGGCGCTATGCGGACAGTGACTGGCCGGGCACGTGGGATGTATGGCACGAGGTGGTTTCGGCTGGTGAGAGCTATGACAACGCGCCCGACTCGACCGAGGACGACGCGCGCGAGCACTGGCTGTTACCGTCGCCGTGGGAGCAGTGGGTGGCGGTCGAGGACGGCGACGTCCTCGGCATGTACAAGGTCGGGCCCAACCGCGCCAAGCTCGGCGCGCACGTGGCCAACGCGAGCTTCATGGTGTCGTCCCGCGCGCGGGGGCGGGGCCTGGGGCGCACGCTCGGCGAGCACTGCCTCGACCGGGCGCGGGAGCTGGGATACACCGCGATGCAGTTCAACGCGGTCGTGTCGACCAACACCGTGGCCGTGCGGCTGTGGCGCTCGCTCGGCTTCATCATCGTCGGGACCGTCCCCGACGGCTTCCAGAGCACCCGGCACGGGTTGGTGGACTTCCATATCATGCATCGGTACCTGTGAAGCTTTTGGACGCTCCGAAGATCCCCCGCAGGGGGCGGAGTTCCTGGTACGGCTTGTGACCTTCACCTTGCATTCTGTACCAATACCCCGATGCGTACTCCGCCCGAAGCGCGCTACGACACGGATGGTCACCGGACGAGCGTGACCTGACCGGCTATCGCATCGGCGACGCGTACGAGCTGATCGAGCCCATCGGCGGCGGCGGGACCGGCACCGTGTGGCGCGCCCGGGCCCTCGACCGCGACGAGCACGTCGCGGTGAAGCTGCTGCGCGAGGACCCGATGGCCGAGCCGATGGCCGAGCCGAAGGCCGTCAACCGGTTCGTCCAGGAGCGCGCGATCCTGCTGATGCTCCGCCACCCGCACATCGCGCGGGTGCGCGACCTCGTCACCGTCTGCGCCTCGATCGGCCTGGTCATGGACCTCGTCGAGGGCGGCAGCCTGCGCGACCGCCTGCACGAGCGGGGCACGCTGCCGCCCGCCGAGGCCGCCACGCTGCTGGCCCAGGTCGCCGAGGCGCTCTCGCCGCGCAGCCCGGCGCCAACGTCGAGGGCTCAGTCGCGTTCGGCCCCTGGATCTGCGCCGACCGGTACACCTGGGATCTCGGCCACCCCATGCTGGCCCAGCCCTCCCTGGCGTCCGAACAGATCCGGATGGTCGGCCACATGCAGGGCATCCCCGGCGTGCAGGCCGACGTGAGCATGTCCGTCCTCGACGTGGAGACCGGCCGGCTCGCCGACGGCCCGCACACGTGCGACGGCCTCATGTTCACCGACTCCACTGCCGAGCACGACTGCGGCCCGTTCGTGGCTCGCCTTCCGCACGGGCATCGTTACGTCGTGGTGCAGAAGTGGTTGTACACCGGCCGCGCCCTTCTCCCCGGCGGCGAGGTCCGCGGCCAGGAGTTCGAGCGGTAGTTCCAGCAGTCAGGAATTCGGGCCGTTTTTTGTCGTACCCATGTGGTGAGGTGTGGGCATGACGGGTGCCGCCCCACCGGGCTTCGAGGAGTTGCTGGAAGATCACTGTGCAAGCATCAGCGCGCTGACCCGCCACCTGCGCGACGTCATCCTGGCCGCCCGCCCCGAGCTGACCGAGCGCGTGTATCGCGGCTGGCACGGCCTGGGCTTCCACCACCCGGAGCGCGGCTACATCGCCGCGGTGTTCCCGGGCACCGACAGCGTCTCGGTGGGCTTCGAACACGGCGCCGACCTGCCCGACCCGCACGGCCTGCTGGAGGGCACGGGCAAACGGCTGCGGTATCTGCGCTTCAAGCCGGACGACAGCGCGCCGACCCACGAGCACCTGGTCGAATACCTGGACCTGGCGATCGCCTGACTTGACGCCCTGCCGTGCTCGCGGTGCGTGCCGTTCACGGCCAGTGATGGTCCGTTTGCCGCCGGCCGCGGTCGCGCGCCGCCTGGGGCTGGAGGTCACGCGCCGGCCTGGCTACGGTCGTGCACCAGCACCAGCACCAGCACCAGCCCCGGCCGCGGTCGCGCGGCGCCCCGGGCTGGGGGTCACGCGCCGGGTTGGCTGCGGTCGCGCGCCAGCCCCGGCTGGGGTCACGCGGAGCCCCGGGTGTGGATCGCTTCGTCGGGTTTACGGCTCGCCCCGCTCCTGGCTGCGGTGGCCGTCCCCGACTCGCGGGTCGCGGCTCGCGGTAGCGTCCGGTCCGGCACGGTTCGCGCCTGGCCGTTCCGATCGCGCCCGGCTGGCCTGACCCGCGCCTTGCCGCCATCGGCCCTGGCTCGGGTCCGCACGCTCAGCGCTGTCGGGCCGCCTTCGGTGCTTTCCGGGGCGGTTGCGGTGCGTTGGAAGGCCGCGGCGTGCGGGCCGGCAGTCACGAGTCGAGGGGCGGGGCCACCGGGAGGCCGTCGGAGCGGAGGGCGCGGCCGTCCTCGGTCACCACCGCGCACTCGTGGCCGGGCAGGGTGGCCAGCCAGTCGATGCCCTTGAGGCCCATGGCGAGGGCGGCGGTGGCGTAGGCGTCGGCGGTGCCCAGGTCCGGGCCGACCACGGTCACCGAGCGCAGGTCCTTCGCGGGGGCGCCGGTGAAGGGGTCCAGGACGTGGAGGCCGCGCTCGTAGGTGCCGGAGGTCGCGACCGCCGTGTCCGTGACCTCCAGGACCCACGCTACCGACAGCGCCTCCCACGGGTGGCGGATGCCGACGCGCCAGCGGGGGCGGCCGCGGGGGACGCCGCGGACGTAGATGTCGCCGCCGGCGTTGAGGCAGTGGTTGGCGGAGCCCTCGGCGCGCAGGCGTTCGCAGGCGCGCTGGACGGCCCAGCCCTTCACGTAGCCCGACGGGTCCAGGGTGCCGCCCGCGTTGACGTCGAAGTAGCCGTCGGTCTCCGTCCACAGCTCGGCGCACCGGTCGAGCACCTCGGCGACGACCGGCGAGCAGTCCTCGCGGCGCAGCTCCCCGCGGGCGAGCCGGCTGATCTCGCTCTCCGGCTTGTACGTGCTGAAGATCCCGTCCACCAGCCGTAACCAGTCGAACACCCCGTCGGCGAGGCGCTCCAGGCGGTCGATCGGCAGATCGTCGTCGAGGTCGAGGCTGACCGCCATGCCCATCACGTGCTCGACTCGCACGAGGCTGTGCGTCATGAGGCGCCCCCGTCCAGACGTCGTTGCCCGCGGTCTCTCCGCGGATCGGTGCTTCGCGGGCTGCTGAGGAGCAGCGCCGCCGAGATTCGGGGCGGGCGGGGCGCGGTGCCGTGCGGCGGAGCGGACATCATCGGCCGGGGCGGGTCAGGCCTGGTAGGCACGGTCGATGGCGGACTGGAGGGAGAGCTTGTAGCCGTTGCTCGTGTACGTGGCGCCCGACACCGTGTCGATGCTGGCGCTCTGTGCGGCCAGGGCCTCGGCGCGCAGCTTCGGCAGGGCGCTGTTGTTGATCTGGACCGAGCGGGAGTGGCCGCTCGGGGAGTCGAGGACCTTGATGTCGGTGATCTTGCCGCCGGAGACGACGATCGACAGCTCGATGTTGCCGTAGTCGACGTAGATCGGGTTGCCGTTGAACGTCCCGTCCTTCATCGTCGTGCGGCGCGGGGCGGTGGTCGTCGGCCGGCCCGCGGGCGCGGTCGTCTTGGTGCCCGCCGGCTGGGTCGCGGTCTTGGTCGCGTCCGCGGCAGGCTGGCTCGCGCCCGGCGGGGCCGCGGACGGGCCGGCGCCGGGCGGCAGCGCGTCGGCCGGTGCTGGGGAGGCGCCGGGCGCCGGGCTGTCGGCCGACTGCGGCTGCATCGCCTGGTCGACCTGCGGGCTGCTGAAGCCCGCCTTGGCGCCGACCAGCAGGACGGTGCCGGCCGCCGTGCCCATCAGGGCCATCAGAGCGCGTCGCACGCGGTACCAACTCCTCTTGCATCGATCGGCGCGTTTCCCATGCGCGGCCGGATCATCTAGAGCTCGAACGGGTCGAGATGGACCTGCCGGCGCGGGACCCGCAGCCGGCGCAGCACCTGCAGCGACTGTTCGACCAGGCCGTCGGGGCCGCACAGATACACGTCGCGCTCGGCGATGTCGGGGACCAGCTCGCGCATGCCGCCCGGGGTGAACAGCCGCCGCGGCCCGGGGTCGCGCCGGTCGCCGATGACGAACCACAGCTGGGCGTGCCGCAGCTCGGACAGCTGCTCCAGCTCGTGGCGCAGGTGCAGGTCGTGCACCTTGCTGGCCCGGTAGATCACGATCGCGCCCGGCGGCAGCTCCTCCAGCAGCGCGCGGATCGGCGCGATGCCGCTGCCCGCCGCGATCAGCAGCGCGCGCTGCCTGACCCGGCGGCTGGCGGTGAAGTCGCCCCACGGCCCTTCGACGAAGATCCGGGTGCCGGGGCGCATCGAGCGCATCCGGTGCGTGTGGTCGCCGACGGTCTTCACGGTCAGCCGCAGCCAGCGGCCGTTGGGCGCGGCGGAGAGCGAGAACGGGTGCGCCTGCCACCACAGCCCGCCGGCCAGGAACCGCCAGCGGAAGAACTGCCCGGCGCGCGCGTCGAGGTCGTCCAGCCGGTTGCCGGTGATGTAGACCGAGACCATGTCCGGCCCCTCGGTCACCACGTCGGCGACCCGCAGCCGGTGCCGCAGGTTGAGCGCGAGCGGCCCGACGATCCGCCCCACCACGACCACGGCGATCGCCACGACGTAGAAGCCGATCCAGGCGCTGCGCCCGAACCCGGGCTTGAACAGCTCCTGGCCGTCGGAGAACTGGTGCGCGAAGCCGAGCAGCAGCGCCAGGTAGGCGCTCAGGTGCAGGAAATACCACAGCTCATAGGGCAGCGCCCGGCGCAGCGCGCGGATGCTCAGCAGGCCGATGCACACCATCATGCCGGCCGCGACGAACGCGGTGACCATGTCCTCGTACTCGGTCAGCAGCGTGCCCAGCTCGCCGACGAACCCGACCCGGTCGGCATACGCGTAGCCGACGGTGATCAGCGCGGCGTGCGCGAGGATCATGACGAGCACCGCGCCGCCGAGCTCGCGGTGCCACAGTCCCAGGTGCCGGGCGCCGATCCAGCGCTCCAGGACGGCCAGCCGGCTCATCAGCATGACCTGCACCAGCAGCAGATAGCCGGCGATCAGCCCGGTCACCCGCCCCGCGGACTGGAACAGCTCCGCGGTCGTGTCGATCGAACCGGTCTTCGTCCCCAGCCACCAGGGCAGCACCGCGAGCGCGAGGCCGCCCCAGAAGAGGGTGCGAATGAGGAACCGTCCGGCGTTGTTGTGCTCGACGGGCCGAGCCGCCGGTGCCGCCAGTCGGCTCGCCGCGCGCTCTCTCGGGACGGTCATGGTCGTCTCTGCATACGGTGCATGTGGTTCCACTGCCATCGGTGATACCAGTGCCCGCGGTCCGCGGGCCACGGGCTTAATCGGGACTTCAGGTTGCGCACAGTTCCGCGCGGTCGACATGCTCGCACAGAGGTACGACAGTTTCGGCGGCGCCTAGACTGCACCGATGCAGCGGTTCTGGCGAATTGTCCTGATCTTCGCGGCCGTGGTCGCGGTGGTGGCGGCGACCGGGCTGGGCATGGCGTACTCGCTGGGCGCCTTCGCCGAGCAGGGCCGGTTCACCGCGGTGCCCGGCTGCGAGGTGCTGGACCGGGCGACGGTCGCGCCGGTCGTCGCGAACGCCGAGGTCGAGGCCGACGGGGACAATTGCACGGCGACGGACGGCCAGGTGCAGATCAACGTCGGGTACACGCTGGTGTCCAAGCGGGGCACGGTGGGCGGGCCGGAGCTCGCCTCGCGCTTCCTCGACGCGGTCGGCGGGGGCGGCACGGAGTCGCTCAGCGGCGTCGGCGACCAGGCGATCCGCCAGCGTATGCAGGCGATCGGGTCGCCGCAGGTGATCACCATGCGGGTGAGCAACCTGATCGTCGTGCTGTCCGTGGTGAACCTCGGCGGGGGAGAGCTGCCGGCGTCCGCCGAGGACGGTCTGGTGCAGGTGGCGACGGCCCTCGGCACCCGGCTGAGCGCCTGAATCCGGCCGATCTTCTTTAGCTCGGGCTGCACGAACTCACAAATCGGGCGTGGCGCTTCGCGGGCAACGCAACGCACCCCTGAGGTGCTCTCAGGGGTGCGGAAAAGGGCGTGTCTCAGGGCAGCTGGCGCAGGAACCGCCCGGCGGCGTCGGTCCGGTCCTGGTACCCCAGCGCCCGGTAGAACGCGTGCGCGCCCTCCCGCGTCCGCAGGCTCGTCGCCTCGACGCTGGAGCAGCCGCGCATCAGGCCGAACGTCTCCGCCGCCGCGACCAGGCTCGTGCCGATGCCCCGGCCGCGAGCCGACTCGGCCACGGCCAGGGCCACGATGCGCAGCCAGGCGCCGTCGGTTTCGAACGACGGGATGACGTGAGCGGCGATGACGCCCAGCAGGCTGCCCCGCTCGTCCCACACGAACGCGGCGCCGTCGGGGTGCTCGCACCAGCGCTGCAGGCGCTCCGCGATGTTGGTCTCGGACTGGGGATGACCGTCGCGCTCCAGCAGCCTCGCCACCTGCTCGGTGTCGTCCGGAGCCAGCCGGCGCACCCCGCGGGCGACCTGCATCCGGTAGCTGTGCAGCACATCAACGGTCATGAGTGCAGCGTAGAACCGGAGGCTGTGCCCGTGCTTGCCGGAAAGTAGTCACTCATGTTCATGCCGCACCCGGTGCCACTTGACTGTGCGTCTGCACGGCATAAGATTGCGCGCCGCAAATGCACGTGCGGAGTCCCGGGCGTCAGACGGCGCAGGAGTCGTCCGTGCACTCGCCGGAAGAGGCGTCCGCCGATCCGGCCGGCGCGCGCAGCACCGTCAGCGAGGACTGGCGCAGGGCCTGCTCGAAGACCTCCAGCGGCTGCGCCCCCGACACGCCGACGCGCTGGTTGAAGACGAAGAACGGCACGCCGTTGATGCCGTAGGCCCGGGCCTGCGCGATGTCGGCCTCGACGTCCGCGGCGTACGAGCCGTCGGCCAGCGCCTGCTTCGCCGCCACCTCGTCCAGGCCCGCGGCGCCGGCCTGCGCGGCGAGCGTCGCGTGGTCGCCGACGTCGGCGCCCTCCGTGAAGTACGCGTGCATCAGCCGCTCCTTCAGCTCCGCCTGCCGGCCGTGCGCCTTGGCGAAGTGCAGCAGGCGGTGCGCGTCGAGCGTGTTGGCGGTGCGGGCCCGATCGAAGTCGTACGCGAGCCCCTCCTCCGCCGCGATGCTCGTCACGCGCGCGAACATGTCCCGCACCTGGGCCGCGGACGCGCCCATCTTGGCGGCGAGCGACTCGCTGACCGGGCGCGGGTCGCCGACGGGGGTGGAGGGGTCGAGCTGGAAGCTGCGCCACTGGACGGAGACGTCGCCCTGGAAGCCCGCGAGCGCTCGCTCAAGGCGTCGCTTGCCGATGTAGCACCACGGGCAGACGATGTCGGACCAGACCTCGATCTCGATCATGCGCGCTCCTTATCACGAAATTTCGGATAAGTCCGGACGCGGCAGCGTCTGGACTTATCTGCGGCGGCAGTGTTCTGTCCGGCCGACCATTGACGGTTCAACAATACCGCCACCGGCCGAGTAGCCCACGACGAGCACCTCGGCGCCGCGGGGCGGTGTGCGAGGCGCGCGCGTCGCGGTCGCCTCGTTCCACTGGGGCCACCCGCCGCGGGCCTGGACCGGCCGGCTGCACACCGCCGGGGTGCGGGTGTTCGAGCAGGTGGGCTCGGTCGACGCGTTACGTGTCCCGGGCCCGGGCGCGGGTGCTCGCCGGGGTGCGCGCCGACGGCTGGACCGTCTACGCCGGCGATCTCGTGATCGCCGCCGGGCTGGTCAGCCGGTAGCCGAGGCCGCCAGGCCGGCCGTGACTACCCGCGGACGGTGAGGCCACGGGAGTTACGGTCCGGACCACGGCGGACATCGCGGGAGCTCTGGAAACAGCGGGCGCCGCGGACCGCAACCGGCCCGCGGCGCCCGGCCGGGTCTCACGCCGCGGCGCAGACCGTGCCGTTGAGCGTGAAGGCCGTCGGCAGAATGTTCGGACCACTGTAGGAGCCGACGAAGCCGACGCTCGTGCTGCCGCCGCCCGCGGACAGGGTCGTGTTGAAGTCGGCCGGGGTCACCCGCACGGTGGTGCCCGTCTGGGTCCACGTGCCGTTCCAGCCGCCGCTCACGCTCTGCCAGGACGTCGGCCAGGTGAACGAGAGGGTCCAGCCGTTGAGCGGGGCCGGGCCGGTGTTGGTGATGCTGATCGTGCCGACGAAGCCGTTGCCCCAGTCGTTGTCGTCGGTGATGCGCACGCTGCAGGTGCTCGTCGCCGGGGCGCCCGTCGTGAAGGTCAGCGGTGAGGACGACCAGCTCACCCGGCCGGACCCGTCCCGGGCCAGGACGTTCACCGTGTAGCGGGTGCCCGGGGTGAGGTTGCCGGCGGTGAACGTCGTCGCCGTGGTCTCGCCGAGCTGCTCGCTGCGGGCGCCGTACTGCCGGTACACCTCGTACTTCACGCCCGCCTGCGACGCTGGCCAGGTGAGCGTGGCGCTACGGTCCGTGACCGTCGTGGCGGACGGGCGGCCGGGCGCGGACGGAGCGCCCGTGGTCGGCGACGACGGGTGCAGGGTGAGCACGGTCAGCGAGTACGGGGCCAGATTCTGCGACGCCGCGGTGCCGGTCTGCGCGGACGTCACGCCGGACCCGCCGTTGAGGTAGGACTCGACCGTCGGGACGGCGGCCGACGGCGTGTACCCGTCGTAGCTGATCTTCACCGCGTGCGCGCTCGACGGGTCCAGGTTCAGCAGCAGTACCGCGAGATCGCCGTTCGCCCGGCGCGAGGCGTGCGCGGCCACGAGCGGGTTGTCGGTGCCCGCGCGCACCAGCTGGTCGCCCGGCCGCGCGAACGAGTGCATGAGCTTCAGCGCGTGGTACGGCGCGAACGGCGTGTTCATCGGTGGCTCGCACACGCCGCCGCCGGACTGGCAGCCGCCGCTGGAGAGCATGCCGAAGTCGCCGTAGTCGGTCTGGCCGGCCACCGTGGACACGGTGCCGATGCCGTTGTGCACGTCCCACCAGTCGACGGTGAAGACGCCGTTCTCGAGCATCCCGCTGTACGTCTGGGCCAGGAACAGCGCGCCCGGCTGGGTGTTCTGCCCGACGCCGACGTTGGTCTCGGTGAGGCTGATGCCGATGCGGCCGGAGTTCGCCCCGGCGTACTGGGCGATCTGGCCGCGGACCAGGTACAGCATGTCGTCGATCTGCGCGGGCTTGGCCAGCGACTCGGCCTCGGTGCCCCCGCCCGGGTACCAGTGCAGGTCGACGAAGTCGATGTACGGCCCGGCGATCGACAGCACGACCTGGTTCCAGGTGCCGCTGTCGCCGCCGCCGACGAGGCCGTCGGGCCAGTTCGCGGGCGTGGTCAGCACGGCGCCGACCTTGATGCCCGGGTCGACCGCCTTCATCGCCTGGGCGAAGGCCACGACGCCCTGGGCGTACGCCTTGGGGCTCTTGTCCGCGTGGTCGTCGGCCTCCCAGGCGGTGCCGTAGTGGCCGTTGCCGTAGTTCTCGTTGCCGATGGTCCAGTAGTTCGCGTGGTAGCCCTTGGTGACGTTGGCGTACCGCACCCAGTCGGCCGCCTCCTGCGCCGTGCCGGTGCCGTAGTTCGCGATGATCATCGGCTGGGCGCCGACCCGCCGGGCCGAGGCCATGAAGGTGTCGAAGTCGGTACCCGGGGCGACGTACCCGCCCGGCGCGGTGTGCGTCTTCCAGTGGTAGATGTCGGCGTACGAGCCGCCGGGGTAGCGCATCATGCCGACGCCGGCGGCGCCGAGCAGGTCCGACACGGCGGTGGTGCCGAGCTCGGAGTCCCAGATGGCGTCGTTGACGCCGAGCGCCGTGTCGGCGACGGTGGCCAGCCCGGCGCGGGCGTTGACGGTGACGTTGACGGGGGCGGGATCGGCGTACGCGCTGGTCAGCGGGGCGCTACCGAGCGCGCCGGCCGCGACGAGCAGTGCGAGCGCGCTTCCGGCGCGGCGCACTGGACCCTGAGGCATGGCGACGGACCTCTCGCTTGGGGTCGGGATCCCGTTTTGGGGTGGGGATCCCGGTCGGGTGGGAATCGCTTCGACTCCGCACGCTCGGTCCGGCCTCTGCCACCGGGCAAGGGAACGCCCGGCTTGTCGGTGTTTGTCAATGTGTCAGGTACGAACCTTTCATGGATGCTGGACGGGTGCTCGATTGGCGCGCCGCGTTCGGTGTTTCGGATCCGTCGCTGAGCGACGCCGGCCGCCTCACGGCCCGGCGCGCCGCCGACGACCTCGCCGCGTTCCTCGGCCCGACCTGGCTGTGGCGCGCCGCGCAGCGCCCCGCCGCCGAGCGCCCCGAGCTGGCCGTGCTGTCGGGTTCTTCGGATGCTGTGGCGGTGTTGCTCGACGCCGTCTCGCTGTGGGCCCGGCTGCGGCTGCTGGTCGAGCACGGCGTGCAGGGCATCGCGAAGCTGCGCGGCAACCTGGCGCGCAACCCGGGCCGCGACGAGTTCCGCCACGGCGCCACCCAGGCCCGGCTGGCCGCCCAGGCACTGCTCGCGGGCGCGCGCCCGGTCCTGGAGCCGCCGGTCGGCGACGTGCTGGTCCAGTCCGGGTCGATGGATCTTCGCGCCGAGTTGCTGCTGGAGTTGCGCGGCCTGAACCGGGCCGGCCCCGGCACCACGCGACGCCTGGTCCGGGCCGTGGAGCTCAAGGCCAAGCAGACCAGGTCCGCCCCGGCCGCGTGGGTGTGGATCGAGGACGGCGGCGCGCTGTGGTCGCTGCCCGGCTTCGGCGACCGCCCCGCCCGCGAGCGGATCGACCTCGTCGCCGAGGCCCTCGATCGCGTCTTCGCCACCTGGCCCCACCTGTGCGGCGTCGTACTCGCCACGACGCCCTCGCCGCCGGCCCCCGCCGCGTCGTCTCCGTCGCCTGTCGCCGTTGCGGTGACCGAGCGGCACGACCGCGGCGCGGCGCTTCTGCGGGTGCTGCCGGACGGCCGCACGCGGGACACGGTGGTCGTGCATCGCCCGGCCCTCGACGCCGCCCAGTTCGGGCTCGTACACCGCCTGTGCGCCGACGAGCCCGCCTGGCTCGACGCCGCCCTGGCGCGCCTCGGCCTGCCCGGCGGCGTCGCAGCCCTGCTGGATCAGAACAGCGGCGTGAACACCCGCGCCTCCAGCTGCGCCACGCGATCTTCGCTCTCCGGCATCGCGCAACAGTAGACCGCGGCCCGGAACCCGGAAACACCGCAGGCTCAGCCGAGTTGGTCGAGGTCCTCCAGGGCGACGCGCTACAGACGCTCACCACGATCGACGGCCCGATCGGCCTGGTGCTACTCGACGGATCAGCTGCCACGTGGGCTGAACCCGGCTCGAAGGGTTGTAGGCGGGTAGTGTGCAGGCGCTTGTCCGCAACCAGAGACCTGGAGGAGCGACGTGGGCGCGAAAACAGCCCTGCTGGCGTTCACCGAGGGGGACATCAAACCCGCGTTGCTCGGTGCGACGCGCTCGGACCGAGCCGAGACCGAGGCGCTGGTACGCCAGGTGCACCCCGGCTACGACGTCGCGCCCGCCGACGACGGCACACTGTTCGACGACATCTACCCTTCCGACGACTTCACCTACGCGACCGTGCTGGCCGGGGCCGAGCTGTACTGCGACCGGCGACTCGTGCTCGACCGCCCGTCTGAGCTGCCGGAACACCTGCGCCAAGCCGGAGCAGGCAGGCGAATCATCATGCACGGGATGCACTCGGTAGTGGACTGGCTCTGTTTCGCGGTCTGGGAAGACGGTGTGCTCATCAGATCGTTGAGCCTGTCACCCGACGGCGGCATCCAGGAGAACATCGGCAAGCCGTACGACTTTGAGCTGCCGTACTGGGCAGGCGAGCATCCCGTCGAACCTGTCCCGGGCTGGCCCGATGAGGGCCCATACCCGTTGCCGTTTCATCCCCTTGAGCTGGGCGAGGAAGCGTTGCGCGCCCTGTTCGGCTTCGTCGTGGAGGGCTATTACGACCCGGACGACATCGACACGGAAGCGGTTCATCTGCACGGCTTCCGAGTGACGGACCCGTCCGGCGAGGAACAGGCTGCGCGTGAAGCCATGTACGCGGAGGCACAACGGACAATGCGGCGGCGGACGTTCCGAATGGGACCGGACGGGACGCTGCACGAGGTGAGCCTCGACAGCCTTTGATTCGCCCGCCCTTCGGTTGTGCGCCCGGTAGGACTCGAACCGACGACCTTGGGATGAGAAGGCACGACCGTGCCCTCGGTGGGTCGGCCGTGGCGCCTGTTCTGGATGCTGGAGTGCGCTGAGCTGAATCGGCGCTGTTCGGAGCGGTTGCTGTCGTCCTGGCCCGGCCTATGGCCGGGGTCCTCCTAGGGTGCTTGTCGGGGCGGGGTGAGGTGTCGGTGTCCATCACCTGGTGGCGAGCAAAGCCTCTTAGCTGTCGGTCTGTGAGGCAGTCCGTGCTTGATAGGCCCTTCGCCGACGCACCATGAACGGCACGATCACGACACCGATGGCCAGCGCAATCAGTGCAGCCGCCCACCACGGCAGCACCGGTATGGCCAGCAGGGCAAAGAATATGAACGGCACGATGAGTGAGGCGTCGGCCACGATGTGGTCGGCCGACCAGCGGCGCACCCACGAAATCGACACTGCCCAAATGCCGGACAACAGTCCAAATACCACGAAGACCAGCAGCCCCAGCACCGGACCCCGTAGGTGTGTCATCCCGGCACCGGAAACCGCGGCGAGGATCGTGGCGTAGGCGAGGCGGACGGCTTTCCCTCTGGTGTCGAACCACCGGACAAGCTGATCCATGCCCATGAGCATGCTGGAAGGCCGTCCACCGCACAACATGAACGGGTGACCACTCACAGCGGCGGCGGGGAGGGTGCCACCGCACCGCAAGTCATGCCGTGACCGCAACTCGGCTGCTGCGGTCGGCGTTCGCGCCCTGGTCCTCGGTGATGCCGGCGGGCCGGTGCGCTTCGTGTTTCCGGGCCTCGTCTCGGTGGTATTGGGCGTCGCTGATTCCGGTGCGGGCGCCGGGGGCTTGCCCCGGCCCGTGCGCTTGCGCTAAGGGCCAGGGTCGCGAGCAACCCCCTGGCGCCGCGGTGCGCCGCGTCAGCGGCGCCTTGGCAACTCGCAGATTGCGATCACGATGAACACCTACGGGCACGTCCTTCCAGCGATGCAGCAGGAGGCGGCGGGGCGCATGGACGACGCGCTCGGGGCCCGTACGAGGACGATCCGGTGTGACTGCGTTGCTGTCGTGGTTGCTGTCAGGCCGCCCGCTGTGCCTCATCGGGGCGCGGGGCGGTGCAAAACCGCTGGTAAAGCCTGGTGCGCCCGGTAG
This sequence comes from Dactylosporangium sp. NPDC048998, assembly GCF_043197855.1. NCBI lineage: Bacteria > Bacillati > Actinomycetota > Actinomycetes > Micromonosporales > Micromonosporaceae > Dactylosporangium > Dactylosporangium sp. NPDC048998. The sequence goes on from NZ_JBICTV010000001.1 coordinate 37,527, forward strand.
GGATCGAACCTACGACCTTGGGATTAGAAGTCCCCTGCTCTATCCGCTGAGCTACGAGCGCATGTCGTCGCACAGGCTACCGCCATCCCGGGCCGGATTGCTTGCGGGGAGCCGGATTGCCGTAGTTCAAGGACAGCACGTCGCGCGCTCGGCGGGCAACCGGGTTGGCGGCGGGCGGGCGCGGCGGACGGGGAAAATCCGCGCGGCCTGCCCGCCGCCGGTCCTCAGACGCCCGCGGGTACGCGGGTGCGCGGCCTGCGCCGGCCGCGCGGCGCGGCGCCGGTCCCGGTCGCGGCGCCGGCCTCCTCCGCGGCGTCCGAGGAGTCCTCGGTCTCCTCCTCGACTTCCTCGACCTCGTCCTCGGGCTCGTCGGAGTCGTCGGACTCGCCGGCGGCCAGGGCCTCCAGCTCGGCGGCGAGGTCCTCGTCCGAGCGCTCGAACTGCGCCGCGGCCTCATCCGAGTCCAGGGAGGCCAGGACCTCCTCGGCGAACGGGTCGTGCTCCTCGACGATCGTCACGAACCCGCCGAGCTCCTCGTCGTACGACCGGCGCCGCGGCAGGCCGTTGATCTCGTCCGCCGGAGCGGTCGGGGCGCCGCCGATGCGGGCCTCGGCGAGTTCGTCGTCGATGGCGCTGGTCAGCGTGTGCGGCTTGATCCGGGCGAACTTCGCCCGGCCCCGGGACAGGTCGTGGCCGACCGAGTGCGCGTCCAGCTCGTAGCTGACCCGCCGCACGTGATCCTCGGTTTCCCAGTCCCGGCTGTACAGCCGCCCGGTGACGATCACCGGATCGCCGACCTGCACGCTGCGGGCGACGTTTTCGGCCAGCTGGCGCCAGCAGTTCACCCGCACCCGCAGGCTGTCGCCGTCGATCCACCGCCCGTCGGCGCGGTCGAACCGGCGCGAGGTGGAGGCCACCTTGAAGTGCGTCACGAGCGACTGGCTGTCCACGAGCCGCCGGCAGTCCGGCGCGTTGAGCACGTTGCCGACGACGGTGACCATGGTCTCGAACACGGTCGTTCTCCCTCCGCTTGGGTTTGTCGGAGGCAGCTTGCGCGAAACCGGGGCGTCCCCGCCGGGCGCGAGGGCCGAACCTGTGGATAACCGACCGCTTGTGGACGGGGTCGCGCCGCCGCCGGTGATCTGTTATGAACCCCCGCCCCACCTGCGGCGACGCGAGACCGCCCGACCGGGAGATCCGGGCCGCGGTACCGAAAAAATCCGAGCTACCGCGATGTCCGCCGTGGTCCGGACCGTAACTCCCGTGGCCTCACCGCCCGTGTGCAGTCGCGCTCCGCCTGGCGGCCGGGCGCCCGCCGACCCGGAGGCTCGACGAATGATCAGGATCGAAGCTTCTCGCCGTGCCGGTCGGGGCCGGACCGGGACGGGTCGCAGCCCGGTTGGCCGACGGGCCGGTGGCGGTGGTGCCGCTGTGCAAGCTCGGCGGGGCGGGCAAGACGACGGCCGCGCTGGAGTACGCGAGGAGCGGGCCGAACTGCTCGCCCGGAGCGCGCCGGTCGAGCACCGCACGCCTGTGGCCGCGACGTGGCGGCTGGCGTTCGAGGACCTGGTGGCGGCGAGCCCGGGCTCGATCGCGCTGCTACGGCTGCGCGCGACACCAGGTTCGCCCTCGACGACGGATGGCCGAGCGCGCCTGACGCGCCCGGCCGCCGCCCATCTCGCTGCGGCCGTTCCGGCTGTCCACGGTGGACGGACGCTCAGTGCCCGGCGGGCCGCCACGGTTTAGACAGGATGCGCCGGGCTGTCTTCCAGCGCCGCCGCGACCGTCACCGCCTCCATCTCCCGGGCCAGCGCCTCGATGTCGGCCGGGCTCAGCCGGTGCGTGTCGGCGCAGATCGTCACGTCGACCGCGTCCGGTGCGGCGTCGACGCTGATGTTCAGCATCGCGTCGAGGGTGTCGACCCGGCGGTTCCACCAGGTCGTGGTCAGCGGGGCCGCGGCGGCGATCCGGTCCGGGTCCGGGGCGCCGGCATCCGGCGCGGCGCCCGTGAAGGCCCTCCGGTCGTTCACGATGATGTCGTACTCCAGGTCGGCGCGCTCCGCCCGCACCCGCGCGACGACGTTGTCGAGGCCGGCGGGGTCGTAGTAGCCGTGCATATACGCGTTGGTCGCCGCGGTGAAGGCGCGCCGGACGGCGTCGTCGAACGTCACGCCGGCGACGTCGAGCGCGCACACGCCGAGCTGGGCGAGCTGGCTGACCGAGTCGCCGCACCCGGGCCGGAAGCGGTTGTTGACGACGAGCTGCGCCACGCTGGGGTTGCGCCCGGTCTGGCGGAACAGCGCGACCGCGTACGCCGCGAGCACGATGTACCCGGGGCCGACCCCGGTGCGCTGCGCGATCGCCTGCATGGCCAGGTGCAGCGCGGGCGAGCGCAGCGTGAGCTCCCAGTACCGGGGCGTGCGCGGGTCGGTCGACTCGCCGAGGCGCCGGGCGGGGATCGCGCGCAGGACCTGCTCCCAGTGGCGCAGCGCCTTCTCGCCGGCCCGCCGCCCCGCCGGGGTGCCCTGCTTCGCCGCCATCTCGAACGGCGTGAGCGCCTCCACCGGCGCGGTCGCCTCGCCGGTGGCCGGGTCCAGGTTGGCCATGTCGCGCACGATCGCGTCGATGCCGAAGCCGTCGACGGCGAGGTGGCAGTACATGAGCACGACGTGGGTCAGCGCCCCGTCGCGGCGCACCACCCCCATCCGCACCGGCCACTCGTGCTCGTAGTCGAACGGCTCCTCGGCATAGCGGGCGCGCAGCTCCTCGGCGGCGGCCTCGGCGTCGTCCCCGGCCCGACGTCCACCAGCTCCAGGCCGAGCTCGCCGGACTCGGACAGCACCTGCTCGGCGGTGCCGTCGGGGGCGAAGCGCAGGCGGGTGCGCAGCGACTGGTGGCGGCTGACGAGGTACCGCAGGAGGGTGGTCATCTCCTCGACGGGCGTGCCCGGCGGCAGCGGCACGGTGCCGCCGATGTTCATGGTGATGCCGGTGGCCACCATGGTCTTCCAGATGCCGAGCTGCGCCCAGGTCATCCCGGCGACGCCGGCGCCCTCGCCCTGGAACGGCACGGCGATGCGACTCTTCACGGTGCTCATCGGGCTCCCTCCGATCGACCCGAGGGCCATTCTGGGCAGGCATGCAGATGTGTCAATCAGCCCTTCGGTGGGTTGCGAGAGCGCTCTCTCGGGTTTAGGAGATCGCCGCGGTACACGTAGGGTTGGCTCATGGATGAGCGGCGCCTCGAGGACACCCGTAACGCGATCGGCGTGCTGACGCTGCTCTTCCAGGCGCCGCAGGACGCGCAGATGCGCAGCGGATACCTGCAGCAGATCATCGGCGACGAGGACACCGTCGCCGACGTCGGGCGCGCGTTCACCGGCATGACCAACCTGGCCGCCCTCATCCTGCTCGACCACGCCCGGTCCACCGGCGAGCCGGCCGCCGACGTGCTGCGCCGCATCGCCGCCGAGCTCGTGGGCCGGTGACGCCCGCCGTGTTCTTGCGCGTCAGCCTCCGGTTCGCAGGCTCGCGCGGATCGCGAACACGGCGAGCTGGGCCCGGTCGCGGGCGTTGAGCTTGAGCATCGCGCCCGGTCATCGCGGAATCCTTGCGTGGACCTCGAATCCGCGTTCGGTCCGCACTTCGAAGCTGCCGCCGGCCGCCTCGACACGTTCGCGCATTCCCTCGATGCCGTGCCCATACGCGCCGGTCGGCGTGTTCGTTCTGGTCTCCGCCGCGCCGGTCGGGCCGGGCTCCGCTGCGTCGTGCCGCTCCCCGTCGTTGCTGATCCGGACCGTCACGCTGCCGCCCGCGTGCCCGATCTCGACCGCCGCGGTCGCGCCCTCGGCGTGCCGGAGGACATCGGTCAGCGACTCGCGCACCACCTCGTACGCGATCCGCCGCTGCCGCTCGCTCGCCCCCGCCAGCCCGTCGTGCTCCAGCGCGACCTCGACCCCCGCCGCCCGGACCTGCTCCACCAGCGCTCCGATGTCCGCCGGCGAGTCGATGTTCTCGATCACCGCCCGCAACTCGCCCAGCGCGGCCCGGCTCGTGTCGCGGATCGCCCGCAGCGCCTCGCGAGCCTGCTCGGGCCGCTCGTCGAGCACCACGAGCGCCACCCCGGCCTGCATGGCCACGACCGCGAACCCGTGCCCGGCCACGTCGTGCACCTCGCGCGACACGCGGATCCGCTCCTCCAGCAGGGTTCGCCGGACCAGCTCTTCCTGCTTCTCGATCTGCGCCTGGCGCCGCATGTAGACGACCGCCCCGATCGACCAGGGCACCGCGAGCCAGCAGGCCCCCCACAGCAGCAGCCCGACGGCGGGCAGGTCGAGGTGGCTCGCCATCCGCGGCAGTACCGCCGCCACCGACACCGCCGTGGCGACCGCCGCCGCGAGCGCCGACTCCCGCAGCGGCCGCCGCCGCGCGTACTCGAACATTCCCCACACCACGGTCAGCAGCACCGGCCCGAACGGGTATCCCGCCAGCAGGTACACGGACGTGATCCCGGCGGCCACCGCGACCGGCACCTGCGGCGCCCGCCGACGCCAGGCAAGCCCGCCGGCCGCCGCGGCGGCGAGCGCGTATCCAACCAGGTCAAGCCGGCGAGGCGGCTCCTGCACGAGCCCCGCCCACCACCCACCGACAACCACGACGATCGCGAATCCCAGGGCGAGCAGTCCATCCCGGCGCACGCCTTCGAGTCTATGGCCGGGTTCCGGATTGCCGACCGTCTATCGGAGCTTTTCGTGCTCCATCAGTACTATTCGCTCTCTACCGGCGCTTTCGGAAGTACCGGTTGGCGCTCGGCACGAACATCAGCACCACCGCACCCCAGACGGCGAGGATGTGCACGCCGCGCGCCCCAGCGCTCAGCCACCACGCGACGCCGGCGTCCCTGACCAGGTCCGTCACGGAGTTCCCGTCGAGCAGCCAGCTGACAGGCTCCATGACCAGGGACAACGTCCCGACGATCCCGAGCACGAGGGCCAGCGCGAGCCGCGCCCACCGCCGCCCGCCGAGCATCAACACCGCGGTGACGACGACGGCCGCGTACACGAGGCAGCGCACCAGCACCCCCACCACGACGCCGCCCCCGCCGCCCGCGGCCCCACTTGCAACGACCACGACGGTCTCGAAAGCCCCCGCCCCCACGGCGAGGATCCAGAGCCCGAACGCCCCTCGCACCGCCGTTGCGCGTTGTGTGGTCGCTGCCTTCTGTGTCGCCGTTTCCTTTTGAGTGGCCATGCCGCCACTCTTGCCGCATCGGGACCATCGATCACTGCCGTTGCCCACCGTCTTGCCGCTGGTGCCAGCCCTACCGCTCCTCGTCGCCCTCTTCCGGCCACGGTCAGCGGGCCTCCCCAATCGAGGCCCGGATCGCGCGTCCGCGAGCGACAGCATCGGCACCGGCCAGATGCTTGCCGCTCCTCTGGCCGATCTCTCCCTTGCCGGCGAGCTCAGTAAGCGCCCTGTGGTGCCCGCACCTGATTGGTCACGAACGGTTCCCAGATCCCCCGCCGCCGAACCAGCAGCTTCCGCGACAGCAGATGCCGATCCCCGGCGAAGAACACCCGGTCCACGGCCCGCCGAACCTTGGCCAGCCCCGGCGGCGAGTGCGACCCGGTGACGATGACGACGTCCCGCGCCGGCACCCCGACGACGAGCTCTCCCGGCACGGACCGTTCGAGGCTCGCCCACAGCCCTTCCGCAAGCAACAGAGTGGAGGCGATACCTTCGAAGTTGAGCATGAGCGCCGGCGGCTGACCGTGTACGCCAACGGCACCGAGTCGCGCATCGAGGTTATGGGCGGCCTGTCGCCTCAGCATGCGGCGGGGAAGCTCCATGCGCTGCAGGTCGGCCCACGTCACAAGACGCTGACCGAACGGCGGGCCGTAGCTGTAACCGACTCCCAGCCCACCCATGAACTCATCGAGCACGGGCGAATGCACATCGTCGCGATGAACGTCACGAAGCGATGCGAGAACGGGGAGGAGCACGAGCTGCACGACTGAAAACTAAGACTCTGACGGATGTGGGACAAGCTCTTGTTTTTGCGCCATCTGCTTGCTAGGCGCTGCCTCCGTCTCTGTCTCCGCTCGTGTGCCTCCGCCTTCGCGCCATCGCCTACGCGCCGTTCCGCCTTGCCTCTGCCTTCACCTCCTCGGCTCACCGGTTTGATGGGTCCGGCTTGAACGCCGTCGCCGGGCCGGCCCCGCGGCGGCCAGGCGGCGCGGTCAGGGTTTTCGGCGGCGACGGCGTGCGAGGCCCAGGCGGGCGGCCGCGGCCAGGGCGACCGCCGTCGTGCCGACCGCGATGGTGAGGGTGGCGGCTCGGCGTACGTCGGCCGGGGTCGGCGGTGATCCGTCGCCGAGGTGTGGGCGCTCCTCGACCCGCGAGCCGTACACGTTGCGGCCCCCAAGCCGCACGCCCAGCGCGCCGGCCGCGGCGGACTCGCACTGGCCCGAGTTGGGGCTCGGGTGGTGGGAGCCGTCGCGGAGCCAGGTGCGGAGGGCTCGGGACGGGCTGCCGCCCACCAGCGGGGCCGCGACGACGGTGAGCGCGGCCGTGAGGCGGGACGGGGCGAGGTTGGCCGCGTCGTCGAGGCGGGCGCTGGCGGTGCCGAATCGCGCGTACCGCCGCGATCTGTGCCCGACCATCGCGTCCAGCGTGTTGATGGCGCGGTATCCGATGATGCCGGGCACGCCGGCCACCGCGCCCCAGAACAGCGGTGCGACCACCGCGTCCGAGGTGTTTTCGGCCAGCGACTCCACGGTCGCCCGGGCCAGTTCCGGGGCGTCCAACGCGGCGGGATCGCGGCCGCACAGGTTGGGTAGCTGTTCGCGGGCGGCCGGCAGGTCGTCCGCGGTGAGACGGTCGGCCATGACCCGGCCCTCGCGCGCCAGACTGCTGCCGCCGAGCGCGGACCAGGTGGCGGCGGCCATCAACGCGGCGCGGGCCACGGGCCGATGCCGGGTGAGCCGCGCGCCGACGGCCGCGGCTGCGACCGGCGCGCCCACGGCGACGGCGGCGAATCGGGCCCCCGCCCAGCGGTCGTCGGCGTAGAGGCGCTCCTCGAGCGCGCCGGCGAACCGGCCGAAGCCGGCGACCGGATGCCATCGGCGCGGGTCTCCGAAGACCGCGTCGAGCACCGCGCCCAGCACGATTCCGACCGCGTCCGCTCGCGAGCCAGCCAAGAGTTTCATGCCGCGAACGTACCGGTGCCCTCTGACAGTTTTGGGGACCGGCCGCCGGGTGATTGCTCGTCGTGTTCGTTCAATCACGGAAGGTGGTCGGGACATATTCCTGTCGTACCGCCGGGTCAGAATGGGCGGCGTGGAAGGCAAGGGTGGTCTGCTCGTCGCGGGAACCACGTCGGACGCGGGCAAGAGTCTGCTGACGGCGGGGATCTGCCGGTGGTTGCACCGGCAAGGTGTGAACGTCGCGCCGTTCAAGGCGCAGAACATGTCCAACAACTCGGCCGTGGCGATCGAGCCCGACGGCACCGGCGGGGAGATCGGGCGCGCGCAGGCGCTCCAAGCGGTCGCGTGTGGCCTGGCGCCCAGCGTGCGGTTCAACCCGGTGCTGCTCAAGCCCGGTTCCGACCGGCGTAGTCAGGTCATCGTGCTGGGGCAGGCGGTGGGGCACATCGGCGCCGCGAACTACGCGGAGATCAAGGACCGGCTGCGGGCCACGGTGCTGGAGACGCTCGACGACCTGCGACAACGTCACGACGTGGTGATCTGCGAGGGTGCGGGCAGCCCGACGGAGATCAACCTCCGGGCCATGGACCTGGCCAACATGGGGCTCGCCCGGGCCGCTGACCTGCCCGTCATCGTGGTCGGCGACATCGATCGGGGCGGGGTCTTCGCGGCGCTGTTCGGCACGGTCGCGCTGCTCGACGCCGAGGATCAGGCGCTGATCGCAGGGTTCGTCATCAACAAGTTCCGGGGCGACGCGGGGCTGCTGCGGCCCGGGGTGGAGTCGCTGACGCAGCTCACTGGGCGGCCGACGTTCGGGGTGTTGCCGTGGTCCTACGAGCTGTGGCTGGATGCGGAGGATTCGCTCGCCTACGACGGGCGGGTGCTCGGCCGGCCCGCACCGGCCCGCGGAAGCCAGTGGCTGCGCGTCGCCGTGATCCGGCTACCGCGCCTGTCCAATGCGACGGACGCGGAGGCACTGGCGTGCGAGCCCGGCGTACAGGTGCGGTTGACGGTGGAACCGGCGGACCTGGCCGACGTCGACCTCGTGGTGGTGCCCGGTAGTAAGTCCACTGTGGACGATTTGACCTGGTTGCGCGAGCGGGGCCTGGCGGACGCGATCGTCCGGCATGCCAAGTCCGGGCGGCCGCTGCTCGGCATCTGCGGCGGTTTCCAGATGCTCGCCGAGCGTATCGACGACGAGGTGGAGAGCGGGCGTGGCACCGTCGCCGGGCTGGGCCTGCTCCCGGTCGACATCACGTTCGCGCAGCGCAAGACCCTGGCCCTGCCGAGCGGGACGGCGTTTGACGGGGTGCCCGTCCGGGGATACGAGATCCATCACGGCCAGGTGAGCCGCGGCGCGGAACGGCCCCTCATCAGGCTGCCGGACGGCACCGGGGAGGGAGCGGTCGCGGGCAACGTGTTCGGGACGCACTGGCACGGCGCGTTCGAGTCCGACCAGTTCCGCCGCGCGTTTCTGACCGAGGCGGCGCGGCTGGCCGGCCGGCACGGGTTCGAGGTCGCCCCGGACGTGTCGTTCGCGGCGCTGCGGGAGCGCACGGTGGACGTGCTGGGCGACCTGGTCGAGGAGCACATCGACACCGATGCGCTGTGGCGGCTGATCGAGGGCGGCGCGCCGAAGGGCCTGCCGACGATCACGGTGGGGACGCGATGAGTCGCCCACGCCACGGGGAGCCGGCGCGGCGCAGTGCGCCGCCGGTGGCAGCCGTCGGCTGCCGGCCGCCCGGCCCGGGCCAGCGGGCCTCGCCAGGAGCGGCGCACGGCGGCGCGGTTCCGGCCGAAGCGGCACAAGGCGGTCTGGCGGCGGCCGGTGGGGCGCAAGGCGGTGTCGTTACGGCCGGCGCGGCGGGGCGGTGTCGTGTTCCGGGTGCCGGTCGATGTGCCGGCCGGACCGACGGGGGCAGGTCGGTGCCGGGCGGTCGCGTGCACGGGGTGTCGTCGGCTGCGCCCGGCGGGCCGACACGGGTGGGACATAGCAGGCCGGGCACGCGGCGGGCGTCTGCCGAGTGCGGCGGGAGAGTGGGGGATCGGTGAAGGGGACGTATCGCGAGCTTGCCGAGGTGGTGCTCGCACGGCCGGCGCGGGTCGGGGCGGTTCGGCTGGTCGCGGTCGACGGGCGGGCGGGGTCCGGCAAGACCACGTTTGCCGGGCGGCTCGCGAGCGAGCTGCAGAAGAGCAGGCGGGTGACGGTGCTGCACACCGACGACTTCCTCGACGGGTGGTCGAAGATGCTGATCTGGTACCCCCGGCTGCGCGAATGGGTCTTCGAGCCGTTTCGCAGGGGCGAGGCGGGGGCGTACCGGCGGTACGACTGGGGGCTGGGGCGGCTCGTCGACGAATGGACGCCCATCGAGCCGCCGGAAGTGCTCGTGATCGAGGGGGTGGGCAGTGCCTCGGCGGCGATGCGGCCCGACCTGACGCTCAGCGTGCTCGTCCACGCACCGCGGGAGCTGCGGCTGCGGCGGGGGATCGAGCGTGACGGCGAGACGCTGCGGCCGGAGTGGGAGCGGTGGATGCTGGGCGAGGACGCGCACTTCGCCGAGGACGCGACGCCGGAGGCCGTCGACGTGCTGGTGGACGGGGCTCCGAAAGCAGCGCATGATCCGGAAATTGAGTACATCATCGGCACGACCGGGTGGACGGCCGGCGCGACACTGGAGGACGATCCAGAGAGCAGGCTGGACGGGGAGGAGCAGAGCGGATGAGCACCGACGAGGCGCAGAGCGGGAATCCTCCGGCGCGGCGGAGGGTGGTGCTGACCGGGATCAGTTCGCGAGCCTGGGAGCATCCTGCGGACCGGGGCGCCCTGGTGGCGCTGCGGGAGCTGCGCGGGTTCGACGACGTGCTCAAGTCGCTCCACGCGCTGTGGAACGAGCGGGCGTGGCGGCTGCAGTTCCTCGGTAACGCGATCCGTGTCGATCACCGGCAGTATCCGCGGGTCCATCGGCTGCTGGCCGAGGCTGCCGCCTCGTTGGACGTGGCCGAGCTGCCGGAGCTGTTCGTCCAGCAGGACCGGTCGATCAACGGCATGTGCATCGGCATGTCGAAGCCGTTCATCGTGGTGAACTCGGGAGCCGTCGAGCTGCTCGACGACGAAGAGCTGCGCTGCATGCTGGGGCACGAGCTGGGGCATTTGATCAGCGGGCATGCGGTGTACCGGACGATGGTCATGATCCTCACCGACTGGGCCGTGCGGCTGGCGTGGCTGCCGGTCGGGTCGATGGTGCTGCGCGCCATCGTCGCGGCGCTCATGGAGTGGTGGCGCAAGGCGGAGCTCTCCGCGGACCGTGCCGGGCTGCTGGCCTGTCAGGACCCGGCGGCGTCGCTGCGGCTGGCGATGAAGCTCGCCGGCGGCGGCGATCTTTCCGAGGTCGACACCACGGCGTTCCTGGAGCAGGCGGCCGAGTTCGACCGGGCCGGTGACCTGCGCGACAGTCTGATCAAGATCCGCATGGTGACGGCGCGCTCGCACCCGATGCCCGTCGCGCGGGCGGCCGAGGTGCGCGCTTGGATCGACAGCGGCGAGTACCAGCGCATTCTGTCGGGCGACTACCCGCGCCGCGACGATGACGGCAACGCGTCGGTGAGCGAGGAGATCAAGGCCGCCGCGGCCTCATACCGCCAGGCGTTCAGCCGCTCGCAGGACCCGCTCGTGGCGCTGCTGCGCAAGCTCGGCGACGGCGCCGCGGACGTCGGCGGCTGGGTCGGCGCTGGCGCGGGCCGGATGCGCGGCTGGATGCGCGGCAACGGAACGGACGGTTCGGACGGCCAGCCTGCGGGTTAGAGCGCCCGCCAATTGGGCCGTTGGCATCCCGAGAAGCCAAGTTCGGGCGGCGCTGGCCGGCGTGCGATCTGCGCCGACCGGCGTGCGCGGTTCGTCGTGATCACGGAGTCAACATGCACAAGGAGCAGCACGTTCACTCCGTGATCTGTCATGGAGAACCTCGCGCACCGCGGCTGCGTGACTGAGGGCCGGGGGGTCAGGCGGCGGTGTGGTGGGGAAATGGGGCAGGCGGCGCGGTCGGGAGGCGTGCGCAGTAAGTTCTGCGTATGACAGTGCGAACCGAGGAAGAACTCCGTGCCGCGATCCGGCGGGAGATGCCAGGCGTACGCGCCGATCTGGAGCGCCTTGTCCGGATTCCCGGCATCGCGTTCGCCGGGTTTGATCACGCTCACGTGGAGCGGTCGGCTGAGGCGGTTGCGGAGCTGCTGCGCGGGGCCGGGGTGCCCGATGTGCGGATCGTGCGCAAGGGTGGGCAGCCCGCCGTCATCGGGCGTCGGCCCGCGCCTCCCGGTGCGCCAACGGTATTGCTCTACGCGCACCACGACGTTCAGCCGGTCGGGGATCTCGGGCAGTGGGTCAGCGACCCGTTTGAGCCCGTCGAGCGGGACGGGCGGCTGTACGGCCGGGGCGTCGCCGACGACAAGGCCGGCGTCATGGCGCACATCGCGGCGCTGCGCGCGTTTGGGGGCGACCTGCCCGTCGGGGTGGTCGTGTTCATCGAGGGCGAGGAGGAGTACGGCTCGGAGTCGCTCGAAGACCTGCTCCGAGAGTACCGCGACGACATCGCCGCCGACGTGATCGTCATCGCCGACTCCGGCAACTGGGACATCGGGCAGCCGGCGCTGACCACGGGGCTCCGCGGGATCGTCAACGGCTTCGTCGAGGTACGCACGCTGGAACAGGCCGTCCACAGCGGCATGTTCGGCGGGGCCGTGCCCGACGCACTGATCACACTGTCCCGGCTCATCGCCAGCCTGCACGACGACAACGGCGACGTCGCCGTCGAGGGGCTGCTGCGCACGCCCTCGGCGCCGCTGGACTACCCCGAGGAGCGCCTCCACGAGGAGGCCGGCATGCTCGAGGGGGTCCGATTCATCGGTACCGGGCGCCTTGTCGAACGCCTCTGGACCCGCCCGGCGATCTCGATCCTGGGCATCGACGCGCCGCCGACGTCGGGCGCGCCCAACGCGCTCGTGCCGGTGGCCAAGGCCAAGTTCAGCGTGCGGATCGCGCCGGGGGACTCGGCCCAGCGGGTGTACGACGCCATCGTGGAACACCTGCGCAAGCACGCGCCCTGGGGCGCCCGGGTGACCGTCGAGCTCGAGCAGCTCGGCGAGCCGTGCGTGATCGACGCGGCCGGGCCGGCGTACGACGCCGCGCGCGAGGCCTTCGCGGCGGCGTGGGACGGGGCGCAGCCGGTCGACATGGGAATAGGGGGTTCGATCCCCTTCATCGCGACGTTCCAGGAGCTGTTCCCGAAGGCCGCGATCCTGGTCACCGGGGTCGAGGATCCGCAGACGGGCGCGCACGGGCCGAACGAGAGCCTGCACTTGGCCGAGTTCGAGCGCGTGTGCATCGCCGAGGCGCTACTGCTGTCGAAGGTGTCCCGCCTGACCGCGTAAGCTGCCGTCATCCCGGCGCATGATGATAAGTCGGATAAATCCGGACACCAGCGGTGTCCGGATTTATCCAGAAGAGACGGAAGAGACCGAAGGGACCGAAGAAGTCGAGGAAGGACGGGACAAGCAGAGGCGTCAGCCGCGCGGCGGGAGCTTCACCACGCTGACGAAGAACTCGTCGATCTGGCGTACCACGGCGATGAAGCTGTCGAAGTCGACCGGCTTCGTGACGTACGCGTTGGCGTGCAGCGAGTAGCTGCGCAGGATGTCCTCGTCCGCCTGGGAGGTCGTCAGCACGACCACCGGGATGCGGCGCAGGTCCTGGTCCTCCTTGATGACCTGCAGGACCTCCCGGCCGTCGACGCGCGGCAGGTTGAGGTCGAGCAGGATCAGGTCCGGGCGGATCGCCTCGGCATACCGGCCCTCGCGCCGCAGGTAGGCCAGCGCCTCCTCGCCGTCCGGCACCACGTTGAGCTTGTTGCGCACCTTGTGCTCCTCGAACGCCTCCTGCGTCATGAGCACGTCGCCCGGGTCGTCCTCGACCAGCAGCACCTCGATGGGCAGTGATGCTTCGATGGGCACGGTCATGAAGCGGACTCCTCCAGGAGGGCGGGGGCGGGCGCCGGGAGCGTGAACCGGAACAGCGTACCCTCGCGGTGCGAGGGGTCGATCCAGATCCGCCCGCCGTGATATTCGACGATCTTCTTGGCGATCGCCAGGCCGATGCCCGTGCCCGGGTAGGTCTCCTTGGCGTGGAGGCGCTGGAAGATCACGAAGACCTTGTCGGCGAACTCGGGCTCGATGCCGATGCCGTTGTCCTCGAAGCTGATCTCGTGCTCGCCGTCGGCCAGGCGGCTGTCGATGACGATGCGCGGCGGGACGTCCGGGCGGCGGAACTTGATGGCGTTGCCGATGAGGTTGCTGAAGAGCGCGCCGAGCAGGGGCTCCTCGCCGCGAACGACGGGCAGGTCGGTGAAGATGATCTCGGCGTTGGTGGCCTCGCGCTGCGCGTCGAACTGGGCGGCGGCGTCGAGGATGACCTTATTGAGGTCGACGTCGTTGAAGCCGCTGGTCAGCCGGCCGATGCGGGAGAAGGCGAGCAGGTCGTTGATGAGCCGCTGCATCCGCTGCGCCCCGTCGACGGCGAAGCCGATGTACTGGTCGGCGCGCTCGTCGAGCTGCCCGGAGTACCGCCGCTGCAGGAGCTGGCAGAAGCTTGCCACCTTGCGGAGCGGCTCCTGCAGGTCGTGGCTGGCCACGTACGCGAACTGCTCGAGGTCCCGGTTGGACCGGGTGAGCTCCGCGGCCTGCTGCTCGAGCATCCGGTTGGCCTCCTCGACCAGCCGGCGGGCCTCCTGCACGTCGTTGAGGTCGGCGTTGATCCGCCGGCGCATCGCGTCGACGTCGCCGGCCAGCGCCGTGAGCTCGGGCGATCCGGAGCTTTTGATGGCGTACTCGTAGTCGCCCCCGGCCACGCGCCGGACCTCGGCGGCGAGGTCGGTCACCGGGCGCGTGACGAGACGCCGCAGCAGCAGGGCGAGCGCGACGCCGGCCACGACCACGACGACCGCGGCGAACACCAGCAGGAGGATGAGGGCGGTGCTGGTCTCGCGTACCTGCCGGGCGACCTCGTCCCGGCGGGTGGCGAGCTGCTGCGACAGCGCTGCGATGCGGCCGGCGGCGGCGTTGTACACGGCCCGCGACTGGTCCGTCGGCGCGGCGAGGTCCGGGTCCGGGCCCCCGGCGCGCGTGCGGGCGATCAGCGGTTCGGTGATCTGGCCGCGGTACGTCGCGGTCGCGGTCGCGACGTCGTGCACGGCGGTGACGAGGGCCGGCTCGTCGGTGACGAGCTGCTCGGTCTCCGTCAGAATCTGCCGCTCCTGCGCCTGGGCGTCGCGGTAGCTGTCGAGGTCGGAGTCCTTGCCGGTCAGCGCGAACGTGCGCACGCTGGACTGCTGGCGCAGCAACTGGGAGTACAACCGCTCGGCGTTGGCCAGGGCGGGCGTGAGCCGGTCCATCACCTGGGTCGTGTCGGACCGGTTGGCGGCGGCGGTGGCGGTGGCGCTGACCGCGATCACGCCGAGGAGGCCGGCGACGACCGCGCACAGCGCGGCGATGCGCCGCCACAGCGACCAGGAGGATGGGGTCATGACGTCCTCGATGGGGTCAGCAGGAGCACCGCGATGTCGTCGGGCACCGGTCCACCGTTGTGGGTCTCGGCCTGCAGCGCGAGCCAGGCCGGCAGATCGCGGGGCTCGGTGCCGTGCGGGCCCTCCAGCACGCGGCACAGCCCGTCGACGCCGAGGCGCTCGCCGGCCCCCGCCTCGGGCCCGGCGGCGCCCTCGATCAGCCCGTCGGTGTACAGCAGCAGCGACCAGCCGTCCGCCGGGCCCAGCGCGACCTCGGTGGCGGGCCGTGGCACGCCCGGGATCACGCCCAGCACCAGGCCGGGCTCGACGTCGCAAGGCACCACCCGGCCGTCGCCCAGCAGGATCGGCGGCGGGTGCCCGGCGAGGCGGATCCGCGCCTTGCCGGCGACCAGGTCGACGGTGGCCACCGCGACGGTCGCGAAGAGCTCGTCGGTGCGCCGCTCGGTGATCAGCACCTGCTCCAGGGAGTCGAGGACGTGCTCCTCCGGCACGCCGGCCAGCACCAGCGCCCGCCAGGCGACCCGCAGCGCCACGCCCAGCGGCGCCTCGTCCACCCCGTGGCCGCAGACGTCGCCGATGAGCAGGTGCAGGCGGCTGCCGCCGTCGACCCCGATCGCGTCGAAGAAGTCACCGCCCAGCAGCGCGCGGTCGCGGCCGGGGCGGTAGACGGAGAACAGCTCGGCGGGGACGTCGCGCATCAGGGGCTGGGGGAGCAGGCCGCGCTCGAGGCGGGCCGACTCGGCCTGGCGCAGCTCCGACTCGCGCAGCAGCCGGGCCTGCTCGTCGGCGCGCTTGCGCTCGACCGCGTAGCGCACGGCCCGGGACAGCCCAGCCCCGTCGACGGTGCCCTTGACCAGGTAGTCCTGCGCTCCCTCGGCGACCGCGGCGATGCCCAGGTGCCCGTCCTCCAGCCCGGTGAGCACGCAGACCGCGGCGCGGGCCGAGCGCTGCAGCACCTGGCGCAGCCCGTCAAGCCCGCTCGCGTCGGGCAGCCCGAGGTCGAGCAGGATGCAGTGCGCGTCGCGAAATCGCGGCCGAGCCTCGCGCATGGTCTGCGCGATCTCCACGTCGATCGGCGCGTCGGCCTCCGCGAGCAGCTCGCGGACCAGGAACGCGTCGCCCGGATCGTCCTCGACCAGCAGCACGCGGATCCGCTCGCCGGCGGCGGGGCCGATCCGCCGGCCGCGCAGGTCCACGGTGGTGCTGAGGTCGGCCATGCTCACACCCACCCAATGGGCTCAGGTATTTGTCGCGCGACACACATGGGGACGATCCTTCCCTACGTGACGGCCGGCTGCATGTGCGGGTGAAGTCTCTCAGGATCGGCGACGCTCGCGCACCCGCCGCTCACCCGGCGTCGGCCGGGCGGGTGAGCACCGCAGGACGTGGCGGGCGTCACTCCTCACCCTGTCGATCCGCGCCGTGGATAAGCTTCGCGCGTGCACGGGCTCGAGAACGTCGTCCTCCTGATCGCGGTCGTGGTCGCCACCTCGGTGGTCGCCCGCCGTATCGGGGTGCTGTCGCCGATCCTGTTGGTGGTCGTCGGCATCGGCGTCTCGTACGTCCCCGGATTGCTGGAGATCGAGCTCGATCCCGAGGTCGTGCTGGTCGGCATCCTGCCACCGATCCTCTACGTGGCGGCGCTCGAGACGTCGGTACCGGCGTTCAAGTTCAACATCCGTCCGATCCTGCTGCTCGCCATCGGGCTGGTGCTGTTCACCACGGCGGCCGTGGGGTTCACGCTGCAGGCGCTGCTTCCGGGTGTACCGCTGGCCGCATGCCTCGCCCTGGGCGCCGTTGTCGCCCCGCCGGACGCGGTCGCGGCCACGGCGGTCGCCCGGCGCATCGGCCTGCCACGGCGGGTGGTCACCGTGCTCGAAGGCGAGAGCCTCATCAACGACGCGAGCGCCCTCGTCACGCTGCGTGTCGCGGTGGCCGCGGCGGTCGGGGCGGCGGTCGACGGCTGGTCGATCGTCGAGCAGGCCTCGGTCGCGGTGCTGGGCGGCATCGCGTTCGGCGTGGCCGGCGGGCTGGCCATCGGCTTCGTGCACAAGCGGGTCCGCAACCCGCTCATCGACAACGCGGTGTCGCTGCTCACCCCCTGGGTGGTGTTCCTGCCGGCCGAGGCCGTGCACGCCTCCGGCGTCGTCGCGGTCGTCATCTGCGGCCTGTCGCTGGGCCACCGGATGCCCACCCTGATGTCGGCCGCGTCGCGCCTGCAGATGGACGCCTTCTGGCGGATGGTGAAGTTCCTCCTCGAGGGCGCCGTGTTCCTGCTCGTGGGGCTGCAGCTGCGCAGCCTCGTGGCGCACGTGGAGCGCTCGTTCGCCTTCACCATGGGCGCGCTCGCCGCCGTGGTCGGGGTCGTCATCGTGACGCGGATCGCGTGGCTGTTCCCCACGACCTACCTGACCAGGCTCGTCCCGCGGGTCCGCCGCCGCGACCCGGCCCCGCCGCTGGCCGCCCCGGCCGTGATCTCGTGGGCCGGCATGCGCGGCGCGGTCACCTTGGCCGCCGCGCTCTCGCTGCCGGAACGGCTCGCCGGCGACTCGCTCTACCCGCGCGGCCTCTTCGTGATCCTGGCCTTCGGCGTCATCGTCGCCACATTGGTACTGCAGGGCGCCACCCTGCCCACCGTGGCCCGCTGGCTGAAGGTCCCGCCGGACGACGAGAAGGAGGACGCGCTGGCCGAGGCCTCGGTGCAGCACGAGGCGTCCCGGGCCGGCCAGGCGCGGCTGGAGGAGATGGCCGAGGACGCCCCCGACGGCGTGGTCGAGCGGCTGCGCCAGGTGGCGCAGAGCCGCTCCAACATGGCGTGGGAGCGGCTGGGCCGGGCGGACCGGGAAACACCGTCCGCCGCCTACGCCCGGCTGCGCCGCGAGATGCTGAACGCGGAGCGGGAGGTTTTCCGCAACGCGCGGGACAGCGGGAGAATCCCGGAGGAGACGCTGCGCCAGGCGCAGCGCGACATGGACCTGGAAGAGTCACTGCTCGAGCGAGGAGACCTGTGAGGCGACCTGTCACCTGCGTACATCTGGAAGCGGCCGAGAAGCTCGAGCCGCCGGAGGTGGACGGCTGCCCGGAGTGCCTGGAGGGCGGCTTCACCGACTGGGTACATCTGCGCCAGTGCCTGGCCTGCGGCCATGTGGCCTGCTGCGACTCGTCCCCGCGCCGGCACGCCACCCAGCACTTCCTCGTCGCACACCACCCGGTGATCCAGTCGATCGAACCGGGTGAGTTCTGGCGGTGGTGCTTCATTCACGAGACCGTCGGCTGATCACCCGCGCTCTGTCCGGCCGGCTTTCACCCCGCGACGACGGGCGCTCCCACCTGCGAGTACGTGTGTTCTCAGGCATTTCAAAGGAGATGCGGGACACAATCGTTGCGAGTTGGGCATGGGGGCGGGTGTGACCGTGTTGCCATGGTCACGGGGGGAACTGTTCGGCCTTCGGTCGGGGTAAGGGGCGGGCCATGGCGAGTCCGAGATGGTGAGCGCGGTGCTGGACCTCGTGTCCGCGCCGGGCGTCCTGTACGCCACGGTCCTCGTCCTGCTCACCGTCGACGCCTTCGTCCCGGTCGTGCCCGCGCAGGCACTCATGATCGGCGGGGGCATCCTCTCCGCCTCCGGACACGCCCAGCTGCTGCTGCTCGTCCTCTCCGGCGTCCTCGGCGTCGTGGCCGGGGACCTGCTGGCCTTCCTCGTCGGGCGGCGCGTCGCGCGCCGCGGCAAGCGGCCCGCCCGGGCGATGCCGCGCCGGGCCCAGGCCGTCGCCGCCCGGCTCAACCAGGCCATGCAGCGGCACATCTTCCTCGCCGTGCTGTTCTGCCGGTTCGTGCCGGCCGGGCGGATGATCACCGCGGTCTACGCGGGGCGCAACGGCGTCTCGACGCGCCGGTTCGCCACCTACGACGTGGTCGCGGCGACGCTGTGGGCCTCCTACGGCGCGCTGCTCGGCCGCTTCGGCGGCGAGGCGATCGAGGACTCGTCCTGGCTGCCGCTGCTGCTCGTCGCCGCGGCGGCCCTGCTCTTCGTGGCCGGGGCGCCGCTGCTGGGCATGGTCAACAAGCTGCGCCGACGGGCGGCGGAGGCCGACGGGGCGCAGCGGCGCCCGGTGCGGATCTGCCGCCGGCGTACGGCCATGGAGACCCTCGCCGCCGTCGAGCCGCTGGCCGCGATCGAGGTGCTCGTCGCCGCCGAGGCCGTCGCCGCCGCGGAGTCCGTGGTGGTCCAGGTCAACGGGCTGGAGTCGGCCGCCCAGTAACCCCGGGCACGCCCGCTCACTGCTTGCCGGCGTGCACCTCGGTCGGGTGGTGCAGCACGATCTTGTGGACCCGCTCCCACGCCTCGATCACCTCGGGGGTCACGTGGGTGCGGAAGTAGTCGTTGGCGCTGAGCCGGTTGGTGACCGGCTCCTCGCTCTCCGCGAGCAGGCTGCCGGGGACGAGGTGGAGGCCGTTCTGCACGGCCGCGCTGAGCCGCCGGTGGCCGTCGATCACGTAGTAGTCGGAGCCGCAGTGGCCGATCGCGAGCGGCTCGAGGTCTTCGGGCTTGGCGCCCGCGAGCTCCTGGGCCAGTGTCTCGTCGGCGAAGTCGATCTTGCGGGTCGGGTAGATCCGCATCGGGTCGAGCAGCAGCAGCGGCGGCCGCTCGCGCAGGATGTCGGCGCCGAGCCGCCCCTCGAACGCGGCCTGCACCGCCGTCACGACCTCGTCGGGCGTGGCCCGGGTGCTGTCGGCGACCAGGTCGTAGTTGCGCAGCCGATACTTGTCCGCGCCGTAGCGGGTCAGGAACCGCATCCGCTCGCTCTCGCTGCGGCTGTGCAGGTTGCGCTTCGCCTCCGCCAGCGAGGCGTAGTTCTCCACCTCGCTGTGCGGGCGGGCCAGCACCCGCCGGGCGGCCTCGTTGGGCTCGGTGATGAGGTGGACCTTGAACGCCTCGTGGAAGAAGAACCAGGCGAGGCGGCTGTCGACGATCAACTGCTCACCGGAGCGCGCGATCTCGCTCTGCAGGTTGTCGACCGCGCTGTCGATCGCGTCGTCGAGCTCCGCGTGGAGGTTGAGCTGCAGGGCGGTCATGCCGCGACGCTGGGCCATCTCCCGGTACATGTCGCCGACGCTGATCCGGCGGAGCCCGAGCCGGCTCGCGAGCTCGACGGAGACCGTGGACTTGCCGCTGCCGAGGTCCCCGTTGATGACGACGGACCGGTGATTGCTCATGCGCAACTCTCCAGGTAGTGGGCGTCCGGAGCCTAACACGCGCTCGTTGCAGCCCCTTTTCTTCCTGCTACCCAGGTGGGACCGGCGGAATTCACCCGTACGGGCTGCGCAGGCAGGTAATCGGGGTGAAACATCGGGGTGGAAGCATCCGCCCCCAACGGAGGTGACCCTTGTTCCTGACCCGCCACGAGCAGGAGCGCCTGCTGATCCACGTCGCCGCGGACGTGGCCCGACGCCGCCGGGACCGCGGGCTCAAGCTCAACTACCCGGAGGCCGTCGCGATCATCACCGCCTTCCTGCTCGAGGGCGCGCGCGACGGGCGGACCGTGGTCGACCTGATGGAGGCCGGCCGGCACGTGCTCGGCCGCGACGACGTCCTCGAGGGCGTCCCGGAGATGCTGGCGGAGGTGCAGGTGGAGGCGACGTTCCCGGACGGCACCAAGCTCGTGACCGTTCATCACCCGATCCCGTGATCCCCGGCGAGATCGTCCCCGGCGACGGGCCGGTGGTGATCAACGCGGGCCGGCCGGAGCTGGTCCTGACCGTGAGCAACACGGGCGACCGGCCGGTGCAGGTCGGCTCCCACTACCACTTCGCCGAGGCCAACGAGGCCCTCGACTTCGACCGCGCGGCCGCCTGGGGCCACCGGCTGGCGGTGCCGGCCGGCACCTCCGTCCGGTTCGAGCCGGGCGTGGCGCGCGAGGTCGTCCTCGTCCCCCTTGCGGGTGACCGCATCGTGCCGGGCCTGCGGGGCAAGGCTGGAGGAGCGCTGTGAGCGAGCTCGACCGGCGGCGCTACGCCAACCTCTACGGCCCCACGACCGGCGACCGGGTGCGCCTGGCCGACACCGACCTGTTCATCCAGATCGAGCGCGACGACTGCGCCGGCGGCGACGAGGCGGTCTTCGGCGGTGGCAAGGTCATCCGCGAGTCGATGGGCCAGTCCCGCGCCACCCGCGCCGACGGTACTCCCGACACCGTCATCACCGGCGCGATCATCCTCGACCACTGGGGCGTGGTGAAGGCCGACGTCGGCATCCGCGACGGCCGGATCGCGGGCATCGGCCGGGCCGGCAACCCCGACATCATGGACGGCGTCGACCCGGCGCTGGTCATCGGCCCGTCGACGGAGATCATCGCCGGCAACGGCCGCATCCTCACCGCCGGCGCGATCGACTGCCACGTCCACCTCATCGCCCCGCTGATCCTGGAGGAGGCGCTCGCCGCCGGCATCACCACGATCGTCGGCGGCGGCACCGGGCCGGCCGAGGGCAGCAAGGCGACCACGGTCACGCCCGGCGCCTGGCACCTGGCCCGCATGTTTGAGGCACTCGACCCGTGGCCGGTCAACGTGCTGCTGCTCGGCAAGGGCAACACCGTCTCCGAGGCGGGGATGTGGGAGCAGCTGCGCGGCGGCGCCGGCGGCTTCAAGCTGCACGAGGACTGGGGCACCACCCCGGCGGCGATCGACGCCTGCCTGCGGGTCGCCGACGCCTCGGGCGTGCAGGTGAACATCCACACCGACACGCTCAACGAGGCTGGGTTCGTCGAGGAGACCCTGCGCGCCATCGCGGGGCGTTCCATCCACGCGTACCACACCGAGGGCGCCGGCGGCGGCCACGCGCCCGACATCATCACCGTCGCCTCGCACCCCAACGTGCTGCCGTCCTCGACGAACCCGACCCGCCCGTACACCCGCAACACGCTCAGCGAGCACCTCGACATGCTGATCGTGTGTCACCACCTCAACCCGAGCGTGCCCGAGGACCTGGCGTTCGCGGAGAGCCGGATCCGGCCGTCCACGATGGCCGCCGAGGACCTGCTGCACGATCTCGGCGCGATCTCGATCATCGGTTCGGACTCCCAGGCGATGGGGCGGGTCGGCGAGGTCGTCCTGCGCACCTGGCAGACCGCGCACGTCATGAAGCGCCGGCGCGGGTCGCTGCCGGGCGACGGGCCGGCCGACAACGAGCGGGCGAAGCGGTATGTGGCGAAGTACACGATCTGCCCGGCCGTCGCCGCCGGCATCGACCACGAGGTCGGCTCGGTCGCGGTCGGCAAGCTCGCCGACCTGGTGCTGTGGGACCCGGCGTTTTTCGGCGTCCGGCCGCACGCGGTGGTGAAGGGCGGCGCGATCGCCTGGGGCGCGATGGGCGACGCGAACGCGTCCATCCCGACGCCCCAGCCGATCCTGTCCCGGCCGATGTTCGGCGCCTACGGCACCGCGGCCCCGGCGACCAGCCTCGCCTTCGTCGCCCAGGCGGCGATCGACGACGGGCTCGCCGACCGGCTGGACGTGAAGCGGCGCCTCGCGGCGGTCGCCGACACCCGCTCCCGGGGCAAGGCCGACCTGCCGGGCAACGACGCCCTGCCGCGCATCGAGGTCGAGCCCGACACGTTCACGGTCCGCATCGACGGCGAGGTGGTCGAGCCCGACCCGGTCACCGAGCTTCCGATGGCCCAGCGGTACTTCCTGTTCTGAAATGTTCTGCATGCGAGCCTTCACCCAACTGCTGATCCTGGCCGACGGCCGGTTCCCGTCCGGCGGCCACGCGCACTCCTCGGGGCTGGAGGCGGCGGTCGCGCGCGGCCGGGTGACCGACCTCGACGGCCTGCGCGCGTTCCTGCGCGGCCGGCTGCGCACCGGCGGCCTGGTGGCGGCGGCGTTCGCGGCCGCCGCCTGCGCCCGCCCGGACGCGATCGAGGAGCTGGAGGAGGAGCTGGACGCGCGCACCCCGTCGCCGGCGCTGCGTCTGGCCGCGCGGCGTCAGGGCCGCTCGCTGTGCCGCGCCGCCCTCGTGGTCTGGCCCGGCGCGCACGTGGCCCGGGCCGCCCGGGTCAAGGCCTCCCAGCCCGTCGCGCTCGGCGTCGCCGCCGCGGCCGCCGGGCTCACCCCGGACGAGGCGGCGCTGCTGGCCGCGTACCACGCGATCTCCGGCCCGGCGAGCGCGGCGGTCCGCCTGCTCGGGCTCGACCCGTACCGCGTCCACGGCATCCTCGCCGAGCTCGGCGACGAGTGCGACGAGGTGGCGCGGGAGGCCGCGACACACGCCCGTGGGCCCGCGGCGGACCTGCCGGCGGCATCGGCGCCGCTGCTCGACGTCTCCGCCGAGGACCACGCCGCATGGGAGGTAAGGCTCTTTGCAAGCTGAACACGGGCACACCCATCCGCATCCCCACGACGACCCGCACCACCCGCTGCCCCAGATGCGGCGGGCCGTGCGGATCGGCATCGGCGGCCCCGTCGGCTCCGGCAAGACGGCGCTGGTCGCCGCGCTGTGCCGCAGCCTGTCCGAGGACCTGCGCGTCGCGGTGGTGACCAACGACATCTACACCACCGAGGACGCCGACTTCCTGCTGCGCAACGGCGTGCTCCCGGCCGAGCGTATCCGCGCGGTCGAGACCGGCTGCTGCCCGCACACCGCGATCCGCGACGACATCTCCGCCAACCTCGACGCGATCGAGGAGCTCGAGGAGAGTCTCGGCCCGCTCGACGTGATCCTGGTCGAGAGCGGTGGCGACAACCTCACCGCCACGTTCAGCCGGGGCCTGGTCGACCGCCAGATCTTCGTGGTCGACGTGGCGGGCGGCGACAAGGTACCGCGCAAGGGCGGCCCCGGCGTCACCAGCGCCGACCTGCTCGTCATCAACAAGACGGACCTGGCCCCGCTGGTCGGCGCCGACCTCGGCGTGATGGAGCGCGACGCCGCGGCCCGCCGCGGCGACCTGCCGACCGTGTTCCTCTCGCTGGTCGAGGACCGCGCCGCGAAGCCGGTCCAGGAGTGGATCCGCGGTCTGGTCCCGTGAGGGCGGCGGCCCGGATCGTCGTCGAGCGGGCGGGCGACCGCACGGTCCTGCGTGTGCTCAAGGGCGAGGCCCCACTGCTGCCGCGACGCACCGGACCGAACGGGATCCACATCGTCGGCGGCGCGGCGGGCCCGCTCGGCGGCGACGACCTGAGCCTGGAGATCGAGGTGGGCCCCGGCGCCGAGCTGTGGGTCCGCACGGTCGCGGCGAGCGTCGCCCTGCCCGGGCGCGACGGGGCGGAGTCGCGTCTGTCGGTGCACGCGGTGGTGGGCGAGGGCGCACTCCTGGCGTTCCTGCCCGAGCCGATCGTGGCGGCGGCGCGCTGCCGCCACCACAACCTGTCCACCGTGGACCTTGCCGCCGGTGGCCGGCTGGTGTGGCGCGAGGAGGCGGTGTTCGGCCGCCACGGCGAGGCCCCCGGCGACCTGCGGCTGTCCACGGCGATCCGGCGCGGCAACCGGGCGTGGTACCGCGGCGACGTCGCCGTGGGCCCGTCGCACCCGGACGGCCCGGCGATCCTGAACGGCGCGCGGGTGCTGGCCACCCTGATCACCACGGACATACCCGAAATGTCCGAGAAATCAGATAATGGGAGTGCGGCTGCGATCATGGCGCTCGCCGGGGGCGGGACCGTCGTCACAGCGATCGGCGACGATCTCACCGAGACCAGAAGACTCACCGGCCGCCTGGTTACACCGGCGCAATAGGCGAGCAAAGCGGGAGTAACGGCCGGGGCGTCTACTCGGCTTCGACTCACCGATGGTGAGGCGCGCCTAGGGTTCCGCGGCCGTTCAGCAAAAGGAGCGAGGCACGGCCGGCTGGTCCGAGAGGCGCAGGCGCCCGGTTTCGCACGGGCGCTCCACGGCGGGACAAAAGCCCGGGAGACAGCCGACGCGTCCGGCTGCTCCGTGGCCGGACAGCCACACCCTGGAGGGTCTGTCCGAATGGGCTTCAACCACCACCACCATCACCACCACGACAACTACGGGCCCGAGGCCCGCTACGCCGTCGAGCGCGAGGCCGAGCTGCCCACCACCAAGTGGGAGGAGGAGGTCGCGCGGGGCCTCGAGCTGGGCCTGCCAGGCGCGGACTCGATCGTCGACCGGCGCATCCCCACGTTTTCCCGCGGCGAGCTGCCCCACTTCGCCGGCATCAACACCTTCCTGAAGGCGCCGTACGTCGAGGACGTCCGCCGCTGCGGCGAGTACGACGTCGCCGTCCTCGGCGCCCCGTTCGACGGCGGCACCACGTACCGCTCCGGCACCCGCTTCGGCCCGCAGGGCATCCGGAAGATCTCGGCGCTGTACGGCCCGTACAGCTTCGAGCTCGGCGTGGACCTGCGCGAGTCGATCACGATCGCCGACCTCGGCGACGTGTTCACGATCCCGGCGAACATCGAGAAGACGTTCGACCAGATCTCCAAGGCCGTCGCGCACGTCTACTCCTCGGGCGCCTTCCCGGTGGTGCTCGGCGGCGACCACTCCATCGGCTACCCGACCGTGCGCGGTGTCGCCCAGCACCTGCAGGGCAACCTCGGCATCATCCACTTCGACCGGCACGTCGACACCCAGGAGACGGACCTCGACGAGCGGATGCACACCACGCCGTGGTTCCACGCCACGGACATCCCCAACGTGCCGCCGAAGAACCTGGTGCAGATCGGCATCGGTGGTTGGCAGGCGCCGCGCCCCGGCGTCAAGGTCGGCCGGGAGCGCGGGACGACCATCATGACCGTCACCGACTGCGTCGAGATGGGCATCGAGGCCGCGGCCGAGCGGGCCCTGGAGGTCGCGTGGGACGGCGCCGACGCGGTGTGGCTGTCCTTCGACGTCGACTGCCTCGACGCCGCGTTCGTGCCGGGCACCGGCTGGCCCGAGCCGGGCGGGTTCCTGCCCCGCGAGGTCCTCAAGTTCATCCAGCTCATCGCGGAGAAGCCGCTGGCCGGCATCGAGGTCGTGGAGTGCTCGCCGCCCTACGACAACGCCGAGATCACCTCGCTCATCGCCACCCGGGTCATCTGCGACACCCTCGGCTGCCTCGTGCGCGCCGGTCACCTTCCTAGGAGAGCGTCTTGAAGCGTCGTTCACTGCTGTTCGGGGCGGCCGGGGCCGCCCTCCTGGCCGCCTGCGGCACCGACTCCGCGGCGTCCGGGCCGGGCGCGGCGGGCACGGTCACCCTGGGCTTCAGCGCCTGGCCGGGCTGGTTCCCGTGGCAGGTCGCCCAGGAGAAGGGGCTGTTCGCCAAGAACGGCGTCACGGTGGAGCTGAAGTACTTCGACAGCTACACCGACAGCCTCAACGCCCTGGCCACCGGCAACCTGACGTGCAACAGCCAGACCCTCAACGACACGCTCTCGTCGGTGTCCGGCGGCTCGAAGCAGACGATCGTGCTGCTCAACGACAACTCCACCGGCAACGACCAGATCATCGCCGCGCCCGGCATCGACAGCGTGGCCGCGCTCAAGGGCAAGAAGGTCGCGGCCGAGCAGGGCACCGTCGACCACTACCTGCTGCTGCTCGCACTGGAGAAGGCGGGGCTCAGTGAGCGGGACGTGACGTTCACGCCGCTGCTCACCGACGCCGCGGCCGCCGCGTTCGTGGCCGGGCAGATTGACGCGGTCGGCGTCTTCGCCCCGTTCACCACCACCGCGCTGGGCCGCTCCGGCAGCAAGGCGATCGCCACGTCGAAGGACTTCCCCGGCGCGATCCCGGACACCCTGTCGTTCCAGTCGAAGTTCGTCGCGGACCACCCCGACCAGGTCCAGGCCGTGGTGCAGACGTGGTTCGACACGCTCGCCTGGATGCAGGCCAACCCGGCGGAGGCGGTGAGCATCATGGCGAAGCGGGGCGGCGTGTCCGACGCGGACTACAAGACGTACGACGCCGGCACGACGATCTTCACGAAGGAGCAGAACCTCGCCGCGTTCGAGCCGGGCTCCGACGCCACGCACCTCGACTTCCAGGCCGGCAAGATCGCCGAGTTTCTGGTGAACACCAAGCTGGTGGAGAGCAAGCCCCCGCTCGACGCGCTCATCGAGCCCAAGTTCGTGAAGGCCGTGCGGTGACCGCGGCGACGGCGGCCGGGGTGGAAGCGCAGCCATCGGTGGGGGCGTCAGTACGGGCGTCTTGGCCCCCGCTGCCGCGGCGGCGGCCAGCCCGGCCGCCTCGCGCCGTCCTCGCGATCCGCACCCCGCTGCCGCCCGCGGCCCGGGCGGTCCTCGTCGCGCTGTCGGTGCTGCTGCCGCTGGTGGTCTGGCTCGTCCTCGGCGCCACGCATGCGGTCGACCCGCGATACCTGCCACCGCCGGACAAGGTCTGGCGGGCCGGCGCGGACATGGCCGCCAGCGGCCAGCTGTGGACCGACACGTGGGCGACCGTGCGGCGCATCCTGTACGGATTCGGCCTCGCGGTGCTCGTCTCCGCGCCGCTCGGCATCGCCATGGGCAGCTTCGGCGCGGCGAACGCCCTGCTGGAGCCGCTGAGCGGGCTGCTGCGGTACCTGCCCGCGGCCGCCTTCACCCCGCTGCTGCTGATCTGGCTGGGCATCGGCGAAAACCCCAAGATCGCGCTGATCTTCCTGGGCACGGTCTTCTTCAACATGCTGATGACCGCCGATGTCGTACGCCTGGTGCCGCGCGACTTCATCGACGTGGCGTACACGCTGGGGGCGCGCCGCGGCGAGGTGCTCTGGAAGATCATCGTGCCGCACTCGCTGCCCGGCATGCTCGACGCGGTACGCGTGAACTTCGCCGCCGCCTGGAACCTCGTCGTCGTCGCCGAGCTGGTCAACAGCGAGACCGGCCTGGGCAAGCGGATCCTGCTGGCCCAGCGGTTCACGCAGACGGACAAGATCTTCGCCATCCTGGTGGTCATCGCGGTGGTCGGCGTGGCCACCGACGTGCTGCTGCGGCTGGCGCGCAACCGGATCGGACGGTGGGTGTAGTGCTGTCGCTGGCCGGCATCGGGCGCACCTTCGGTACCAAGGCCGCCCTGGAAAGCGTTTCTCTGGAGATCGCCGCCGGGCAGTTCGCCTGCGTGGTCGGCGCCAGCGGCTCCGGCAAGTCGACGCTGCTGTCGATCGTGGCCGGCCTGATCGCGCCGACCTCGGGCGCGGTGCGCCTCAACGGGGAGCCGGTGGCCGGCCCCGGCCCGGAGCGCGGGCTGGTGTGCCAGTCGGGCGCGGTGTACCCGTGGCGGACCGTCGAGCGCAACATCGCGTTCGGCCTGGAGCTGCTGCCGCTGTCGCGCGCCGAACGGCGGGCGCGCGTGGACTGGTACCTCGCGGAGACCGGCCTGGAGCCGCTGCGCCACTCGCTGCCCAGGCAGCTGTCCGGCGGCCAGCGCCAGCGGGTCGCGATCGCCCGGGCCCTGGCGTGCGAGCCGGAGGTGCTGCTGCTGGACGAGCCGTTCGGCGCGCTGGACGTGCAGACCAAGGAGGACATGCAGGTGTTCCTCCGCGGCGTGTGGCGCGACACCGGCACGACGGTGCTCATGGTCACCCACGACGTGGAGGAGGCGGTGTTTCTGGGCCAGCGGGTGATCGTGCTGGCCAGCGACCCGGGGCGGGTGGCCGCGGACGTGACGGTGACGCTGCCGGAGCAGCGCGACCTGGCGGCGAAGCGCACGCCGGAGTTTCTCGCCCTGCGCGCCGAGGTGGAGGACCTGGTCCGCACGTATCACCGCCGCCACGCCGCGGCGGCCTGAGCACCGGCTACTTCAGGAAGAGCGCGGCGATCCTCGGCAGGTGCCTGCGCACGGCCGTGTCGTCCTCGTCGTCCCAGTCGTCCTCGACCAGCGGGGCGACCTGGCCGGTGCGGGAGCGCAGCAGCATCGGATAGTCGTCGGTCTCGCCGTAGAGATCCTCGGCGAGGTCCTCGACCTCGCGCGGGGCAAGCTCGTGCGCGGCGAGGTCGCCCGCGGCCACGGCCCGGACCACCGGGTCGTCGGCCAGCCCGTCCGGGTCGGCCACGGCCCGCTCGTAGAGCTCGCGGCCGCGGGCGATGAGGCCGTCCACGAACGCGTCGGCGTAGCGGGCCGCCACGCGCCCCGTCGCCCACATCGCCGAGGAGTTGGCGCGCGCCTGCAGCTCGGTGCGGCGGGCGTCGAAGTCCAGCAGCTCGCTCTTGTCGAGGACGGCCAGGCGCATGCGCAGCGCGGCGGTGAACCGCTCGGCGAAGCCCGGCGTGACGCGCTCCCCGGCGGCGGACCGAGCACCGTCGATGATCGACCAGAAAGTTTCGCTGTCCACGGCAACGAAGTCTGTCATCCCGGCGCACGGTCCGGCCAACCCTCGCGCCGGGAAATCCACCGGCGGCGGATCGCCGCGACCGGGGGCGCCGGGCGGCGCTGACGCAACACCGCGTGGTGGCACGTTTCCGGGATTCGACGGGTGGCGACCGGCCCTAACGTTCTATGCATCGCAAGGCCACACCAGCCACTTCCCAGAAGGAGCACACCATGAGCGACATCGACACCGGCGGCTACGACGGCGGCCACGACGTCGACTACGGCCACTACGAGGCCGGCCAGGAGCACGGCGCCCTCGACCAGCTGCACCAGGCGCAGGGTCACGAGGCCGACTACAACAGCCAGTACGGCGTGTACGAGCAGGACCACCACGCCGCGGAGTCGACCGACTTCTCGCAGGGCCACCACGTCGAGTACGACGCGCCGGGCGCCGTGCACTACGAGTCGGACGACTACACCAACTACAGCCACAACGCCGAGGTCGACGACCACGTCTTCGCCGCCGAGGGCAGCGAGCACGCCCACCAGGCCGACTTCTCGGAGCTGGACGCCCTGCGTCAGCGCTTCGACGCCGGGTTCGTGGAGGGCACCCAGTTCCACGGCGGCGAGGGAGAGATCGCGGCCAAGTAAGACCGCTGAACGTTCATGGTGTGGCTTCGGCCCGGCCGGCGGATCAGCCCCGCCGGCCGGCGCCCCACCACAGCATTCAATCCCCAGGCGACGCACTCGGTTGTTCGACTTCGTCCGGGTGTCCGGGACTGTCCGGACATTCCCGGCCGCCCGCACGAAGTCGGCCATCCGGGTGCGTTTTCGCGTGTCCCGAGGCCGAGGGCCGAAGCGGGCCGGCAGCCATGGACGGGGTCGGAACCACGACCAAGGCTTGATCACCCGCGCGGGCGCTGCCGAGAATCGCCGCCATGCGAATCGGCGAGATCCTGGCGATCCGGCGGGCGCGCCGGCAACAGCGGCGCAGCCGGCGTGACCGCGACTGCGGGCCGGACTGCGATCTCGACTTCTGCGACTGCGACTGCAGCCCGTTCATGCTCGGCTCGCTGCTGTCGCTGATGGCGGTCTCCGCGCCGAGCCGCCCGCCGCGCGGTGCCGCCAGCCATCCGGGCCGCGCCGGGATGGCCGCGATCCGGGGGTACCAGCGCTGG
Organism: Dactylosporangium sp. NPDC048998; assembly: GCF_043197855.1. Lineage (NCBI taxonomy): Bacteria > Bacillati > Actinomycetota > Actinomycetes > Micromonosporales > Micromonosporaceae > Dactylosporangium > Dactylosporangium sp. NPDC048998. The sequence goes on from NZ_JBICTV010000001.1 coordinate 67,728, forward strand.
CTCTCCCCGCACCTGCGCACCCGTTGCCGCCAGGTCCCGTCCTGCAGCGACTACGGCCTGCAGGCGGTGCGGCGCTACGGGCTCGTCGAGGGCTCGCGGCTGACCGCGGCCCGGATCCGCCGCTGCAACCCTGCGACCCCGCGCGGCACCGTCGACCCGGTGCCGTGACGTCCTAGCGCGTGGCCGAGGCGCGTACGCAGCGCAGGCCGGAGTACGCCATCCAGGCCGGCAGCGTCATCGTGAGCGTCGCGGCGGCCATCGACAGCGGCGAGGTGCCACCGGTGTGGCCGCTCCATGTCGTCCATGTCGTCCATGTCGTCCAGGTCGGGCTGAACGCCGACAGCAGGATGCCGCCGGCGATGAAGAACCCGACGATGCCGATCGCGGCGATGCCTGTGGCGCGCACGAACTTGCGGCCGACGCTCACGTATCGGCCGCCGATGCCGCACGCCAGCGCGGCGAGCAGGGCGCCGGCCACCACGGCGTAGGCGGCGTAGTCGACGGTGTTCGCGAGGATCGCGTAGGCCCGGCCGGGCTGCCACGTCCAGCCCGTCGCGGCGTGCCGCCAGGCGAGCTCGGAGACCACCGACTGCGCCGCGATCGCGGCGCCGACCACGATCGCGGTCCGCCGGCCCTGCGTGAGGGCAAGCTCGCGCTGAAACTCGGGGACCAGGTCGGCGACGGGGCCGAACTCCTCGACCGCCGCGCGCTCGGCCGTGACGCGGTCCAGGCCGTCGTCCTCGTAGCGGGCCGCGGCGTCGATCAGGCCGTCGCGCGCCTCGGCGACCAGGTCCGCCTTCGCGGTGCGCGGGCCGCGCAGGGCGCCGCGCAGGGAGGCGACGTAAGCGTCGATGGGGCCGGCGGTAACCACCAGCTCAGTATGCCCGCGGGGGCGCGCGGCGCAGTCCGAGGAGACCCTGAGGCGGACCCTGAGCTTTCCCCGGGTTCCCGCCTCGGGTCTGGCCCCGCGGCGTGACGGCAAGAGAGCCTACATGTATCCCAACTACATATAGGAGGAACGACCGCCACATCCACGACGTGCGGTTCCAGGTGCTGTCGGTGAACGGGGCCGGGCCGCCGCCGGAGCTCGGCGGCTGGAAGGACACGATCTTCCTGGAGCCGAAGCAGCGGTACTCGATCATCGCCCGGTTCGCCGACTACGCCGACCCGACCACGGCGTACATGTTCCACTGCCACGTCCTCAAGCACGAGGACCAGGGCATGATGGGGCAGTTCGTGATCGTGGAGAAGGGCGGCACGGCCCGCTTGCAACACGGCTGAGAGGGTGCCAGGCCCCCCGTGGCGGCGCGGGGCCCGGCACGTCTCGCAAGCGTTCCGTCGTCCCCGTGTGCGTCGTCTGTGCGGCGGCGGCAACCCAACGAGAACCGCTCTGTGACCGGCATGACACATCGATGGACGCTCCTATGTCAAGGGATCGACGGATCGAGGTGTCCGGGATCACCGGGGCGCGCCGAGATGCGCGCGGAGCGCGACGGGGAGGTCTCCCTCGGTGCCCGTCCAGGCGGTGTGGCCGTCGGGACGCACCAGCACGAAACGGTCGAACGGGGCGTGTATGAGCCGGTCGCCGTACCCGTCCGGCGCCGACGGACCCAGCAGCACGTGGCGGCCGGCGCGCAGCAGCTCGTAGAGGCGCGCTCCACCAGGGTTCAGGTCCACGTCCCGCTGCCGAGGCGCGTGCGGGTAGTCGATGCCGACGCCGGAGATCGTGCCGGTGGCTCGCCGCAGCACCGCCGGGACGTGTAGCGCGAGCCCGGCGAACACGTCGCGGCCCAGCCGCGCGCCCCGCGACCGCAGCAGCGCCAGCCGGAGGATGCCGCCGCTGGTGCGCAGCACGAGCCGGCCGACGGCGTGCCGCTCGTCCTGGTACGAGTCGAGCAGCCCCTCCGGTGCCCATCCGGCGCCGGTCGCGGCGAGCTTCCACCCGAGGTTCGCGGCGTCCTGCAGGCCGGTGTTCATGCCCTGGCCGCCGGCGGGGGAGTGCACGTGGGCGGCGTCGCCGGCGAGGAAGACGCGGCCGGTGCGATACCGCTCCACCTGGCGCTCGTCGCTGTGGAAGCGCGAGAGCCAGCGGCACTCGCCCATGCCGAAGTCGGTGCCGAACGCCTGCCGGGTCGTGTCGCGCACCTCTTCGAGGGTCAGCGGGGCGTCGTCGGGCACCTGGTGCCCGCGGTTCCAGGCGAAGACGCGGTACCACCCGTCGCCGAACGGCGCGACGAAGGCGAACGCGGAGCCGACCGCGTTGACCGTGATCGCCTCCTCGGGCGGCACGGCGAGCCGCACGTCGGCGAGCATCAGCGACCGGACCACGGCGTGGCCGGGGAACTCGAGGCCGAGCGCGTGCCGCACGCCGCTGTGCGCGCCGTCGGCGCCCACGACGTAGTCCGCGGCGAACGTCCCGCCGTCGGTTCGCACCTCGACGCCGCCGGCGTCCTGGCGCAGCCCGGTGACCGAGTGGCCGCGCAGGATCCGGGCGCCGGCCTTGACCGCGCGCTCCTCCAGGACCCGCTCCACGTTGTACTGCGGCGAGATGAGCACGAACGGGAAGCGTGTCGGCAGGCCGCCCAGGTCGAGCGCGATCCGGTTGAACAGCCGCAGCCGTGACACCCGGGTGCCGGTGGCGATGACCTCCTCGGCGATGCCGCGGGCGTCGAGCTGCTCCAGGGTGCGCGCGTGCACGGCGAAGGCGCGGGTGAGGTTGGACTCCCCGCCCCGGCGCTCCAGCACCGTGACGTCGACGCCGGCGCGCGCGAGGTCCCCGGCGAGCAGCAGGCCGGTGGGGCCGGCCCCGGCGATGACGGTCTTCATGGCTCCTCCTCGGCTACGTCAACAATTGTTGGCAAACAATTGTTGACCTCGGCGGCGACCGATGTCAACACACGTTGAAATTCCCGCCCGGCTTGACCTCAAGCCGTGTTGAGGTGCGACGGTGCGGTCGTGGAGAACAGACGCGCGCTCACCGTCGGCATGGTGACCCTGGTCACGCTCGTGGCCTTCGAGGCGGTGGCGGTCACCGCGGCCATGCCGGCCGTGTCGCGGGCTCTGGACGCGCACGGGGACGGCCTGGCCCTGTACGGCTTCGCCTTCGGTGGCGCCCTGGCCACCAGCGTGGTCGGGATGGTCCTGGCCGGCGCGTGGAGCGACCGCGCCGGCCCGGCCCGCCCGGCCGCGGCCGGCGTGGCGCTGTTCTGCGCGGGGCTGCTCATCGCCGGGCTGGCGCCGCACATGTGGGCGCTCGTGGCCGGGCGGCTGGTGCAGGGCTTCGGCGGCGGGCTGGTGAACGTGGCGCTGTTCGTGGTGGTGGGGCGGGCCTATCCCGCGGACTCCCACGCCCGGGTGTTCTCCGCGCTCGCCGCGGCCTGGGTGCTGCCGGCGATCGCCGGGCCCGCGGTGGCGGGCGTCATCGTGCAGTACGTCGGGTGGCGGTGGGTCTTCCTGCTCGTCGTCATCGCCGCGGCGCCGTCGATGCTGCTCATCTGGCCGCGCGTGCGCACGGTCGGCGGCGGCGCGCCCGATGCCGCGAGGACGTCGACGAACAAGCGGTTGGTGCTGTCGGCCGGCACCGCGGCCGGCGTGCTCCTGCTGTACGTCGGCGGGCAGCGATTCTCGCCGCCGGGGCTGGCGGTGCTCGCCGCCGGCCTCGTCGTCGCGCTCTTCTGCGGCGCGCGCCTGCTGCCGCCCGGGAGCCTCGCCGCCGCCCGCGGCCTGCCGAGCGTGGTGCTGCTGCGCGGCCTGGCCGGCGCCGCGTTCGTGCAGGCCGACGTCTTCATCCCGCTCATGCTCACCCGCGAGCGCGGCCTGAGTCCCGCGCTCGCCGGCCTCACCGTGACCGTCGGCGCGCTGTTCTGGTCGGCCGGCTCGTGGGTGCAGGCGCGGCAGGCGCAGCGGCTGTCCGACGCGGCCCGGCTGCGGCTCGGAGCGGCCGGCATCGTGGCCGGCGTGTTGTCCGCGATGCCCGTCGCGGTCGCGGATGTACCGGTGGCCGTCGTCGTCGCCGGCTGGTGCCTCGCCGGCTTCGGCATGGGCCTGACCTCCCCGGCCTCCGCGGCGCTCGTGCTGCGCTACTCCGCCCCCGCCGAGCAGGGCATGAACAGCTCCGCGCTGCAGGTCGCCGACGCGCTGCTGACCACCGTCGCGCTCGCGATCGGCGGCTCCCTCTTCGCCGCGCTCGTCGACGCCGGCCCGGTGGCGTATCTCGCCGCGTTCGGCGTCGCGCTCGCGCCCGCGCTCGCCGGGGTCCTCGTCGCGGGTCGTACTTTCGGCGGATCTGGGGGTGCCACCCCGCCCGTAGCATTGGCCGGTGACCGTGCGGGTGCTGGTCGCGGATGACCAGGAGATCGTCCGCACCGGGCTGACAATGATCCTCAACGCGCAGCCGGGCATCGAGGTGGTCGGCGAGGCAGCCGACGGGCGGCGCGGTGTCGAGCTGGCCCGCCGCCTGCGCCCCGACGTGTGCCTGTTCGACGTGCGCATGCCCGGCATGGACGGGCTGGAGGCGACCCGGCAGCTGGCCGGCCCGGCCGTCGAGGACCCGCTCGCCGTCGTGGTCATCACCACGTTCGACCTCGACGAGTACGTGTACGCCGCCCTGCGCGCCGGCGCGCGCGGCTTCCTGCTCAAGGACGCGGGCCCCGCCCTGCTCGCGCAGGCCGTGCACGCCGCCGCGAACGGCGACGCGCTCATCGCGCCGAGCGTCACCACCCGCCTGCTGCGGGCGTTCGCCGACACCGGCCCGTCCACGCCGCCCCGCCAGCCGGTCGAGCCCCTGACCGACCGCGAGGAGCAGGTCCTGGCCCGGGTGGCCCGGGGCCGGACGAACAACGAGATCGCCGACGAGCTGTTCATCACGCTGAGCACCGTCAAGACCCACGTCACCGCGCTGATGCTCAAGCTGGGCGTGCGCAACCGGGTGGAGATCGCGATGTGGGCGTACGAGACGAATCGCGTCCGACCCGGCACCTGAACTTTGGTACGGCCCGGCTCCGGCCCAAGTTCCGATGAGCCGCGCCGGTTTCGGCCTCACCATCGGTGCTCATGACGACCGTCACCGCCCCGCAGCGCAGCCGCAGGCGCCGCGACTGGCCCATCATCGCCGGCCTGCTCCTGCTGGCCTTCGTCCCGTCCGTGGCCGGCGGACTGCGCGTCGCCGAGCTCACCGGCGGCGCCGAGCGCACCGCCGACAACGCCCGCTTCGTCGACATGCCGGTCCCGGTGATCATCCACATCATCGGCGCGGTGACCTTCGCCGTGCTCGGCGCGTTGCAGCTCGCGCCGGGCTTCCGCGCCCGGCACCGCCGCTGGCACCGCATGGCGGGCCGGGTGCTGGTGGTCTGCGGCCTGGCCGTCGCCGCCTCGGGCCTGTGGATGACCGCCTTCTACCCGCTACCGGCGACCGACAACACCGCGCTCAACGTCTTCCGGTACATCTTCGGCACCGCCATGTTCGCCGCCCTGGTCCTGGGCTTCCTGGCCGCGCGCCGCCGCGACTTTCGCGCACACCGCGCGTGGATGCTGCGCGGCTACGCGATCGGCATGGGCGCCGGCACCCAGGTGCTGACGAGCGTCCCCCTGTTCATCGCGCTGGACGAGGCCGACCCGCGCTACACCCCGTGGCGCGCCGTGGCCTTGCTGGCGGGCTGGCTCGTCAACCTCGGCGTCGCCGAGTACGTCATTCGTTCAGGCCGGCGTCGCGGGCGATGACGATCGCCTGGGCGCGGTCGGCGACCTGCAGCTTCGTGAAGATGTTCGACACGTGGTTGCGGACGGTCTTCTGGCTCACGCCCAGCCGCTCGGCGATCTGCGGGTTGGTCAGGTGGCGGGCGATCAGCGCGAGGATCTGCCGCTCGCGCTGGGTGAGCTCCGGGAACGGGTCGGGGGCGGTGCGGTCCAGGCCGGCGAAGTACCCCATCAGCCGGCCCGCGATCGCCGGCCCGAAGATGGCCTCGCCGTCCGCGACGACCCGGATCGAGCGGATGATCTCCACCCGGCGGGCGCCCTTGAGCACGTAGCCGCGCGCGCCCGCGCGGACGGCGGCGAAGACCGAATCGTCGTCGTCGGCCATGCTCAGCACCAGGACCCGCACGTGCGGCATGGTCCCCGCGATCCGCGCCGTCGCCGCGATGCCGCCCATGCCGGGCATGACCAGGTCGAGCAGGATGACGTCGGGCTGCAGGCGCGGGAGCGCGGCCAGCGCCTCCTCCCCGCTGGCCGCCTCGCCGCAGACCTCGACCTCGGCGCTGGTGGCCAGCAGCGCCCGCAGCCCGGCCAGGAAGTGGTCGTGGTCGTCGACGATCAGCACGCGGACGGGCTCGCTCATGCCGTCACCTCCCCGGCCCCCAGCGGCAGCCGGGCCGACACGCTGGTGCCCGCCGCCGACGACGTGACGGTGAGGTCGCCGCCGAGCTCGGCGGCGCGCTCGCGCATCGAGTGCATGCCCACCCCGTCTCCTGTCACCCCGTCTCCCGCGCCCGTTGTCCCTGATCCCGTCGCCGACGGTGGCGGTCAGGTTCGCGCCGATGAACAGTCCGACGAGCCCGGCGAGGCCCCCGAGCGCTCCGCTGAACGCCCAGCCGCGCCCGGTTCTGGTGATGATCGCAGTGGTCATGCCCGGTACGGTGCCGCCCGCCAGACCCGGGCCGCACCGTCGGCGCGTCCCGAGCGCCCGGGAACAATGTCCCGTTTCCGTGGGTCACGGTTTGAGCGGGTACCGTGCGGATCATGCCGAGTCTGACCCGTGCCGAGGCGGTCCGCCGCGCGCGGCTGCTGCGTGTGCACTCCTACGCCGTCGAGCTGGACCTCACCGGGGACGACGAGTTCGTGTCGCGGACGGTCGTCGAGTTCGGGTGTGCCGAGCCCGGGACGGGCACGTTCGCCGAGATCAAGGGCGGGCGGATCGTCAAGGCCGCGCTCAACGGGGCGGCGCTGGACGGCGACGGCCTCGACGACAACCGGCTGGCGCTCGCCGGCCTGGAGGGCGAGAACCGGCTCGAGATCGAGTTCGTCGCGCCGTACTCGCGCAACGGCGAGGGGCTGCACCGGTTCTTCGATCCCGAGGACGGCGAGGTCTACCTGTACGGGCAGGCGCCCCTCGACGACGCGCAGCGGATCTTCGCCTGCTTCGACCAGCCGGACCTCAAGGCGCCGATCGCGCTCACCGTGCTGGCGCCGCCGCGGTGGACGGTGCGGGGCAACGCGCCGCTGCGGGCGGGCCTGACCGGGGGCACAGGCGGGCGGTGGGAGTTCGAGGCCACGCCGCCGCTGTCGACGTACCTCTTCAGCCTCGTCGCAGGCCCCTGGCACGTGCTGGAGCGCGAGCACGACGGCATCCCGCTCGGCCTGCTGTGCCGGCGGAGCTTGGCGCCCTGCCTCGACGCCGACGCCGGCGAGCTGTTCGAGGCGACCGCGGCGAGCTTCGACCACTACCACGAGCTCTTCGGCGTCCGGTATCCGTTCGGCGCGTACAACCAGGCATTCGTCCCCGAGTTCTCCGGCGGCGCCGTCGAAAACCCGGGGCTGGTGAACTTCCGCGAGGAGTTCCTGTTCCGCGCCCGGGCCACCGACAGCGAGCGGCACCGCCGGTTCGTGGTGATGGCACACGAGATGGCGCACATGTGGTTCGGCGACCTCGTCACGCTCCGCTGGTGGGACGACGTCTGGCTCAACGAGGCGTTCGCGGAGTACATGGGCTGGCGGGTCGCGGCCGAGACCGGCCGGCACCCGGACGCCGCGGCCGACTTCGCGATCTGGCGCGAGCGCTGGGGCTACCTCGCCGACCAGCGCCCCTCGACACATCCGGTCGCACCTGACGGCGTCGCCGACACCGCGGTCGCGCTGCAGAACTTCGACGGCATCTCCTACGCCAAGGGCGCCGCCGCGCTGCGCCAGCTCGCCGTGCACGTCGGCGACGACGCCTTCCTCGCGGGGCTGCGGGAGTACTTCCGGCGATACCGCTTCGGCAATGCCACCCTGACCGACCTGCTGGCGGTGCTCGGCGACGCGGCCGGCCGCGACCTCACCGGCTGGGCCGAGCTCTGGCTGCGCAGCAGCGGCGTCAACACCCTGCGGCCGGTGCCCTCGCCCGCCGGCCTCACGGTGGAGCAGACCGGCCGCCCGCTGCGACCGCACCGCCTCACGGTCTCCGCCTACGCTTCGGACGGTTCGGTACTGCGTGTGCCGTGCACCATCGACGGCACGCACGCGACGATCCCGGGCCTCGCCACCGCCCCGACCGGCACCGTGCTGCTGCTCAACGACGGCGACGAGACCTATGCCAAGATCCGCTTCGACCCCTCCGGCCGCGCCGCCCTGCCGGCCGTCCTGCCCGACCTCGACGACCCGCTCGCCCGCGCGGTGGTCTGGACCGGCGTCATCGACGCCGTCCGCGACGGCGAAATCCCTGCCGCCGAGTTCCTCGCGCTGCTGGTGGCCGCGCTGCCCACCGAGCGCCAGGAGGGCGTCTTCGACGAGGTCCTCGCCTTCGCCCGCGACGCCCTCGCGCGCCGCGGCCTCGTCGCGTTCGGCCCGCTCGCCGAGGTCTGCGCGGGCGCGCTCGCCGGTGCCGCGCCGGGGACCGGCCGGCAGCTCGCGACCGCGCGGGCGCTCGTCAGCGTCGCGGGCCCCGGCGACGTACCGATGCTGCACGCCTGGCTCGACGGCCCCGGCGCCCCGGACGGCCTCGTCGTCGACGCGGACCTGCGCTGGTCGCTGCTGCTGCGCCTGGCCGCGCTCGGCGCCGCGGGCGAGGCGGAGATCGCCGCGGGGGAGCGCCTGGACCCGAGCGCGAAGGGCGCGGAGCGGGCGGCCGCGTGCCGGGCCGCGCTCCCGTCGGCGGAGGCGAAGGCCCGCGCCTGGCAGACCCTCGTCCACGACCCGAACCCGCGCCTCGCCGTGGCGAACGCGGGGGCGTTCTGGCAGCCTGGCCAGGAGGCGCTGACGGACGCCTACGTGGAGCGCTACTTCGCCGACCTCCCGGCGATGCTGGAGGGCCGCTATCCGCTCGCGGCGCTGCAGGTCGTCCGGCTGGCTTTCCCGCTGTACAGCGGGCGGGCGCTAGGGTTGGCGGAGAGCATGCTGGCCCGCACGGACCTGGACCCGCGCCTGCACCGCGAACTCTCGGACGCCGCCGACGAACTGCGCCGCTGGCCCGCCTGACCCGCCTGACCCGCCCGCTGACGTCGGCTCCACCTCACAGCTTGGGCGGTCGTACATTCGGTGCGAGCCGTTCGCCTGCCGCGAGATCCTCTCGCCAGTAGCGATATACCAAGCCGACCACGATCTCCACCGCCTCTGCCGCGACCAGGCAAGGAAGCAGATCCGCTCCGATCGGTGACTCGATGTCGAAGGCCACGATCACCGGCGGTTCTTCCCCGCTGTACCGGCGCACCAACTCCCGTTCGCCGGGGGTCGGCTCTCGGAATCTGGGGTCCCAGAAATAGATCGGGCACGCCAGATAGGCGACGTCGGTAAACACGATCTCAAGGCCATGGTGGTAGGTCAGGTCGTATCCGGCTGCCAACCGCAGGTTGGCTCCGTCGAACTGCAGCACGTCCCAGTCCGACCACGGCCCTTCGGGGAGTTCGATCACACCCGTGATCGTCTCATCGCTCGGACCTTAGTGGAGGGACTCCAGCAGGGGGAGCACCTCCGCCGGTGAAGGCATGGCGGCGATCTCGGCGCGCAAGGCTTCGGCCGCCTCGCGGTAGGAGGGCTGCCACAGCACCGCCCGCAGCGCCTCGGCGGCGTCGGCCGGCGTGCTGTCCACCGCGTCCAGCACGACGCCGGCGCCGAGCGACTCGCAGCGGTCCGCGTTGGCCGGCTGGTCGGCGCCCATCGGCACCAGCACCATCGGCAGCCCGTGCGCCAGCGCGCCCACCACCGTGCCCGAGCCCGCATGCGACACGACCGCCGAGCAGCGGGGCAGCAGGTCGGCCTGCGGGATGTACCGCTCGACGCGCACGTTCGGCGGCTGCGCGCCCAGTTCGGCCGGGTCGATCCCGGCCCCGACGGTGACGACGAGCGATATCGGCAGGTCGCGCAGGCCGCCGAGGAAGCGCGCGAAGAGGTCGCCCGACTCGGTGTTGAAGATGGTGCCGAGCGTGAAGTAGACCGTCGGCGGCGTGGTCGGCGCGGGCGGGACGAGCGGCATCGGGCGCATGGGCTGTGCGCCGGGGCGGGCCCGGAAGCTCGCCGGCACCGGGGAGATCACCAGGTGGCGGTCGAGCATCGCGAGGGACGGGTCGGCGCGCAGGCCGTGCGTGGCGCGGGTCTCGTCGAGGAGCTCGGCGAGGCCGTCGGGGCGGCCGAACGTGCCGGCGGCGAGCACTACGACCGAGGCGTGCGGGATGCCCAGCGCCTCGGCGGCGATCATGCTGCCGAAGTCGGCCTCGTCGCAGACGATGACGTCGGGGCGCCAGCGCTGGGCGACCTGCTTGGTGGAGGCGGCGCGCTCGCGGGCGATCCAGCCGCCGAAGCCGTCGCGGAACTCGAGCTCCTCGCGGTCGCGGTCGAGGCGGGCCAGCGGGCGGCGCTCGCCGTCGGGCTCGTCGGCGCCGGCGGGGAAGCCCTCGAAGTCCTTGGGCAGGACGCCGGGCCGGCCGGTCACCGCGACGGCGTGGCCCCGGTCGGCGGCGGCGCGGGCGAGCGGGAGCAGCGGCTGGAGGTGGCCGTTGCCGCCGGCGAAGGCGAAGAGGATGCGCATCGCAGCGGTCTCCAAACTTTTTTCGGCGACGTTGTCGAAGACGCCGAGCGCCGCTCGACGCGGTAGTAGAGGCTGGGCAACGGCCAGCACCTTACCGAGGAGGAACCCGAGATGCGGTACATGCTGATGCACAAGCTCGACGACTCGAACCCGGCGCTGTGGCAGCCGACGCCCGAGTTCATCGCCAAGTTCGGCGAGTACATGGAGGAGGTCAGCAAGGCGGGCGTGCTGCTCGCCGCGGAGGGCCTGCTGCCCAGTTCGGCCGGCGCGGCGATCATCCGGGTGGCCGACGGCAAGACCACGGTCACGGACGGGCCGTTCGCGGAGGCCAAGGAGGTCATCGGCGGCTTCGGCATCCTGCAGGTGCGCGACCACGCCGAGGCCGTCGAGTGGGCGACCCGCTTCGCGGCGATGTTCGATAACGTCGAGGTCGAGGTGCGCAGGGTCTCCGAGTTCGAGTAGCCGGGCGCACTATGTTGGGCCCGTGGGTACGGGTACCGATGCGAAACGTGCGATCGAGGCGGTCTGGCGGATCGAGGCGGCGCGGGTCATCGCCGGCGTCGCCCGGCTCGTCGACGACGTCGGCCTCGCCGAGGAGCTGGCGCAGGACGCCCTGGTGGCGGCGCTCGAGCAGTGGCCGTCCGAGGGCGTACCGCGCAATCCCGGCGCCTGGCTGATGACCACGGCCAAGCGCCGCGCGATCGACACCATCCGCCGCCGGCAGGTGCTGCAGCGGCACCTGCCGGCGCTGGCGGTGGAGGAGCACACGGACGCCTCGGAGTTCGATGCGGTACTCGAACAGGACCCCATCGAGGACGACCTCCTCCGGCTGATCTTCACCGCCTGCCACCCGGTCCTGAAGCCCGAGGCCCGGGTGGCGCTGACCCTGCGCATGCTCGGCGGCCTGTCCACCGACGAGATCGCGCGCGCCTTCCTCGTACCGGACGCGACGGTGGGCCAGCGCATCAGCCGCGCGAAGAAGTCGCTCGCCGACGCGAAGGTGCCCTTCGAGCTGCCCACCGGGCCGGCCCGCGCCGAGCGGCTCTCCTCGGTGCTGGAGGTCATCTACCTGATCTTCAACGAGGGGTACTCCGCGACGGCCGGCGACGACTGGATGCGCCCGGCCCTGTGCGAGGAGGCCATGCGCCTCGGCCGAATCCTGGCCGGGCTGATGCCGGCCGAGGCGGAGGTGCACGGCCTGATCGCCCTGCTGGAGATCCAGGCGTCCCGCTCGGCCGCGCGCACCGGTCCGGACGGCGAGCCCGTCACGCTGCTGGAGCAGGACCGCCGCCGCTGGGACCGGCTGCTCGTCGGGCGCGGCCTGGCCGCCCTGGCGCGCGCCGAGGAGCTGGGCGGCGGCACGTACACCCTGCAGGCCGCGATCGCCGCCTGCCACGCGCGGGCGCGCACCGCCGGGGAGACCGACTGGGCGCGCATCGCCGAGCTGTACGCCCGCCTCGCCGACCTGGCCCCGTCGCCGGTCGTCGAGCTCAACCGCGCGGTCGCGGTGTCGATGGCCGACGGCCCCGAGGCCGGCCTGGCGGTGCTCGAGCCGCTGCTGGAGGAGCCGTCGTTGCGGGGGTACCACCTGCTGCCCTCGGTCCGCGGCGACTTCCTCTTCCGCCTCGGCCGCCGCCCGGAGGCCCGGGCCGAGTTCGAGCGCGCCGCCGCGATGACCCGCAACGAACGCGAGCGCACGCTCCTGCTCACCCGCGCCGAGGCATGCGCCTGAGCTGACGGCCGCGCCTCAACCGGGCGGCACGCCGCCGGGGCGGCTTCGTGCGACAGGACGGCGTGCTGAGGCGAGGCGGGCTGCGCCCAGTGCGGGGTCGCCCGCCGTGCCCACCGGCGTACCGCGCGCCTCGAGCGTCGCGAGCACCCCGCGGCGCACCGGCGTGCCGGCGACCAGCAGGCCGCCGGCGAGCACCACCGGGGTGGCCGGGGCCGCCAGCGAGTCCAGCGTCGCGACCAGCCGCGAGGCCGCGTCGGCGACGATCGCCGCGGCGTCCGGGTCGCCGGCGTCGGCCAGCTCGCAGACCAGCGGGGCCAGGGCGCCGAACGGTGGCAGGGCGCCGGCCCAGTGGACCAGATCGTCGGGCGTCGCGGCGCCCGCGTGCGCGGCCACCGCGCGGGCCAGGGGAGCCGACCAGCGGCGCGCCGCCAGCCGGGTCGCCTGCAGCCCCAGCCACAGGCCGGAGCCCTCGTCGCCGAGCAGCCAGCCCAGCCCGTCGGCGACCCGGGCGATCTCCAGGCCGTCGACGAGGGCGGCGACCGCGCCCGTCCCGGCGATGAGCACCGCCCCGGACGGCCAGGCGCCGCCCGCGGCGAACGCCGTCACCGCGTCGCCGACCACGGCCATGTCGCAGCGCAGGCCCAGCGACCGCCACTCGGCGGCGAACGCGGCGGCGACCGCCGGGTCCGCCAGGGCGCTGACCCCGGCGACCCCGACCACGCCGGCGGCGACGGAGGCTGGGTCCAGGCTGCCGAGCGCCGACCGCAGCGCCGACCCGACGGCGCGTGCGGCCGGCGGCCCGCCGGCCGACGGGTTGCCCGGGCCGGCGGTACCGCGGCCGAGCACGACGCCCGCCGCGTCGGTGACCACGGCCCTCGACGCGGTGCCGCCCGCGTCCACGCCGACCACTACGGGGCCCACGACAGCCATGGCGTCGATGGAAGCATAGAAAATCGTTGTTGACTAGAAGTTGAAGTGGTCGTAATTTTCATCGTCAAGGCAGAACGATGAAAAGGATGACTACCATGTTAGGTGGCTCGGCGTGACGGGTGAGAGTGGCGGGCTGCTCGGGCGGCTGCGCATCGAGGGACCGACGATGCCGGACGCCCTGGCGAAGATCGCCGAGACGATCCTGGGCGATCCGGAGACGGCGGCGCACGCGAGCATCGTCGACCTCGCCGAGCGCTCCGGCACCTCGACGGCCACCGTCACGCGGTTCAGCCGCACGCTCGGCTTCAAGGGATACGCGAACCTCCGGGTGGCGATCGCGACCGAGACCGGGCGGGCCGAGCAGGCCCGCTGGGAGACCGACATCAGCGGGGACATCGCGCCGGACGACCCGCTCGGCGACGTCCTCGGGGTGGTCACCGCGGCGGACACCCGGGCGATCCAGGCGACCGCGGCCGGACTGGACGTCGGCGCGGTCGAGCGGGTCGCCGAGGCGATCGCCGGCGCCGGGCGGGTGGAGATCTTCGGGCTCGGCTCCAGCGGCACCGCGGGCCGGGAGATGGCCTTCCGGCTCGAGCGCATCCGGGTCCCGGTGTGGTACCGCTCGGACAGCCACACCGCGCTCACCAACGCGGCGCTGCTGGGCCCGGGCGACGTCGCCATCGGGCTGTCGCACTCCGGCCGCACGCGCGAGGTGCTCGAGACCCTCGCCGAGGCCGCCGACCACGGGGCGCTGACGGTGGCGGTGACGTCGTTCGGGCGCTCGCCGCTGGCCGAGGTGGCCGACGTCGTGTTCACCACCTCGGTCCACGAGACCACCTTCCGGGTCGCGGCCCTCTCCGCGCTGCACTCGCAGCTGCTGGTCCTGGACCTCATCTACGTCGCGGTGGCGCAGCGCACCTACGAGCGCACCGCCGAGGCCCTCGAGCTCACGGTGCGCGCCGTCGACGCGCACCGGGTGCCCGACACGACCAACAACCGCAAGCGACCACGGAGGGACAAGCCGCAGTGACCATCAGAAGTGCCGACTACGTCGAGGTGATCCGCGCCGCGATCGAGCGGGTGGGGACCACCCAGGGCGACAAGGTGGCGCACGCCGCCGAGCTGATGACCGCGACGGTGCAGGCGGGCGGGGTGATCCAGGCGTTTGGCTGCGGGCACTCCGAGGCGCTCGCCATGGAGATCGCCGGCCGGGCCGGCGGCCTGGTGCCGACCAACCGCATCGCGCTGCGCGACATCGTGCTCTACGGCGGCGACCCCGTCAGCGCCCTGGCCGACCCGCAGCTGGAGCGCACGCCGAGCGTCGCGCACCGGCTCTACGATCTCGCCCCCGTCAAGCCCGACGACACGTTCGTCATCGCCTCCAACTCCGGCGTCAACGGCGCCGTGGTGGAGATGGCGCGGCTGGTCAAGCAGCAGGGTCACGCGCTCATCGCGATCACGTCGCTGGAGCACTCCTCGCGCGTGGACTCGCGGCACGACAGCGGCCTGAAGCTCGGCGACCTCGCCGACGTGGTGCTCGACAACGGGGCGCCCTACGGCGACGCGTCGCTGCCGCTGCCCGGCGGCGGCGCCGTCGGGGCCGTCTCCTCGATCACCGCGGCGCTGCTGGCGCAGCAGATCGTCACCGAGGTGGTGGCGCGCCTGCTGGCGCTCGGCGTCACGCCGCCGGTCTACCTGTCCGACAACGTGCCGGGCGGACGGGAGCACAACGCAGCACTCGAGGCGCGGTACGCCGGGCGCATCCGGCGTACCGCATAAGGAGAGAAGCCGATGAACCCCTCATCCTCCGTTCGAACGTATCCGAAAAGACGCGCCGTTCTCAAAGCTCTTGCGGCGACTCCGCTGCTCAGCGCCTGTGTGACCAGCGGCGGCAACGACGAGAAGCCGGCCGCGAACACCGGGGTGAAGAGCGCGGACAACCCGCTCGGCGTCAAGGACGACGCCCCGCTCGAGGTCGTCATCTTCAAGGGCGGCTACGGCGACGACTACGCCAAGCACGCCGAGGACCTCTACAAGTCCAAGTACGCGAAGGCGAAGATCGACCACAAGGGCATCCAGAAGGTGGGCGAGGCCCTGCAGCCGCGTTTCGTCGCCAACACGCCCCCGGACGTGGTCGACAACACCGGCGCCGGCCGGCTGGACATCGCCACCCTGGTCGGGGTGAAGCAGCTGACCGACCTGGCCGAGCTGCTCGACGCACCCTCGTTCGACGACCCCAACACCAAGGTCCGCGACACGCTGCTGCCGGGCGTGGTGGACGACGGCACGTTCGACAGGTCGGTCCTGGTGCTGAACTTCACCTACACGGCGTGGGGCCTGTGGTACTCCAAGCCGCTGTTCGCGAGCAAGGGCTGGACCTACCCGAAGACGTGGGACGAGATGCTCACGCTCTGCGCCACCATCAAGGCGGCCGGCGTCGCGCCGTGGACCTACCAGGGCAAGTATCCGGAGTACATCAACGACCCGCTGCTGAGCATGGCGGCCAAGACCGGTGGCATGGACCTCGTCAAGGCCGTGGACAACCTGGAGCCCAACGCCTGGAAGGCCGACGGGCTCAAGGCCGCCGCCGAGGCGTTCGCGGAGCTGGCCGGCAAGGGATACATCATGAGCGGCTCCGAGGCGCTGTCGCACACCGAGGCGCAGGGCGCCTGGTGCCAGGGCAAGGCCGCGTTCATCCCGTGCGGCTCGTGGCTGGAGAGCGAGCAGAAGGACGTCGCGCCCAAGGGCTTCGACATGGTGATGGGGGCCGTGCCGTCGCGCACGTCGAGCGACAAGATGGGCGCGGCCGCGGTGCAGGCGGCCAGCTCCGAGTCGTTCCTGGTGCCGGCGAAGGCGAAGAACGCCGCAGGCGGGATGGAGTACCTGCGGATCCTGTTCTCCAAGCAGTCGGCGAAGGCGTTCGCGCAGAGCGCGGGCACGCTGCCGGCCGTGGCCGGGGCCACCGACGGGCTGACCCTGTCCAGCGGCCTGGGCTCGACCCGCGACGCGGTCACCGCGGCCGGCAAGGAGGCCTTCACGTACCGCTTCCGCACCTGGTACGCGCCGCTGGCCAAGGCCGTCGACGATGCGACCGGCGAACTGATGAACAAGCGCGCCACGCCCGCCGAGTGGGCCGATCGCATCCAGAAGGCCGCCGACGCGCTCGCGAAGGACTCCAGCGTCAAGAAGTACACCCGCTGATGAAGCACGGTCGGCTCCGGTTCCTGTTCGGTGCGCTCGTGCCGGCCCTGGTGCTGCACGTGGTCTTCGTGCTGTCGCCGTACGCGCAGGCGTTCTACCTCTCGCTCACCGACTGGACCGGCGTGGCCGACGAGGCGCACTTCGTCGGGGCGGGCAACTACGCCCGCCTCGGCGGCGACTCCCTGTTCCTCGACGCGGTGCGCAACAACGCCGTCATGCTCGCGGTGGTACCGCTGACCACGATCGCCCTGGGCCTGTTCCTGGCGAGCATGCTGCACCTGGGCGGCCGCGACGGCCGCAGGGGCATCGCGGGCTCCCGCGTCTACCAGATCGTGTACTTCTTCCCGCAGCTGCTGTCGCTGGTCGTCATCGCGGTGCTGTGGGGGTTCGTCTACAACCCGAACAACGGCCTGCTCAACGGAGTGCTGCGCGGGGTCGGGCTGTCCTCACTCGCCCGAAGCTGGCTGGCCGAGCCGTCCCTGGCGCTGCCGGCCGTGATGGCCGTGCTGATCTGGTCGTCGGTCGGGTTCTACATGGTGCTGTTCAGCGCCGCGATCGACTCGATCCCGAGGGAGCTGTTCGAGGCGGCCCTGCTGGACGGCGCGAGCGGCTGGGCCACCTTCCGCCGGGTCACGCTGCCGCTGGTGCGCGACACCGTGCAGGTGGCGTTCGTGTACCTCGGAATCGCCGCCCTGGACGGCTTCGCCGTCGTGCAGGTCATGACGGTCGGGCCGGGCGGCCCGGACGGCGCGACCGAGGTGATCGGGCTGTCGCTCTACCGCAACGCCTTCACCTTCAACAACTTCGGCTACGCCTCGGCGATGGGGGTCGCGCTGTTCTTCGCGACGCTGACGCTGGCCGTCCTCGCGCTGCGGGCGGGCCACAAGGAGAGGGTCGAACTCGCGTGAAACGGGTGCTTCCCCATCTGGCGATGCTCTGCTGGGGCGCGGTCACCGCGCTGCCGCTGCTGTGGGCGGTGCTCAGCTCGTTCAAGACCGACCAGCAGATCCTCAACGATCCCTGGTCGGTACCGACGACGCCGCACTTCGAGAACTGGTCGCGCGCCTGGAACCAAGCCGAGATCGGCCGGTACCTCCTCAACAGCCTGGTCGTCGTGGGCGGCGGGCTGCTGCTGACCATGCTGCTGGGCTCGCTGGTGGCGTACGCGCTGGCGCGGTACGACTTCCGCGGCAACCGGATCGTCTACTACACGTTCGTCGCGGCCATGTTCTTCCCGGTGTTCCTGGCGATCGTGCCGCTGTTCTTCGTGGTGCGGCAGCTGCACCTGCTCGGCACCTACCAGGGCCTGATCCTGGTGTACGCCGCCTACGCGGTGCCGTTCACCGTGTTCTTCCTGCACTCGTTCTTCCGCACGCTGCCCGGCGAGGTGGCCGAGGCCGCGTTCATGGACGGCTGCTCGCACGCCGGGGTGTTCTTCCGCGTCATGCTGCCGATGGCCCGGCCGGGTCTGGTCGCCGTCGGCATCTTCAATTTTCTCGGGCTGTGGAACCAGTACCTGCTGCCGCTGGTCCTCAATCCCGACCCGGACCGGTACGTCCTGGCGCAGGGCCTGGCCTCCCTGTCGGTCAGCCAGGGCTACCGCAGCGACTGGAGCGGACTGTTCGCCGGCCTCACGATCGCCATGCTGCCGGTGCTCATCGCCTACGTCGCGTTCCAACGCCACATCCGAGCCGGTATGACCGCCGGCGCGGTCAAGTAACTCCCCCCATCCCTTGCAATTGGGAGGACTCTACGTCATGTCAATCGGTAAACGTCGATCTTTGGCGGCCCTGTCCGGTGTCGCGCTCGTCGGCGCGATCGGCGCTGCCGCCATCACCGCGGCCACTGTCGGCACCGCCAGTGCCGCCGCGAACAACTGCGGATACCTGTTCGACGACTTCAACTACAGCTCGTCCTCGGACGCGACGCTGACCGCGCACGGGTGGGTGCCGCGCACCTACTCCGGCGGCCCGGGCGTGCCCGGCGCCACCTGGTCGGCCAACAGCATCTCCTTCCCGACCAGCGGCGGTCAGAAGGTCATGCAGCTGACCGCGTCCACGGACGGCACCAGCGGGGGAACCAACCAGGCCGAGCTCTACACCAGCCAGAAGCGGTACTTCGAGGGCACCTACGCCAGCCGGATCCGCTTCACCGACGCACCGCAGAGCGGCAACGACGGCGACCACATCAACGAGACGTTCTTCACGATCAGCCCGCTCAACGGGGATCTCGACCCGACCTACAGCGAGCTGGACGTCTCGGAGTACCTGCCCAACGGCGGGTGGGGCGAGACCGGGCCGATCAACTACCAGACGACCTGGTACACGTACCGCAACGACCCGTGGTACGCCGACAACGTGCACTCGGAGGAGCGCAAGAGCTTCGACGGCTGGCACGACCTGGTCGTCACCGTCTCCAGCGGGCACGTCATCTATTACATCGACGGCCAGCAGGTCGGCGACCACTCCGGCAAGTTCTACCCGCGCCAGACGATGACCATCAACTGGAACCTGTGGTTCATCGACACCGCGGCGCACACCGGCGGCCTGAGCACCTACATCGAGCAGGTCGACTGGGTCCTGTACGCCAAGAACCAGGTCCTCACCCCGAGCCAGGCGACGGCCCAGGCGGCCGCCTACCGCAGCGCGGGCAACACGTTCACCGACACGGTGGACTCGCCCGGCCCGTGCGTGACCCCGTCCGGCTCCGCGACGCCGTCGACCTCGGCGTCGCCGTCCAAGTCCCCGTCGGCGTCACCGTCACCGTCACCGTCGACGTCCACCCCGCCGGCCACCAACTGCTCCACCGCTTCCGAGTGGTCGTTCAGCGCGGTGTACACGGCCGGCCAGACGGTCAAGCACGAGAAGAGCGCCAACGGAGACCCGAACGGCCCGCCGTCGGGCCAGGGCAAGCACCTGTGGCGCGCCAAGTGGTGGACCCAGGGCTCCGAGCCCGGCTGGACCGCCAACTGGGACGACCTCGGCCACTGCTGAGTCCGCGGTACCCCTGGGGCCGGCGCCTCCCACCGGGGCGCCGGCCCCTCCACGGATGCGGACCGTTGCTGACCGCTTCCCGCCGTACCGTCGCCGCGTGAGGATCACCACGCGAACGCTCAACCGCACCTATCTGCGCCGTCAGCTGCTGCTCGATGCCGTGCCGCGCGCCGTGCCGGACGCGGTCGCCCACCTCGTGGCGGTGCAGGCGCAGGAGGTCGACGCGCCGTACGTCGGCCTGTGGGCGCGCCTGCCCGGCTTCACGCACGAGCGGCTCACCGAGGCCCTCGAGGACCGCTCGGTGGTCCGCGGCGGCCTGCTGCGCGGCACGCAGCACCTCACCGCGGCGCAGGATTACCGCTGGCTGCGCCCGCTCATCAGGGCCGGCATGGGCCGCGGCGGCCTGTCCGCGTTCCGCCGCCAGATCGAAGGCCTGGACCTTGCCGAGCTGGCGGCGGCCGCGACCGAGGCGCTGTCGGGCCGGATCCTGACCCGCCCGCAGCTGGCGCGGGAGCTCGGCGCGCGCTTCCCGGGCCGCGAGGCGATCGCGCTGGCCTGGGCGGCCCAGCACCAGCTCTCCCTGGTCCATCCGCCGCCGTCCGGGACGTGGCGGCGCCGCGGGCACGTGCGGGTCGCCCTGGCCGAGGACTGGCTCGGCGCCCCGCTCGAGGAAGACCCAAAACCCGAAAGGCTCCTGCGGCGGTACCTCATGTCGTGCGGCCCGGCCACGCACGGCGACCTGCAGATCTGGTCGGGCCTGCGCCGGCTGCGCGACACGGTCGAGGCGCTGCGCCCGGGCCTGCGCGTCTATCGTGACGAGGACGGCCGCGAGCTGTTCGACCTGCCGGACCTGGACCTGGCCGACCCGGACCAGCCCGCCCCGGTGCGGTTCCTGCCGGAGTTCGACAACCTGGTCCTGAGCCACTCCGACCGCGGCCGCATCATCGCCTCGGCCGCCGACCGTGCCGTGGTCTGCCCCGGCTACTCGATCGTCCGCCCGACGTTCCTGGTCGACGGCTTCGTCGCCGGCACGTGGTCGATCGAGCCGGGCCGCCTGGAGGTGGTGCCGTTCCGCCCCCTGCCCGACCCGGCCGAGGTCCACGCCGAGGCGACCCGCCTGCTGCAGTTCCTGCAACTGCCCACCGGCACCGACGTGAAGCTCCTGGCGTAGACACCCGGCCCGCGCTCAGAAGAGGGTCAGCGGCTCGATGGGCTCGGGGGTGGGCAGTGGCGGGAGGTCGGGTACGCGGGCGCGGACCTCATCGTGGAAGCGGCGGGCGAGTTCCGGGGCGTCCGCGTTGTCCGGGGTGTGGATGAAGACCGTTGGCGAGCGGCCCTCCAGCAGCCACGCGGCGGTGACCGCGACCCAGCGCCGCCAGCCCTCGACGGTCCGCGCGGGGTCGTCGCGGCCGAGGTACCGGACGATCGGATGGCCGGTCAGGGCCTCCTCGCGCAGCGGCGTGCGCGGCTTTTTGGTCCAGGCGTCGCGCTCCGCGTCGCTGGTCGGCGGGGTCTGGAAGAACACGGTCGTGTCGAACGGGATCCACTCGGCCGCCGCGGCGGTGAGGACCGTCTCGAGCTCCCGCGTCGCCCGCGGGTCGGCGAAGAAGGCGGGGTGGCGGACTTCCACGGCGTAGCGGTACGACGCCGGGAGCCGGCGCAGGAACGCGGCCAGCGCCGGCACGTCCGCCGGGGCGAACGAGCCCGGCAGCTGGATCCACAGCGCGTGGGCGCGTGGGCCCAGCGGCTCGATCGCGTGCAGGAAGGCGCGTAGCTCCTCCTCGGCGCCGGCCAGCCGGTGCTCGTGTGTGACGGCGCGCGGCAGCTTGGGCAGCAGGCGGAAGGCCGGATCGGTCTGCTGCGCCCATGAGGCCGCGGTCTCGCGGGACGGGGTCGCGTAGAACGTGGTGTTGCCCTCGACCGCGTTGCACCAGCCCGCGTACGCCCGCAGGCGCTCGCCCGCCGGCAGCGGGTGCGCCACGAAGCGGCCCTGCCAGGCCTTGAGGGTCCACATCGCGCAGCCGACGTGGAGCGGCGGTGGGGTCACGGTGGCGTCTCCGAAGCACGACCTCGTCCTCACCGCGGCGCGGGAGGCATTCGCGGAACACGGTACCGAGACCTCGCCGCGCGACGTCGCGCGGCGGGCCGAGGCCGGCCCCGCGCTAGCCTTGCGGCGTGAACCGGGACGAAACGGGAGGCGTCGTGGCACGGGTCGTGGTGGTCAGCGGTGGCGGCACAGGCATCGGGCGCGCGGTCGCGCGGCGGTTCCGCGAAGAGGGCGACGAGGTGGTGATCGTCGGCCGGCGCGCGGAGGTGCTCGACCTCGCCGCCAAGGAGATGGATGCGGTACCCGTGGTCGCCGACCTCGCCGAGCCGGAGGGCGCCCTGTGCGTGGCCGACGAGGTCGAGCGCCGATACGGTCGCGTGGACGTGCTCGTCAACAACGCCGGCGGCAACGCCGAGCTGCGTCTGCCGGACGGCCTGCCGCAGGGCGACGGCCGCTCCCGCGCGGTGGCGTGGACGGCGTGGCACTGGACCGCGAACTTCCGCGCCAACGTCCTGACCGCGGCGCTGCTCACCGAGGCCCTGCGCGACCTGCTGTCCCGCGACTCGCGGGTCGTGCTGGTCAGCTCGATCGCGGCGATGCGAGGATCGGGTTCCGGCTCCTACGCGGCGGCGAAGGCCGCGTTGCACCCGTACGCGATCGACCTGGCCGGCTCGCTGGGCCGCCTGGGCGCAACCGTGAACGTGGTGGCACCCGGCTTCATCGACGAGACGGAGTTCTTCGCCGGCCGCATGACCGACGAACGCCGCGCCACGCTGGTCGGCCAGACCCTGAACGGCCGGGCCGGCTCGGTGGAGGACATCGCGGCCACGGTGCTCTGGCTGGCGTCACCGGCGGCCGGCCACGTGACGGGTCAGATCATCCAGGTCAACGGCGGCGCTGTCGCCGGCCGCTGACGCCGCCCGCGCTGCGGGGTGGCGCCGACCGGCAGGCACGTCCGCCGTGATCACGGAGTGAGCACTTCGTGATCACGGCGAATCCCGTGCCCGCCGCGCCGAGGCGCGCTCAAGCCAACAGCGCCGCGAACTCCGCGCGGCCGTATGCGGTGCCGGCGATGCCCCAGCCGCCCTCGGCGGCCTCGGTCAGCAGGACCCACGTGCGGCCGGCCTGGGTCGGGTCGCCACTCAGCTCCGTGACGATCCGCGTCGCCTCGGCCACCAGCTCCTTCTGGCCCTCGCGGCTCAGCACGCCGGGCGGGGTGAGCACCTGCACGCGGACCGTGCGCGCGGCGCCCGTCGCGGCCGTGTGCACGGCCTCCGGGGGCATGCGGTGCACGTACGCACCGGTGTTGTTCGTGTGTGCCGGGCCCGGCTCGGCCACGCCCTCGGCGTGCAGCAGGGCGGCGGTCAGGCGGGCAGCGAGCTCGCGGTCCGCGCCGGCGGGGAAGAGGTCGGCGGGCGCGTACACGTCGATCATGGGCATGGCGGGACTCCAACCTTGGGGACGACTATGCTGATCGTCATAGAACGTAGATTATGCCGACCGTCATAGTCAAGGAGTCGCAGGTGGCAGGCGAGGTGCGGGGCAGGATGGTCGAGGGCGCGGCGCTGCTGCTGGCGAAGCAGGGGCTGCAGGCGACCTCGTTCTCCGAGGTACTGAAGGCGACCGGCGCCCCCCGCGGCTCGATCTACCACCACTTCCCCGAGGGCAAGGACCAGCTCGTCGACGCGGCCCTGGACCTGGTGGCGAGCCGGATGCTCGACGGGCTGGCGCAGCAGGGCGGCCGGGGCGCGGTGGAGGTCACCGAGTATGTGCTGGGCGCCTGGCGGTTCGTGCTCGAGCGGTCGCAGTTTCGCGCCGGGTGCGCCGTGCTCGCGGTGGCGGTGGCGGCGGACTCGCCGGGGCTGCTGGAGCGCGCGGCCGCGATCTTCCGCGCCTGGCGCTCGTGCCTCGCCGAACTGTACGTGCGGGCCGGCCTCGCGCCGGCGGTCGCGGCGCGGTTCGCGACGTCGGTCATCGCGGCGACGGAGGGCGCGGTCGTGATGAGCCGCGCCGAGCAGAGCCTGGAGCCGCTCCGCCTGGTTGGCGAGGACCTCCTGGAGCAGGCCCGACGCCTGTCGGCCCCCTGACCCGCGGGCGGGCGCGGCGCCCGCCGGCGGGATAGGGGGATCCGACCGGCGGGCGCCGCGATTGGCTGTCCGGGGGTGCCGGCCTTACTCCGCGGTGAAGGTCACCCGGCGACGGCGGCGAAGGGCCACCACGAGGACGGTGCCACCCGCGATCAGCGCGGCACCCGTACCCACCATCGGCAGCGTGTTGGAGGAGCCGGTGACGGGCAGGCCGGGCGTGGAGGACGACGACTCCGGGGTCGGGGTCCGCGGCGACGGCGGGGCCGACGAGGGCGGGGCCGACGACGGCGGCGTGGACGGCCGGCTGGGCTTGCAGTCGCCGCTCAGGTGGTCGCGCCATCACCGACGAGCCCGGTTTCGGTGCGCTGCCGCTGCGATACCGCACACAACGCCGAGGCGCGCCGCCGAGGTGCCGGAGTAGGGTCGCGCCGGTGGAGACGCCGCAGATCCTTCACGTCGCGTCGCGGCTGACGCTGCCGCAGCTGCAGGCGGCCGAGGTCCTGTCGCTGCGCGCGGCGGGCACCCGGCGGCGGGATCTGGCGCGGGCGCTCGGGGTCGCCGAGGACGACGCCCGGCTCGCCGCGGCGCTGCTGGCGCTGTTCGAGTCGGGGCTCGCCTGGCCGGACGCGGACGACGACGCGTGGATCCGCACCGTCGCGCTGCACGAGGTGCTCGCCAACGGCTACGGGTTTGGCCGGGCCGCCGAGCACGAGCTGCGGTACCTGCAGCTGGAGCAGCTGCAGCGGATCGCCCACGAGCTCGGCGCACCGGTCGGGCGGGACCACCGGCGGCTGGTCGCGGTGATCGGCGCGGCGCTCGCCGACCCGGACGTCGTGCGCGAGCAGTTCCGGGCGGCGCCGCGGGTGGCCCAGGACATCCTGCTCGACCTGGCGGTGGGGGAGCCGTACTACTCGGATCCGAACGCGTTGATGGCGCTGCGCAACAGCCGCCGCGCCTCGCCGCTGCGGTGGGCGGTCGACCACGGGCTGCTCATCTTCAACGCCTACTACGGCGCGGCGATCTCGATGCCCAGCGAGGTCGGCGCCGCGCTGCGCCCCGACTTCCGGGCCGACTTCGACCCGTCGCCGCCTGCCCCGCCGTCGGTGACGGTCAGCGCCGAGATGGTCGACCGCGAGGGCGCGGCCGCCGCCCGGGCCGCGCTGGCGTCCGTGACCACGCTGCTCGAGGAGTGCGGACGCACCCCGGTGCCGATCCTCAAGGCGGGCGGCATCGGCCTGCGCGAGGTACGCAAGCTGGCCCGGCTGCTCGGCACCGACGAGGAGGGCGTGCGCTTCTGGCTGACCGTCGCGGGCATGAACGGCCTGATCGGCATCGCCGGCGACCGCGTGGCGCCGTCGGCCGAGTTCGACGACTGGCTCAAGCTCGAGCCCGCCGAGCAGTTCGGCTGGCTCGTCGACGGCTGGTTCCAGATGCCGGCCTCACCCCTGCTGCTCGACGGGCGCCCCGCCCTCGTCGGCGGCGAGCACGACGGCGCCAGCGCGCTGCTGCGCGTGACGCTCGCCGCGGTGCTCGCTTCGCTGCGCACCGGTCGCGGCGCGGCCGGCGTCGAGGGCCTCGCGACGATGCTGGCCTACCTGCGGCCGCTGGTGGCCGGCGACGCCGAAGAGGTCGTGCCCATGGTGGAGGCGCTCTGGCGCGAGTACGAGCTCATGGGCGTGGGCGCCCACCGCGCCCCGACGGCCCTGTGCCACGCCCTGGCCGCGGGCGACGCCGACCGGCTCGCCAAGGCGCTGCACGCGTTCCTGCCCGCGGCCGAGGAGACGGTACTGCTGCAGAGCGACCTGACGGCCGTGGCGACCGGCACCCCGTCGGCCGCGCTGAGCGCCCTGCTCGACCTGGCCGCCGACCGCGAGTCGCGCGGCGGCGGTTCCACGTGGCGGTTCACGGAGTCCTCGGTACGCCGGGCCTTCGACGCCGGCACCGCCGCCGAGGAGCTGACGACCCGGATCCGGGCCGCGGCCGCGGGCGGGCGGGTCCCGCAGCCGCTGGAGTACCTGATCGCGGACCTGGGCCGCAAGCACGGCAACGTGCGGGTCCGGACGGTGGGCTGCGTCCTGCGCAGCGACGACACGGCATTGCTCGGCGAGATCCGGCGGGTGAAGAGCCTGGCCCGCCTGGAGCTGACTGAGCTGGCCCCGACGGTGCTGTCCAGCGCCCTGCCCGCGGCGGAGACCCTGGCCGCCCTGCGCGCCGCCGGCTACGTCCCGGCCGCCGAGCACCCGGACGGCACGATCGCGTTCGAGCACCCGACCCGTCACCGCGCCGACGCCCCGCCCGATGCGGAGCCGACAAGGTCCTGACCTCCGGAGGACCGTCTTTGAGGCGCCCGATGCCCGTCCGTCGCCCGGGCTTGCAATAGCCTGATCCGGTGCCCACGATTCGCATCGTCGCCGCAGTGATCCGGGATGCCGAGGGGCGGTGGCTGCTCGTGCGCAAGCGGGGGACGAGCGTGTTCATGCAGCCCGGTGGCAAGCTCGAACCAGGTGAGGCGGCCGCCGACGCGCTGGTCCGGGAGCTGGCCGAGGAGCTGGGGTTGCGGGTCGGAGCCGACCAGCTCGGGCACGTCGGCCGGTTCAGCGCACCGGCGGCGAACGAGGCGGGTTGCACCGTCGACGCCGACGTCTTCACCGCGCCGCTCGGCGGCCCGGTCGAACCGCTGGCTGAGATCGAGGAAATACGCTGGATCGAGCCGACCCGGCCGGGCGATCTGCGGCTGGCGCCGCTGCTGCGTGATCACTTGCTGCCGCGAGCGCAAACCCCGCGCACCGCGGCCGCTGATCTGGTGTGACGGTCGGAACAGCGGTGTGAGATCGGCACGCGCACGGGTTAGTCTGAGGCATGCTTGAACGTGTTCAAGTTCTCGGGGTGCTGCCGCTGTTCTGGGATCGCCTCACCGTCGCGGCCGGGGTCGCCTACGCCGGACTCATCTCGATACCGCTGGTGATCGAAAACCCGGACCTGGCGATGTTCTACGTCATCGGCTTGGCCGTGGTAACGCTCCCGCTGGCGTTCCGTCGGCCCGCCGGCTTTCGCGTCGCGTCCGGCGTGGCGGCATTCCTGCTGGTGCCGTTGGCGCTGTTCGGTGTCTTCTTCGCCTTGCACCTGTATCTGCCGGCCATGCTTCCGCTCGTCGTGGCCGCCATGCCGCCGCCCAAGCGGCATCAGCGGGAGAAGTTCATCGCGACCGGGAGCGTGCTCGCAGCAGCGCTGGTGGCGTTCGTGGCGTTTGCCTGGTAGCCCTGGCCGGCACGCCAGGGCGAAGGGCAGAGGTGGGCGGACGGCATGCGGTCACCGCAGGTGGCGGTCCAGGAAGTCGATGACGGCCTTGGTCAGGGCGAGGCGGTGGTCGGAGAACGCGTGGTCCGCCGGGAACGTCGCGTGTTCGAACCGTTCCGACGAGCCGTAGGCCTCGACGACCGGGGCATGGTGCAGCGGCGGCGGCGCCACAGTGTCGTTGCCGGCCGCCACGAGCAGCACCGGGCGGCCGTCGAGCGCGTCGGCCAGGCCGGCCAGGCGCCACGCCGGGCCCGCCGCGCGCATCTCGTCGAACAGCGCGTCCGCGCTGGTGCCCTGCAACGGTAAAAGGTCCGAACCGAACATCGCGTGGGCTTCCCGCCGTGCCGTATCCGGGGCCTGGGCCACGGCGCCGAAGTCGAAGGAGGCCAGCGCCGCCACCGCGCGGACGGAAGGGTCGGCGGCGGTGGTCATCAGCGCGGCGAACCCGCCCAGGCTGTGGCCGACCAGCGCCACGCGGTCCGGATCCAGCGAATGCTCCGCGGCGAGGGAGCGCACGGCGGGGATCGCGCGGGCCGCGTCGGCCAGGACGTTGCCCCACGAGTACGTGCCGCCGACGCCCCACGACCCGCGGTAGTGGAAGACCAGCGCGGCGTAGCCGGCCCGGCGCAGCGCCTGCGCGAGGTCGAAGTTGCGCTCGTTGCCGGGGAAGCCGTGCAGCAGTACCGCGATCGGGTGAGGGCCGGGGCCGGCCGGCACGTGCAGCACGCCGAGGAGGGGGACGCCGGCGCTGTCGAACCGCACCTCCGGGGTGCGGGCCGCCGGGCGCAGCGCGGGGTCCGGGTCGTGCATCCAGCGATCGGTCACCCCGCGATCATCCCAGGCCCGGATGCGCACTTCGTACAAGGCCGGGGCGGGCCCGAGGGCGCAGAATCGGACGTATGACTGCCAAGCCCGTGAACCTGACCGAAGCGCTCGCGTCGTTCATCGAGGTGTACAGCCCGCGCATCGTGGCGCGTATGAACGACTACGACGTGCGCGTCGCGCACACGCTCGGCGAGCACGTCTGGCACACGCACCACGACACCGACGAGTTCTTTCTCGTGCTCAACGGGCGGTTCGACATCGCGATCCGGGAGGCCGACGGCCACGAGCACACCGTCGTACTGTACGAGGGCGACACGTACGTCGTGCCCCGCGGTACCGAGCACAAGCCCTCGTCCCCGGGTGGCTCGATCCTCATGTTCGAGCCCACCGGCACCGTGACGACCGGGGACTCCCACGCCGGCGAGATCCCCGCCCACGTCGACAGCACCACGGGCCACGACCTGATCAACTGACGCCGGCGGCCTGTGGCTATTCGGCCAGGTAACGCTCCACGGAGGCGACCTTCTCGTCGAGCCGGCCGGCCGCGCCCTCGCGCCAGTCGACCTTGATCACGGTACTGGTGCGGGGTGCCCTGGCCTGGACCACCGACACGGCCGCCTGGACCACGGCCATGACCTCCTCCCACGTCTCACCCTCGACGGTGGTGAACATGGCGTCGGTGCGGTTGGGCAGCCCCGACTCCCGCACCACGCGGACCGCCTCGGCGACGAGGGCCCCGACGTCCTCGCCGGTGCCCAGGGGCGTGACGCTGAACGCGACAAGTACAGACATGCCAGGAACGCTAACCTCTTCAGCGTGCGAGTGTTGATCACCAACGACGACGGCATCGCCGCGCCCGGCCTCCGCGCGCTGGCCCGGTCCGCCCGCGAGCACGGCCACGACGTGGTCGTCGCCGCCCCGCACCGCGAGGCCAGCGGCTCGGGCACGGCGCTGACCGCGGTCACCGACGGCGGCCGCCTGCTGCTGGAGGCGGTCGAGCTCGACGGCCTGCCGGACGTGCCGGCCTATTCGGTCGCGGCGTCGCCCGCGTACATCGCCGTGCTGGCCGCGATCGGCGCCTTCGGCCCCGCCCCGGACGTGCTGCTGTCCGGCATCAACCGCGGCGCGAACGCCGGCCACGCGATCATGCACTCGGGCACCGTCGGCGCCGCCCTGGCCGCCGCGAACGAGGGCCTGCGCGCGCTGGCGGTCTCGCTGGACATCTTCACCGCCCTGTCCGCGACGGGTGCCGACAGCGGCGCCGCCCTCTCCGCGTCCGGCAACCCCGACGACGACGCGCTGCACTGGGACAGCGCCGGCACCCTGGCCGCGCGCCTGCTGCCGTGGCTCTCGCAGGCCCCGCCCGGCACGGTGCTCAACCTCAACGTCCCGGACCGCCCGCTGCCGCGGATCCCGGGCCTGCGCCGCGCGACGCCGGCCCCGTTCGGCCAGGTCCAGATGACGCTGGCCGAGGCCGGCCACGACTTCGCGCGCATCACGGTCGCGGTGCGCGAGGACGAGCACCCGCCCGGCACCGACCTGGCCCTGCTGGCCGAGGGCTACGCCACCCTGACCGCGATCCGCCCACCCGCCGAGGACCCGTCCGTCACACCCCCGACCGACTGACGCACCGTTGTCATGGCCCAAAGCTATTGCCGCGGTACGGCGGGGCACGTCCGCCGCCGGGTGCAGGTCCGGGCCGACCGTCATCCTGGGGATGTACGCGGCTGGAACCCGGGACGGATGCGCCGCCCCGGTGGGGTCTGGCATCGTGGCTGCGTGAACGTCCTCGTCGCGGCGCTGGTGGCGGCGTGTGTGCTCGCCGGCGCCGCCGCCGTGGCGCTCGGCGGCGCCGCCCTCCGCGCCCGGCGCCGGCACCGCCGCGCCCTGGAGGAGCGGGGCTGGCTGCTGGAGCGGGAGCGGCAGGCCGCGGCGAGCGCGGCCGTCGGCGCCGAGCGCGCCCGCATCGCGCGCGAGCTGCACGACATCGTCAGCCACAACGTGAGCGTGATGGTCGTGCAGACCGGCGCGGCGCGGGAGGTGCTCGCAGCGGCCGGGCAGGCGGTGCCGCCCGACGTCGCCGAGGCGCTCGCCGCGGTCGAGGGGGCCGGCCGGGACACGCTGCGGGAGCTGCGCCACCTGCTGGGCCTGCTGGCGCCGGCGCCCGACGGGAGTGACGACGGTGCCGTCGAGGCCGCAGAGGACTTCGCGCCGCAGCCGGGGCTGGGCGGGCTGAGCCGGCTGGTGGACCGGATCGCGTTCGCGGGCCTGCCGGTGGACGTGCGCATCAGCGGCGAGCCGAGGGCGCTGCCGGCCGGGATCGACGTCACGGCGTACCGGATCGTGCAGGAGGCGCTGACCAACGCCCTCAAGCACGGCGAGGCCGACCGGGCGGAGGTCGAGGTCCGCTACGCGGAGCGGTACCTGCGCGTCGAGGTCCTCAACACCGGCCCGAGCGTGCTGTCCGAGCTGTCTGAGCTGTCCAGGCTGCCCGCCACGGTCCGGCGCCCGCCCGAGGGCACCGGCCGGGGCCTGCTCGGCCTGCGGGAGCGGGTGGCGGTCTACGGCGGCGACCTCGACGCCCGGCGCCGCCTCGGCGGCGGCTACCGGGTCCGCGCCCGCATCCCCCTGGACCCGGCATGAGCGGTACGGAGCGGAGCGGAGTGGCCGCTCATCAGCAATGCAGGTGTAGCTCATGCCGCTGCCGGAGCGAAGCGGAGGTTTCGGCATGACCACGCCCGCCGGCCCGAAGGTCCTGATCGTGGACGACCAGGCGCTGGTGCGCACCGGCTTCCGGATGATCCTCAACGCGCGCGGGGTGGACGTGGTCGGCGAGGCCGCCGACGGCGTCGAGGCGGTCTCCGCGGCCGACCGGCTGCGCCCCGACGTGATCCTGATGGACATCCGGATGCCCAACCTCGACGGGCTCGCCGCCACCCGGCAGGTCGTCGCCCGGCGGCCCGAGTGCCGGATCATCATGCTGACGACGTTCGACCTGGACCGGTATGTGTACGCCGCGCTCGCCGCCGGCGCGAGCGGCTTCCTGCTCAAGGACGTCACCCCGGAGCATCTGGCCAACGCCGTACGCCTCGTCGGCACCGGCGACGCCCTGCTCGCCCCGTCGATCACCCGCCGCCTGGTCGAGCGGTTCGCGGCGGAGGCCTCGCCCCCGCCGCTGCACCGCGACCTGAGCCCGCTGACGCCGCGCGAGCTGGAGGTGCTGACCCTGCTCGGCCACGGCCTGTCCAACGCCGAGCTGGCGCGCGAGCTGACGCTCAGCGAGGCGACGGTGAAGACCCACGTGGCCCGGATCTTCACCAAGCTGGAGCTCCGCGACCGCGCCCAGGCGGTCGTCCTGGCGTACGAGACCGGTCTCGTCCGCCCGGGCGCGTCCTCGGACTAGCGGGAGTACACCTGGAACTCCCACAGCGAGTAGCCGTACTGGGTGGCGCGCTGGGTGCCGTACATGCGGATGTAGCGGCCGCTGCCGGAGACGTCGAGCGTCTGTACGCCGCCGGTGCCCGTCGTGGTGTTGTAGATCGTGGTCCAGGTCGTGCCGTCGGTGGACGTCTGCAGCTGGAACGCCTTGGCGTAGGCGGCCTCCCAGTTGAGCACGACCCGGCAGACGTTCTGCGTGGCGCCGAGGTCGACCTGCAGCCACTGCGGGTCGGACGCCGCGCTCGACCAGCGGGTGCCGGTGTTGCCGTCGACCGCGCTCGCCGGCGGGAATGAGGCGTTCTGTTGCGACGAGGCGGTCGCCGGGCGGCCCAGCGCCGCGTTGGCGGTGCCGCAGCCGCTGCTCGTGCCGCTGGAGTACACCTCGAACTCCCACAGCGAGTAGCCGTACTGGGTGGCGCGCTGGGTGCCGTACATGCGGATGTAGCGGCCGCTGCCGGAGACGTCGAGTGTCTGTACGCCGCCGGTGCCCGTCGCGGTGTTGTAGATCGTGGTCCAGGTCGTGCCGTCGGTGGACGTCTGCAGCTGGAACGCCTTGCCGTAGGCGGCCTCCCAGTTGAGCACCACCCGGCAGATCGGCTGCGTCGAGCCCAGGTCGATGGTGATCCACTGCGGATCGCTGAAGCCGCTGGCCCAGCGGGTGCCGGTGTTGCCGTCGATCGCGTTCGACGGCGGGTACGCCGCGCTCTCGTTCGACGACGAGCTCGCTTGGCCGTTGCGCGCGATGTTCGTGGTGCCGCAGGTGGGGCCCTGGCCCGGGTTGATCGTCCAGGTGAAGGCCGCGCTCCCGGCCGCGCCGGTGGTGTCGGTCGCGGTGACGGTCACCGCGTATGTGCCGGTCGCGTTCGGGCCGCCGCTGATCACGCCGGTGGACGGATTGATCGACAGGCCCGGCGGCAGGCCGGTGGCGGCGTAGGTGAGCGTCTGGCCGGCCGCCGAGTCGGTGGCGGTGATCGGGAGGTTGACCGCGTTGCCGACGGCGTTGGTCTGGTTGCCGGGGTTGGCGACGGTCACGGTGTTGCCGGGGGCGCTCCCGTTCGGCGGCGCCCACTGCTGCTGCGCCGAGCCGTTGCAGGTCTCGATGACCAGCCGCGCGGTGGTGTTGCCGCCCGGGTCGGACAGGCACAGCCCGGAGTTGGGGTTCACGAGCGTGCCGTTGGCCTGGCGCGTCCACACCTGCGCATTGCTCGCGTTGCAGGGATACCAGTCCACATTGGTACCGCTGGTGCGCCCCGCCGACACGACGTCGAGGCATCCGCCCTGCACCCTGACGGTGTTGTCGGAGTACGTCGTCCACTGCTGGCCGGCGCTGCCGTTGCAGGTCGCGACGCCCATCGGGTTGCCCGCGACGTTGAGCGAGTTCTGGTTGGTCAGGCACAGGCCGTTGATGCCCTTCACCTGACCGGTGGCGGTCGGCGTGGCCGTGGGCGTGGAGTCGCCGCCCTGCTCGTAGACGGCCACGTACGCCACGCTCATCGAGCCGCCGGACGTGGTGGCCGCGGTCGGGGTCGTGGAGCCGGCGATGCCGTCCGGGTAGTTCCCGCCGATGGCGAGGTCGAAGATGATGAAGAAGCCGTGGTCGATCGCCTGCTGCCAGGCCGAGGTGCCGACCTGCGCCTGGGTGATCGTGCTCTCCACCACGCCGTCCATGAGGAACTGCAGCGACTCGGCGCTGGTGTTCGTGCGGTCGACGATGACGGAGTACGTGTGGTATCCCGTCTGGCAGGTGGACCCGGCCGCCGGGCAGGGAATCAGCCCGTGCCCCTGGCTGCCGGCCGCGTGGTGCAGCGTCTGCGAGGCCTCGTCGAGGGCGTTGACGTTCTCCATCATGTCGATCTCGCCGGACTGCGGCCAGCCGCCGCCGACGCGCATCGGCGCGCCGAGGGCCCAGAAGGCGGGCCAGTAGCCCAGCCCGTTGGCCGGGTTCGGCTGGCGGATCGACGCCGTCATCTGCAGCTTGCCGCCCGGGGGCGCCTGGAAGTCCGACCGGGTGCTCTCGATGCGGCCCGACGTCCAGGTGCCGCCGCTGTTGATGGCCTTGAGCACCAGGTGGCCGCTGCCGTCGAGATACACGTTCTGGGTCGAGTTGGTGGTCTGCTCCTTCTCGCCGGTGCCGAAGCCGGTGCCGATGTCGTAGAACCAGTTGGCCGACGACGGCGGGGCACCGGCGGGGCCGGCGAAGTCGTCGCCGAAGACGGTGGTCCAGCCGGGCGGCGCCGGCGGTACCGTCTCGGCGAAGGCGGCCGGGGCGCCGGCCGTCACGGCGGACGCGACGCCGACCAGGCACCCGGCGATCAGGGTGAGCGCGGACAGGGATCTAGCGGTGGACACGATGCCTCACCTTCAGCGCTTTTGCGACACTTGGCGGAGTGTTCGGTTGGGAGAGCGCTCTCTCATCGATGGTTGCCAGTGCGTCGCGGCCGTGTCAAGGCGTTGCCATCGCGTTGCCATAGGCTCGGTTTCGTGACCGGACCCTTCGTTCTGGCGGGGCGCACGGCCGGCGAGATCTCCGCCGCCGTGGAGGCCGGCGTGCGCTCCGGCGCGCTGCCCGCCGGCGCCGCGCTGCCGCCGATCCGCGCGGCCGCCGCGCAGCTCGGGGTCAGCCCCGCCACGGTCGCCGCCGCGTACCAGGCCCTGCGCCAGCGCGGGATCGCGGAGTCCGCGGGCCGGCACGGCACCCGCGTCCGCCCGCGCCCCGCGGTCGCCCCGGCCCGCGGCCAGTTCCGCCTGGAGGTGCCCGAGGGCGCGCTCGACCTCGCCTCCGGCGGCCCCGACCCGCGGCTGCTGCCCGACCTCGGCCCCGCCCTGGCCCGGGCCGCCGCCGAGGTCGCGCCCACCGGCTACGCCACCGGCGCCGGCTATCCGCCGCTGCGCGCCGCCGCCCGGGAGATCCTGGCCCGAGACGGCGTCGACGCGACCGAGCTGGCCGTCGTCGGTGGCGCGCTGGACGGCATCGAGCGGCTCCTGGGCGCGCACCTGCTGCCCGGCGACCGGGTCGCGGTCGAGGACCCGGGCTGGGCCAACCTGCTCGACCTGGTGGCCGCGCTGGGCCTGCGCCCGCTGCCGGTCCCCGTCGACGAGTCCGGCCCCGACCCGCAGCGCCTGGCCGACGCCCTGCGCGCCGGCGCCCGCGCCACGGTGGTGACCAGCCGCGCCCACAACCCCACCGGCGCGAGCGTCACCGCCGCGCGCGCCGCCGACCTGCGCGCCGTGCTGTCCGCCCGCCCGGACGTCCTGGTCATCGAGGACGACCACGCCGCCGAGCTTTCCGTCGAGCCCCTGCACCCCCTGGCCGGCGCCACGGGAGCGTGGGGTTTCGTCCGCTCGGTGAGCAAGCCGTACGGCCCGGACCTGCGCCTGGCCGTGCTCGCCGGCGACGCGACGAGCATCGCCCGCGTGACCGGCCGCCAGCGCCTCGGCACCGGCTGGGTCTCCACCGTCCTGCAGCGGGTCGTGGCCGCCCTGTGGTCCGACCCGGCGGCGGGCGCGACGGTCGCCGGCGCCCGCGCCGAGTACGAGGCCCGCCGCACGGCCCTGGTCGCCGCCCTGCGCGAGCGCGGCCTCACGGTGACCGGCCGGACGGGCATCAACGCCTGGCTCTCGGTCCCCGACGAGACCACGGCGGTGGCGCGGCTGCGCGAGTCCGGCTACGCGGTGGCGCCGGGCGCGCTGTACCGGATCGCCACCCCGCCGGCCGTCCGCATCACGGTGTCGGCCCTGGACCTGCCCGCGATCCCGGCCCTGGCCGCCGCGGCCGCCCGCGCCGCGACCGGCGCCCTGCCGGCCCCCGCCGCCTAGCGCTCCACCGACGTCCGCCGCGCGCGACGAACCGTGCTAGTGCTCGGCGCAGAAGCACGCGACGCCCTTGTCGATCCAGTCCCGGCCCTCCCACTCGGGGTGCCGTGCGATCATCGCCGCGCGGACCTCGGCGATGATGGTCGCCTCGCTCATCGCCGAGTCGCGGCGGGTCCAGGTCTCATCGCGCAGCAGGCGCAGGTACTCGCCCACGTCGTCCAGCAGACCGGCGTCGCCGATGTCGCCGTGGCCGGGGACGACGACCGGCGGGCGCTCGGCGGACAGCCGCTCCATGACCGCCAGCCAGCGGGTGCCGGACACGTCCGTGTCGTGCGGCGGGAACCACGGGAAGATGGCGAACTGGCCCGCCTCGGCGAGGTCGCCGGTGAACATGACGCCCGCGTCGGGCACCGTGACGACCTGGTCGCCGCGGCTGTGCGCGCGGCCGGTGGGCCGCAGCCGCACGAGCCTTCCGCCCAGATCCAGGGTGTACTCCGCGTCGAACACCACGTCCGGCTCCGGGATCTCGACGCCGTCGAGGCGCCGCGCGATCGCCTCGCCGAGGCCGCGGAACATCCCGAGGTAGCCCTGGCCCTTCGTGCGCAGGTCCTCGGCCTGGGCGCGGTTGAGCAGATACGTCGCCGCGCCGGCGAAGGATCTTGCGCCGAACGCGTGCTCGGGATGGAAGTGGGTCGTGGTGAGGTACAACTTGCGGCCCTTGGCGAAGTCGGCCGCGAACTTGAGCACGGCCTCGGCGTTGTCCGGGCCCATGCCGGTCTCGACGACCAGCACGGAGTGCGTACCCCCGATGACGCCCACGTTGGGCACCAGCGGGACCCCGTGGTTCGGGATGACCAGCAGGTCCTCGGCGAGCTCTCGCGCGCCGTCCACACGCACGACCGGGTCGGGAAGGGTCGGTTCGTCCATGCCGCCCAGTCCACCGCACGACCGCCCGCGGCGGCCAACACCCATTCCGTCGCACCGATACCGAGCCGGTATCATCGCAGCTGATGGAGCTGCGGACGCTGCGATACTTCGTCGCCGTCGCCGAGGAGCTGCACTTCGGCCGGGCCGCGGCGCGGCTGCACATGACCCAGCCGCCGCTGAGCCGCGCGATCAAGCAACTGGAGGCCGACCTCGGCGCCGTCCTGCTGCGCCGCTCGCCCGCCGGCGTCGAGCTCACCCCCGCCGGCACCGCGCTCCACGCCGAGGCGCGCGCCCTGCTGGAGCAGGCCGACCAGGCGCGCGCCCGGGTCGCCGCGGCGGCCGGCGCCGGGACGCTCACCATCGGTACCCTCGCCGACAGCGCCGAGCAGGCCGGCACCCGGCTCGCCGCCGCCTTCCGCGAACGCCACCCCGGCATCGAGATCCGCATCCGCGAGGCCGGCATCACCGACCCGACCGCCGGCCTGCGCGCCGGCCTCGCCGACGTGGCGCTGACCCGCGCCCCGTTCGACGACAGCGGCATCGCCACGCGGGTGCTGCGCGCCGATCCGATCGGCGTGGTACTGCGCGCCGACGACCCGCTCGCCGGCCGCCCGGCGCTGCGCCTGGCCGACCTCGAAGGGCGCCGCTGGTTTCGGTTCCCGGAGGGCACCGACCCGGTGTGGAGCGCGTACTGGCGGGCCGACGCCGACCCCACCGGCCCGGTCGTCCGCACGGTCCACGAGTGCCTGCAGGCGGTGCTGTGGAGCGGCACGATCGGCCTCACCTCCCTGGCGCACCCGCTGCCGGAGGGCCTGGCGACCGTACCGCTGACGGACATGCCGCCGAGTCGCCTCGTGGTGGCCTGGAACGCCGCCGGCGCCGGCCCCCTGGTCCGCTCCTTCGTGCGGCTGGCCGCCGACGCCGGCTGGTGACCGGGCCTCAGAGGTTGGTCAGGCGTTCGAGGTGTTCGGGGTACCGGGCGCCATGAATGTCGATCTTCGCCGCGGCGTCGTCGATCTCGCCCAGGTCGTCCGAGGTGAGCTCGACGTCCGCGGCGCCGAGGTTCTCCTCGAGGCGCTCGAGCCGGCGGGTGCCGGGGATCGGCACGATCCAGGGCTGCTGGGCGAGCAGCCAGGCCAGGGCGATCTGGGCGGGCGTGGCGCCCTTGCGGCGCGCGATGGCGCCGATGAGCTCGACGAGGGCCTGGTTGGCCCGGCGGGCCTCGGCGTCGAAGCGGGGGATGGTGTTGCGGATGTCGTTGTCGCTGAACGCCGTGTCCTGGGTGATCTTTCCGGTGAGGAAGCCCTTGCCGAGCGGGCTGTAGGGGACCAGGCCGATGCCGAGCTCGGCGCAGGTGGGGATGACCTCGTCCTCGGGGCGGCGCCACCACAGCGAGTACTCGTTCTGCACGGCGGTGACGGGCTGCACGGCGTGGGCGCGGCGGATGGTGCCGGCGGCGGCCTCGGACATGCCGAAGTGCTTGACCTTGCCGGCCTCGATGAGGTCCTTCACCGCCCCGGCGACGTCCTCGATCGGCACCTCGGGGTTGACACGGTGCTGGTAGAACAGGTCGATGGCGTCGACCCGCAGGCGCTTGAGCGAGGCGTCGGCGACCCGCTTGATGTGCTCGGGCCGGCTGGACAGGCCGGTCTGGCGGCCGTCGGCGTCGAACGCGAAGCCGAACTTGGTGGCGATGACGACCTGCCCGCGGAAGGGTTCGAGAGCCTCGCCGACGAGCTCCTCGTTGACGAACGGGCCGTAGACCTCGGCGGTGTCGAAGAACGTGACGCCGCGCTCGACAGCCGCGCGCAGCAGAGCGATGTTCACGTCGCGGTCGGGGCCGGGGCCGTAGCTCTGGCTCATGCCCATCGCGCCGAAGCCGATGGCCGAGACGGTCAGTCCGGTGCCGAGCGTGCGGTGCTGCATCGTGTGACTCCTTGCGTAGGCGTTTTCGAGGGCCCCTTCAGGGCTGCTCGGCCCGGTCCGGCTCGTGGATCGGCTCGGCGGTGACCGCCCAGCTGGCCAGTAGCCGGAGGCCGTCCTGCGACGGGCTGCCGGGCTCGGCGTGGTACGCGGTCATGGTCAGGCCCGGGTCGGCGGGCAGCGGCATGGCCTCGTAGCCGAGGCTGAGCAGCCCGACGACGGGGTGGTGGAAATGCTTGACGCCGGTGTGGTGCAGCCGCACGTTGTGCGCCGCCCACCGGCTGCGGAACGCTTCGCCGCGGGTGGCGAGCTCGCCGACGAGGTCGGTGAGGGCCTTGTCGTACGGGTCGCGCCCGGCCTCGGTGCGCAGTAGCGCCACGGTGGTGTTCGCGGCGTCGTCCCAGTCCGGGTAGAAGTCCGCGGCGGCCGGGTCGAGGAAGCAGAACCGGGCGAGGTTGACCGGCCGGTCCGGGTTGGCAAAGGCGGGCGAGTAGAGGGCCCGGCCGAGCGGGTTGGCGGCCAGGATGTCG
Source organism: Dactylosporangium sp. NPDC048998 (assembly GCF_043197855.1). Taxonomy (NCBI): domain Bacteria; kingdom Bacillati; phylum Actinomycetota; class Actinomycetes; order Micromonosporales; family Micromonosporaceae; genus Dactylosporangium; species Dactylosporangium sp. NPDC048998. The sequence continues at coordinate 106,185 of NZ_JBICTV010000001.1, forward strand.
AGGCGGCCGTTGCGCACGAAGGTGGGGGCGTCGGTCATCGCGTCGAGCAGCCGCTGCACCGCCGGCCGGACCTGCTGCCGGCCGGGGCGCCGGCGGGTGCGGGGGCTGCTGTTCGCGGCGCGGGCGAGGTCGTGCAGGTGGGACCGTTCGGCCTCGTCGAGCCGCAGCGCCTGGGCGATGGCCTCCAGGACGCCGTCCGAGACGCCGGTGAGGTTGCCGCGTTCGAGGCGGGTGTAGTAGTCGGGACTGACCCCGGCCAGCAGCGCGACCTCGGCGCGGCGCAGCCCCTGGACGCGGCGGGTGCCGCCGTACTGCGGGAGCCCGGCCTGGTCGGGGGTGATCCTGGCGCGCCGGGAGGCCAGGAACTCGCGTACCTCGTCCCGGTTGTCCACGCTCATCACGCTACGGCCCGCCGCCGGGGCGTGAGGGGTTCTGTCATTACCTGCCTCACCATGCCCTCCCACCTGGCCATGCTCGAGGGCGACGGCACCGGCGACGGCACCACCCCGGCTGGAGCCCGTCACCGACGAGCAGTACCGGAGGGCGAACGAGCGGTAACCCGAGCCGCCAGCGGATCCAGCGGCGGGGATCTCTGGCGAACGGCCACCTGGATCGCTATCTTCGCGGGGTCGGATCTGTCCGCACGACACCTGGCTCTCGAGATGGGTACCCCCCGGATGACCGCAGCCGACGGCGACGGCGACGCGCTGCGCGTGCCGCCCTGGATCGCCGCCGGCATGCCGGTGTCTCCCGCGTCTTCCCAGCCTCCCGTGCCCTCCCCGGAGGACCCGGATCCCGTCCCGCCGGACTTCGCGGACGACGCCGATCCCGGGGAGCCGGCATGGCCGGCGGATTCGGACGGCGACGAGCGGGCCGGGCGGCGGGAGCCCGCCGACCCGGGGCGCCGCCGGTTGACGCTGATGCTGATCGCGTCGGGCCTGGTGGTACTGGCGATCTTCGTGGTGGGCGCGCTGCGCGACAAGGACCGGACCGATCCGTACAGCGTGGGCGCCGCCGGCGTGACCGGCTCACCGGCGCCCCCGTCCGCGTCACCGACGCAGGAGACCACGCCGTCGCCGAGCGCCGCCGGGACGCCGAGCGCGTCGCCGACCCGGTCGGAGTACCGTTCGCCCTCGCCCTCGTCTTCACCCTCGCCGACGCCGACGCCGACGCCGACCCCAACGCCGATCCGCTTCGGGCCGGTCACGTTCGAGGCCGAGGCGGACGGCAACACCATCGGCGGGTCCGCGTGGGTGGCGCAGTACCCGGGCGCCTCGGGCGGCCGGATCGTGCGCAACATCGGCGACTGGGGCAGTCGGCAGGGTGACGGCTTCCTGCGCTTCGAGGACGTCACCGTGCCGGTCGAGGGTACGTACACGCTGAAGGTCTTTCACGTCAGCATCGACAACGAACCCACCCGCACCGTCGTCATCGCGGTGTCCGGCGGCGACCCGCGTTCGTTCACCTTCAATGGCGGCTCCACCTGCTGCACAGCCTCGACGGTGCAGGTCGACCTGCGCAAGGGGCGCAACACCATCACCATCGGCAACCCGAACGGCCACGCACCGTCCGTGGACCGCATCGTGCTGAGCCTGCCGTGAGAGCGAAATATCCGTCTAATGAGTCATAAAAAGTACAAATCAAATATTTAGCATATTTACGTCTCTACCCGCATATTTTGCATCCACGCCCGGGATTGTGCGTTTCCGTCGAAGGAATCCGGGAAGCACACGGCACCTGGTTGACCCGGCGATCGGAGAACCGGGCCATCGCGGACTCCGGCCGTCCGAGTCGCACGATCCACGAGCGTAGGAAGGCAAACACAAGTCGTGAGGTTCACAGCAAAGGCCGGCATTTGCGCGGCAGCGACCGCGCTGGCGGTCGGAGCGTTCGCCCCGAGCGCCAGCGCTCAGTTGGCGAACGACTGGAAGTTCGGGAAACCGTTCATCAATCAGTTCAAGAAGGTCGACGTCGTCGCGTCGACGGTGCCGGCCAACGGGGACGTCAACCCGTACGGCGTCGCGGTGATCCCGCGCAGCAAGGACAAGCTGCACAAGGGCGACGTGCTCGTCAGCAACTTCAACAACGCCGGCAACCTGCAAGGCACCGGCACGACGATCGTGCAGATCAGCCGCGACGGCAACGTCCGCCTGTTCGCCCAGATCGACGCCGGCAAGCTGCCGGGCGCGTGCCCGGGCGGCGTCGGGCTGACCACCGCGCTCGTGGTCCTGCGTACCGGCTGGGTGATCGTGGGCAGCCTGCCGACGGCGGACGGTACCTCCGCGACGGCCCAGTCGGGCTGCCTGATCGTCCTCGACAGCAAGGGCGAGGTCCGCGAGACGTTCTCCGGGGGCGGCATCAACGGCCCGTGGGACATGACCGCGGCCGACAACGGGGGGTCGGTCGACCTGTTCCTCACGAACGTCCTCAACGGGATCGTCGGCGGCCAGCCCGCCACCACAAACCAGGGAACCGTGCTACGCCTCGAGCTGAAGATCGAGGGCAACAAGCCGCCGGCCCTGCGCAAGACCACGACCATCGCCTCGGGATTCACGGAGCAGACCGACCCGACCGCGTTGATCATCGGCCCGACCGGGGTCGGCCTGGGCAGGGACGGCACGCTGTACGTCGCCGACACCGTCGCCAGCCGCATCGCCGCCATCCCGAACGCGATCGGGCGCATGACGAACGCGGGTACCGGCCGCACCGTCACCGCGGGCCAGCACCTGAACGGCCCGCTGGGCCTGGCGATCGCGCCCAACGGCAACGTGCTCACCGTCAACGGCGGCGACGGGAACATCGTCGAGACCAACCCGCTCAAGAAAGCGCAGGTCGCGTTCCGCACCCTCGACGGCCTCGGCGCGGGCGCCCTATTCGGGCTCGCCGTCGCCCCGGACAACCGCGGCGTCTACTTCGTCGACGACACCAACAACGAGCTGAGGCTGCTCCACTGAGACGCGGCCGTCACTGTCGCACGTGCGCACCGGCCACCACGGCCGGTGCGCACGCGCCCGCCCTAAGGAGCCGTGCTGGGCGGCCGTGCCACGGCATCATCGAGCCATGGAGGTACTCAGTAGCCGTATCCTGTTGCGCCCGTCCGACCCGGAACGTAGTCGCCGCTTTTACCGGGACATCCTTGGACTTGCGGTATACCGCGAGTTCGGGCCGCCCGAGGATCCGGGGCTGGTCTTCTTCCTCGGCCAGGGCCTGCTCGAGGTGTCAGGTACATCCCACGACGAGGCAGCAGGACCGCTTCGGATCTGGCTGCAGGTCCGCGACGTACGGGCCGAGCACGAACGGCTCGTGGCGGCGGGAGTGACGGTCGCGCGCGAACCCCGGCCGGAGCCGTGGGGCCTGGTCGAGATGTGGGTCGAGGACCCGGACGGTGTGCGTATCGTGCTCGTCGAGGTCCCCGCCGACCACCCGCTGCGCCGCGACCCGAGGTGATCCGCGGCGCTGGAACGCGCGAGGCGCGGCGGCCAGTGGCCGCCGCGCCAAGTGCTGCCGGCCGGGTGACGGCCGCGGGTCCAGCAGATCAGAACGTCTTGTTGTTGAGCGCCGTCTGCAGCTTGCGGGTGGTGTCCGCTCCCCAGATGCCGTCCTGGGTGGCGCCCACCTTCTTCTGCAGCGCCTTGACCGTGGCCGGCCCGACGATGCCGTCCTGGGTCACGCCGAGGTACTTCTGGAGGGCACGGTTGGTCAGCGGCCCCATCGCGCCGTCGACGACCAGCGATGCGCCGTGGCTGTTCAGGGACCGTTGCAGCGCCGCGGTGGTCGCGGGGCCGTAGATACCGTCGACGACGAGCGTGCCGGTGGGCGGCTTCGGCACCGGCTTCACGGGCGTGGTCTTGCCGGCGAGAGCCGCCTTCATCACGGCCGCCGACTTCGGGCCGTAGATGCCGTCGACTTCCAGTCCGTACTTCGTCTGGAACGCCTTGAGGGCCGTCTGGGTGGCGGGACCGAACTGCCCGTCCACGACGAGCCCCGACTTCATGACGGTGTTGAGGTTCGTCTGCAGCTGCTTGACCGCGTTGCCGGTGGAGCCCACACGCAGCATGCCGTCGGTGGAGGGCATGGGGCTCGCGTCACCGTAGGCCGGCCGTCCGTAACCGACGATGCAGCTGCTGCGCACCCTGCGCAGGAACATGTCGGACGTGTTGCCCTCCAGGGTGACGATGCTGCCGTTGCTGTTCACCGCCTCGACGATGCCGACGTGGTCGATGGCGGAGATGGATCCCGAGCCGCCCCAGTCGAAGAACACGATGTCACCCGGACGGATGCCACCGATCCCGTAGTGCCAGCGGCCCGCGTTCGAGAACGCCTGGGCGTGCGCGACGGTGTAGGCGAACTTGCCCAGCACGGCGGACAGGTTGCCCGACTGGTTGGCGATGTAGCTGACGCTCATGTCGCACCAGGGGCCGTCGAAGCCGTACCAGGTCGTGACCAGGTTGTGGTTCGATCCGGGCGGGTTCTCGCCAAGACCCAGCAGCTTGCGCGCCTCCGTCAACATGCCGGCGACGGTACCCATGTCAGAACCCCCAGTCTTCGGGCAGGACGGCCACGTTGCCGGTCACGACGACGCTGGGGCTCTGCGAGATGTTCCCCTGGTCGGGGTCGACGTCGAACAGGCCGGCGCCACCCTGGGGCTCGACCGTCGTCTCGGCGGCCAACGCCGTGCCGGCCAACCCCGATGGGAATCCAGCGTCATTGACGATCGTCGCGGCCCGGGCCTCGCTCGCCAAGAGCATGGCACCGATGCTGCCCGCCGCCGCGGCGGCCAGCAGATTGCGTCGATTCACTCAGCACCTCCCGCTGCTGATCTCACGAGGTTCGTTCTCCCGCGTTGTCGCAGGCGCTCCTCGGGCGCTTTCAGGGTCAGGTGGCCGTCTGGCGAAAACCTTGCGGAATCCTAGCCGGGTGGGTTTGGATGATCACTCGTGTACATATTGAAATCCAGTGATGACGGGTCGCGCCCGCGTGCGCACTTTCGGCTGCTGGGACCGCCTGAGGTCTGGGCGGATGATCAACTCGTCGACATCGGCGCGCCAAAGCGACGCGCCGTCCTGGCGGCGCTGCTGTTCGACGTGGGGACCGCGCTCACCACGGAGACGCTGATCGATCGAGTCTGGGACCAGCAGCCTCCGGGGAAGGCGCGCGACGTGCTCTACGCGCACCTGAGCCGCATCCGGTACATCCTGGCCGCGCTGGCCGATGCCACGGGTGATCCCATGGCGCTCGAGCGCCGGTCCGGTGGCTATCTTGTCCGGCTCGACCCTGATCTCATCGATCTGCATCGTTTTCGATCGTTGGTGGAACAAGCGCGCCGGCCGGAGCGCACCGACGTGGACCGTGCGACGACCTTGCAGCAGGCGCTCGCGCTGTGGCGTGGCGATCCGCTGGCCGGCCTGCCGGGCGAGTGGATGGCGAGGAAGCGTGAAGGACTGCGACGCCAACGCATCGACGTCCTGCTGGCCTGGGCCCGGATGGAACTGGTTCTCGGGCGCCAGGAATCGGTGATCGAGGCCCTCTACCCCCTGGTAGCGGAACATCCGACGGTCGAGTCGTTGTCGGCCCTGCTCATGAGGGCTCTGCATGTCGCGGGCCGCGGTGCGGACGCATTGAACTGTTACGCGACCATCCAGCGGCATCTGGCCGTGGAACTGGGCGTCGACCCCGGGCCCGAACTGCGGGCGCTCCACCATGCGATCCTGCGCGGGGAACCGGCCGGAGGGCAGGACACCGACGACGCCGACCAGCTCGAGGCGGTAACGCCACCGGCCGGCGAGGTGCCGGCACAACTTCCGCCCGACGTGCGCGGGTTCGCCGGCCGGGAGGAGCAGCTGGCCGGTCTGGATCGACTCCGAAGCGCGACACAGGATCGTCCGGCCACCTGCCCGACGATCGCCGTGGTCACGGGAATGCCGGGCGTGGGGAAGACCACGCTGGTGCTGCACTGGGCACATCGGGTCAGCACCGCGTTTCCCGATGGCCAGCTGTACCTGAATCTGCGCGGTTTCGGCCCGGGCGACACGGCGGTGAGCACGGCCCAGGGACTGCGCGGTTTCCTCGAAGCTCTGCACGTGCCGGCCCATCGGATTCCGGTCTCGCTCGAGGCACAGACGGGGATGTACCGCAGCTTGCTGGCCGGCCGGCGCATGCTGATCATCCTCGACAACGCCCGCGACGTCGACCAGGTTCGCCCGCTGCTGCCCGGCTCGATGCAGTGCATGGTGGTGGTGACCAGCCGAGACGGGATGGCCGGCCTGGTGGCCACCGAGGGTGCCCACCCGATGCGACTGGACCCGATGTCGGCGGAGGAGGGACGCCAACTGCTCGTCGAACGACTCGGCAGCTACCGCGTCGACGTCGACGCCGCGGCGGTCGAGGAGATCGTGCACGATTGCGCCCGGCTACCCCTCGCTCTCGGCGTCGTCGCGGCTCGCGCGGCCACCCACCCTGCCTTCCCGCTCGCCGTTCTGGCCAAGGAACTGCGGGAGGCCCGCGGCGGCCTGGACGGGTTCGAGGCCGGCGACGCCAACGCGGACGTACGCTCGATCTTCTCCTGGTCGTACCGGGTCCTCAGCACGGGCGCGGCGTCGATGTTCCGCCTGTTGGCGCTGCATCCCGGCCCCGACATCGGGACCCTGGCGGCAGCCAGCCTGGCCGGGGTCCCGGTCCGACGGGCCCGGGCGATGCTGGCCGAACTGACTCGCGCCCACCTGCTCATCGAGCACACCCCGGGCCGATTCACCTGCCACGACCTGCTCCGTGCGTACGCCGTCGAGCTTGTCCGCACCGAGGAGCCGGACACCGAACGACGTGCGGCGACCCATCGGCTCCTCGACCACTATCTCCACACGGCGCACGCGGGTGCGTTGTTGCTGCACTCGGTGCGCGACGCCATCGAGCTCAGCGCGCCCGAGGCCGGCGTCAGTCCCGAACCGATCTCCGACCACGACCGCGCACTCGCGTGGTTCACCGACGAATACGGGCCACTGATGGCCGCCATCCAGCTGGCGCTCCACGACGACTTCCATCTCCACGCCTGGAAGTTGCCTTGGTCGATGCACACCTTCCTGGACTATCGCGGTCATTGGGAGGACCAGGTCACCGTCCACACCGCGGCGGTGGCCGGCGCCGGACGGCTCGCCGACCTGCCGGCGCAGGCATACGCACTGCTCAACCTCGGAGCCGCGCACGGTCGGCTCGGCCAGTACGAGGAAGCCCATCAACAGTTCGAACGATCGCTGGAGCTGTACCAGAAACTTGGCCGGCACTCCAACCAGGCACGCACGCACCTCAATCTCGGCCGGCTGTCCGGCTTGCAGAACTGCTTCGCCGATGCGGTCGAGCACGCCAGGCGGGCCCAGGCACTGTACTCGGCCGACGGCAACCGCGCCGGCCTTGCCGTCGCGACAAACTCGCTGGGCTGGTTCTACATCCAACTCGGCGACTATGCCCGGGCGGTTCAGGTCTGCACGGAGGCACTTGCCCTGCACGAGGAAGTCAACGACCGCAACGGGCTGGCCGCGACCTGGGACAGTCTCGGCGTTGCGAACGACAAACTCAACGACCACGCCCGGGCCACAACGTGCTACCGCAACGCACTGAAGGTACTCAAAGAACTGGGCGACCGGTACAACCAGGCCACCGTGCTGGTCCACCTCGGCGAGTCATACCGGACCGCGGCCGTCCGCGACGCCACGGCCGCCGCCTGGCACGAAGCCCTGACCATCCTGGACGAACTCGGCCACAGCGACGCCGACGGCCTACGAGAGAAACTGGCGGGCCTATCGCCGATGTCCAGTACAGGCCACACGTGATGGCCGAGACGAACCGGTCGCGCGGGGGGCGTGACCGGTCCGTCGATGACGGTGCTCGTCCGCGTCAGCAGGTCAGATTGCCGCCCGCGGGGACACCGGACGGCGGCATCCAGGCCACACTCGAAGGGGTCAGCCATGCTCATCGCTCATCTGAGCGACCCTCATATCCGCACGGGCCCTCTGGCGGGCGAGCCGGCCGCCAACCTGCATCACGTGTTGGCGCGGATCCTTGCCGTGCGACCGCGACCGGATTGCGTGGTCATCACCGGCGACCTGTGCGAGTACGGGCACTCCGGCGCCTACCCGGATCTCCGGACGCTCATCGAACGCTTCCCCCTGCCGATCCACCTGGTGACCGGCAACCACGACGACCCTGAGGCCCTGCTGGCGACCTTCGGCGGCTCGCCGTTCCTCGGCGGCACCGCCGCGACCAGATACAGCGTCGACTACCCCGCGGCCACCATCATCGTCCTGGACTCGCGCCGCTCGGACGGCCCGGCGGGGCTGCTCGGCGACGAACAGCTTGCGTGGCTTGACGGCACGCTGGCCCGCCGGTCCGACGTGCCCGCGTTCGTCTGCCTGCACCATCCCCCGGTTCCCGTCGGCATCCCGTTTCTCGACGGCATGCGTCTCGACGATGGGGCCGCCCTGGCTGAAGTCGTCTCGCGGCATCGACACGTCACCCGGGTCCTGGCCGGTCACGTCCACCGGGTGCTCTTCGTGCCCTTCGCCGGGACCACGGTGACGGTCGCGCCGAGCACCTATCGTCAAAGCGCTCTGCGCCTGCATGACGCCCAGCCGCCCGGTTATCTCGCCGAGCCCACCGGTTACCTGCTGCACCAGCTCATGGACCGCAACTGCATCACACACTCCATGCCCGCCAGCCACGCCGCCGCCGTGCTCGGCGGCTTCTAGGCCGGGCATGAGGCAGGCTCCTCAATTCACCTGAGCGTGAAGATTACTTTTACGATGTGCAATATGTCGATGCCCTCTTCCGTTGCCTGATCTCCAACCCTTAGGCTCTCCGCCACCGCCGGTCTGATCGACCGCGGCGGCCAGGCAGCTCGGAATAGTCGTCGCCGGATGCGGCGCAACACCCCCGTCTGCTGTCTCGGCCATGTCAATGAGGCACAGGAGGGCCACCGCTCGTGTCGTCACAAAGAACACCTGGGCAACGCCCAGGCAGGAAGCTGCTCGCCGTCTCGGCGCTGACCGCATTGGCGGTGGCGACCGTCTCCAATTCGGGCCCGGCACAGGCCGTCACCCCCGAATCCACCGGTACCGACCTGTACCTGGTCCAGGTCGAGGACGCGCCGGTCGCCTCGTACGAGGGTGACCTGGCCGGGCTGCCGGCCACCAAGCCGACCGGCGGCGACAAGGTGGATCTCAATTCCTCCGAGGCGCGGGCCTATCGCGGCCATCTCACCGCGAAGAAGAACGACATCCGGCGTAAGAGCGGCGTCAGCCAGAGCCAGGCGGTCCGAGACTTCGACGTGACCTTCAACGGCTTCGCGGCCAACCTGACCGCCGCGCAGGCCAGCAGCCTTCAGCACACCTCCGGCGTACTGAACGTGTGGAAGAACGAGGTCCGCGAGGTGGACACCGTCTCCACGCCGCGGATGCTCGGCCTCGACGGCAGCGACGGGGTCTGGGAGCAGCAGTTCAAGGGCGACGCGCACGCGGGCGAGGGCGTCATCGTCGGCGTCATCGACACCGGTATCTGGCCGGAGAACCCCAGCTTCGCCGCGCTGCCCGAACCGCGCCCGGATGCGAAGACGATCACCAAGAAGTGGAAGGGCGTCTGCGACCAGGGCGTCACCGACAAGATCACCTGCAACAACAAGGTGATCGGGTCCCGCTTCTACAACGCCAGCGGGCTCGGCGACAGGCTCCCCGGGGAGTTCAAGTCACCGCGTGACTACGGCGGCCACGGGTCGCACACCGCGTCGACCTCGGCCGGTAACTTCGGCGTGACCGCCACGATCAACGGCCTTGAGGTCGGCACCACGTCCGGCATGGCGCCGGCCGCCCGGATCGCCGTCTACAAGGCTCTGTGGCAGCAGCCCGGCGGCACGAGCAGCGGCGGTACGGTCGACCTGGTCGCCGCCATCAACGACGCCGTCGCCGACGGTGTGGACGTGATCAACTACTCCATCTCCGGCTCGACGACCTCGTTCGTCGACCCGGTCGAGCTGGCGTTCCTGAGCGCCGCCGACGCCGGTGTCTTCGTCGCCGCGTCGGCCGGCAACAACGGTCCCGCGGCGAGCACGGTCGCGCACAACTCGCCGTGGGTGACCACGGTCGCCGCGAGCACCCACGACCGCTCGTTCACCAAGACGCTCACCCTGGGCAACGGGGCCAGCTACAACGGCGTCGGTGTCGGCGGCGCGGTGGCCTCCACCGGGCTGGTCGACGCGACGACGGCCGGCAAGCTGGGCGTCGCGACCGGCGACGCCCAGCTGTGCCTGCTCGGCTCCCTCGACCCGGCGAAGGTGACCGGCAAGATCGTGCTGTGCAAGCGGGGCGTCAACGCGCGGGTGGAGAAGAGCAAGACGGTCCTCGACGCGGGCGGGGTCGGGATGATCCAGTACAACGACCCGGACAACTCGCTGAACGCGGACTTCCACTTCGTACCGTCGATTCACGTGGACCGGGCCTCCGGGCTGGCGATCAAGGAGTACGCGGCCACCGCCGGCGCCACCGCGGCCCTGTCGGCCAGCGTCGCCAGCACCGCCCGCGCTCCGGAGATGGCCGCCTTCTCGTCGGCCGGTCCGGCCCTGGCCGGCAACGGCAACCTGCTCAAGCCGGACATCACCGCACCCGGTGCCGACGTCATCGCTGCGGTCGCCCCGCCCGGGAACAACGGCAACAACTGGGACGCCTACTCCGGCACGTCGATGTCCAGCCCGCACATCGCCGGTCTGGCCGCACTGCTGATCAGCAAGAACCCGACGTGGTCCCCGATCTGGGTCAAGTCGGCCCTGATGACCACGGCCGGGCAGAAGGACAACACCGGCCAGCCGATCCAGCGCGCCGGCCGCGACGCCACCCCGCTGGACTTCGGCGCCGGGCATGTGCAGCCCGCCGCGTCGTTCAACCCGGGTCTGGTGTACGACAGCGGCTACGCCGACTGGGTGCGGTTCCTCTGCGGGACGGGCCAGCTCGGCGGGACGGTCTGCACCAAGTACGGGAAGATCGATGCGAGCGACCTCAACTACCCGTCGATCAGCATGGGCGCGGTGCCGGGCAAGCAGACCGTGACCCGCACGGTGACCAACGTCAGCGTGCAGAACGGAAACGGCGAGTACACCGCGAAGGTGGAGGCCCCGGCCGGCTACATGGTGGAGGTCTCGCCGTCCAAACTGAAGGTCAAGAAGGGGGAGTCGGCCACCTTCACGGTGACCGTCACCCGCACGACGGCGGCCCTGGGCGAGTGGGCTTTCGGCTCGCTGACCTGGGTGCCGAAGGTGCACGCACCTGGGAACGCCGACGTCCGTAGCCCGATCGCGGTCCGCGCGACGGCGATCGCCACGCCGAAGGAGATCAACGGCAGCGGGGCCAGCGGGTCCGCCGACGTCAAGGTCCGGCCCGGCTACACAGGCACGCTGACCGCGACCGTCAGCGGGGCGGTGCCGGCGGACGTCACCGCGCTCAACCTGGTCGGAACGAACACCTCGTTCAGCTCGGCCGCGCCGGCCACCGGCCCGGCAGTCGGCAAGGTCACGGTGACCGTGCCGGCCGGCAGCAAGCTGGCCCGGTTCGCCACCTTCGACGCGGACTACGGGGCGGGGACGGACCTCGACCTGTTCGCGTACAGCGGAGGACGGCTGGTCGCGCAGAGCGCCGGCGGCACCGCCGAGGAGTCGATCACGCTCACCGCGGCCGGCACCTACGACGTGTACGTGGTGCAGTTCGCTCTGCCGCCGGGCCAGACCCAGGCCACGGTCAAGCACCACGCCTGGGTGCTCGGTGGTGCGGCCGGCAACCTGACCGCGACACCGGCCAGCCAGGCGGTGACGACGGGAGCCGACGCGACGATGACCTTCGGCTGGACCGGCCTCACCGCCGGCACCCGCTACCTCGGTCTGGTCGTGTTCAGTGACGGCACCAGCGATCTCGCCCGGACGATCGTGTCCCTGAAGGCCTGACCGTTCCCGCAGTCCTGGCCGGCGGCCCTGCCTGAAGCAGTGGCTGCCGGCCAGAACTGTGCATCAGCGTCCGGGTTGGACGAGTCCGCACTCGTAGGCGAAGACGACGGCTTGGATTCGGTCGCGTAGGCCCAGTTTGGCGAGGACGCGGGTGACGTGGGTCTTGACCGTCGCCTCGCTCAGGTAGAGCTCCGCACTGATCTCGGCGTTGGAGCGGCCGCGGGCGATGAGCCCCAGCACCTCGAGTTCGCGCGGGGTCAGCGTCTGGAGTCCGGTGGGGCGGCCGGAGCCCGGCCGGGGGCGCCGGACGTACTCCTCGATCATTCGCCGAGTGATCTCCGGTGCCAGCAGCGCCTCGCCTGCGGCGACCGTTCGGGTGGCCCCGGCCAGCTCGCGGGGCGGTGCGCTCTTGAGCAGGAACCCGCTCGCCCCGGCACGCAGTGCCTGATAGACGTACTCGTCCTCGTCGAACGTGGTGAGGATGAGTACGCGTGCCCGGCAGCGGCCGCCGTCCAGGAGGCGACGCGTCGCCTCGATCCCGTCCATGCGCGGCATGCGGATGTCCATGAGGATGACGTCGGGCAGCAGCGTGAGCGCCTTGTCGATGGCCTCCATGCCGTCGGCCGCCTCGCCGATCACCTCGATGTCGTCCTGACCGTCCAGAATGGAGCGGAAACCGCCGCGCACGAGGGCCTGGTCGTCGACGAGCAGGACGCGGATCATCGCTGGTCCGCCTGCAGCGGCAGCCGCGCCGTAACGGTGAAGCCCGCCCCGGGCGCGGCCGCCGTCTCGAGCGTGCCGCCGTAGAGCCCGACCCGTTCGTGCATCCCGATGAGGCCGTGCCCGACCCGGTTCGCGCCGCCGCCGTCCGACCCGCCCTTCTTCCCGCTGTCCCGGACACTCACCCGCACCGACTGATCGTCGTAGTGCAACACGACGTGCGCGGTGGTCGGCGCCGCGTGCTTGAGCGCGTTGGTGAGCGCCTCCTGCACGATCCGGTAGACGGTCAGATCCACGCCGGGTGGCAGTGGCTGGGACGGACCCTCCACGGTGAGTTCGACCGGCAGGCCGATCTCGGCCATATGGTCGACCAGGTCGGCCAGGTCCGCCGTGCCCGGCTGCGGCTTGAGCGCGAGCCGGGCGCGTTCTCCGCGCAGCAGGCCGAGCATCCGCCGGAGCTCGCCGACCGCTTGCCGTCCGGTTTCCTGGACCGACTGCAGTGGCGCTCGGGCCCGTTGCGGGTCGCGGTCGAGCAGGTCCTCGGCGGCGCCCGCCTGGACCACCATGACGCTGACGCAGTGGGCCACGATGTCGTGCAACTCGCGCGCGATGCGAGCGCGTTCCTCGGCCAGCGCGGCACGGATCGCGTCCTCGCGATCGGCTTCCAGCTGCTGTGCGCGGGCGCGGTCGTCGGAGTGGCTGCGGGCGCGAGCTCGCAGCACCCGGCCGGCGACGAGGCATGCCGCCAGCGGCACCGCCGCGAACGGGAGGTTGCCGACGGTACCGGACTCCGGGTTGCGCAGGAACACGATGACCAAGCCGGCCACGATCGCGGCCGCGCCGATGACGGCCCGCGCCCGTTCACTGTGCCGGGTCACCGAGTAGCTGGCGACCAGGATCGGCAGGAAGTCGCCCCACAGCGTGACCGTCAGCGTCGTGGCCAGCATCGGGCCGGCGACGGCGACCGCGACGATCACGGCAGTGGCCAGCGGCGTCACCCTGCGCAGCGCCAGCACCGACGTCGCCACCAGGGTGGAGGCGGCCACGGCCGGCATCGGGCCGTACGGTGTCGAGTTGTCGAGCTGGAACACGAGATTGACCTGGGCGAAGGCGGCGATCGCGAGCGCGAACAGCGCGTCGGGCAGCACCCCAGCCGGCCTGCGCCGCAGCCATGCACGCGCCTCCGACTCCACCCGCGCTTGGGCCTGCACCGGTGCCGTCGACTGCATCACATCGGCAAGTTACCGGCGGCCGGCCCGGCGCGGCGTCATCCGCAGGTCGCATTTCCAGCGGGCCGGTTCGGACCGGGGTATGACCCGCCGCCGACCACAGCACGACGACGCCACGGGTCCGCCGGGTCGACGCTGAAGGCGCGCCGCCGACGGGCGGCATCACACACACAGCGCAGGGCGCTGCAAGCTCATGGAGGAGACCATGACCATCAACGTGAGGCGCCTTTGCGGATGGGCGCTCATCGTCGGCACGATCGTCACGATGGCGGGCTACAGCGCCGCCAATCTGCTCGCGCCCGGCAGCGGCGAGGAGGTGTTCCGCTACCGGCTCTGGCCGCTGTTCTACGGAGTCGCGCTGGTCGGCGACGTCGTCATCGCGCTGGGTCTGCCGGTGATCCTGACCTTCGCCGGGCGAGCGCCGAAGCTGCACATCGTCGGCTATGTCGGCGTCTTCGCCGCGCTGGTGATGCTCAACGTGGGCGAGGGCACGACCGAGGCGTTCGTCAAGCCGTACCTGGTCGATCACGGCGGCCTCCCCGCGGACGAGCCGGCCGGCTTCGCGGCCTTTGAGGGGATCGCACTGCTGGCCCTGGTCGTCGGCTCGATCTGCCTCGGCATCGCCATGCTCAGGGCCCGGACGCTGCCGTGGTGGGTCGGGGCCGCGATGATCCTCTCGTGTCTTGTCGGCGCCCTCGGGCTGCCCGGCGCCTGGTTCCTGCTGCCCGACGGCCTCTTCTACGCAACGCTGTTCGCAATCGGCGTCATCGCCGTGCGGAGGGGTATGGAGCGTACTTCCGCGACGATCGAGCAGGCGGTGGTCAGCCCGGCGAGGTGATCATTGCCTGCCATGTGTTGCGGTGGGTCTGTCATGGGCGCCTGATTTCAGGCGCCCATCCTCGCTTGCTCACCCCGCAGGTATGGTCGGGTCGCCGGCCGCGGCGATCGCCAGCGACTCCATCTCGGTCGCGCATGCGTGCGCGTCGGCCGCGGAAACGTAGCCCTCCGTGGTCACTCCCAGCACCAGCCCTTCGGGTGCCGCATTGACGTGCACGAACAGCCGTTCGCCCTGCGAGTTCTGGTACGGGAGCCAATGCGCCGTGCTGCGCTCGCGGGCGGCCCGCACCTGATCAAGCGTGGGTACCGGCCCGGCCGGCTTCTGCGCGAAGGCGAGCCGGTCGTTGTAGAAGCAACGCAGGTCGATGTCCCCACCCCGCTCCGCGGCCATGCGGTCGATCAGCTCGTCCAGCCGCACCGGGTCGTAGTAAGCATTCATGAACGCAGCCGACGACCGCTGCCGAACCTGCCCGACAGCGTCGGCAAACGTGAGCCCGGCGAGGTCGAAGACGCACAACGCCGGCTGGATGAGCGGGGACACGACATCCGCCAGGCCGGGCCGGAACCGGTTGCTCGACACCACCAGGACCGCCACCGGGCTGACGCCGCTCACCCGCGTCCGGGCGGCCGCGAACAGCGTCAGCAACACCGACGCGAACGGCTCCTGCAGCCGCTCGGCGATCACCTGCGCGGCCAGGTACATGGCTGGTGATTCGAACCGGAGCCTCAGGTACGGCGGCGCGGAGATGACTGGCGATTCGAACCGGAGCCTCAGGTACGGCGGCACGGACCGGTGGGCGGAGGCGGCCGGCCGTCCGGGTGCGAGCGCGGCCAGCTGCCGTTCCCAGTACCGCAGCGCCCGGTCGCACTGGCGTTGCCCGGCCGGAGAGGATTGCCAGTCGGCCAGCTCCAGCAGCTGCGTCCCGGGCGGCGGCGCCGGCGCGTGCCCGGTGACGGGGTCGCGGCCGGCCAGGTCGGCGTCGATGCGGCCCGTGGCGAAGCCGTCGACCGCCAGATGGCACACGACGCTCACCTGGTACACGGCGCGCCCGCACTGGCGCACCACGCCCATGCGCACCGGCCAGTCCCGCACGAAATCGAAGGCGGCGTTCTCGAAGCGCTCCCGCATCGCCTCGGCGGCCTTCGCCGGATCGTCGCCGTCCGGCACGTCCTCGACCTCCAGGTCGACGATGCCCTTGTGGGCAAGGACCTGCCGCGGCATGCCGTCGCCGGCGGTGTCCAGCCGGGTGCGCATCGATGGGTACCGGCTCATGACGAAACGCAGATCCGCGACGACGTCCGCGACGGTCGTGCCCTCGGGCAGCTCGCGGACCAGCGGAATCGGCATCCAGCTGTCCAGCCACCGCATCGTCCGCCACATTTCCCGCTGCCCCCAGGTCAGTTCCGCGGTACCAGCGCCGTCACCCTCGAAGGCGACCGGGATGCGCTCCGCCATGACTGTCCGTCCTCTCCGCCGCACATTGCGTCACCTTTTTCATTGATGGAAATACATCACTCGCGTAGTCGAGCGCAATGGCCTGTGGCGGCCGGGCGGTCGTACGATCGGGCGGCCGGACCGGACGGCGGCCTGGACGGGGCCGGCGAACCGGAACCGCCTGGCCGGACGGCGGACGCACCGCCGCCGCTGCGCCGGTAGGCTGCGCCCCGTGACGCCGATCTCGCCGGGGCTCGGCCTCGATTTCGGCACGTCGCACACCGTGGCGGTCCTCGCCCGCGACGACGGCCGGGTCGAGCCGCTGCTGTTCGACGCCTCCCCGCTGCTGCCCTCGGCCGTCTTCGCCGAGGAAGGCGGGCGGCTGCTGGTCGGGCGCGACGCCGACCGGGGCGCGCGCGTCGACCCCTCGCGATACGAGCCGAACCTGAAGCGCCGCCTCGACGACGGCGCGCTGCTGCTCGGCGACGCCGAGGTGCGCGTTGTCGACGCGTGCGCGGCCGTGCTGCGCCGGGTGCGCGGGGAGGCGGCCCGCACGCTCGGCGGGACGGTGCCCGGACGAACCGTGCTCACCTGCCCAGCCGGCTGGGGCCCGCGGCGGCGCGAACTGCTGGCGACCGCGGCGGGCGCGGCCGGCCTGTCCGGCGTCGAGCTGGTCAGCGAACCGGTGGCCGCGGCGGCGTACTTCACCCAGATCCTCGGGCACCTGGTGCGACACGGCGGCACGATCGTGGTGTACGACTTCGGCGGCGGCACCTTCGACGTGAGCGTGGTGCGGCGCACGGGCGACGACGCCTGGGCGGTCGTCGCGGCCGGAGGCCTCGACGACGTCGGCGGGGTCGACCTCGACGCCGCCGTCGTGGACTGGGCGCAGCGGACCGTGCGGCCGGACGACCCGGCGTGGCAACGGCTGCGCGCGCCGGGGACGCCGGCCGACCGGCGGCACCGCCGACACCTGTGGGACGACGCTCGAGCCGCGAAGGAGCACCTGTCGCGCGCCACCTCGGCGGGGCTGGCGGTGCCGATCCTCGACGTCGACGCACACCTGACCCGGGCCGAGTACGAGACGATCGCCCGGCCCTGGCTGGACCGCACCGTCCGGCTGACCCGCGACACGATCGCCGCGAGCCAGGTACCGGCGGACCGGCTCGCCGGCATCTTCCTGGTCGGCGGGGCCAGCCGCACGCCGCTGGTGGCGACGATGCTGCACCGGGCGCTGGGGCTGGCGCCGATCGCCATCGAGCAGCCCGAGCTGGTGGTGGCGCACGGCTGCCTCACCATGCTGCCCGCGGCGGCGCGGCCGTCGTCTCCGGCGCCATCACACCGTTCGTCGGCGCCGCCATCGTCTCCGGCTGCACCGCGACCGTCGTCACCGCCGGCGTCATCGCGAAAGCCGGTCCCGGCACAGCGGGCGGCGGGTGGAAGCCAGTCCGCCGGCCGCCTCGGGGAGCGGCCCGGCAGTCTGCGGGCGGGCCGCGACCACGAGACGCACGTCGTGCTGAGCCCGGCGCAGGCAGCCAAGGGCGGCCGCCTCACGCTGAGTATGGAATGGCCCGCCCTGTGCCCGCCGTGCTCCGGCACCGGCGTGGCGGGCGGCGCCGGACGTGGCCCGCGATGCGCCGCCTGTGCCGGCTCGGGCCTGACCGGCCGGCTGGACCGGCGGTCGGTGCAGGTGCGCCTGCCGGCCGGCGTCACCGACGGCCAGCGGGTGCGGCTGGCCGGCGGGGCGCACCCCAGCCCTGACGACGGCGGACCCGCCGGCGACCTGCTCGTCACGGTGCGCGTGCGATAGCCATAGCGTCGCGCCTTGGTCAGGTTCGCGTCCGGAACGGGGCGAGGGTGGCACGGACCTGGTCGGCCGCGCCCCAGTCGTCGTCGAACTGGGCCAGCACGGCGAGGTGCTGTCGTAGCTGGACAATCGGCATCCGGGCCCGCCAGTCGTCATCGAGGGAGGTCAGCTCCGCATAGACCGCGAAGAACCGTTGCGCCTCGGGCGGGGGCGAGGTGGACCACACGTGGGCGAGGTCGACCTCGGCCCACATGTAGGACACGGCCGGGTCGATCAGCGCGGGCTGCCCGTCCGGGGTGGCCAGGACGTTCTGTGCCCACAGGTCGCCGTGCGTCAGGCATGCCGGCCGGTCCGGCAACAGGTCGGGCAGCCGGTGACACAGCCGCTCCAGCGCCGCCCGGTCTCCGGGGTCGAGTGCCGCCTCGACGCGGGGCTCTCCGAGCCACCGAAGCAGCCGGTGCTGTGCGAAGAATGCGAAGCCGTCGTCATCCCAGGTATTGCTCTGCCGGCGGCGACCCAGCCAGTTGTCGCGGTGCCATCCGAAGCGAGGATGGGTCGTGCCCATGTGCAGGCGGGCGAGCGTGTGCGCGAACTGCTCCCAGAAGGTCTCGCTGCGCGGCCTCGGCCGCAGCACCGACAACACCAGCAGTTCTCGGTTCGCCAGGATCACCTCGGGTGTCGCCGCGCCGCCGAGCTCGCGCAGGGCGGCCAGCCCTTCGGCCTCCGCGACGAAGACGTCGTCGGCCGGCGCGTCGGCGAAGGCCTTGACGAACACCGACGGCGCGTCCCGGCGGGCGGCTATGCCCGCGAGCGCCGCGACCCCACCCGTTGCCGGCTCCACCGTGACGACATCGCACATCCCGGCCCGGAGCAGGCACTCCAGCAGCAACGTCGTCGAGCGCGGCCGCCTCACTCGCTGACCAATCGGGCCAGCAGCAGTTCCTCCAGTGTCTGGCGCACCCACGCCTCGCACCGGTCGTAGTCCCATCCGTGCTCGGTGACGAACTGCACGTATGCGTCGATGGAACTGATCACCGCGACGGCCGCAGCCGCGGTATCCGCGTCGAGGCCGGGGCGCAGCGCGCCCACCGCTTGCAGGCGCCCGACGGTGAATCTGGCCCCGGCGAGGTGACGGGCGATGCCCCCGGCGTACGCGGTGGCGATGTCGGCGTCGACATGGGCGGCCGAGCGCAGGCCGGCCAGGATGGCGCGGCAGCGCTCGTTGAGCTGGCGGGTGATGCGGGCCTGGTAGCCGATGATCTCCCTGGGGTCGGTAGCCTGTGCGCCCTTGCGGGCCAGCTCCGGGATGCCGGCGATCTCGTCGACCTCGTCGAGCATGGCCGTGATGAGCTGGGCCTTCGAACCGACGCTGCTGTAGATGGTCTGGACGGAAACACTCGCCCGCGCCGCGATGTCCGCGACCGAGGTGCGGGCGTAGCCGCGCTCGGTGAACAGCTCCGTCGCCGCCAGGATGATGTCCCGGCGGGTCTGTGCCGCCTGCATCTGTCGCCTATTGGGCTTTCTGGTCTCTTGTGCCACGCGCTCGCTTCACCTTAACGTCGTTCCAGTGAACGTAATTGCATTCTAGTTAGGAGGTCCGGTGTCCTCTCCAACACTTTCCAGCAGGCTAGTGCCGCCGATCCCCGCCGTCACAGTGACCGCGCTCGGCGCCGTCGCCACGTTCGCGCTGGCCCGGGTGCTCTGGCCCGACCCGGCCGGTGCGCCGACCCCCTCGGCCGACCTGCTGCCCTTCTTCCTCCTGCTCAGCGTGGCGGAATCGGTCGTCTTCGGACTCGGCCTCGCGTTCCTCGCCTTCGGGCTCGCCCCCCTGCGGCGGGCCAAGGCCGGGGCCGCTCTCACCTGGGCGGCGTACCTGTCGATCGGGTTCATGCTGCTCAGCTGGTGGCCGCACGACAACATGCACCGCGTGCTGTCACACGGCGACTTCGCCGGGCTCGTCCAAATCGAGTACCTGTTCCACGCCCCGCTCATCGCCGCCGCCGTCATCGTGGCGGCGTTCTTCCTGCGTTCCGTCGGAGGCCGCCGTGCCGACGCGTGAGCAGACCATCCGCGGCGTGTACCGCGACATGTTCGAGACCGGCGACGTCAGCAAGGCGGACCTGATCGTGACCGCCGACTTCGTCGATCACGCCGCACCGCCCGGACCGGCCGCCCGCGGACCCCAGCAACTCGCCGCCGTCATCGGCTACCTGCACGGCGCGCTGGCCGACATCGGGTACACCGTCGAGGACCTGATCAGCGAGGGCGACCGGTTCGCCTACCGGTCCACCCTCAGCGCCACCCAGGTCGGTACCCTGTTCGGCTTCCCGCCCACCGGCCTGCGCTTCACCATGCAGCAGCTGCACATGGTCCGGTTCGACGGCGACCGCATCGCCGAACACTGGGCCTGCCGCGACGATTTCGGCGCACTGCGCCAGCTCGGACACCTCTCCTGACCGACCACCGCGGGGCCGCTCACCAGCGGCCCGGCCGTCCGGATCGACAAGGAAGTCATGCGAAAGCAGATAGTAACCGCGGCACTCACAGCAGTCGCTGCAGCCGGATGCGGCAGCGCCACACCCACCGCCGTCGACCACACCCCGAACCACACTGCGTCTGAGGCGACGACGTCCGGTACACCGAACCCGTGCGAACTCGTCACGTCCGCGGAAGTCTCGACAACGATGCACGCCACGGTCACCGCCGAGCCTCCGGTCGGAAAAGACGGGCTCCCCGGCCAGGTCACCTGCCATTTCACCCAGCCGAACTCGATCTCGTCGGTCAGCGTCGCCGTGTGGCCGGCCGACCCGACGCTGTTCGACCGGATGAAAACGCAGGCCGGCTCCGTCCATGACCTGCCCGGCCTCGGCGACAAGGCGTTCGGCGAGCCACGCGCCGTCTACGTGCTGCGCGGCGGCTGGATGGTCAACGTCGTCATCATCGGCTTCGACGTCAGCACCACGGCAGAGGCGGCATCGATAGCCCATACCGCGATGGAACGCCTGTGAAACCGGGTCAGCCGGCCCTGCGGCGGATCCGCCAGAGGGCGCAGCCGGCCAGGAGCAGGGCCAGGAGGGTGTACGCCGACAG
Organism: Dactylosporangium sp. NPDC048998; assembly: GCF_043197855.1. Lineage (NCBI taxonomy): Bacteria > Bacillati > Actinomycetota > Actinomycetes > Micromonosporales > Micromonosporaceae > Dactylosporangium > Dactylosporangium sp. NPDC048998. The sequence goes on from NZ_JBICTV010000001.1 coordinate 127,274, forward strand.
CTCGATCCACTGGAACGGCCAGTAGCGGCTGCCGGGCTGGTACGTGTACGAGAAATGGAGGTTCTGCCGCTCCATGCACTCCATGTCCTTGCCGAAGCCGCCAGTCATGCAGGGGCGGGCCTGCGTAGGGGTGTAGGGCGTGCCGTCCGCGTTGTACACCCTGCTCAGCGACTGCATCGGCCAGGTGCCCGGCATGACGTAGCCGCGGACGCTGGCCCCGGTGTCGGGGTTGATGCCGAGACCCTGGGCGTGTTGCATCGCGTCGGCGGTGAACCGCACGGTGCTGGTGACCGGCGGCAGGATGTGGGTGCGGATCGCCGTGGGCACCACGATCTGCAGGACGGCGAACACGCCGAGGGTGATCGCCATGGCCGGCACCGTGCGGCGCACCAGCAGCCCGACGAGCACGCCGAGGACGAACGCGAACGCGGCATAGCCCAGCGGGACCACGTTGCGTGCGGCGAAGCTCATCGCGGCGAACCGGTCGCCGGCCCACTGATCGTAGCGACTCGCGTTCCACGTGAGCAGCAGACTCAACGCCGCGGTGACCGCGACGGCCGCGGCGCCGACCAGCACCAGCTTCACCGCGAGCCAGCGGCCGCGGGTGACACTCTGGTTCCACACCAGCAGGTCGGTCCGGGTCTCCAGCTCCCGGGCCACCAGCGGCGCGCCCCAGAAGGCGCCGATGAGCCCCGGCAGGACGAGCAGCAGCAGGCCGAGCAGCGAGACCTGCGCGACGTAGCGGTCGGCGAACAGCCGCCGGGTGTTGTCGCAGTCGCTCGGCACGCAGTTGACCACGTCGACGGTGTAGTCGTGCCGGATGCGGACGCCGAGGTAGACCAGGTAGGCCGCGAGCACCGCCAGCCCGATCGCCGCGACGAGGAGCTGCGTGCGCAGCTGCCGCCAGGTGAGCCAGATCATCGCTGCGCCTCCATCGCCATCATGTACGCCAGGCCGACGTCCTCCAGGTCCGCGCGCTCGGCGCCGGGGATCGGCTCCGTCGAGCGGACGATCGCCGTGCTGCCCGCGACCGTGTGCTCGGTGTGCACGACCCGCGCCGTGGCCGGCAGCCGCCCGTCGAGACCGCGGCCGTCCACCCGCAGCCGGTGGTGCACCGACAGCAGCTCGGTGACGTCACCGGCGACCTGCACCCGCCCGCCGGCCAGCACCACCAGGTGGTCGCAGACCTGGGACAGGTCGCTCAGCAGGTGCGAGGACAGTACGACGCTCACCCCGAGTTCCTCGACGAACGACAGCAGATCGCGCATGAACGCCCGGCGCGCGATCGGGTCCAGCGACGCGACCGGCTCGTCGAGGATCAGCAGCTCACCCCGCTTGGCCGCGGCGACGGTCAAAGCCAGCTGGGCGCGCTGGCCACCGGAGAGCCGCCCCGCCTTCTGCGCCGGGTCGAGGCCTAGCCGTTCGACGCGCCGCCGGGCCAGCGCCTGGTCCCAGCGCGGGTTCAGCCGCGCGCCAAGCGTCAGGTGCTCGGCGACCGACAGACCCGCGTAGAGCGGCGCGTCCTGCGCGACGAAGCCGACCCGCGCCAACTGCGCCGCGCTACCGGCCGGCGGCGCGCCGAACACCTCGATGCGGCCCTCGCTGGGCGTGATGAGCCCGCACGTCAGCGACAGCAGCGTGGACTTGCCGGCCCCGTTGGGCCCGACCAGGCCCACGATCTGCCCCGCCGGCACCCGGCGCCGTGCTGCTGATTCTCGTCGCCAGCCTGGCCCGCACCCTGCCGTCCGAGCAGCGGTCTACGATCGCGCTGGCCGGCATCCCAGTGGCGCCGCCGCCGGCACCGCCGCCGCCCGCACCCGGCCGGGACGCGGTTCGCGCCGGCCCGCTCACCGGCCCCGACACCTTCCCAGACGAGGTGCTCATCGTGCCCGGCGTCGCGCTGTTGCTCATGGTGCCGCTGTCGCTCGGATTCGGCTGGCTGATCGCCGGGCGGATGCTGCGCCCGATCCGCACGATGACCGGGTCGCTGCAGCGGATCTCCGGCCGCAACGTCCACGAACGGCTCGCGCTGACCGGTCCCCGCGACGAGTTCAAGGACCTCGCCGACACCATCGACGGACTGCTCGGGCGGCTCGAGGTCGCCCTCGACGGGCACAAGCGGTTCGTCGCCAACGCCGCCCACGAGCTGCGCACGCCGCTCACCGTGGAGCATGCCCTGTTGGAGGAGCCGCTCATCGACCCCGGTGCCACCGTGGAGTCGTACCGCGCCAACTTCGAGCAGCTGCTGGCGGTCAACCGGCACCGGGGCGAGCTGCTGGAGTCGCTGCTGACGCTCGCCGGCAGCGAGCCGGCCCGCGACGAGGGCGAGCCGGTTCAACTCGACGACATCGTGACCGCGGCGCTGGCCGAGCGGTCCGCCGAGCTGGAGCGGCACGACCTGCGGGTCGAGGCCGTGATCCGCCCGACCACGATCCTCGGCGACCGGATGCTGCTGGCCCGGCTCGTGGCGAACCTGCTCGACAACGCCATCCACTACAACGAGCCCGGCGGCACCGTCGAGATGAGCGTCCGCGCCATCGATGGCCACGCCCGCCTCATCGTGGCCAACACCGGCGCCCTCGTGCCGCCCGAGCAGGTCGACCGGCTCTTCGAGCCGTTCCAGCGCCTGCACCGTGTCGCCGACGACGGCCACCACGGCCTGGGCCTGTCCATCGTGCGCGCCATCGCGCTTGCGCACGCCGCCCACCTCACCGCGCAGGCCCACCCCGGCGGCGGCCTGCGCATTGAGGTCCTGTTCCTGCCCGATGTGGACGGGTCGACGGCCGCCGGCGTCCGGCGCCGTGAAGTCATCGATCGGCAGCTATGACCCGCATCACTACGCCGCAAGGCGCGCTCGGCCCGAGGGCCGACGACATTGCCGGCAGCGGTCCAAGAGCAGGTACGAGCTCTTGGGCATGACGGACAGGTACGGGCTCAGCCGATCAGCGGGCGGCTGACGACGTTGTCGGCGCGGCCGCTCAGTTCCCGAATGAGTGTCTCTTGGGCGTCGCGCATCGCCTCGGCGTACGGCGGTTCGGCGAGCCGCCGCATTCCTACCTCGGGTGCGACGTCCTCGACCACCGCGCTGATCCACCAGATGTTGCCGAACGGGTCACGTATCCGACCGCCCCGCTGGCCGAAGGCTTGGGTGGCCGGTGCGGTGACCACGCGGGCTCCGGCGGCGACGGCACGCTTGATCGTCCCGTCGGCATCGGCGACGAAGACCCGCAGTAGCGAGGGCATGGCCGGCCAGTCCGGTAGCCGGTCGAAGGCGAGCAGGACGGTGTCGCCGACGCGGATCTCGGCGTGACCGATCGTCCCGTCCTCCAGCCGTACGCGCCCCAGCTCGACCCCGTCGAACACCGCGGTGATGAAGTCCAGCAACTGGCCGGTGTCCGGCGTGACGATCCACGGCGCGACGGTCGTGTACCCGGCCGGTGGGGTGCTGCTCACGAAATCTCCCTCATGTCGTAGCAGACGTTCGCTCCCACGGTAGATCTTGTATAGGTCAGTTCCCGGCCTAGTCGAGCGGCACAATGGCAGCTGTGTCCGGCGCGCGTGCCCGATTGCTGTCCCTGCTGTCGCTGTTGCAGACCCCTCGGCTGTGGCCGGGCAGCGAGCTGGCGCAGCGGCTCGGGGTGTCCGGCCGGACCGTGCGGCGCGACATCGACCGGTTGCGGGAGCTGGGCTACCCGGTGCACGCCGAGCAGGGCGGGCTGGGCGGGTACCGGCTGACGGCCGGTGCGGCGATGCCGCCGCTGTTGCTGGAAGACGACGAGGCGGTCGCCGTGGCCATCGGGCTGCGTACGGCGGCGACGCAGGCGGTGGCCGGGGCGGACGAAGCGGCGGTGCGGGCGCTGCGCAAGCTGCTCCAGGTTCTGCCGGCCCGGCTGCGTCGCCGGGTCGACGCACTGGCCTCCTCAACTGTGGCCCACCCATTCTTCTTGGCTGCGGATCCGGTGGACCCCGACGCGCTGGTCGTCACCGCCGCGACGATCGCCGATCACGAGCGGCTGCGGTTCCGGTACCGCGACGAGGGCCGGCACGTCGAGCCGCGCGCCTTGCTGACGGCCGGGGGACGCTGGTACCTGCTCGCTTTCGACCTCGATCGCGACGACTGGCGGACCTTCCGACTGGACCGGGTTACACAGCTCGCCGCGACCGGTGCCCGGGCGGTCACGAGGGAGGTACCCGGCGGGGACGTCGCCGCCTTCGTCGCCAGCCGCACGATGCAGATGGCCCCGACCTACCCGGCCGACGTAGTGATCCACGCACCAGCCGCCCACGTGGCGGACCGCCTCGGCGGGCCACCGCCCGGCACCCTGACCGACCAGCCGGACGGCACCTGTCGGTGGCTCACGCCGCCGGACACCGCCGAATGGCATGCGCTCCGGCTGGCGTCGATCGGGCTGCCATTCGAGGTCAGCGGCCCGGCGGAGCTGGCCGCCCACCTCAGGTCAACAGCCGCGCTGTTCCAAACAGCCGCAGCGGGATCAGGCCGGTCCGCGACGCGATCATCACGAGCGGGACGGGGCCGTGTCCGCCCAGCGTCACCGCCGCCCAGTTGATGTGCTCCTGAAACGAGCGCTCTGCGAACCTTCTCCCGCGACGGCGGACCGATGACCGATCCGGGCTGATGCCGCGCGTCCCGATCGGGCGCATCGTGTGCCTGTACCGCCAATTCCGGCCTGTGGACAGCGTTACCTCCGGGCTCGGATGGACCGGGCGCAGGCTGAGCTCCATGGCGCGCCGATGACCGAAACGCACAGATGGTCGAGCCCGTATCCCTGGAACGACATGAGCGCGTCATGGACGGGGCGAACACATCAGGATTGCGCTCATCGCGAGTTCGCGATTTCTGAAAGGCGCCTCGGCGCGAACTCAAGCGGTACATGCACGCACCGAGAGCGTAGCGGCGCTTGGGTTCAGGAACCGGAGGCTACGGATCTGCAAAGTTGATCGATCGAGGGACGGTGTCCAACGTGCCGAACCCCGGCCGCCCGGCATCCAACACCGGGCCGTCAGATCGACTTGACGTCAGGGTGATCTGACGAAAAGCTGTGCACGTGGTCACACCGGATGAGGCGGAGCGGCGGTTCACATTGCTGACCGCGGCTGCGCGATTCGACGAGCTGCGCCGCCGCGACGCGCTGGCGCCGCCAGGGGTGGAGGATCCGGATCCGCAGGCGGCGCCGTTGACCCGGGATGAGGCGTTGGAGCTGCTCGCGTTGGGTGAGGTGCTGATCCGTAAGGCGGGTTACGGGCGGCAGCTCACGGTGCGCACGGCCCGCGCCACCGGTGCCTCGTGGTCGCAGATCGGCGCCGCGCTGGGCACCAGCAAGCAGTCCGCGTGGGAGACCCACCTTCGGTGGATGGAAGAGCAGGAGAACCCCGATGAGTGACGATACGACCCTGCGCCCATTCCGGCTGGAGGTGCCTGAGGGAGATCTGGCGGATCTGCGGGCCCGGCTGGCGCGGACCCGCTGGCCGCAGCAGCTGCCCGGCACCGGCTGGAGCCGTGGCGTGCCGGTCGAATACCTGAAGGAGTTGGTCGAATACTGGCGCACCGGCTACGACTGGCGGGCGCACGAGGCCCGGCTCAACCAGATCCCGCAGTTCACCACCGCCATCGACGCAGTCGACGTGCACTTTCTTCACGCACGTTCGTCCGAACCGGACGCGTTGCCGCTGATCATCACCCACGGGTGGCCGGGCTCGGTGGTGGAATTCCTCGACATCGTCGGCCCGCTCACCGATCCTCGCCGGCACGGCGGTGACCCGGCTGACGCCTTCCACGTCGTAGCGCCGTCCATCCCCGGCTTCGGGCTGTCCGGACCCGTCCGCGAGTCAGGGTGGGACGTGCCGCGCATCGCCCGAGCCTGGGCCGAACTGATGCGGCGGCTGGGCTATCACCGCTACGGCGGGCAGGGCGGCGACTGGGGGCACGCCATCACCCGCGAGCTGGGGATCATCGACAACGACCGGGTGGTCGGGGTACACCTCAACACCGTGCTCACCCTGCCCTCGGGTGATCCCGGCGAGGCAGCGACATTGGGCGATGAGGACCGGGCCCGGCTGGAACAGTTCTCCCGAGTGGAGCCGGACCTGTCCGGCTACGCGAAGATCCAGGGCACCCGGCCGCAGACCCTGGCATACGGGCTGAGCGACTCTCCGGTCGGCCAACTCGCCTGGATCGTCGAGAAGTTCAAGGAGTGGACGAACTCGAAGCAGTCACCCGACGACGCCGTCGATCGCGACCAGCTGCTGACCAACGTGACGTTGTACTGGCTCACCGGCACCGCCGGCTCCTCGGCCAACCTTTACTACGAGACCTACCACCCCGCCACACCTCCGACCAACCGTCGGTCAAGCACACCGACCGGGGTCGCCGTCTTCCCGCATGATGCTGTGCTACCCGTGCGGCGGCTGGCCGAACGAGACAACCACATCGTCCACTGGCGCGAGTTCGACCGCGGCGGCCACTTCGCCGCTATGGAACAGCCCGCCCTGCTCGTCGACGACATCCGCGCCTTCTTCCGCCCGCTGCGGCGACGACCACAGCAGCCGACCTAGATCGCGACGGCGATCTTGACATCCGCATCTGTTTGACATGCGCGTTGATCAAGTGCACGTAGTCGCGACCTGGGCGCACGCGTCATCGCCCATCGGGTCAACGCGAGGATGCCCCGGCCGTTGGGCCGGGGCATCCTTCGATTGCCTACTCGAACGCGAAGGTGACCTTGTGTCTGCCAGCAGCGCGCACCGATGAGGTTTTCGCGCAGCGCCCGTCTGTACGTATGAGATCGACTTACGAGAGGCTGGCATGATGCGGAAACTGACCTTCGGCATGAATGTGACCCTGGACGGCTACATCGCCGCGCCCGGCGACGACCTCGGCTGGAGTGGCGGTGAGGGACCGGACTCGCCGCCGAGCGACGAGCTGTTCCAGTGGTGGTCCGACCGGGTGGGGGCGACGGGCCTGGCGCTGTATGGGCGCAAGCTGTGGGAGGTGATGAGTTCCCACTGGCCGACCGCCGACCAGCAGCCCGGCGCCACACAGGCGGAAATCGAGTACGCCCGCCGCTGGCGGGACATGCCGAAGGTGGTGTTCTCCTCGACGACCAGCACGGTCGACTGGAACACCCGCCTGGTCACCGGCGACGCGGTCACCGAGATCACCCGGCTCAAGACAGAGGACGCCGGCCCGATGGACATCGGCGGCGCGACGCTCGCCGGGGCGGCCATGCGGGCCGGGCTGATCGACGAGTACATGCTGGTCACCGTGCCGGTCCTGGTGGGCGGCGGCACGCCGTTCTTCACCGCGCTGGACAGCTGGGTGAACCTGAACCTCGTGGAGACGCGGACATTTCCCGGCGGCGTCGTGCTGACCCGATACGAGACGAGGCGATGAGCACGGGCCAGTTGCTCGGTTCGTGAGGCCGGGTCGAAATCCTTCCTGACGTTCTTCGGGCATCAAGATGCCCCGCCGGCAACGCCGGCGGGGCGGTGGTGTTCGCGTTGTCGCGTTGGTGTTCAGCTGGTCGGGGTGCTCATTCCGCGGTGACTTCGGTGACTTCGGTGACGCCGGCCCGTGGCGCTGGACTCGTCGACGACGGGGACTTGTCTGATCACAGTGTCGGGGGCAGGTCCAGCCATGGTTTGTCGGTGGCGTCGAATCCGGTGAGTTCGGCGATCTTCCCGTCGACGATGTGCAGGACCGCGATGTTGAACAACCGGTACTCCGGGTCGTCAGGGGTGCGGAGGTACAGCGCGGCGGCGGGCATGCGGTTGACCCTCGTGGCGATACAGCGCCAGTCGTCGTAGCCGGGCTGGAAGAGCCCACCGGAGACCCAGCCGTCCACCGCGTCCTTGGCCGTGATGACCGAGGTGCCCGCCTCGGGCAGCATCACGAAGCGCAGGTCGTCGCGGAGCAGGGACATCAGCCCGTCGAGGTCGTTGCGCTCATGGGCGTCGATGTACGACTTCACCACGCCGCGCTCGTCATTCGACAGCTCGTGGGCGGCGGGGCTCCGCCAGTCGAGGCGGCGGTCGGGCAGCTGCTCGCGCATCGTCACGCGCGCCCGCTGCAGCGCGCTGGTCACCGATGCGATGGTCAGATCGAGGGCGTCGGCGGCCTTCGACGCCGGCCAGCCGACGACGTCGCGCAGGATGAACACCGCCCGCTGCCGCGGCGGCAGGTGCTGGACGGCGACGATGAACGCCAGCTCGATCGTCTCCCGCGCCACCACCGATTCCTGCGGGTCCTCGGGGAGCATCCGGTCGGGGTACGGCTGCAGGTACAGCACCTCGGAGCTGGAGTCCGACAGCCCGGACGGTACGGGTGTGCGGTCATTGCGCTTCTCCAGGAAGTCAAGGCAGACGTTCGTCGCGATCCGGTACAGCCAGGTCCGCAGCGCAGCGTGGCCCTTGAACGACTCCCGCTTGTTCCACGCTCGCAGGAACGTCTCCTGCGTCATGTCCTGGGCGTCCTCGTAGTTCGCAAGCATCCGGTAGCAGTGCACCTGCAGCTCACGCCGGTGGCGCTCCGTGATGAGCGCAAACCGCGCCGTATCGCCTGAGCGAACCACCGCGATGAACGAGGCCTCGTCAGCGCCCAGCGGTCTAGCGTCGGTCATGGTCACCAATCCTTCCACCGGTGCGAGGGGCTACCAGAACCGACGACGTGGCGGAAGAATTCTGATCGGTGAAGCCGCTGACACCGGGCCGTTCGTCAGGGCGGATGGGTCGGGTCGATCCAGGGTAGGTGCTCCAGGTCAGACACAGGCCGCCGTAGTACCCGATGAACACCTCGTCCAGGACCCACATCAGCATCACCCGGGCCAGAAACTTGCCTTTCCACCACGCCATCGTCACCGGGCTAGCAACTTCACGCGGCCAGCGGAAACACCCAAACGAGGTGAGGCCCAATCAGAGTGCCGCACTTCGCAGCGACCGGCGAGTGGGCCAAATCAAGATACCGCCCGACCCCGCAACCCAGACACCGAGGCCACTTCAGAATGCCGAACCGGGCCACTTCAACTTGCCGAAATCAGGCAGGACGCATGCCGGATGAGAGCCACACCAAATTACGGTGGGCAGCCGCGATAGGAGCGATCCCGCCGGTCACCTCGACCAAGCCTGGCCGGGCTGCGGTCGTACCGCCAGTCAACATGTAGCAGCGATCCCGGCGCGTTCCGCGCCCGTACATCGAGCCAACGCAAGGATGCCCCCAGCCGCTCGGCCGGGGGCATCCTTAAACGTCTACTCGAACGCGAAACCGGCCTCTACGATCAGTGATCGGCCGGTCGCGCTGCGCGTTTGTAGTTCTGTGACGTGCCCCCGGCAGGATTCGAACCTGCGCTCCCGCCTCCGGAGGGCGGTGCTCTATCCCCTGAGCTACGGGGGCCTCGCGACCCCGAACAGATTAGCAGAGCCCCTCCCCGCCCCGCTCACCGGTTCCCCTCTGGCGGATGAGGCGAGCGGGCGAGGAAGGTCGGCTCAGGAGGACAAGGGCTGGGCGCCCAGGTCCTTCAGTTTTTCGGTCAGTTGGGAGATGTCGTACGACTGGGAGACTCGCATCTGTTCGGCGGCGTCGCGGACCTCGCTGGTCTGGGCGTCCTTCGCGGCCACCTCGGCCATGTGGATGCCGCCCAGGTGGTGGCGCAGCATCAACTGGCACCACAGGGTGTCGAAGTCCTTGCCCGTCGACGACTTCAGCTTCTTGAGGTCGTCGTCGGAGGCCATGCCGGGCATGCGGCCGTCCGGCTGGAGGGTGTTCATCCCCGACGGCATCCAGGCCATGGCGCGGTTGGTGGACGTGGGGGAGAGGTGCCACTCCGTCAACCAGGTTTGCATCTGGCCGATCTGCCACTGCTGGCTCGCCGCGATGTCGTACCCCAGGGTGCGGATGTCGTCCGTCGTGCCGAGGCGGTAGGCGAACATGCCCATCTCCACGGCCTGGGCGTGGTGGAGGCTCATGTCGCGGGCGAAGCCGGCGTCGACCGAGTCGTCGCCGGGGGCGCTCAGCGTCGGGATCAGGTAACCGATGGCGGCGCCGGTCACCAGCAGGAGGATTACGGCGAGCACGCCTACGCTCAGGCGTGCCCGCCGTGAAAGTTGCGCGAACACGGTGGCTAGTTGCCGCCCATCTGGGTCGTGCCGCCGTCCTTGCCGAGATCGCGCGGCGTGGTACCGGTCTCGGTGATGATGTCGCCGCTGGAGCAGGGGGTGCCGGCCTCGAGGCTGGCGTTCTTGCGCAGCGCCTTGATGAACTCGTCGATGCGCTTGTCGTCGGCGTTGTCGACCTTGAGCTGGAAGCCCCACGCCTGCAGCGAGATCGGCTTGTCCAGGTTGGGGTACGGGCTCATCAGCATGTACTCGTTGCCGCGGACCCGCTTGGCCAGCTGCTCCACCTGGTCGGCGGACAGGCTCGGGTTGTACGTGATCCAGACGGCGCCGTGCTCCAGGCTGTGCAGTGCGTGCTCGTTCGCGATCGCGGCCGGGTACACGTCGCCGAGGCAGCGCTGCCAGTTGGCGTTGTGGTTGCCGGCGACCGGCGGGCTCAGCTTGTACGTCTGCGGGCCCCACACGTGCTCGCGCTGGCCGACCATGGCCTTGTCGAGCTTGTAGTAGTCCTTGATGCCGCTGATCTGGTCGGCGCGGTCGTGCCAGCCGAGGCCGTTCTCGTACACCTGGTAGCCGGCGAAGCCGACGATGCCCAGCGCCAGCACGCCGACGGTCGTGAACAGCGCGATCGGGCCCCAGGACATGCCCTGCTTGACCTTGACCGGGGCGATCTTCTTGACGGCCGGGCGGCTCGCCGTGGCCGGGCGCTTGCCGGCGGGCGCGGTCTTGCGGGCCGGGGCCGACTTGCGCGAGTTGGCCCTGGGCTTGGCCGGAGCGGCGGTGTCCTCGTCGTCAGCCTCGTCAGCCTCGTCAGCGGCGGAGGAATCGGCGTCGGACGAATCCGAAATCTCCGATTCGTCCAAAACCTCCGCATCGAGCTCCGCGTCCTCGTCACCGCCCTGCTTCGGCTTCGCGCCGGAGACGGCCTTGGTGGACGGCTTGCGGTTGCCGCCACTGTGCTGGGTGCTCATGCTCATCTCGTCGCCTCGCAACGCTCAGCGCTGTGCTCGATCATCGGGCCTCGTCTGGTCAACGGTCGGGGGGCACGGCGGGGAACTGGTCCGGCGGGTCCCGACTTCGCAGAAGTGCGGTCCCAGCCGTCCCGCATTGTGACCAGCACAACGGGCCGCCGCCAAGTACGGGAGTCTACCCCCGATAACATTTGTCGGTGACTCCCGCTGAACTCGCCGTAGCAGTCCTCGACGCCGCCCGCGCGGCCATCACCGAACGTGACCTCGACGCGTCCGTTCTCCCGGCGACGACCAGCGTAGAGCGACCACGAAACCCGGAGCATGGTGACTATGCGTCCAATATCGCCCTGCAGCTCGGCAAGAAGGTCGGGCTGAGCCCGCGCGAGCTGGCCGCCGCGGTGGCGAAAAATTTGCAGGAAACTCCCGGGATCGATGCCGTGGAGATCGCCGGGCCCGGGTTCCTGAATATCCGGCTGTCCGCGGCCGCCGCCGGCGAGCTCGCCGGGCTGGTCGTGCGGGCCGGCCGGGCGTACGGCCACAGCGAGACGCTGGCCAAGGAGAAGATCAACCTGGAGTTCGTCTCGGCGAACCCCACCGGCCCCGTCCACCTCGGCCACACCCGCTGGGCCGCGGTCGGCGACGCGCTGGGCCGCATCCTGGCCGCCGCGGGCGCCGACGTCACCCGCGAGCACTACATCAACGACGCCGGCGTGCAGATGAACCGCTTCGGCGAGTCGGTCATGGCCGCCGCCAACAACCAACCCACCCCGCCGGACGGCTACCCCGGCGAGTACATCCAGGACATCGCGAAGACCATCGTCGCCGCAAATCCGGACATTCTGCAAAAATCCGAAAAAGACCAAAAAGTAGCCTTCCTCGCGGAAGGCTACAAGGCCATGCTCCAGGAGATGCGGGACAGCCTCGAGCGCTTCGGCGTCCACTTCGACGTCTGGTTCTCCGAGAAGACCCTGCACGAGGGCGGCGCCGTCGAGCACGCCCTCGACGAGCTGCGCAAGCAGGGCCACGTCTTCGAGTCCGAGGGCGCCGTCTGGCTGCGCACCACGGACTTCGGCGACGACAAGGACCGGGTCCTGATCCGCTCCAACGGCGAGAAGACCTACTTCGCCGCCGACGCCGCCTACTACATCAACAAGCGCGAGCGCGGCTTCGACCGCTGCATCTACATGCTGGGTGCCGACCACCACGGGTACATCGGCCGCCTCAAGGCGATCGCGGCCTGCGCCGGCGACGACCCGCAGCGCAACATCGAGGTGCTCATCGGCCAGCTGGTCAGCCTGCTGCGCGGCGGCGAGCCGGTGCGGCTGAGCAAGCGGGCCGGCACGCTGATCACGCTCGACGAGCTCATCGACGCCGTCGGCGTGGACGCGGCCCGGTACTCCCTGGCCCGCTCCTCCACGGACTCGTCGCTGACCCTGGACATCGAGGTCATCACCCGGCAGAAGAACGACAACCCGGTCTTCTACGTGCAATATGTGGGCGCGCGCACCGCCTCGGTCGCCCGCAACGCCGCCGAGCTGGGCCTGGAGCGCGGCGACGCCTACGACGCCGCCCTGCTCGTACACGAGAAGGAATTGGATCTTCTGAAGGCGCTCGGCGACTTCCCGGCCGTCGTCGCGACCGCGGCGGAGCTGCGCGAGCCGCACCGCGTGGCACGCTATCTGGAGGACCTGGCCGCGGCGTACCACCGGTTCTACGACAACTGCCGGGTGCTGCCCCAGGGCGACGAACCGTTCACGGAGACCAACCGGGCGCGGCTGTGGCTCAACGACGCCACCCGCCAGGTGATCGTGAACGGCTTGGACCTGCTCGGCGTCTCGGCGCCGGAACGGATGTAGAGAACATGCGCGCACACGAGGCGGGGGCACTGCACGGCGACCTGGGCTCGAGCGGCCCGTCGTGGCTCCGCACGCCCGACGACGTCAACGCATTAGTCCCGATTTTGTGGCCTAAAACGGCAAAAAGAGGCACGACGGGGTCGCTGGAAGTCGGCGGCGTCGACGTGAACGAGATCAGGAACCAGCACGGCACCCCTGCGTACGTCCTCGACGAGGAGGACTTCCGGGCCCGGTGCCGGGCGTTCAAGGAAGCGTTCGGCGGCGCCGAGGTCTACTACGCCGGCAAGGCGTTCATCGCCACCGCGATCGTGAAGATCCTGGTGGACGAGGGCCTCTCGCTGGACGTCTGCACCGGCGGCGAGCTGGCCGTCGCCCTGCGCGGCGGCATGCCTGCGGAGCGCATCGGCCTGCACGGCAACAACAAGTCCGTCGCGGAGCTGACGGCGGCCGTGGAAGCGGGCGTCGGCCGCATCATCGTCGACTCGTTCGACGAGATCGAGCGCCTCACCCGCATCGCCATCAACACCGGCACCAGGCCGAAGGTCATGGTCCGCGTCACCGTCGGTGTCGAGGCCCACACGCACGAGTTCATCGCCACCGCCCACGAGGACCAGAAGTTCGGCTTCTCGCTGTCCGGGGGCGCCGCCGCCGAGGCCGTCGACAAGATCCTCGCCGACGACGTGCTGGAGCTGCGCGGGCTGCACTCGCACATCGGCTCGCAGATCTTCGACGCGTCGGGCTTCGAGGTCGCCGCGCGGCGCCTGCTGTCGCTGCAGGCGCGTGTCAACGAGGTACACGGCCGGGAACTGCCTGAGCTCGACCTCGGCGGCGGTTTCGGCATCGCGTACACCACGCAGGACGAGCCGGCCGACCCGCGCGACCTGGCCGGCGACCTGCTGCGCATCGTCAAGCAGGAGTGCGCCGCGCTGCACCTGAGCGTGCCGCACCTGTCCGTCGAGCCGGGCCGGGCGATCGTCGGGCCGGCGATGTTCACCCTGTACGAGGTGGGCACGGTCAAGGACGTCGACGGGATCCGCACGTACGTCTCGGTCGACGGCGGGATGAGCGACAACATCCGCACCGCCCTCTACGACGCCGCGTACTCCGCCACGGTCGCCGGCCGCGTCTCCGCCGAACCGCCGATTCTCGCCCGCGTGGTGGGAAAACATTGCGAGTCCGGGGACATCGTCGTGAAAGATGAATTCCTGCCGGCCGACGTCAAGGCCGGAGATCTTCTTGCGGTCCCGGGCACCGGCGCCTACTGCCGCAGCATGGCGAGCAACTACAACCACGTCCCCCGCCCGCCGGTCGTGGCGGTGGTTGACGGTGCGTCACGCGTCATCGTCCGCCGGGAGACCGTGGACGACCTGCTGAGACTGGACGTGGGGTGACAGATGCCGCAATCGGTGAAGGTAGCGCTGCTGGGCTGCGGAACCGTCGGTTCCGAGGTGGTACGCCTGCTGCATGAGCAGGAGCACGACCTGACGGCCCGCATCGGCGCTCCGCTGGAGCTCGTGGGCGTCGCCGTCCGCCGCCTGAGCAAGGCGCGTGACCTGCCCGTCGACCCGGCGCTGTTCACGACCGACGCGCTCGGCCTGGCCAAGCGCGAGGACGTCGACGTCGTCGTGGAGGTCGTCGGCGGCATCGAGCCGGCCCGCACCTGGCTGCTCGAGGCGCTGCACAACGGCAAGAGCGTCGTCACCGCCAACAAGGCGCTGCTCGGCGAGGACGGCGCCACGCTGCACAAGGCCGCCGCCGACTGCGGCGCCGACCTGTACTACGAGGCCTCCGTCGCCGGCGCCATCCCGCTGTTGCGCCCGCTGCGCGACTCGCTGCACGGCGACCGCATCACGCGGGTCACCGGCATCGTCAACGGCACCACGAACTTCATCCTGTCCTCGATGGACGCCACCGGCGCAGGCTTCGCCGAGGCGCTGGAGGAGGCGACCGCGCTCGGCTACGCCGAGGCCGACCCGACCGCCGACGTGGAGGGCTTCGACGCCGCCGCCAAGGCCGCGATCCTCGCCTCGATGGCCTTCCACAGCCGGGTCACCTCCGCCGACGTGTACCGCGAGGGCATCACCGAGGTCACCGCCGCCGACGTGGCCAGCGCCAAGGCCATGGGCTGCACGATCAAGCTGCTGTGCATCGCGTCGAAGGCCAACGGCGCCGTCTCGGTGCGCGTGCACCCGGCGATGATCCCGCGCACGCACCCGCTCGCGGGCGTCGGCGACGCGTTCAACGCGGTCTTCGTCGAGGCCGAGGCGGCCGGCCAGCTCATGTTCTACGGCCGCGGCGCGGGCGGCGCCCCGACCGCCTCCGCGGTGCTCGGCGACGTCGTCGCCGTGGCCCGCAACCGGCTCGCCGGGGTGCGCAGCGCGTCCGAGTCGGCCTACGCCGACCTCCCGGTCTCGCCGATCGGGGACGTGTTCACGAGGTACCACATCAGCCTGGACGTCTCCGACAAGGCGGGCGTGCTCGCCGCCGTCGCGGGCGTCTTCGCCAGGCACGGCGTCAGCATCGCGACCGTCAACCAGTCCGGCCGCGGCAACCAGGCCGTGCTCGTCATCGTCACGCACGCCGCGCCGGATCGCGCCCTGGCCGCGACCGTCGCCGAGCTGCGGGCACTGGACATCGTTCGCGCCGTGGCGAGCGTCCTGCGGGTCGAAGGGGAGTAGAACGCCATGTGGCGGGGTTTGATCGAGGAGTTCCGGGACCGTTTGCCGGTCGGGCCGCAGACCCCGGTCGTGACGCTGCACGAGGGCAACACGCCGCTGCTGCCGGCGCCCGAGCTCTCCGCGCGTACCGGCTGCGACGTGTACCTCAAGGTCGAGGGGGCCAACCCGACGGGCTCGTTCAAAGACCGCGGCATGACGGTCGCGGTCTCCAAGGCCCTGGAGGACGGCGCGAAGGCGATCATCTGCGCCTCGACGGGCAACACGTCCGCGTCGGCCGCCGCGTACGCCGCGCGCGCCGGCATCACCTGCGCCGTCCTCGTGCCGACCGGCAAGATCGCACTGGGCAAGCTGGCCCAGGCGCTCGTGCACGGCGCGCGCCTGCTGCAGGTCGCGGGCAACTTCGACGACTGCCTGGCCCTGGCCAGCAAGCTGTCGCTGGACTACCCGGTGTCGCTGGTCAACTCCGTCAACCCGGACCGCCTCGAGGGCCAGAAGACCGCCGCCTTCGAGATCGTCGCGGGCCTCGGCGACGCCCCGCACATCCACTGCCTGCCGGTCGGCAACGCCGGCAACATCACGGCGTACTGGATGGGCTACAAGGAGGACCACGCCGCCGGCAACGCCACCCGCCGCCCGCGCATGTTCGGCTTCCAGGCCTCCGGCGCCGCCCCGATCGTGCGCGGCGAAGTGGTCCGCGAGCCGAGCACGATCGCGACCGCCATCCGCATCGGCAACCCGGCGAGCTGGACCAGGGCCATCGACGCCCGCGACGAGTCCGGCGGCCTCATCGACGCGGTCACCGACCGTGACATCCTGCAGGCCTACCGCCTGCTGGCGCGCTCGGTCGGCGTCTTCGTCGAGCTGGGCAGCGCGGCGAGCGTGGCGGGCCTGCTGCAGGCCTCCGCCCAGGGCCGCATCGAGCCGGGCCAGACCGTCGTGTGCACGGTCACCGGCCACGGCCTGAAGGACCCGGAGTGGGCGATCTCCACCGCCCCCGCGCCGACGACGATCCCCGCCGACCCACTGGCCGCCGCGAAGGCGCTCGACCTCGCTTAACCAAGCCTGAACAAACTCTGGACTCGGGCCGCGTCACCTGCGGACCGTTCCTCCCGCGAGTCACCGGGCCGGGGCCTGCCTGAAGGGCGGCCCCGGCCCTGCCAGGTCCGCGGCGCCAAGAGCGACAACCATTACGGTGTGGGGGTGCCGCCCGCCCTTTCGGTCCTTACCCGCAACAAGGACTTCCGCAACCTCTTCGCCGCGGACCTCATCGGCCTGGGTGCCGACTGGTTCGTGATGATCCCGCTGCTCACGCTCCTGCCGCACCTGACCGGGAGCGGCCTGTGGGGCGCCCTCGTCCTGGCCACCGACACCGGCGTGACCGCGCTGCTGCTGCCGTACACCGGCACCGTCGCCGACCGTCTGGACCGCCGCCGCATCCTCATCGCCGCGGACCTCGCCATGGCCACCTGCGCCCTCGCCCTGCTGCTGGTCCGCACCCCGGCGACGGCCTGGGTGGCGCTCGTCGCCGTCGGCGCGATCGCCGTCGCCAAGGCGTTCTTCGCCCCGGCCGCCCAGGCCGCGCTGCCCAACGTGGTGGACGCCGGTGACCTCTCCGCGGCCAACGCGCTGAGCGGCTCGGCGTGGGGCACGATGCTCGTGATCGGCGCGTCCCTGGGCGGCATCGCCTCGGAGACGTTCGGCCCCTATCCGTGCTTCGCGCTCGCCGCCGCCCTGCTGTCGCTGTCGGCGTTGCAGGTCTGGCGGGTCCGCCGGCCGCTGCAGACCGAGCGCGACGCCGAGCCGTCGCGCCCGTTCGCCGCCATCGCCGAGGCACTGCGGTACATCCGCGGAAACCCCCGCGTCGCGTCCCTGGTGACCGTCAAGTCCGCGGTCGGCCTCGGCAACGGCGTCCTCACGGTCTTCCCCGTCCTGGCCGCCGCGCTGGGCGCCGGCCCGCTGGGCACCGGCCTGCTCTTCGCCGCCCGCGGCCTGGGCGCCCTGATCGGCCCCATCCTGCTGCGCCGGGTACTGTCGCATCGCGCCTGGCTGCTGCCCGGCCTGGCGCTGTCGATGGCCCTCTACGGCGTCTCCTACGTGGGCGTCAGCCTGGCGACCTGGTTCCCGCTGGTCCTGGCCGGCGTCGTGCTGGCCCACCTGGCGGGCGGCGGCAACTGGATGATGTCGAACTACGTGCTGCAGGCCGAGGTCCCCGACGCCCTGCGCGGCCGCGTGTTCGCCACCGACTTCATGCTCGCCACCCTGTCGATCGCCGCCAGCCAGCTCGCGGTCGGCGCCTTCGTCGACCACACCGCCCCGCGCCTGCTGATCGCCGCCTGCGGCACGGTGACCGTGCTCTACGCGGCCGGCTGGGCCACGGTAGCCCTGCGCCGCCCGGCTCCGGCGGCGCCGTAGGAGTGGTCGTTCCGAAAAATCCGAACACTTCGTGTCCGAATTTTTCGGACTTATGCCCTGGCAGGGGAAAAGTCCGTTCAGTCATGACTCCGCCAGGAGTCGTGACTCGACGCGACGCCGACCGGCCGGCGCGTTCCCCTTGATCACGGCGTGAACATGTACCCTGAGCAGCACTTTCGCTCCGTGATCATGAAGAACCCCGCGCGCTGCGGCGGCGCGCCGTAAGGGGCTTGCGCGGTGGGGCTATCGTAGTGATATCACTTCGATATCCCCCAAGGAGGAGTCATGGAGCGACGGGCGTTCCGGGTTGCCGGGTTCGCGATGCTCGGCGTGCTGGTCATCCTCGCGGTCGCCGCGGCTGCGGCCGCCGCCAACCTGGCGGAAGAGCCCGCAGGAGCGACCGTCGCCGTGCTGGCCCTGATCGGCGCCGTGATCCTGACCGGCTTCACCGTGGTCAACCCGAACGAGGCGCGGGTCATCCAGTTCTTCGGGCGTTACGTCGGCACCGTCTCCGAGGCCGGCTTCCACTGGACCGTCCCGCTGACCGCGAAGCGCCGCCTGTCGCGGCGGGTGCGCAACTTCGAGACCGACCGGCTCAAGGTCTCCGACGCCGACGGCAACCCGGTCGAGATCGCGGCCGTCGTCGTCTGGCGCGTGGCCGACACGTTCAAGGCGTCCTTCGGCGTCGACGACCACATCTCCTACGTCGCCGTGCAGGCCGAGGCGGCGGTGCGCCACCTCGCCACGAGCTACCCGTACGAGTCGCATGAGGACGGCCGGGCCAGCCTGCGCGAGGGCAACGTGGTGAGCGAGGAGCTGACCACCGAGCTGGGGGAGCGGGTCGCGCTCGCCGGGGTCGAGGTGCTCGAGTCGCGCATCACCCACCTCGCCTACGCGCCGGAGATCGCCCAGGCGATGCTCGCGCGGCAGCAGGCGAGCGCGATCGTCGGCGCGCGGTACAAGATCGTGGAGGGCGCGGTCGGCATGGTGCAGAGCGCGCTGGAGCGCCTCGGTGAGCTGCAGGTGGTCGAGCTCGACGAGGAGCGCAAGGCGCAGATGGTGGCCAACCTGCTGGTCGTGCTGTGCGGGGACCGCAACGTGCAGCCGGTCGTGAACACCGGCACGCTGTACGGCTGATCGTGCCGGAGCGCAAGAAGCTGCTGCTGCGGCTCGATCCCCAGGTCTACGACGCGATCGCGCGCTGGGCCGGCGAGGAACTGCGCAGCGTGAACGGCCAGATCGAGTTCGCGCTGCGCCTCGCCCTGCGCCAGGCCGGGCGTGAGGTCAGGCGGGACCGGGACGAGGTACCGTCGAAAGACGACGATCCTGAAGACTGAGCGCACTTGTCCTCATGGTGAGATGTCCCCATGGCCCTACTGCTCGACCCCGTCGTCGTTCGCGTGCCCGCCACCAGCGCCAACCTCGGTCCGGGCTTCGACGCGCTCGGCCTCGCTTTGACGCTCTACGACGAGGTCGAGGCGCGCGTGACCGCCGGCGGGGTGAGCGTCGAGGTGACCGGCGAGGGCGATGGCGAGCTGCCCGCCGACGCGAGCCACCTCGTGGTGCGGGCGATGCGCCGGGCGTTCGACCGGCTCGGCGAGCACCCGGCCGGGCTCGCGCTGCGCTGCCGCAACCGCATTCCTCAGGCGCGCGGCCTCGGTTCCTCCTCCGCCGCAATCGTCGCCGGCATCGTGCTGGCGCGCGCGCTCGTCGAGGACGGCGCCGAGCGCCTGGACGACGCCGGCGCGCTCGCCCTCGCCGACGAGATCGAGGGCCACCCCGACAACGTGGCGCCGTGCCTGCTCGGCGGCTTTACCATCGCCTGGGGCGAGCGCGGGCGGGCCGCGGCGGTGCGCCTCGAGCCGGCCGAGGACATCCACCCGGTGGTCTTCGTGCCCGAGGTGCGCGGGCTGACCGAGGAGGCGCGCGCGGCGCTGCCCAAGACCGTGCCGCACGAGGACGCCGCCTTCAACGCCGGGCGCTCCGCGCTGCTGGTGCACGCGCTGACGAGCGAGCCGGGGCTGCTGTTCGCGGCGACGGAGGATCGGCTGCACCAGGGCTACCGAGCGGAGGGAATGCCGTTGACGGCAAGCCTTCTGGCGCTGCTGCGCGACGAGGGGGTCGCCGCCGTGGTGTCCGGCGCGGGCCCCAGCGTGCTCGCGTTCGGCACCGGCGGCTGGGCGCCGCGGCCGGTGCCGGGTTGGCGTGTTCTGCCGCTGGATGTCGATGTGGCGGGCGCGCGGCTCGGCGGTGACCTGGGATGAGGTACGCTGGAACACGCCGAGCGGGACCCTGTTGCCGCTGACTAACGGAGTTGATTACTCTCTAGTCCTACAGCAGCCGCTCAGTGCGGCGATCTCATGCGGGGCGGCGTGCTCCGAATTCCGTGGCACCCCTTGCACACGCCCGGCCGCCAACCCGCGTTTCGTGTGGTCGCGCGCGCACGGCTGGGCCAGTGACGCAAATGGTGGCGTCCACGCCCACCGCACAGCGCTGCAACACCTCCCGCACCGCACGCGAGGCGGGAGCACCCGCGGGCCACCCGGCCACCGTTCTCGCATCCGGGCAGCCCCGGCCTAACGAGGGAAGGAATCCATTGAGCGACACCACCGACGTCACGTCGGATGTCTCCACCGACCGCACCGCGGTCGAGGCCGACGGCGCCGAGGGCGGCGCGACGCGTCGGCGGCGCTCGGGCACGGGGTTGGCCGGCATGCTGCTGCCCGAGTTGCAGAGCCTGGCCGCCTCGTTGGGCATCTCCGGCACCGCCCGCATGCGCAAGGGCGAGCTCGTGACCGCCATCCAGGAGCGTCAGGCGGGCGAGTCGCGCCCCGCGGCCGCTCCCGCCCGGACCACGCGGGCCACGCGGGCCAAGAGCGAGGCCCGCACTGAGACCCCCGAGGCCGAGTGGCCCTCCGCCACCGAGGTCACCGAAACGCCGGCCCGCACCCCTCGTCGGGCCACCCGGGCCGCCGGGCCGCCGGAGCCGCGGGCCGCCCGCGAGGAGGCCGCCGAGCCGGCCGCCGCGGCGCCCGTTGCCGAGCGGGCCGAGCGCCCCAGCCGTGCCGAGCGCGCGGCGGAGCGGGCCGAGCGCGGCACCGAGCGGGCTGAGCGCGCGGAGCGGGGCGAGCGCGCGGAGCGGGCCGAGCGCGGCACCACCGAGCGCGCGGAGCGGGCCGAGCGCGGCACCACCGAGCGGGCTGAGCGCGCGGAGCGCAACGACCGCGGCGAGCGGGCCGAGCGCGCCGACCGCCAGGAGCGGGCGGAGCGCAACGGGGCCGACCGGGCCGATCGGGCCGACCGGGGCGATCGAGCCGACCGCAACCAGCGCGGCGGCTTCGCCGCCGACGACGACGGCGACGACGACGGCACCGGCCGCCGCGGGCGGCGCAGCCGCTTCCGCGACCGCCGCCGGGGCCGCGACCGCGACGGCGCCGAGGCCACCACCGGGCGCGGCGGCAACGAGCCGCAGGTCAGCGAGGACGACGTCCTCGTGCCCGTGGCCGGCATCCTCGACGTGCTGGACAACTACGCGTTCGTGCGCACCACGGGTTACCTGTCCGGCTCCAACGACGTCTACGTCGCCATGTCGCAGGTCAAGCGCTACGGCCTGCGCCGCGGCGACGCGGTCACCGGCGCCGTGCGCCAGCCGCGCGACGGCGAGCAGCGGCGGGACAAGTACAACCCGCTCGTGCGGCTCGACACGGTCAACGGGATGGACCCGGAGGAGGCCAAGCGCCGCCCCGAGTTCTACAAGCTGACCCCGCTCTACCCGCAGGACCGCCTGCGGCTGGAGACCGAGCCGCACATCCTCACCACGCGCGTCATCGACCTGGTGATGCCGATCGGCAAGGGCCAGCGCGCGCTCATCGTGTCGCCGCCGAAGGCCGGCAAGACCATGGTGCTGCAGGCGATCGCCAACGCGATCACCCGCAACAACCCCGAGTGCCACCTGATGGTGGTCCTGGTCGACGAGCGACCCGAAGAGGTCACCGACATGCAGCGCTCGGTGAAGGGCGAGGTCATCGCCTCGACCTTCGACCGGCCGCCGACGGACCACGCCACGGTCGCCGAGCTGTCGATCGAGCGGGCCAAGCGCCTGGTCGAGCTGGGCCACGACGTGGTCGTGCTGCTCGACTCGATCACCCGTCTGGGCCGCGCCTACAACAACGCGTCGCCCGCCTCCGGCCGCATCCTGTCCGGCGGTATCGACTCGACGGCGCTGTACCCGCCCAAGCGCTTCCTCGGCGCCGCCCGCAACATCGAGAACGGCGGCTCGCTGACCATCATCGCCACGGCCCTGGTCGAGACCGGCTCCACCGGCGACACGGTCATCTTCGAGGAGTTCAAGGGCACCGGCAACGCCGAGCTCAAGCTCGACCGGAAGATCGCCGACCGGCGCATCTTCCCGGCGATCGACATCGACCCGTCCGGCACCCGCAAGGAGGAGATCCTCCTGGCCCCGGACGAGCTCGCGATCGTCATCAAGCTGCGCAAGGTGCTGCACGCCCTCGACTCGCAGGAGGCGCTCAACCTCCTGCTGGACCGGCTCAAGAAGACCCGGACCAACGTCGAGTTCCTCATGCAGATCGCCCAGACCACGCCGGGCGAGTAAGAGATCCGACGCCGAACGCCCCTGGGCCCTCCCGCCCAGGGGCGTTCGGCGTTGCGCGGAATATCGACAGCGTCTTCCTGGCCGGCGGCTCGAGACCGAGCCGGAAGCCTAGAAGTCGCCCTCGTCCACCTGGAACACGGTCAGGCCGAGGGAGCGCCACATGCGGACCACCTGGCGGCGGTCGTCGAAGACGCCCACGACGTGGTAGCGGCTGCGGATCTCCTTGTCGAAGATCTCCGCCTTCACCACCGAGTCGCGGCGCTGGTCGCCCGTCACGCGCATGAACAGCGCGCGGTACGGGACGCCGACGTGCTCGGCCAGCCACGCCTCCGTCGCCTCGCGGCAGTCGTCCGTGCGGCCCGAGCAGAAGACCACCTCGTGGCCCGCGGCGTGCATGGCGCGCACGGCCGCGATCACCGGGGCGTTCGGCCGGTCCTCCGAGACGCGGGTCATGTCGTACGGGCTGCGGCCGCTGAGCAGCGCCACCGTGCCGTCGATGTCGACCAGGACCGCCCGCGGCGCGTCCGGCGGCGGCTCGTAGGGGGCGTGGGCCGGGTCGATGACCGGGAGCGGCAGGGGCAGGGCGCGGCCCGCGAGGTACCGCTGATGCATCGAGCGGATCACGTCCTCCCCGACGTGGCCGTCGCCCCCGCGCAGCG
Organism: Dactylosporangium sp. NPDC048998; assembly: GCF_043197855.1. Taxonomy (NCBI): domain Bacteria; kingdom Bacillati; phylum Actinomycetota; class Actinomycetes; order Micromonosporales; family Micromonosporaceae; genus Dactylosporangium; species Dactylosporangium sp. NPDC048998. The sequence goes on from NZ_JBICTV010000001.1 coordinate 150,590, forward strand.
CGTCGCGGCGGACGCACTCCTCGACCGCAACGTCGGTGAAGTCGCGCACCGTGAAATGCGCCCCGCACTTGGCGGCGAGCTCGGCGAACTCGCGCACCACCCGGCCGCGCAGGTTGGTGTCGTCGCAGACCACGTCCGCGCCCGCGCGCAGGAGACCCTCGACCGTGGCGTGGTGCGCGACCGTGACCTCCCGCTCGGCGCGGCCGCGCCGTTCCGGGTCCTCGACGCGGCCGCCGTGCAGCATGCGGCGCATGTCGTCGCGGTTGACCCGGACCAGGTGCGGCTGCTGCTTGGCCCAGGTGGTCTTGCCGGAGCCGGGCAGGCCCCGGGTGATCGTCAGGGTGGCCATCTACGAATCCTCCACGGCGGGCGCGCCCACCGGCGGGCGCACCTGCTGCCACAGCAGCGGGGTGTAGTCCTTGCCGTCCAGGCGCAGGAACAGGCAGCCGCGGCGCGGGCTGCGCGCCACGGCGAGCGCGAAGTCCTTGCGCGCCCAGCCCGGCGCCAGCCCGGCCACGGTCGCGGCGTACTCCCGCTCCACCTCGGCCACGAGCCCGTCGACCTGCTCGGTGAGGCCGGCCGCGATCCCGGTGGCCCAGGCGTGGAACTCGTCCGGCAGCGGCTCGAGCAGCTCGTCGAGGGTGCCGTTCACCATGGCCTCCCACACGACGCGCGGGTTGAGGCCGGTGACGATGCGGTGCAGCCGGACGTACTCGGAGTATTTGATCTTCACCCGGGTGTCGGGCTCGGTGAAGTGCACGACAAGCCCCTCCCGATTGTCGCGCGGCGGCGCCGCCAGCGCCTCGGCCAGGGTCGCGTAGCCGAACGACTCGACGACCGGCCCGGGCCAGCCGGGCACCGCCTCGGGGCCGTGGCTGCGGCCGGTCGCGATCTCGACGGCGCCGAGCAGGACGAGGTCGTCCAGGCCGCCGTAGTCGAGCACGATCCGGTTGCCCGGGTAGATGATCTCGAACAGCACGGTGTGCCCGGCCGGCGGCGTGAAGCGCTCGGCGTACCGCGAAAGCCACACCCGCGTCGCGTGCCGCGCCTGCTCGGAGTCGAACGAGCCGCGGGTCGCCACCGCCCAGCCCTCCGGCGTCGGGACGAGCACGCCAAGGGAGCCGTCGGCCTTGTCGGTCACCGACACCGGGCCGTCCAGATCCAGGTCGGGGGCGCCCGGCTGGCCGTGGTTGAAGAACTTCGCGAACGGCCGCGCCAGTACCGTGCCCGTCTCCGCGTGGACGACGAGGCCGCGGCAGGCCAGTGTCGCCGCGTTCCACACGTTCTCGTACTGCGCCTTCTCCGAGTAGTTGTGGATCAACAGCGGCAGCGAGGGGTGGCGCTGGATGCGGATGTACCCGCCGCCGACCATGTCGGCCAGCAGCTTCGGATCGCAGAGTTCGTCGATGTGGAGGCTCATAGCGCGGTACAGCGTAGGTGAGCCACGCTCGCGAACGAAGCCATTAAGACGGGTCGCCGGCGCGGGAATGCCGGCGGGGGTGCGCGCGTTGCACACACCGGTTGAGGAGCCGTGACACGCGCATGGCAGACTTGACCGACGGCCAACTCTGGTTCCGGTTCACGCCCGCTCCCGGGCGACCCGGCGACCGACTGATCGAAAGGACCGCGGCCATGAAGCCGGACATCCACCCGCAGTATGCGACCACCGAGGTCACCTGCTCCTGCGGCAACACCTTCACCACCCGCAGCACCGCCAAGGGCGGGCAGATCCACGTGGAGACGTGCTCCGTCTGCCACCCGTTCTACACGGGCAAGCAGCGCGTGCTCGACACCGCGGGCCGGGTCGCGAAGTTCCAGCAGAAGTACGCGAAGGTCCAGGCCAAGAAGGCCGGCAAGTAGCTGCGTTTCCGGCGCCCGCACCGTCCCCTCGGGGTATCGGTGCGGGCGCCGATGCTGTTCGGGTTCGAAAATTCCTGGCCTGTGTGAGGACTGACGCGATGAGCACCGACACCAGCGGGCAGCGGCTCGCAACGCTCCTGGCGGAGTACCAGGAACTCGAGCGCAAGCTCGCCGAGCCCGGCATCCACGCCGACCAGGCGCTGGCCCGCAAGACCGGCCGGCGCTTCGCCGAGCTGTCGCCGATCGCCAAGACGGCCGGTGAGCTCGAGCAGGCCCGCGACGACCTCGCGGCCGCGCGCGAGCTGGCCGCCGAGGATCCGGCGTTCGGCGGGGAGGCCGACGAGCTGGAGGCACGCATCCCGCAGCTGGAGGAGCGCCTCGCCGAGCTGCTCGCCCCGCGCGACCCCAACGACGCCAAGGACCTGATCATGGAGATCAAGGCCGGCGAGGGCGGCGAGGAGTCGGCGCTGTTCGCGGGCGACCTGCTGCGCATGTACCTGCGCTACGCCGAGCGCCACGGCTGGCTCACCGAGGTCCTCGACTCGCAGGAGTCCGACCTCGGCGGCTTCAAGGACGTCGCGGTCGCGATCAAGACCCGCGGCATTCCGGACGGCGGCAACGGCGTGTGGTCCCGGCTGAAGTGGGAGGGCGGCGTGCACCGCGTCCAGCGGGTGCCGGCCACCGAGTCGCAGGGGCGCATCCACACCTCCGCGGCCGGCGTGCTCGTCACGCCCGAGGCCGAGGAGGCCGGCGAGATCGAGGTCGACCCCAACGACCTGCGCGTGGACGTGTTCCGCTCCTCGGGGCCGGGCGGGCAGAGCGTCAACACCACCGACTCGGCCGTACGCATCACGCATCTGCCGACCGGGATCGTCGTCTCCTGTCAGAACGAGCGGTCGCAGCTGCAGAACAAGGACCGCGCGATGCGGATGCTGCGCGCGAAGCTCGTCGCCCTGGCCGAGGAGCAGGCGGCCGCGGCGGCCGGCGACGCGCGGCGCTCACAGGTGCGCACGGTCGACCGCTCGGAGCGCATCCGGACGTACAACTTCCCCCAGAATCGCATTTCCGACCATCGGATCGGTTACACGGCGTACAACCTGGATCTCGCCCTGGGTGGCGACCTCGACGGGGTGCTGGACGCCCTGGCGGAGGCCGACCGCAAGGCCAGGCTCGCGGGTGAGGAGCAGCTCAGCCGGGGGTGACGCGGGTCTAACGCCGATGTCACATTCCGGAAACGGTGCGGCGGGACGCTGGTCTCCGGTAGCGTTTCGTGCCGAACGACCTGCACCCAACGTGATCGCCGACACCATCCGGGAGGGTAGTCATGCCGTCGTCGTCCCTCGTCGACATCTCCGCGGCCCCGCGCGCCGTCGTGGGCACCGCCGCGGACCTGATCTACAAGGTGGGCCGTTCGATGCTGGGCGCCGACCGCGTGCCGACGGCGAAGGCGAACGCATGGGCCGCGGTCTGCGCCGACCAGGAGCGCGCGCGGGTCCGCGAGGAGGACGCCCGGGTGCTGCTGACGTCGCCTGCCCGCTGAACCCGTCCGCTGAGCCTGCCCGCTGAACCGACACCGGGCGGCCCCCGCGCCTCAGGAGGCCGCTCGTGGGCGCGGGGTCTTGGCCCGCAGCATCGCGTGGTCGGCGGCCTCGAACGCCTCCGCGACGCTCTGGAAGTCCTCGCCGGACAGGCCGGCCCACCCGATCGTCACCCCGACCGGCGTGCCCGGCACCAGCGACTGCCAGTCCTCCGAGGCCACCGCGTTGACGATCCGGTGGGAGATCTCCCGCGCCTCGGCCGGCGACGTCGTCGGGAGCACCACCACGAACTCGTCGCCGCCGTAGCGGGCCACGAAGTCACCCTTGCGTATGACACGGTTGAGCACCCCGGCCACCCGCTGCAGGACCAGGTCGCCGGACAGGTGTCCGTGCACGGTGTTGACCTCCTTGAACCCGTCGAGGTCGCAGACGCCTATCGCCGCGTGGCCGCCGGCCGCGACGAGCTGGGTGATCTGCTCCTCGAGGTACCGCCGGTTGGGCAGCCCGGTGAGCGGGTCGGTCTGCGCCTCGCCCCGGTGAAAGTCGACCTTGCGGACCAGGTCCTCGTGGTCGACCAGCGCGGCGACGCCGTCGACGAACAGGTCGCGCAGCAGGTCGAGCTGCTCGTTGGCGGCCCGGTAGGCGCCGCGGTCGGCGTGGTATGCCGCGCGGTAGTCCCCGGCACCCAGGTGCGCCAGCGCGCGCAGCCGGTGCCGCTCGGCCGCGCCCAGCGAGTCGTCGCTCACCTGCGCCGTCTCCAGCCGGGCCACCGCCTCGATCGGCCGGCTCTCGGCGATCGCCTGGCAGACCGCGCCGAGCGTGCGCAGGTCGCTCGCGCGGGTCGAGAGCCCGGCCGACTCCAGCAGCGGCCACGGGTCGACGTCCGGCGCCGTGGCCCCGAGCGTGCCCAGGCGCACCAGCGCGTATCCCATCGCGCCGCGCGCCACCGGCCGCAGCCGCCCGACCTCGTCGTCGCGCACCCGGCGCTCCAGGTCGATCGCGATGTCGTGCAGGATCCGCAGGCAGCCCTCGCTGTCCCCGCGGTGGTCGAGGTCCACGGCGAGGCGCAGGCGGATCTGCGGCGCGGCGAAGTCGGTGCTCGCCGTGGCCACCCCCACCTGCTCGGCGACCTCCCGGGCGCGCTCCATGGCGGAAAGGGCGTGGCCGTGGAAGCCGGCGTAGGAGTAGGCCATCGCCAGGTTGTGCCAGCCCCACGCGGTCTTCTCGTCGGTGAGCTCGACCGCGCCGAGCGCCCGCGAGCCGTGCACCAGCGCGCGCACGCAGTGGTCGAGCGAGCCGGTCCGCAGGGCCACGATCGCGGCCAGGGCCTGCAGCTCGCCGTACTGCGCGGGGTCCTGCACCTGCCGCCCGGCCGCGAGCGCGGCGTCGAGCGCCGCGGCGTACTCCTCGGAGCGCCCCAGGTTGATCAGCGCGATCAGGCGCAGCTTCAGCGCCTCGACCCGCTGGTGCGGCGACTGGTCGCCCTCCAGCACCCGGTCGACGACCGCCATCGCCTCGCCGAGCCGGTCGTCGAAGATCAGCCGGCGGGCGCGCGTCAAATCCGACGTGCGGTCGCCCACCGCCATCGGGACCCCCTTCCAGCGCGCCCCATGATTATGAGGTGCACCGAGTCGAAGATGACACGCCGGAACACCGGTTGCCCAAGCTTTCCGAGTTGATCGCCGCGGCCGGCGCGACCCTGGCCCGCGCCGGCGTGGCCTCCCCGCGCGTCGACGCCGAGCTGCTGGCCGCCCACGTGCTGGACGTGCCCCGATCCCGCCTGCTGACCGCCGCCGTCACCGGCGCGCAGGCCGAGGAGCTCGACCGCCTGGTGGCCCGCCGCGCCGCGCGCGTGCCGCTGCAGCACCTGACCGGCACGGCCCCGTTCTACGGCCTCGACCTCGCCGTCGGCCCGGGCGTGTTCATCCCCAGGTTCGAGACCGAGCTGCTGGTGGAGTGGGCGCTGGCGCGCCCGGGCCGCTGGGACGCGGCCCGGCGAGTCGTCGACCTGTGCTCCGGCTCGGGGGCCATCGCATTGGCCGTCGCCACGCGGCGTCCCGAGGCGCAGGTGTACTGCGTGGAGCGCTCCGAGCGGGCGCTGCCCTGGCTGCGTGAGAACGTTTCCCGGCTGGCACCGCGGGTCCGGGTCGTCGAGGCCGACGTGACCGACGGATCGGTTCTTTCCGATTTGTCCGACACGGTGGACCTGGTGCTCTGCAACCCGCCCTACGTCCCCGAGGCGACCGAGGTCGACGTCGAGGTGGCGGAGCACGACCCCCACGAGGCCGTCTTCGCCGGAGACGACGGCCTGGCCCTGATGCCGGCGATCGCCCGCACGGCGGCGCGCCTGCTGCGCCCCGGCGGTTGGCTGGCCATCGAGCACGACGACACGCAGGGCGAATCCCTGCCGTCCCTGCTGCGCGCCACCTCGCTCTTCGACGAGATAGAGGATCACCGCGACCTGGCCGGCCGCCCGCGCTTCACCACCGCGAGGCGAGTGGCAGACTAGCTCCTCGTGATGCTCTACGACTGCAGCCAGCTCGCCGAGCGCGAGCGCGGCATCGCCGCGGCGATCGAGGCCGTCGGCCGCGGGGACCTGATCGTGATGCCGACCGACACGGTGTACGGCATCGGCGCGGACGCGTTCAAGTCCTGGTCGGTGACGGCGCTCAACAACGCCAAGGGGCGCACGACGCCGGTGCCGGTGCTCGTGGGCTCGCGGCACACGCTCGACGGGCTGGTCTTCGGGCTGCCGCAGGCGGCGCGCGACCTGGTCGACGCGTTCTGGCCGGGCGCCCTGACGATCGTGGTCGAGCACGCCCCGAGCCTGCAGTGGGACCTGGGCAGCACCGACGGCACCGTGGCGGTACGCATGCCGCTGCACCCCATCGCCCTGGAGGTCCTGCGCGAGACCGGCCCCATGGCGGTGTCCTCGGCGAACAAGCACGGCCAGCCGCCGGCCGAGACCGCCGCCGAGGCGCGCGAGCAGCTCGGCTACTCGGTGAGCGTCTACCTGGAGGGCGGCCCCTGCCCGGAGCCCGTCGCCAGCACGATCATCTCGGTCGTCGGCAACGAGCACCGCGTGCTGCGCACCGGCGCGATCCCGATCGAGAAGCTCCGCGAGGTCGTGCCGGACCTCATCGAGCTCGAGCCCTGATGGCGCCGTTCAGCGTCCTGTGCGTCTGCATGGGCAACATCTGCCGGTCGCCGATGGCCGAGCGGCTGCTCGTCGCCGACGCGCTGGCGCTGGGCGGCGACTCCGACCGGCTGTACGTCCACGGCGCCGGCACCGGCGGCTGGCACGCCGGCGAGCCGATGGACCCGCAGGCGGCGAAGCAGGTCCTCGCCCGCGGCGGCGACGTGGCCGGCTTCCGGGCGCGCCGGCTCCTCGCCGAGCACGTCGACGCCTCGGACCTGATCCTGACCGCGACCATCGAGCAGGTCGACTTCGTCACCGAGCTGCGCCCGGACGCGGCCCCGCGCACGTTCGTCTTCGGCGAGTTCGGCCGCCTCATCCGCGGCGTCGAGCTGCCGGGGGCCCTGAGCGACGTGTACGAGCGCGGCGTCGCCCTGGTCGAGGCGGCCGACGCGGCGCGGGCGGGGCGGCGCCCGGCGCCGCCGGACGAGCTGGACGACCCGTGGGGCCGCCCGGACTCGTACTTCAGCCGCGTCGCCGACGAGATCCACGCCACGACGAAGCCGCTGGCCGAGGCGCTGTTCGCCGCCTGACCGCTCCGGCCCGTCTCCGCTTCGAACCGGCGGGCCTCAGCGTTCCGCGGAGCGGGCGATGTTGCGCGCCATCCCGCCGAAGACGAACGCGTGGAACGGGGCCACCGCCCACCAGTACGCGTGGCCGGCCAGGCCGTGCGGCAGGAACACCGCCCGCTGCTCGTAGACGGCCCCGCCCCGCTCGTCCTCGCGGGCGCGCATCTCCAGCCACGCGCGGCCCGGCAGCCGCATCTCTGCCCGCAGGCGCAGGAGCGACCCGGGCACGATCTCCTCGACCCGCCAGAAGTCGAGGGCCTCGCCGACGTACAGGCGCTCCGGGTCACGGCGGCCCCGGCGCAGCCCCACGCCGCCGGCCAGGCGGTCCAGCCAGCCGCGGACGGACCACGCGAGCGGGAACGAGTGCCAGCCGTTCCGGCCGCCGATCGCCTCGATGACCCGCCACAGCCGGTCCGGCGGGGCGGAGACGTCGCGGGCGCGCTCGTCGCGGTACACGGTGCCGCCGGACCACGACGGGTCGGTCGGGAGGGGGTCGCTGGGCGCGCCGGGCACGGCGGCGTTGGCCCATCGGGTCTCGACCTCGGCGTCGCGGATGCGGCGCAGCGCGAGGGTCACGGCGGTGTCGAAGCCGGTCAGGCCGCCGTGCGGGTCGGGAACGTACTGCGCGACATCGTGCTCGTGGCAGACCGCCTCGTGGATGAGGCTGCCGACGAGCGGGCGCGCGATCCGGTTCGGCACCGGCGTCACCAGGCCCACCCAGTGGGACGAGAGCCACGGCGTGAGCGCGCGCACCGGCACGAGGATCCTGCGCGGCAGTCCGGCGATTTTGGCGTACCGCTGCATGAGCTCGGCATAGCTGAGCACGTCCGGCCCGCCGATGTCGAAGCCCCGGTTGACCGGCGGCGGGAAGACCGTGGCCGCGGCGACCAGGTAGCGCAGCACGTCCCGGATGGCGATGGGCTGGATCCGGTTACGCACCCACGCCGGCGTCACCATGACCGGCAGGCGCTCGGTGAGGTACCGCAGCATCTCGAACGACGCGGACCCCGACCCGATGATGACCGCGGCCCGGAAGACGACGGCGGGCACCGCGCAGCGCAGGAAGATGTCGCCGACCTCGCCGCGCGAGCGCAGGTGCGCGGAGGCCTTCCCGGATGGCCTCCCGGATGGCCTCCCGGACGGCACGGGGCCGCCGAGGTATACGACGCGCTCGACGCCCGCCGCCTCGCAGGCGATGGCGAAGTTCAGCGCGCTGAGCCGGTCGACGTCCTCGAAGGCGTCCTGGCCCAGGGCGTGCACGAGGTAATACGCCACCTCGACGCCACGCAGGGCCTCGGCGAGCCCGGTGTCCTCGGCCACGTCGCCCTCGGCGATCTCGACCTTCGGCGCCCACGGTACGTCACGCAGCCGGCGCGGGTCGCGGGTCAGGCAGCGCACTTCGTGGCCGGCCGCCAGCAGGCGGGGGACCAGGCGTCCGCCGACGTACCCGGTCGCTCCGGTCACCAGACATCGCATGACTTCATGCTTACCCTGCGCAATCGGACCCTAGACTCATTTCATGGGCGACACGTACTGGGGACCCGACTTCGACGCGCTCCAGGCCACCGACCCGGACATCGCCGACGTCGTCCTCGCCGAGCTCCGGCGCCTGCGCACGGGCCTGCAGCTGATCGCGAGCGAAAACCTCACCTCGCCCGCCGTGCTCGCGGTGCTGGGCTCGACCCTCACGAACAAGTACGCGGAGGGCTATCCCGGCCGGCGGTACTACGGCGGCTGCGCCGAGGTGGACCGGGCCGAGTCCCTGGGCATCGAGCGGGCCAAGGCGCTCTTCGGCGCCGAGCACGCCAACCTGCAGCCGCACAGCGGGGCGAGCGCCAACCTGGCCGCGTACGCCGCGCTGCTCATGCCCGGCGACACGGTGCTGGCCATGGAGCTGCCGCACGGCGGGCACCTCACGCACGGCAGCAAGGTCAACTTCTCCGGCAAGTGGTTCGACACGGTCGGATACCCGGTGCGCAGGGAAGACGAGCTCATCGACTTCGACAAGGTGCGGGCGCTGGCCCTGGCGCATCGGCCCAAGATGATCATCTGCGGGGCGACGGCGTACCCGCGGCTGATCGACTTCGCCCGGTTCCGCGAGATCGCCGACGAGGTCGGCGCCTACCTGATGGTCGACGCGGCGCACTTCATCGGGCTCGTCGCGGGCGGGGCCATTCCGTCGCCGGTGCCGCACGCCGACGTGGTCTGCGCGACCACGCACAAGGTGCTGCGCGGCCCGCGCGGCGGGATGATCCTGTGCCGGGAGGGCCTCGCGCAGCGCATCGACAAGGCGGTGTTCCCGTTCACACAGGGCGGCCCGCTCATGCACTCCGTCGCCGCGAAGGCGGTCGCGCTGAAGGAGGCGGCACAGCCCGCCTACGCCGACTACGCCCGCCAGGTGGTGGCCAACGCGAAGGCGCTCGCCGAGGGCCTGCAGAGCGAGGGCATGCGGCCGGTCTCCGGCGGCACCGACACCCACCTGGCGCTGATCGACCTGCGGGCCCTGCAGATCACCGGGCGCGAGGCCGAGGAGCGCTGCGACGCGGCCGGGATCACGCTGAACAAGAACGCCATCCCGTACGACCCGGAGAAGCCGATGACCGCGTCGGGCATCCGCGTCGGCACCCCGTCGGTGACCACGCAGGGCATGAAGGAGCCCGAGATGCGGCGCATCGCGGCGCTGATCGCCGGCGCCGTGCGCGGCGAGCCGGTCGGCGAGCAGGTGCGCGAGCTGACCGCCGCGTTCCCCGCGTATCCTTCCCCGTGATGAGAAAGCGGCTTCAGCACCTGCCCGCCGAGTTGATCGCCATGGCGATCGTGCTCGTCGTCACCGTCCCCATCGCGCTGTGGCGCGACGGCGGGACGGGGGCGGCCGGCGACGTGGCCGGGATCGCGCTGGTGACCTTGAGCTACGTGGTCTCCAGCCTGATCATCGCGTGGACGGACCTGCGCGCCCGGCACCTGCTGCTGCCGGTGGCGATGGCGACCTACCTCGTGAAGTTCACGCTCATCGGCCTCGCCATGTGGGCCGCGCTGGGCACGGATTGGGCCGGCCTGCCCTGGATGGGCGTCTCCGTGATCGTCGCGGTGATCGCCTGGATGACCGCGCACGCCGTGTGGGTGTGGCGAGCGAAGATTCCGTACGTCGACATCTGATCAGCCGCAGGGATTGCGCCGCTCGGACCCCAGCGCCGTGTTGGTGCGGGCGCCGTCGATCGACCAGGCCGCCTGGGTGCGGTAGGCCCCGGCCTGGCAGGGCGCGCTGACCTGCCGGGTGCGCTGTTCCGCCGCCACGGAACGCAACGTTTCGCCCTTCGCCGCCGTGAACGCCTGCTCGGCCACGTTGACCCAGCCCCCGTCCGCGCTGCGCTGCAGCCGGACGATCAGCGTGAGGCGGTCCGGGCCGGGGGAGTCGCAGCGGAACTGCGCGGCGGCGACCAGCTTGCCGTTACCGCCCGTGACGCGCTGCGGTGATATGGAGCACATGAGCGCGGCGGCGCCGCTGGTCGGGCGAGGTGTCTCGTCGCGGCCGGTCTTCGTGACCACGACCGCGGCGACGATCAGGAAGAAGGCGATGACGGCGTTGCGCAAGGTGGCCACTCCCATACGCATTGTTAAGCTGGGTATTCAGCTAACCCGTTAGGAGTGACCGTGCGCAACATTCACTCACGCATCAGTCGCGTAGTTGACGTTCGCCGAGGATTCGGCGTAGTAACGTTGACGGCCGCCGGTTGATGACCCGGCCCGATGAGCGAACCCCCGCGCGACGAGCACGCGGGGGTCGACGCACGGGTGCTCCCGGCAGGCTGATATGGTCACCGCGTCATGGCCAGTAACCAGACACCCAAGCAGTCCGGTGCGAGTGGTTCCAACGAGGGTTGGGCCGCCGTCGGATACCTCATCTCGGGCATCGCCGTGTGGGGCTTCGTCGGCTGGCTCGTCGACCGTTGGCTCGGCTGGGACGGGATTGCCACCGCGATCGGGTGCGTGCTCGGCGCTGCGGGCGGCATCTATCTGGTGGTCAAGCGGCTGGGCGCCTGAGCCCGGCAGCACGAGGATATCGAGAGGAACGTGGTGAGCGGTCAGGTTCTGGCAGAGGTGCCTTTCCCGCCCAGCGTGAACGACATCTACCCACCCGCGCTGGTGGAAGCCGCTCCGTGGCTGACCAAGTTCAGCCTGTTCCTGTGGCTGGCCGCCGCGCTCGTGATCGTCTTCTTCCTGGTCGCCTACCGCAACCCGAAGATCGTGCCCACGAAGGGCCAGTGGCTCGCCGAGAGCCTCTACGGGTTTGTCCGTGAGGGCGTCGCGAAGGACGTCATCGGCCACGAGGGGCTGCGCTTCGCGCCCTACCTGGCCAGCCTCTTCATCTTCATCCTGGTCGGCAACGTCTTCTCGATCGTGCCGTTCATCCAGGTCTCGCCCAACGCGCACATCGCCTTCCCGCTGATGCTCGCGCTGTGCACCTACGGGCTCTATCTGTTCCAGGGCTTCAAGAAACACGGCTTCCTCGGCTACCTCAAGCACGCGACCGTGCTGCCGGCCCCGTGGTTCATGCAGCCGCTGCTGCTGCCGATCGAGGCCCTGCAGGCCTTCATTCTGCAGCCGCTCACCCTGGCGCTGCGGCTCTTCGCCAACATGTTCGCCGGCCACATGCTGCTGCTGGTGTTCACGCTCGGCGGCTTCGCCCTGCTCAACGCGGAGAGCTTCTTCCTCAAGCCGATCTCCCTCGTCTCGTGGGTGATGACGATCCTGCTCACCTTCTTCGAGCTGTTGATCGCCGCCCTGCAGGCCTACGTCTTCACGCTCCTGACGGCCAACTACCTCGCCGGCACGCTGGCCGAGGAGCACTGAGCCGCCCCACCACCCCCGCTTCGAGACTTCGAAAGCGTTACAGCTCCATCTTTTTCAGTTGTCCCGCGTGAATCGGTCACGCGAGATCCCAGGAGGATTCACAAATGGCAGACCTCGCCGCAGTCTCCGGTAGCCTCGCCGCCGTCGGTTACGGCCTCGCCGCGATCGGCCCGGGCATCGGTGTCGGCATCGTCTTCGCGTCGTACATCCAGGCGACCGCCCGCCAGCCCGAGTCGGCCGGCCTGACCCGGACCTACATGTTCCTCGGCTTCGCCGTGGTCGAGGCGCTCGCCCTGCTGGGTATCGCCTTCGGCTTCGTGTTCGGCAAGTAATCCTCCCCCCTTCGATTCAAGCCGGGAGGTTTTCCCATGCTGTTCTTCGCTGAGGAAGAGCACAACCCGATCATCCCGATCTGGCAGGAGATCGTCGTCGGCGGCATCGCCTTCGCGATCCTCTGCTTCGTGCTCATGAAGTTCGTCTTCCCGCGCATGGAGGAGACCTTCCGGGCGCGGGTCGATGCGATCGAGGGCGGGATCAAGCGTGCCGAGGAGGCGCAGGCCGAGGCGAACCGGCTGCTTCAGCAGTACAAGGAGCAGCTCGCCGAGGCCCGTACCGAGGCGGCCCGCATCCGCGACGAGGCGCGCGCCGACGCCACCGGCATCCGCGAGGACATCCTCGCGAAGGCCCGGGAGGAGAGCGACCGCATCATCGCCGCGGGACGCGACGCCCTGCAGACCGAGCGGCAGACCATCGTCCGTCAGCTGCGGGCGGAGATCGGCTCGCTCGCGGTCGACCTCGCCGGCCGGATCGTCGGCGAATCCCTCGAGGAGGAGGCCCGCCGCCGTGGCACGGTCGAGCGGTTCCTCCAGGAGATCGGCGACGGCGACGCGGCCGGTGCCGCCGGGCGGCGCTGATGGACACCATCAACCGCGAGGCCTATGGGGCCGCTGCCGACAAGCTCGCCGAGTTCTCGGCGAGCGCTGACGTTCAGCGGATCGCCAAGGTCGCCGACGAGATCCTCGCGGTGGCCGATCTGCTGCGGCGGGAGCCCCGGCTGCGCCGGGCGCTGGCCGACCCGGCCGGCCCCGCCGAGGAGCGGGCCGGCCTGATCAGCTCGATCCTGTCGGGCAAGGTCAGCGCGGACACCGTCGAGCTGCTGGCCGCGCTGGTGTCCGGGCGCTGGTCCGGGCCGGGCGCGCTGCTGGACGGCGCCGAGCGGCTCGGCGTGGACGCCCTGCTGGCCGCGGCCGAGCGCGGCGGGGAACTGGCCGACGTGGAGGACGAGCTCTTCCGCTTCAGCCAGATCGTCGCGGGCGACGGCCGGCTCGCCGGCGCGCTGAGCGACTCCACCGCGCCGATGGCCTCGCGCAATGAGCTGGTCCGCGACCTGCTCAAGGGCAAGGCGAAGCCGGCCACGGTCAGCCTCGCGCAGCTCGCGATCGCCGGCTTCGGCGGCCGCGGGTTCGACAGCTCGATGAGCCGCCTGGTCGAGTTGGCCGCCGCGAAGCGGGACCGGTCGGTCGCCTACGTGACCACCGCCGTCGCGCTGACCGACGCCGAGGAGCAGCGCCTGGCCGACCGTCTGGCCGCGCTGTACGGTCGGGATGTCTCCCTCAAGGTCGACGTCGATCCGCGCATCATCGGAGGCGTGCGGGTCAAGGTCGGCTCCGACCTCTACGACGGCACGGTCGCCCGTCGCCTCACCGAGGCGAAGACGGCGCTCGCCAAGTAATTACCCCGAAGCTTGTTACTCCAGATAGAAGGTTGAGGATGGCCGAGCTGACCATCTCCTCGGACGACATTCGGGGCGCACTCGAGCGCTACGTCTCGTCCGTTGATTCACGGATCTCCCGCGAGGAGGTCGGCGTCGTCTCGTACGCCGGCGACGGTATCGCCCAGGTCGAGGGCCTGCCCACGACCATGGCCAACGAACTGCTCGAGTTCGAGGACGGCACGCTCGGCGTCTCGCTCAACCTCGACGTCCGCGAGATCGGCGTCGTCGTCCTCGGCAAGTTCGAGGGCATCGAGGAGGGCCAGCAGGTCAAGCGGACCGGCCGCGTGCTCTCGGTCCCGGTCGGCGACGCCTTTCTGGGCCGCGTGGTCAACCCGCTGGGCGAGCCCATCGACGACCGCGGCGACATCCCCAACGAGGGCTTCCGCGAGCTCGAGCTGCAGGCCCCCAACGTCATGGCCCGCCAGCCGGTCAAGGAGCCCCTGCAGACCGGCATCAAGGCGATCGACGCCATGACCGCCATCGGCCGGGGCCAGCGCCAGCTGATCATCGGTGACCGCAAGACCGGCAAGACCACGGTCGCGCTGGACACGATCATCAACCAGCGGGACAACTGGAAGTCCGGCGACCCGAAGAAGCAGGTCCGCTGCATCTACGTGGCCATCGGTCAGAAGGCGACCACGGTCGCCGCCACGCGCGCCACGCTGGAGGAGCACGGCGCCATGGAGTACACGACCATCGTGGCCTCCCCGGCGTCCGACCCGGCCGGCTTCAAGTACCTCGCCCCCTACGCGGGCTCGGCCATCGGCCAGCACTGGATGTACGGCGGCAAGCACGTCCTGATCGTCTTCGACGACCTGACCAAGCAGGCCGAGGCGTACCGCGCGGTCTCGCTGCTGCTGCGCCGCCCGCCGGGCCGCGAGGCATACCCGGGCGACGTGTTCTACCTGCACTCCCGCCTGCTGGAGCGCTGCGCCAAGCTCTCCGACGAGCTGGGCGCTGGCTCGATGACCGGCCTGCCGATCATCGAGACCAAGGCCAACGACATCTCGGCGTACATCCCGACGAACGTCATCTCGATCACCGACGGCCAGGTCTTCCTGGAGTCCGACCTGTTCAACCAGGGCGTGCGGCCGGCCATCAACGTCGGCACCTCGGTGTCCCGGGTCGGCGGCTCGGCGCAGGTCAAGGCCATGAAGGACGTCGCCGGTCGGCTCCGCCTCGACCTGGCGCAGTACCGCGAGCTCGAGGCGTTCTCCGCGTTCGCCTCCGACCTGGACAAGGCCTCCCGCGCCCAGCTGGACAAGGGCGCCCGCCTGGTCGAGCTGCTCAAGCAGCCGCAGTACTCGCCGTTCTCGGTCGAGGAGGAGGTCGTCTCGGTGTGGGCCGGCACCACGGGCCAGCTCGACAGCATCCCGGTCGGCGAGATCCGCCGGTTCGAGGGCGAGTTCCTGCAGCACCTGCGCTCCAGCCGCAAGGAGCTGCTCGACGCGATCGCCGCGACCAAGAAGCTGGAGAAGGACACGATCGCCGGCCTGACCGAGGCGATCACCCACTTCAAGCAGGTGTTCTCGGCCAAGGACGACGAGATCAACGTCAACGAGGCGCCGGCCAAGGCCATCGAGGGTGAGCAGGCTCGCGAGACCGTCACCCGCCAGGTCCGGAAGTCGGGCTGACGCATGGCCGGTCAGGTACAGGCACTGCGCCGGAGGATCCGCACGGTCAAGTCGACCAAGAAGATCACCAAGGCGCAGGAGCTCGTCGCCACGAGCCGCATCGGCAAGGCGCAGGAGCGGGTGGCCGCCTCCCTGCCCTACGCCGACGCGATCACGGGCGTGCTGACAGCACTGGCGAGCAGCAGCAACCTCGACCACCCGCTGCTGGTGCCGCGTACCCCGGTCCGCCGGGCCGGCGTGCTGCTGGTCACCAGCGACCGCGGGCTGTGCGGCGGGTACAACGCCAACGCGATCCGCACCGCGGAGCAGCTGATCTCCAAGCTGCACCAGGACGGTAAGCAGGTGGCGCTGTACATCGCCGGACGCAAGGGCGTGACATACTACCGCTTCCGCGGTCGCGAGATCACCGGGAGCTGGACGGGCTTCTCCGAGCAGCCGCGGTACGAGAACGCGGCGGACATCGGCGAGACGCTCATCCAGGCCTTCGTCAACGGTGCCGACGACTCGGTCGACGGCCCCGGCCCGGACGGCGTGCTCGGCATCGACGAGCTCTACATGGTCCACACGCAGTTCCGCTCGCTGATGACCCAGACCCCCGTCGCGCGGATCGTCGCGCCGATGGAGGTCGAGGAGCAGGAGGTCAGCGGGCCGCTGCCGGCCTACGAGTTCGAGCCGGAGGCCGAGCAGCTGCTGGAGGCGCTCCTGCCGAAGTACATCAACACGCGCATCTTCGCGGCGTTGCTGGACTCCGCGGCCAGCGAGTCGGCCGCCCGCCGGCGCGCCATGAAGAGCGCCTCCGACAACGCCGACGACCTGCTGAAGCGGTACACCCGCGAGATGAACTCCGCGCGGCAGGCGGCGATCACCCAGGAAATCAGTGAGATCGTCGGCGGCGCCAACGCGCTGGCGGCGGCGGGAAGTGATGTGTGATGACTGCACCAGCAGACACCAAGACCGCGGTCGGCCGCGTGGTCCGGGTCATCGGCCCGGTCGTCGACGCCGAGTTCCCGCGTGACGCCATGCCCGACATCTACAACGCGCTCCACGTCGACGTGACCCTCTCCGGGGGCACCAAGACGCTGACGCTCGAGGTCGCGCAGCACCTCGGCGACAACATGGTGCGCGCCATCTCCATGCAGCCCACCGACGGCCTGATCCGCGGCGCCGAGGTGCGCGACACCGGCGCCGGCATCTCGGTGCCTGTCGGCGACGTGACCAAGGGCCACGTGTTCAACGCCCTCGGCGACGTGCTCAACGCCGACGCCTCGAAGCTCGACATCAAGGAGCGCTGGGAGATCCACCGCCCGGCGCCCGCGTTCGCCGAGCTCGAGCCGAAGACCGAGATGCTGGAGACCGGCATCAAGGTCCTCGACCTGCTCGCGCCGTACGTGCGCGGTGGCAAGATCGGCCTGTTCGGCGGTGCCGGCGTCGGCAAGACGGTGCTCATCCAGGAGATGATCATCCGGGTGGCCCGCAACTTCGGCGGTACCTCCGTGTTCGCCGGCGTGGGTGAGCGCACCCGCGAGGGCAACGACCTCATCCTGGAGATGGCCGAGGGCGGCGTCCTGGACAAGACCGCGCTGGTCTTCGGCCAGATGGACGAGCCCCCGGGCACCCGTCTGCGGGTCGCGCTGGCCGCGCTGACCATGGCGGAGTACTTCCGCGACGTGCAGAACCAGGAGGTGCTGCTCTTCATCGACAACATCTTCCGGTTCACCCAGGCCGGCTCCGAGGTGTCGACGCTGCTGGGCCGCATGCCCTCGGCCGTCGGTTACCAGCCGACCCTGGCCGACGAGATGGGTCAGCTGCAGGAGCGCATCACCTCCGTGCGGGGCAAGGCCATCACCTCGCTCCAGGCGATCTACGTGCCCGCCGACGACTACACCGACCCGGCGCCGGCCACCACGTTCGCCCACCTCGACGCGACGACCAACCTCGAGCGGTCGATCTCGGACAAGGGCATCTACCCGGCCGTCGACCCGCTGGCGTCCTCCTCGCGCATCCTCGCGCCGGAGTACGTCGGCATCGAGCACTACACGGTCGCCCGCGAGGTGCAGCGGATCCTGCAGAAGTACAAGGACCTGCAGGACATCATCGCCATCCTGGGCATGGACGAGCTGTCCGAAGAGGACAAGGTGACGGTGGGCCGCGCCCGCCGCATCGAGCGCTTCCTGTCGCAGAACACCTACGCCGCCGAGCAGTTCACCAGCGTCGCCGGCTCGACCGTCCCGCTCAAGGAGACGATCGAGTCGTTCAAGAAGATCAGCGAGGGTGAGTACGACCACTTCCCCGAGCAGGCGTTCTTCATGTGTGGCGGTCTGGAGGACCTCGAGCGCAACGCGCACGAGCTCATGAAGGACTGATTGTTCCGGCCGTACCTCGGGAAGGCGTGCTCCCCGCGGGGAGCACGCCTTCCCTTTTGCTACCGATCATTTCGTTTTCCGGTCATTGGAATTTTCGGCAAAGGCACTTCGTGAAGCGGTGACGTGCGTCACGCTCTGAAGTGTCCGCCGGGTCAGTCGGCGGCGCGCCGCAGCACCGGCCGTTCACCAGGTGTGCCAACGTGGTGAGGCCCACTGCTCGGCGCGTCGGATCATTGACTAGACTCGGCCAAACCGAATCGCGCACACGAGGAGTAACTAGCGTGGCGAGGCAGCTGCACGTCGAGCTCGTAGCCGTCGAGGAGAAAGTCTGGTCCGGCGACGCGGACATGGTCGTGGCCCGCACGACCGAGGGTGAGCTCGGCGTCCTTTACGGCCACGAGCCGCTCCTCGGCCAGCTCGCCGAGGAGGGCCAGGTGCGCATCAAGCAGGCCGGTCAGGAGCTCGCCTACGACGTGGCCGGCGGGTTCATCTCCGTCACCGGCACCGGCGTGACGGTCCTCGCCGAGAGCTGTGTGCCCGCATCGTCCGCCTCCGTAGCGCACTGACGACCGGGCGGCGGAGGTGAGGATCGTCGAGGGAATCGGTATCGGCGTCCTGATCCTGCTCGCCGCCCTGGCGGTGCTCTTCGTGCGCCGCATCGTCATCGCCCGCCGGGGCGGCACCATCGAGCTCGGCGTCCGGCTGAGCACCATCCTCCCGGGCCGCGGCTGGTCCGCCGGGCTGGCCCGGTTCACCGGCGACGATCTGCGGTGGTATCGCATCTTCAGCTTCTGGCCCGGCCCGCGCCGGGTGTTTTCCCGGCGCGGGCTCGCCGTCGACCGTCGCCGCACGCCCGACGCGGCCGAGCTGCTCGTCCTGCCGCCCGACTGGGTGATCGTGCGCTGTATCAGCCGGAAGGCGCCCGTCGAGATCGCGATGGCCGAGCGGGCGCTGACCGGCTTCCTGTCCTGGGTCGAGGCGGCGCCGCCGGGGGACCCGACCCCGGAGACGCGCCCCTACCGCTACCGCGCGAGCTGAGCCGCGCCTCAATCCACCGGCCGGCCGCCGGGGACCCACTTCACGTCGCCCCCCGGGTTCGCCGCGCGGCACAGGATGAACAGCAGGTCTGACAGGCGGTTGAGGTACTGCAGCGCCACCTCGTTGGTGCGCTCCGCGTCGACCTCCCACAGCGCCCACGCGCTGCGCTCGGCCCGCCGGGTGACGGTGCGGGCGACATGCAGCAGCGCAGCGCCCGAAGTGCCGCCGGGCAGGATGAAGGAGTCCAGCTTGGGTAGTGACTCGTTGAACTCGTCACACCAGCGCTCCAGCCGTTCGACCTGTTCGGGGGTGACCCGGAGCGGCGGGTGGGGCGGATTCTCGGCGATCGGGTTGCACAGGTCGGCGCCGACGTCGAAGAGATCGTTCTGCACAGCCAACAGCACCGCCGCGATGCGCTCGTCGAGCGCGCCCATCGCCAGCGCCACGCCGAGCGCGGCGTTGGCCTCGTCGACGTCGGCGTACGCGACGATTCGCGGATCCGTCTTGGACACCCGCGAGAAGTCACCCAGTCCTGTGGTACCGGTGTCGCCGGTCTTCGTGTAGATGCGCGTGAGGTGAATGGCCATGGTTTTCACGGTACGGAATCCCCCTACGATGGCGGACGTGGACGTTATCCGTGTTGTGGGCGGGGCCCGGCTCGCCGGTGACGTATCCGTGGTCGGCGCGAAGAACTCGGCGTTGAAGCTGATGGCGGCGGCCCTGCTGGCCAACGGCCGCACGGTGCTGACGAACGTTCCGCGTATCACCGACATCGCCATCATGGCCGAGGTGCTGCGCCGCCTGGGCTGCGAGGTCGAGCAGGACGGCGACCGCGTCGTCATCGACGTGCCCGACGAGCTCGGCACCGAGGCCGACTACGACCTGGTCCGCCGCCTGCGCGCCTCCATCTGCGTCCTCGGCCCGCTGCTGGCCCGCCGCGGCCACGTGCGTGTGGCTCACCCGGGCGGCGACGCGATCGGCTCTCGGGGCCTGGACATGCACGTCGAGGGCCTGCGCCGGATGGGCGCCGACATCTCCGGCGAGCACGGCTTCGTCATCGCCACCGCGCCGAAGCTGCACGGCGCCACGATCTGGCTCGACTTCCCCAGCGTCGGCGCGACCGAAAACCTGCTCATGGCCGCCGTCCTCGCCAACGGCCGCACCGAGATCGACAACGCCGCCCGCGAGCCCGAGATCGTCGACATCTGCCGCATGCTCACCGACATGGGCGCCGACATCCAGGGCGCCGGCTCCTCGAGCCTCGTCATCCAGGGCGTGCCGGAGCTGCGCCCGGTCGAGCACCGCACCGTCGGCGACCGCATCGTGGCCGGCACGTGGGCCTTCGCCGCCGCCATGACCCGCGGCGACGTCACCGTGCACGGCATCGACCCGTCGTTCCTGGAGATCGCCCTCGACAAGGTGGCGACGGCGGGCGCCGAGGTGACCACGTCCACCGACTCGTTCCGCGTCGTGATGCCCACCCGCCCGAAGGCCGTCGACGTGGTGACCCTGCCGTTCCCTGGCTTCGCCACCGACCTGCTGCCGATGGCCGTCGGCCTGGCGGCGGTGAGCGAGGGCTCGTCGCTGGTGACCGAGAACATCTTCGACGGCCGGTTCATGTTCATCAACGAGATGTCCCGCCTGGGCGCCGACATCCGCACCGACGGCCACCACGCGGTGGTGCGCGGCAAGGACCGCCTCTCGGGCGCCCCGGTGACGGCGACGGACATCCGCGCCGGCGCCGGCCTGGCGATCGCGGGCCTGTGCGCGGACGGCGTCACGGAGATCCGCCACGTGCACCACATCGACCGCGGCTACCCGAGCTTCGAGTCCGACCTGCGGGCCCTGGGCGTCAAGGTGGAGCGCTCGGAGGCCCCGCCGGACAAGTTCGACTTCTGACCGGCGGCACCGCCCCCTCGATTACCCAGGCCCGCCGTGCGGCCGATCAGTCGAGGCAGAACTCGTTGCCCTCGGGGTCGGCCATCACGATGTGGCCGGCGCCGAGCGGGGGAGTGGGCTCGTGGCGCTCGAGCCGGGTGGCACCGTGGGAGACGAGCCGCTCGGCCTCCGCCTCCAGGGCCGCCATCCGCGCGTCGCCCCGAAGCCCCGGGGCGGCTCGCACATCGAGGTGCACGCGGTTCTTGACCTGCTTGCGCTCCGGCACCCGCTGGAAGAACAGCCGCGGCCCGGAGCCCATGGGGTCGACCACCGCCGAGGCGTTGTTGCGGCGCTCGGGTGGTACACCCATCGCGTCCAGGGCCTGCTCCCACGACTCGAAGCCCTCGGGCGGGTCCTGCAGCCGGTAGCCGAGGGCCTCGGCCCAGAACTGCGCCAACGCGGCGGGGTCGGCGCAGTCGAACGTGATCTGGACGTCGCGGGCCGTTCTGCTGTGTTCGTCGGTCATGGCTCCAGCCTGCCCCCTATAGCGGACAGGAGCGTTCCGTGATCCTCCGAGACCTGTGGAACGATGAGCGCGTGAGCGTCGAGGCGACGACCGAGCGGGTGCTGCGGCTGCTGGCGCTGCTGCAGCGACGGCCGTCCTGGACCGCCGCCGAGCTCGCCGCCGAGCTGCGGGTCACCGACCGCTCGGTGCGCCGCGACGTCGAGCGGCTGCGTGCGCTCGGCTACCCCGTGCACGCGACGGCGGGCGTCGGCGGCGGCTACCGGCTCGGCGCGGGCACCCGGCTGCCGCCGCTGCTCCTCGACGACGAGGAGGCGATCGCGACGGCGGTTTCCCTGCGGCTGGCGTCGGCGGGCACGATCGCCGGGGCGGGCGAGGCGGCGCTGCGGGCGCTCGCGAAGCTCGACCAGGTGATGCCGCCCCGGCTGCGCGCCGAGGTGCGGGCGGTGCACGGCGCCACCGAGACCCTTGTCGGCCCCGGGGTCGAGATCGACGCGGAGCTGCTGGTGACGCTCGCGCGGGCCTGCCGCGACGCCGTGCGGGTGCGGTTCCGGTACGCCGGCCGCGACGGCGGGGAGCGCGAGCGCACGGTCGAGCCGGTGCGGATGGTCACCACCGGCCGCCGCTGGTACCTGATGGCCCGCGACGTCGACCGCGACGACTGGCGCACCTTCCGCCTGGACCGCATGCACGATGTGGCGGCGACGACCTGGCGCTTCCGGGCGAGGGAGCATCCGGACCCGGTCGCCTACGTGCGGCGGTCCGTGACCGAGGCGCCGTACCGGTATCTCGCCCGGGTGCGGGTGCATGCCCCGTCCGACCGGGTCCGGGAGCTGGTGCCACCCCAGGTCGGACGCGTCGAGAACGACCGCGACGGGTGGTGCGTGCTCGTCGTCGGCGGAGCGGACCTGAACTGGCTCGCCGCGCACGTGGCCCGGCTGGGCTACGAGGCGGAGGTGCTGGAGCCTCCAGAACTGCGGGAGGCCGCCGCGCTGCTCGCCCGCCGCCTCACGGCGATGGCCGGGACCGTCTGACAGAGCAGCAGCGCGGCGAGCGCGCCGGCGGAGGCGGCCCATCCCGCGAGGTACATGAGGGGCACGTTGACAGTCTGCCATCGGATGATCACGTAGCGGAGGCGGATAAGGTCAACAGCGTTCACGACGATGTGGAAGGCAAAGGGGAACGGGCATGGCGGGTCGTCTTGCGGTCATCGGAGCGGGGCTCATGGGGTCTGGGATCGCCCAGGTCGCCGCGCAGGCCGGGTGGGAGGTGACGCTGCGGGACCTGAACGACGAGGCGGTCGGGCGCGGCCTCGCCGGCATCCGCGCCAGCCTCGAGAAGTTCGCGAGCAAGGGCGCCATCGCCGCGGAGGATGTCGACGCGGCGCTCGGGCGGATCACGCCCACCACCGAGCTCGACGCGGCCGCCGACGCGGACATCGTCGTCGAGGCGGTGTTCGAGCGGCTGGACGTCAAGCACGAGGTGTTCCGGGCGCTGGACAAGATCTGCAAGGCGGATGCGGTGCTCGCGACGAACACCTCCGCCATCCCGGTGACCCAGATCGCCACCGCGACCGAGCGGCCGGAGCAGGTCGTGGGCACGCACTTCTTCTCGCCGGTGCCGGTCATGAAGCTGTGCGAGCTCGTCCGGGGGTACAAGACCTCCGACGCCGCGCTGGCCACGGCCCGCGCGTTCGCCGAGGAGATCGGCAAGACGTGCATCGTCGTCAACCGCGACGTCGCCGGGTTCGTCACCACGCGGCTCATCGCGGCGCTGGTCGTCGAGGCCGTCAAGCTGGTGGAGAGCGGCGTGGTGAGCGCCGAGGACCTCGACCTCGCGTGCAAGCTGGGCTTCGGCCACGCGATGGGGCCGCTGGCGACGACCGACCTGACCGGCGTCGACGTGCTCTACCACGCCGCCAAGAACATCCACACCGACACCGACGACCCGAAGTTCTTCCCGCCGGAACTGCTGGCCCGCATGGTCATCGCCGGCGACCTCGGGCGCAAGAGCGGCAAGGGCTTCTACACGTACTCGTGAACCTCCACCGCGGCCGGCGCGACCGGTAGGGCGGCCGGCAGGGTGAAGCTGAACCGGCTGCCGCCGCCGGGGTTGTCGGTCACCGTGATCGTGCCGCCATGCCGGTCCACGATCCGGCGGCAGATCGCCAGGCCCAGCCCGGTGCCGCCGTAGGACTGCCCGGTGTGCGCCCGGTGGAACGACTCGAACACGTGCGGCTTGTCCGCGTCGGGGATGCCGATCCCGCGGTCGGCGACCTCGACGCGGACCCAGCCGGGGCCGGCCGGCTGGGCGCTGATGTCGATCTTCGGGGTCCGTCCGGACTGGACGTACTTCAGCGCCGTCACGCACCGTTGATCGGCCGGTCGATCACGAAATTTCGGATATTTCCTGACTCGGGTCCGTGCAACTGACGACCGTTCTTCCCACGAGACACCAGTCGGGCCTGGCGGCCCTCCTTGCCGGGTCCGCGGTGCCAAGAGCCAAGAACAAGAGCCAAGAACCAGGGTCAGTCGCGCTCCGTCCAGCGGAACGTCAGTAGGCACAGCACGAGGGCCAGCACGATCCAGCCGCCCAGCACCAGCGCGATCGTGCCGTGCTGCCACGCGTGGGACGGCTCGTTGGCGGCGAAGGAGTCCGGCAGGAACACCGAGCGCATGCCCTGGGTCATCCACTTGAGCGGGAAGATCGAGGCGATCCCGCGCATCCAGTCGGGCAGGCTCGTGTACTGGAAGAACACGCCCGAGATGAACTGCAGCACGATCGCGACCGGGGTGACGACCGCGGGGCCGCTACGGCCGGAGCGGGCCAGCGACGAGAAGGCGATCCCGCACAGCGTGCAGGCGGCGATCCCGAGCAGCGTCACCCAGCCGAACGTCAGCCACTTGCCGGCGGTGGCGGGCAGCTTCACGCCGAAGAACAGAGCGGCCACCGAGACCAGCACGACCGTCTCGACCAGGCCGATGGCCAGGACCATGACGACCTTGCCGATGAAGTACGCGGTGCGGGGCATCGGGGTGCCGCGCAGGCGCTTGAGGATGCCCTTCTCGCGCTCGATCGGGATCTGGATCGCCAGGCTCTGGAAGCCGGTGGAGAGTAGGCCGGCCGCGATCATGCCGGCGGCGAAGTACTGCGTGAGCGTGACGCCGGGGGCGATCTCGCCGCCGAAGACCGCTCCGAAGACGGTCAGCAGGATCAGCGGGAAGGCGAGCGTGAAGACCACCGACTCGCGGCTGCGCAGGAACTGCCTGATCTCCAGGCCACCGCGCAGGAGGCCGAGTCGCAGCGTGTTCATTCGCCGGCGCCGATCATTCGCAGGTACACATCCTCGAGGCTGGGTCGGGTGACGGTGAGGCCCGGCACCTCGCCGCCGAAGGTTTCGGCGAGGCGGGCGACGAGCGCGGTCGGGGTCTCGGTCCGCTCGGTGACCGGGCCGTCGGGGCCCAGCCAGCCGACGGTGACGCCGGCCTCGCCGCGGCCACCGAGGCGGTCGGGGGTGTCGACGGCGACCAGCTGGCCGCCGGCCAGGACGCCGACCCGGTCGGCGAGCGCCTCGGCCTCGTCCAGGTAGTGGGTGGTGAGCAGGATCGTGGTGCCGGCGCGAGCCAGGTCGCGGATGAGGCCCCAGAACTCGCGGCGCGCCTCCGGGTCGAACCCCGTGGTCGGCTCATCGAGGAAGAGCAGCTCGGGGCGGCCGACGATGCCCAGCGCCACGTCGAGGCGCCGCTTCTGGCCGCCGGAGAGGGTGCGGGTGCGGGCGTGCTGCTTCTCGGCCAGGCCGACCCGCGTGATGATCTCGTCGGGGTCGGCGGCGGCCGGGTAGTAGTTCGCGAAGTGGTGGACGACCTCGCGCGCGGTCAGGTCGTCGAACTCGCCGGTGCTCTGCAGCACCACGCCGACCCGGGCCCGCCAGGCGGCGTCGCCCTGCTGCGGGTCGACGCCGAGCACCCGCACGTCGCCGGAGGTGCGCCTGCGGAAGCCCTCCAGGATCTCCACCGTGGTCGTCTTGCCCGCGCCGTTGGGGCCGAGGAGGGCGAACACCTCCCCGGCGCGAACGTCGAGGTCCACCCCGTCGACGGCGACAGCCTTGCCGTAGCTCTTGTGTAGGGAGCGCACCGTGATCGCATCGGTCACGGCGACAACTATAGGCGGTGACAACTTTCACCGACGGACCGTTATTACCGTTCAGTAAGGTGGCCGTATGGTCTCAGAGAGGCTTCCCGAGCGCGACCGCCCGTGGGTCATGCGCACCTACGCCGGCCACTCCTCGGCCACCGCGTCCAACGCGCTCTTCCGCCGCAACCTGGCCAAGGGCCAGACGGGCCTTTCGGTCGCCTTCGACCTGCCCACCCAGACCGGGTACGACCCCGATGCCGAACTCGCCCGCGGCGAGGTGGGGCGGGTCGGCGTGCCGGTCGCACACCTCGGGGACATGCGCACGCTGTTCGACGGCATCGATCTCGGCCGGGCGAACACCTCGATGACCATCAACGCCACGGCGATGTGGCTCCTGGCGTTGTACGTCACGTGCGCCCGGGAACAGGGCGTGGCGCTCGAGAGGCTTTCCGGGACGACGCAGAACGACATCGTCAAGGAATACCTGTCCCGCGGCACCCACATCTTCCCGCCCGGCCCGTCGCTGCGCCTGACCACGGACACCATCGCGTGGACCGTCGCCAACTGCCCGAAGTGGAACCCGGTCAACATCTGCTCGTACCACCTGCAGGAGGCCGGCGCCACGCCGGTGCAGGAGGTCGCGTTCGCGCTCGCCACCGCCATCGCCGTGCTCGACGCGGTGCGCGACTCCGGCCAGGTGCCGGCCGAGCGCTTCGGCGACGTCGTCGCGCGGATCTCGTTCTTCGTCAACGCCTCGGTGCGCTTCGTCGAGGAGACGGCGAAGATGCGCGCGTTCACGACGATGTGGGACCGGCTGACCGCTGAGCGTTACGGCGTCGCCGATCGGGCCGCCCGCCGGTTCCGCTACGGCGTCCAGGTCAACTCGCTCGGCCTCACCGAGGCCCAGCCGGAGAACAACGTCCAGCGCATCGTGCTGGAGATGCTCGGCGTGACGCTCTCGCGGGGCGCGCGGGCCCGTGCGGTACAGCTGCCGGCCTGGAACGAGGCGCTGGGCCTGCCGCGGCCGTGGGACCAGCAGTGGTCGCTGCGCATGCAGCAGGTGCTCGCGTTCGAGTCGGACCTGCTGGAGTACCCCGACCTGTTCGAGGGCTCGACGGTCATGACCGGCCTTGTCGACGGCATCGTGGCCGGCGCCACCGCCGAGCTCGAGCGGGTGCTGGAGATGGGCGGGGTCGTCGCCGCCGTCGAGTCCGGGTATCTCAAGAGCGCCCTCGTCGCCTCGCTCGCCGAGCGCCGCGCCCGGATGGAGCGCGGCGACGACGTGGTGGTCGGCGTGAACAGCTTCACCGAGACCGAGCCGTCGCCGCTGATGGCCGCCGGCGCCGCGGCGATCGAGCAGATCGACCCGGCCGTCGAGCAGGCCGCGACCGACGGCGTGCGGCGCTGGCGGGCCGAGCGCGCCGACGTGACCGGGGCGCTGGACGCGCTGCGAGCGGCGGCGCGGGGCACCGGCAACCTCATGGAGGCCACGCTCGGCTGCGTGGCGGTGGGCGTGACCACCGGCGAGTGGGCGGGGGCGCTGCGGGAGGTCTACGGGGAGTACCGCGCGCCGACCGGCCTGTCCGCGGCGATCTCGGCCCCGGCCGGCGACCTCGACCGGGTGCGCGAGCGGGTCCGCCGCACCGCCGGAGACCTGGGCACCGGCCGGCTGCGGATGCTGGTCGGCAAGCCCGGCCTGGACGGGCACTCCAACGGCGCCGAGCAGATCGCCGTGCGCGCCCGCGACGCCGGCTTCGAGGTCGTCTACCAGGGCATCCGCCTGACCCCGGCGCAGATCGTCGCCGCGGCGGTGGAGGAGGACGTCGACCTGGTCGGCCTCTCGGTGCTGTCAGGCTCGCATCTCGCCGCGGTGGCATCGGTGCTGCAGGGGTTGCGCGCGGAGGGCCTGGGCGACCTGCCGGTGGTCGTCGGCGGCATCATCCCTCCCGACGATGCCGCCGCGCTGCGCGAGTCCGGGGTGGCGCGCGTGTTCACGCCGAAGGACTTCGCCATCACCGACGTGGTCGACGAGCTCGTGACCGTCGTCCGCGAGGCCCACCGCCTGGCCTAGGGCCTGTATCGAAGTGGATGGCCGGGCTGCGGCGGACTCAGACGCCTCGCCAAGGCTGGCCCGGCGCGCTGCGCCGGGGCCGGCCCAGCCAAGGCGCTGGAACCGCGCCGGGCGCACCCCGATACAACACCGGTATCGGGGCGCGCCCGGCGCGGCCCCAGCCGACGCCTGAGCCTCGCCTCGCTCCGACCCCCACTTCGATACAGGCCCTTAGGAGGGGCGCCAGCCCTGGGCCGCGGCCCACCTGGCCGCGGCCTTCTCCTCCTTGCGGCGCTTGCGGCGGCGCATCAGCCAGCCGAAGCCGAGGAAGAGCAGCAGCAGGAACAGCAGGACCACGATTGGCAGCACGATCGCCACGACCGACAGCGCCACGCTGATGAAGTCCTCGATCGCGCTCACGATCGGCGCGCCGAAGCCGACGGTCGTCGCGTTGACGACCGGCCGGGACACGGCCTTCATGCCGTGCACGCCGAGCGATATCGCGCCACCGACGACGATCGGTATCCATTGGTGGCTGGAGAAGAACGAGCCGGGGTCGGTGACGGTGACCGTCTGCGAGCTCGACGCGGCGCCGAAGGCGAGCCCGCCGGCGGTCGGGCGCACGAACGTCTGGATGACGTCGTTGACGTGGTCGATCATCGGCACCTTGTCGGCGATGAACTCGATGGCCAGCAGGACCGCGACGATCGCCAGGGTCCAGCCGTTCTCCATCCACGCCCAGTTCGACGGCAGCGTGATGAGGTCCGTGTACCGCGCGAGCAGGCCGATCGCCAGCAACGGGATATACGCGTTGAGCCCGGCCGATGTCGCGAGGCCGAGACCCGTCAATGACTCCAACACCCCCATAGCATGACATCGGGGTGCCAGCCCGACAGGTTAGGCTGTCGGCCGTGCGCCTCGTCATCGCCAAGTGCTCGGTCGATTACATCGGCCGGCTCACGGCCCACCTCCCGCTCGCGACCCGCCTGCTGCTCGTCAAGGCCGACGGCTCGATCTCGATCCATGCCGACGACCGGGCGTACAAGCCGCTGAACTGGATGAGCCCGCCGTGCCGCCTCGAAGAGGCCGAGGGCCAGTGGCGGGTCGTCAACAAGTCCGGCGAGGAACTGCGGATCACCATCGAGGAGATCCTGCACGACACGTCCCACGAGCTCGGCATCGATCCGGGCCTGGTCAAGGACGGCGTGGAGGCGCACCTGCAGGAGCTGCTGGCCGCCGCCCCGCAGACGCTGGGCGCCGGCTTCACGCTGATCCGCCGCGAGTACATGACGGCGATCGGCCCGGTAGACCTCCTGTGCCGCGACGGCGCCGGCGCGACGGTCGCCGTGGAGATCAAGCGCCGCGGCGAGATCGACGGCGTGGAGCAGCTGACCCGATACCTGGAGCTGCTCGGGCGCGACCCGCTGCTGGCCCCGGTGACCGGCATCTTCGCCGCTCAGGAGATCAAGCCCCAGGCCCGCGTGCTGGCCGAGGACCGCGGCATCCGCTGCGTCGTGCTGGACTACAACGCCCTGCGCGGGGTCCAGAAGGACGAGCTGACGCTCTTCTGAGGGCTACCTGCTGCGGCCGTGGACCAGCCGCACGACCTTGACGATCTGTTCCATCGTCTTCTCCGTGCGGTCGAAGGTCATCGCGGCCAGGACCGTCGGGCCGCGGCGCTTCACGACGGCCTTCGGACGGGTGAACTCGCGCAGGCCGTCCGCGCCGTGGATGCGGCCGAAGCCCGAGTTGCCCACGCCGCCGAAGGGGAGGGCCGGCATGCCGGCGAAGGTCAGGGCCGAGTTGACCGACGTCATGCCCGAGCGCACCTGGCGGGCCAGGTCCAGGCCCTGCGACCGGGAGAAGATGGCGCCGCCCAGGCCGTAGCCGGTGTTGTTGGCCAGCCGAATCGCCTCCGCGGCGTCGCGGACCCTCGTCACGGTCAGGGTGGGCCCGAATGTCTCCTCCTGTACCGCGGGCGCGTCCTCCGGCACGTCGACCAGGATCGTCGGGCTGACGAACGGGGGCTGGACCGCCTCGGCGCCGCCCAGCACGGCCCGCGCGCCGCGGATGAGGGAGTCCTCGATGTGCCGGCGGATGATCTCGATCTGCGAGGGCATCGTGATCGGGCCGATGTCGTCGGTCTGCTCGGGGCCCACGCTGAGGTTCGCGGCGCGCGCGACGATGCGGTTGAGGAAGTCGTCGTACACCTGCTCGGCGACGTACACGCGCTCGATGCCCACGCACGTCTGGCCCGCGTTGGTCAGGCCGCCCCAGACGCAGGCGGCGGCCGCGGAGTCGAGGTCGGCGTCGGCGGCGACGATCATCGCGTCCTTGCCGCCGCACTCCAGCAGCACGGGGGTCAGCGTCTCGGCGGCGGCGGCCATAACCTTCTTGCCGGTCGCGGTCGAGCCGGTGAATGCGATCTTGTCCACCCCGCCGCGGCAGAGCGCGGCGCCGACGTCGCCGAGGCCGTGCACGATCTGCAGGACCGGCTGCTCGGGTACGACCTCGGCGAAGCGGTCCACGAACCACTGGCCGACCGCTGGGGTGTACTCGCTCGGCTTGAACACCACCGCGTTGCCGGCGGCCAGGGCGTAGGCGATCGAGCCCATCGGCGTCAGGATCGGGTAGTTCCACGGGCCGATCACGCCGATGACGCCGAACGGCAGGTACTCCAGGTACGACGTGTGCTCCTTGAGCAGGATCGAGCTGCCCACCCGGCGCCGGCCGAGCACCTTGCGCGCGTGCTGCGCGGCCCAGGCGATGTGGTCGACGGCCGCGATCGCCTCGACCAGCGCGTCCGCGCGCGGCTTGCCGCCCTCGCGGTGCATGAGGCCGGTGAGCTCGTCCAGGCGGTTGGTGAGCACGCTGCGGAACGCCAGCAGGCGGCGCTTGCGCCCGGCGAAGCCGAGCCCGGCCCACCACGCGGCCGCGTCACGTGCGCGGGCCACCGCGGCGGTGAGATGCTCGGGGGAGGCCACCGGGAAGCGGCCGACCTCCTCGCCGGTGGCGGGGTTGGTCGAGATCAGCGAGCCCCCGTCGATGGCGGGGACACCGGGAGTTCGCGTGGCGGTCATGGCGCGAGTCTAGACCCGCAGATTACTCGCGAGTAGGCCCTGATCGTCCCGCCGCTGGATGTCGAGAACCCGTGCATCGCTCCGACCGTTGGATACCACCGACCGCAGGAGGAACGAACATGGAACCCGTCAAGACCGAGAAGCTGTCCGTCCCCGGCGCGACCCTGTATTACGAGGTGCGCGGGAGCGGCCCCGTGCTGCTGCTGATCTGCGGCGGCATCTACGACGCGGAGGGCTTCGCGGGCCTCGCCGACGAGCTCGCGGCCGAGCGCACCGTGGTCACCTTCGACCGGCGCGGCAACTCGCGCAGCGTGCTGACCGGCCGGCCGGCCGAGCTCAGCGTCTCCGAACAGGCCGACGACGCGTACCGGCTGCTGGGCGCGGTCGGCGTCACTGCGGACGAGCCCGCCGACGTGTTCGGCAACAGCTCCGGCGCCGTCATCGCGCTCGAGCTCGCCGCCCGCAATCCGGGCATGCTGCGCACCGTGGTCGCCCACGAACCACCCGTGTTCGAGCTGCTGGCCGACTTCGACCACTGGCGCACCGTGCTGGGTCAGGTCGCCGACGCCTACCGCGAGGGCGGCGCCGGCCCGGCGATGGGCGTCTTCGGCGGGGCCATGGGCATGCACGGCGAGGGCGACGGTGGCACCCCGCCGTCGCCGGAGTTCGGGGCGCGGATGCAGGCCAACCTGGAGGTGTTCGTGGCGCGGGAGATCGCGCCGGTCGGCGCCTACGTGCCGGACCTCGAAGGCCTGCGCTCCGGCACGGTGCGGATCGTGCCGGCCGTGGGCGCGGCGAGCACGGGGGAGCCGCCCAACCGCGCCGGGCTCGAGCTCGCGGCGCGCCTGGGGACCACGGCCGAGGTGTTCCCCGGCGGCCACGGCGGCTTCGGCGACGCGGCCCCGTTCGCGGCCCGCCTGCGCGAGATCCTCGAGGCCTGATGCGCCGCAAATGCCCTTAGGTTAGGGGCGGGGCGCCCGCCCAAGCCTCACGAGGCGTGCTCCTTCAGGATGCGCTCGGCCACCGCGAGCGGGTCGGCGAGCCTGCCGTCGGCGGGCGCGTCGACCCAGTGTTGCTGGCCGGGGAAGTAGGCGCCCGACGACGCGGCCCGGCGGATGTTCTCCTGCATGCCGGTGTCCATCTGACCGGGGTCGATGTTCGCGACGGTGATCCGCTCGTCGTCGCGGACCTGCGAGGCGACGGCGTCGAAGAAGGTCTCGCCGGCGGCCTTCGTGGTGCAGTACAGCGCCCAGCCGTCGATGATGCGCCGCGCCGCGCCCGAGGAGATGAACAGCAGACGGACCCGGGCCTCTCTCGGCGCGGCGCGCAGGAACGTGTTCGTCAGCACGGCCGGCGCGGTGAGGTTCACCGCGATCGCGTTCGTGATGGCCTCGGTGGTGAGCCGGCCGACCGCGCCGATCGGCTCGACGACGGCAGCGTTGTGGATGAGCACGACCTCGTCGGCGTCGCGCAGGAAGTCGCGGAGGACGTCGTAGTCGGGCAGCCAGTGTGCGTCGGCGAGGTCGGTGGAGAACAGCGTGACGTCGCCGGGGCGCTCGTCGCGCAGCTGTTGCTGTTCCGGGGTGAAGTGGCGGCCGACCGCCATGACGCGATCGCCGCGCGCGCTGGACACATCGAAGAGAGCGGCTCCCAGGCCGCGGGACACTCCAGTGATCACGACGCCTCGCATGCGGTCACTCTATTCCTGTCCGACGGTCATTTATATGGCCCGTGGGCCGGGCGGCGGTGGTCCCTTCGGCGCGCCCGCCGCACCCGGGCACGACTCGCCGAGTTTTGCCGCCACGGCGCCCAGCGTGTCGGCCAGCGCCGCCGTCTGGTCCGGGTCGAGATGATCGAAGATGAGCCGGCGCACATCGGCGACATGGGCTGGGGCGACGCGCTCGACGAACTCCCGGCCGGTGTCGGTGACGCGCGCGATGCTGACCCGGCCGTCGCAGGCGTCGCCGGAGATCTCGACGTATCCGAGATCGACGAGCTTGCGCATGCGGTGGCTCAGCCGGCTCGGTGACATGTTCATCTGCCCGGCGAGGTCGGACAGGCGCATCCCCTCACAGGCGTTGCCCAGCGCCGCGAGTAGCCCGTATTCGACGTGGACCAGGCCGTGCGGGCGGAACGTGCGCTCCAGCTCCGGAAACCCGACGAGCACGACGGCCAGCAGCGACATCCAAGCGCGCCGCTCGGTGTCGTCAAGCCATCGTGCCTCGTCGGTCATGCACTCCATGGTGCCTTGATCTTGCACTACG
Organism: Dactylosporangium sp. NPDC048998; assembly: GCF_043197855.1. Classification (NCBI taxonomy): domain Bacteria; kingdom Bacillati; phylum Actinomycetota; class Actinomycetes; order Micromonosporales; family Micromonosporaceae; genus Dactylosporangium; species Dactylosporangium sp. NPDC048998. The sequence goes on from NZ_JBICTV010000001.1 coordinate 183,342, forward strand.
GGGCCAACCGCCCGTCCGAAAGGCGTCAGAACCGGCCGATCGCGATCACCGCGGCGATGGCACCGAGGATCACGTTGATGCCGATGACGTTGTACTCCTTGGCGCGCACGTGGTCGCCGATCGCGAGCACCATGATGATCGCCAGGCCGACGGCCGCCAGCGGGGTCAGGATCGTGGCGATGCCGGTGGCCCAGGGCAGGATCAGGCCGAGGCCGCCGAGGATCTCCATCACGCCGATGAACTTGATGGTCCCCGGCGTCCGGCGGTTCACCCAGGTCATGTTGCCTGCGAGTTTCTCCTTGGGCTGCGTGGACTTCATGACGCCGGCCAGGATGAACGCCGCGCCGAGCAGGATCTGCAACACCCACAGGAAGATGCTCATGGAATCGTGCTCCCTCATAATTGAAGCTTCAAACTTCTGCGGAGAAGACTGTACGGACGACGAACTTGAAGCGTCAAGTACTCTGGCGAAGTCCCGATCCGCGGGTGAGGGGCGTTCACCCCGCGGGCGTCGACCGTTGGGGCATGGAGACGTTGCAGCGGCAGTCCCGCTGGGTCACCGGCTTCGCCGTGTTCGGCGGCAGCATGATGATCGTCATCGGCATCTTCCAGATCGTGGTCGGGCTGACGGCGATCTTCGAGCGCACCTTCTACATGTTGACCGAGAACTATCTGTTCGGGTTCAACGTCGTCGCCTGGGGCTGGATCCACCTCGCACTGGGCGTGCTGGTGGCGCTCGGCGGCGGCGCCGTGCTCGCCGGGCAGCTGTGGGGGAGGGTGCTCGGCATCGTGCTTGCCTCGCTGAGCGCGGTCGCCAACTTCCTGTTCCTGCCGTACTATCCACTGTGGTCGATGCTGATCATCGCGGCCGACGTGGCGGTCATCTGGGCGCTGACGCGGTATGGCCGCGACGAGGCCGTTCTGCGGTAGAGCTGTGTGGGCCGGCCACATGTGACCGGCCCACGCCCGATGCGACCATGCGGTGATGCACGTCACCACCCATGGGCCCGAGTCGGGCCCACCCGTCCTGCTCATTCACGGCAACTGCTCGTCGTCGGGCTTCTGGGAGCCCCTGGTGCGCCACCTGCCCACGCACTGGCGGATCGCGGCGCCGGACCTGCGCGGATACGGCGACAGCCCCGCCCTCGGCGTCGACGCCACGCGCGGCCTGCGCGACTTCGCCGACGACATCGCGCCACTGCTGTCCGAACTGTCGGGCAGTTCGGGCAGCAAGGTCACCGTGGCCGGCCACTCGATGGGCGGCGGCGTTGCCATGCAGCTGCTGCTGGACCACCCCGAGCGCATCGGGGCGCTGGTGCTGGAGGCGCCGGTCTCGCCGTACGGCTTCGGCGGCACCCGCGACCTGGACGGCACGCCGACCTCGCCCGATCACGCCGGGACGGGCGGCGGCTCCGCGAACCCCGACTTCGTGCGGCTGCTCGGGGCCAAGGACCGCGGCACGGACGAGCAGGCCAGCCCGCTCAACGTCATGCGCGCGTTCTATGCCGCCGCGGGCTTCGACTTCGGCGCGGACGAGGAGCTCCTGCTCGACACGATGCTCTCCACGGCCGTCGGAGAAGATCAATACCCCGGCGACAGTACCGCGAGTGCCAACTGGCCCGGCACCGCGCCCGGCACCCGCGGCGTGCTCAACACCATGTCCCCGCGCTGGCTGGACCTCTCGGGCATCGTGGACGTGCCGGTCAAGCCGCCCGTCGTGTGGATCCGCGGCGACCAGGACGCGATCGTCTCCGACGGCTCGTTCTTCGACCTGGCGCAGCTCGGCAAGCTCGGCCTGGTCCCTGGCTGGCCCGGCGAGGACGAGTGCCCGCCCCAGCCGATGGTCGGGCAGACAAGGGCGGTGCTGCAGCGGTACGCCGAGAAGGGCGGCTCGTTCCGCGAGATCGTCTACGAGGGCGTCGGACACAGCCCGCACATCGAGCGCCCGGAGGACTTCGCGGCGGTCCTGCGGGAGGTCGTCGGCTCCTGATGCGTCCGGCCGCGGCGTGCGGCACAGTGGTCCGTGTGGATCCGACCGACAGTGGCGGCCTGGTCTCGCTGATCGCCGCCGTCGCCGTCGTGGCCGGCGTCTTCGGCGTCGTCGTCCCGATGCTGCCCGGCCTGCTGCTGTGCTGGGCCGGCGTGCTGGTGTGGGCGGTCTTCGGCGGCCACGGCACCACCGGCTGGGCGGTCGGCATCGCCGCGACCGTCGTGCTGGCGCTGGGCCTCGCCGCGAAGTACCTGGTCCCGGGCCGCGACCTCAAGCGCGCCGGGGTCTCCAACCTCACCCTGCTGCTCGGCGGCGTGTGCGCCATCGTCGGGTTCTTCGTCATCCCGGTCGTCGGCCTGGTCGTGGGCTTCGTGCTGGGCGTGTTGCTGGTGGAACTGGCCCGCCACCGTGACGGCGCGCTCGCCTGGCGAACCACCAAGCACGCCCTCAGGGCCGCCGGCGTGTCGATGCTCATCGAGCTTGCCACCGCGCTGCTCATCGCCGGCGTGTGGCTGGCGGGCGTGTACGCGGCCTCCTGACCCTCGCCTTCATCCCATCGATCCTTCACCCGAGCGAAAATGTCGTACCCCTCTGGCAGAGTGACGGAATGGAGATCGGTCGGCACATCGACGCTCTGGAGCGCGCCGGGCTGGATTTCGTCGACGCCGCGGAGAAGGCCGGGTTCGACGCCCAGGTCCCGACCTGCCCCGAGTGGACGGTCCGCGAGCTGGTCCAGCACGTCGGCTACGTGCACCGCTGGGCGGCCACCTATGTCCGCGACTGCCGCACCGCGGTCCTGTCCGACGAGGAGGAAGAGGAGGCCGTCGGCCCGATGCCGCCGGATGACTCCCTCATCGACTGGTTCCGGACCGGCCACACCGACCTCGTCGACCTGCTGCGCGCCGCCCCGCCCGACACTTCCTGCTGGCACTTCCTGCCCGCCGAGTCCCCGCTGAGCTTCTGGGCCCGCCGCCAGGCCCACGAGACCACCATCCACCGCGCCGACCTGCAGGGCGCGATCGGCGACATCGCCGGCGTCGACGCCGACCTGGGCATCGACGGCATCGACGAGCTGCTGATGGGCTTCTACGGCTCCCGGGGCGGCCGCCTGCGCTGCGACACCCCGTGCACCCTGGCCGTCCACGTGACGGACGGCGCCCAGGCCGAGGGCCCCCACTCCTGGACCGTGACCATGTCCCCGACCGGCGCCACGATCGTGCGGGGCGCCCCGTCCCCCACCGACTGCACCCTGCGCGGCCCGGCCGGCGCCCTGTATCTGGCCCTGTGGAACCGCCGGACCACCACAGACCTGGACGTCCACGGCGACGAGTCCGTCCTGTCCGTCTGGCGCGCAAAGGCCACGATCCGCTGGACCTGACCCGGCTCGCGCGCCGCATGGGCTCGCGCCGCATGGGCTCGCGCGTCGCTTCGACGAGCCGTCCGTTGCGTGAAGGTCCGGTTCGCCTCCCGGGATGGGAGGACTACCTGAGCCGGCAGCAGGACCGGCAGATGCTCAGGCGGGTGAACCTGCTGATCGAGGACGTCCGCCGCAACGGCCCCGAGGGCATCGGCAAGCCCGAGCAGTTGCTCGGCATCGTTCAATGTCGATGCCGCCACGATTGGCCTCGGTCATGGGCGTCCGGTCAGGCGGTGGCCGTCCGGCCACGGGTTACCGGGAAACCAGATCCTGCCCCGCACGACGCTGGATGATACTGCCAGGGCCACACGACGTCGGCCCCGCGCGTGCCGGCGCCCTGCGCCGCCTCGCGTGCGTGCGCGGTCGTCGTGGCCGGGGTAGCGGGATATCCCACAGGATGAGGAATCGATGCACCGGTTCATGGCAGACTCGCCGGTAACTTGAGCGGTCGTTAGGGAGGGTCGTGCGATGGGGCGCGATTTTGCATCCGTGGGCGTGGTCGGCCTCGGCACGATGGGCGCCGGCATCGTCGAGGTCTTCGCTCGCAACGGGGTCGACGTCACGGCCGTCGAGATCAGCGACGGTGCCCTGCACCGCGGGGAGGAGACGCTGCGCGGGTCCGTCGAGCGGGCCGTGCGCAAGGGCAAGCTCTCCGAGGACGAGCGCGACGCCCTGCTGGAGCGGGTGACGTTCGCCGTGGGGCTGGACGCCCTGCACTCGGCGGACCTCGTCATCGAGGCCGTGCCTGAGCACCTGGACCTCAAGCAGCGGATCTTCGCCGAGCTCGACCGGGTGTGCAAGCCCGAGGCCATTCTCGCCACCAACACCTCGAGCCTGTCGGTCACCGAGATCTCGGTGGCGACCGGGCGGCCCAACCAGGTCGTCGGCATGCACTTCTTCAACCCTGCGCCGATCATGAAGCTGGTCGAGGTGGTGCGTACCGTCGTCACGGCCGAGGACGTCGTCACCGACATCGAGGCGCTGTGCGCGCGGCTGGGCAAGGTCGACGTCACGATCGGCGACCGGGCCGGGTTCATCGCCAACGCGCTGCTGTTCGGGTACCTCAACCAGGCCGTCTCCATGGTCGAGTCGAAGTACGCCGGCCGCGAGGACATCGACGCCGCCATGAAGCTCGGGTGCGGGCTGCCCATGGGGCCGCTCGCGCTCATGGACCTCATCGGGCTCGACACCGCCTACGAGATCCTCGACACCATGTACCGCCGGGGCGGGCGCGACCGCCGCCACGCGCCCGTGCCGCTCATCAAGCAGATGGTCACCGCCGGCCTGCTCGGGCGGAAGTCCGGGCGCGGCTTCTACACGTACGAGAAACCCGGCTCGCCGGTCGTGGTGCCCGACGAGGCCACGCCGCGGTCCGGCGCCGAGCCCGCGGCCGCCCCGCGCACCGTCGCCAAGGTCGGCGTCGTCGGCTCCGGGACCATGGCCACCGGCATCATCGAGGTCTTCGCCAGGGCGGGCTTCGAGGTGGTGTCCGTGACGCGCGGCGCCGAGCAGTCCGGGCGCACCTGTGAGGCGCTGAAGACCTCGCTGAACAAGGGCGTCGTGCGCGGCAAGCTGTCCGAGGCCGACCGGGACGCGACGCTGGGCCGGGTCACCTGGTCCGCGACGATCGAGCACCTCTCCGACGTCGACCTCGTCGTCGAGGCGGTCGTCGAGGAGCTGTCGGTCAAGAAGGCGCTGTTCGCCTCGCTCGACGAGATCTGCAAGCCGGGCGTGGTGCTGGCCACGACCACGTCGAGCCTGCCGGTCATCGAGCTCGCCGTCGCGACCGAGCGCCCCGCCGACGTCGTGGGCCTGCACTTCTTCAACCCGGCGCCGGTCATGGGGCTGGTCGAGGTCGTGCGCACGATCCGCACGTCCGAGACGACGGTGGCCACGGCGACCGCGGTGTGCAACACCCTGGCCAAGCACCCGGTGGTGTGCGCCGACCGGTCCGGGTTCGTGGTCAACGCGCTGCTGTTCCCGTACCTCAACGACGCCGTCAAGATGGTCGAGGCCTCCTACTCCACCGCCGACGACATCGACTACGCGATGAAGCTCGGCTGCGGCTACCCGATGGGCCCGTTCGAGCTGCTCGACGTCGTGGGCCTGGACGTCTCGCTGGCCATCCAGCGGGAGCTCTACCTCGAGCTTCGCGAGCCCGGCTTCGCCCCCGCGCCCCTCCTGGAGCACCTGGTGACGGCCGGCTACCTGGGCCGCAAGGTGGGCCGCGGCTTCCACGACTATTCGAGGCGCTGAGCCGGTTCGTTAGTCTTGAAACCGTGTCCCCTCGGCGCAACCACCCCAAGCGCGACGACGCGCCGCCGCCGCTCGATCTCGACCGGATCAAGCGGGGCGTCGGCGCCGTGCAGGCGTGGAGCGACGGCGAGTGGCAGGTGCGCAACATTCCCGCCGGGGCCGCGACGAAGGCGTACCGCTGCCCCGGCTGCGACCAGGAGATCTCCCAGGGCGTCCCGCACCTGGTGGCCTGGCCGGCCGACGAGCGCGGCGACCTGACCGACCGCCGCCACTGGCACACCGGCTGCTGGCGCGCGCGGGATCGTCGCGCCCCGAACATCCAGCGCGGCCGCGGCGCCCCGCACTACGGCTGAGCCGCCGAAAGGCCGCACACCGAAGTCAGGCCAACGACTGCGGCGTTTCCTGCGAGGACCGCGGTGGCTACGCGGGGGCGGAAGCCGGGGCGTCCACCGTGGACAGCCACCCGGACCGTTCCTGCCAGGCCGTGCGCCACGGTTCTTGCGCCACCGAGCGGATCAGCGCGGCCGCGCTCAGCAGCCAGCCCGCGGCGCGGGCCCGCCCCGGCGTCCAGTGCCGGTGCGCGAACGCCATCCGCGAGGCCAGCCCGCCGATCGTGACCGGCCGGGCGGCCACCGGCGGCGTCAGGGACACCATTTGCGCGTCCGGGACGAGGACGGGGCGCGCGCCGAGGGCGCGGGCGCGCAGCGACAGATCGGCGGCCGGCAGGCGCTCGTCGAAGCCGCCGAGCGCGTCCCAGAGGCCCCGCTCGACGAGCAGCATCCGCGGCGTGAGCGCCGGGACCTCGCCGCCGATCGCGCGGTCGAGCCGCGGCAGCCGTTCGGGATCGAAGGGCAGCCCGGCCGCCAGGCAGGCCGTGCCCCACAGCGAGGGTGCGCCCTGCACCGTGCGCCCGTCGTCCGCGCCGCCGCGCAGCGTCCGGCCGGCGTAGAGGCGGTACGACGGATTCCCGCCCGCGTATTCCACCAGCGTGCGGATCGCGTCGCCGACCGGCTCCAGGCCCGGGTCGAGGAACAGCAGCCACGGCGCGCGGGCCTTTTCCGCGCCCAGGTTGGCCGCCGCGAGCGGTGGCACGGGCGGGTCCCGGTGCACCAGCGAGACCTCGCGGAACGCATACCGCACCGCCGCCGCGGTGTTGTCGGCCGACCCGTTGTCCACGACGATCATCTCGGTCGGCACCTCGGTGCCCGCCTGCAGCGCGGCCAGGCCCTTGAGCAGGCCCTCCCGGGAGTTCTGCGCGACGGAGACGATACTGACGACGGGTGCTGTCCTACTACTCACGAGCTGCTCCCACGGCTGCTCAGTGCGGGCTGAAGCTCCCCGGATAGTACCGGTGGCGAGGGTGAATGAGCCGAAAGTACCGAGAGAAGTCCGCCATCAGGCCGGTCGCGATCCCGACCAACGGGCCTTGCGGGCTGCGAAAACGCAGAATCTGGACACGAAGTCGACTCGGGTCCGGCTGCCGCCACCTGGCCACACGCTGCTATCCTCCCCTCGGCGGCGCAGGAAAGCCCGGCCAGCAATTTGTGCCCATGCATTCAAACATCCCTTGGTCCATTGCGCTCCCGGTCGTTTCGGCGAGTGACTGGGAAACAAGGCCGCGGTGCAAAGAGCCGAATGCTGTCGGGGGTAGCGGCTTGACGGTGGCGCTCGGGTTAAGTCGATGCGGTGCGTGACGGTCGTCGAACGGACGGTGATCATGGCGATGCCTCTGGTGATCAACCGTTCTGCCTGGCCGGAGGGGTTCTGTGCCATCGCTGCTCGTCACTTTGCGATCTTTAAGTCCAGCATAGAACTCTATTAAGGCGACGCAGCGTGAGTATCCCGGGAGTTTGCCGTGGAGGGCGAACAGCGATCGGGTTTCCGGCGTGGCGTCTTGTCCTTTTTTCCCTTATTGGACGGCGGTTCGGGCGAAGGTCCAGCACCCGTGGTGTCAATAGCACCTTCAGGCACGTCGGGAATGCGGCACGGCGGTACCGGCTATGCGACTTCCTCGGTACCTTACGGCCGGGGTTCGACCGCGCACCGGCAGTCGCGGCGGCGGACGCCACCACATTTCACCTTCGATAAGTGGATTTGAGCAGCACGTAAGGGGGTTGGGATGGTTCTGGCGGATTCGGCCACGGTCGAGACCGCGGTGATGGCGGCGTTCCCGGGAGTCCAGCGGCGCCGGCTCAGGTCGACCGGGCGCAACCTGCTCGTCGCCTTCCTCGGCGACGTGCTGGGGGTGACGATCGCCATCACGACCGTCGTACTGTTCATGGCCGCCGACCTGATGGGCGGAGCGTTCGTCGCGCCGGGGGAGGGCGTGCCGCCCGCGTATTCCGTCACCGGCTTCGGGCTGTTCTGGCTGCTGCTGCTCGCGGGCAGCAGGATGTACGACCGCTGGTTCCTGGAGAACCGCACCGGCATGATCTACCGGACCATCCGCGCCGCCGTCCTCGCCGTCGCCGTCCTCGCGCCGGTGTGCGTGCTGTTCGACATGCTGTACCTGCTCAGGCCGGTGATCGTGGCCGTGCCGGTGGCCGCGGCGCTGACCATCGCCGGGCGCTACACGACGCTGCAGATCCTGCGCACCGTGCAGCGCGAGTACGTCCGCCAGCGCACGCTCGTCATCGGCCCCGCCGACTCGGTCGTCGGGCTGCTGACCGCGCTCAGCCGCGACCGGTCCTACGGCCTGCGGGTGGCCGGCGCCTGCATCACCGACCTCGACGAGGCGCGCAAGATCACCGCGCACTCCATCCCGGTGTACGGCGACCTGAAGGACGTCGCCGGCACCGCGCTCGGCGCCGGCTGTACCGCGGTGCTCGTGGCGCTGCCGCTGGAGATGGACCCGTACCGGATGCGCCGTCTGGCCTGGGAGCTGTCCGACAACGACATCGAGCTGCTCGTCGCGCCGGCGCTGCCGGAGGTCGCGCCCGAGCGGGTCGCGGTGCTGCCCAGCGGCGGCGGGCCGCTGCTGCACGTGCGCGCCCCGGTCCTCACCGGCCCGCAGCGCGCGGTGAAGAACGTGCTCGACCGGCTCCTGGCCGCGATCCTGCTGGTCCTGGCCGGGCCGTTCATGCTCGTCGTCGCGTTCCTCATCCGCGCGACCACGCCGGGCCCCGCGCTGTTCCGCCAGCCCCGCGCCGGCATCAACGGCAGGGAGTTCACCTGCTTCAAGTTCCGCACCATGGTCAAGGACGCCGACAAGAAGCGGGACGAGATCGCGCACCTCAACCAGCACACCGAGGGCCTGCTGTTCAAGATGAAGCGGGACCCGCGCGTGACGAAGGTGGGCGCGCTCCTGCGGCGCACCTCGCTCGACGAACTGCCGCAGCTGCTCAACGTCATCAACGGCACCATGTCGATGGTGGGCCCACGCCCGCCGCTGATGTCCGAGGTGGCCGGCTACGACGAGGACGTGCGGCGCCGCCTGCTGGTCAAGCCCGGCATGACCGGCCTGTGGCAGGTCAGCGGTCGCTCGGAGCTGTCCTGGCAGGAGTCGGTGCGGCTCGACCTCAACTACGTCGACAACTGGTCCCCGCTGCTCGACCTGCGCATCCTCGGCCGCACCGTCAGCGCCGTCGTCCGCGGCACCGGCGCCTACTGAGCGACCGCCCACATCCCCGAGACGAGCAACGCCCCGGCAAGGACTGCCGGGGCGTTTCCCATGAGGAAGGCTTCAGCGCAGCTTGTTCACGATCGGCGCGACCGCGGCGGCGTTAGCGCCCAGATGGATCTCCGTGATGCCGGTCGTCTCGCGCAGCTCCAGCAGCGCCTCGGCGCAGCGCCCCACGTCGCCGTTGAGGACCAGGGGCGACTTGTCGTACGCCCCGTCCGGCAGCCAGCCGAGCAGCCCCGACGTCCAGTGGTGCTCAGCGCCGCCGCCCTGCAGCCGCACGTCGAGCATGTTGACCTGCAGGCGCAGATCGCCGGGGTCGCGCCCGGCCGCGACCGCCGCGTCGCGGATGATGTCCACCTTGGCGGACAGGCCATCCAAGCTGAGCTCGTGCCGGATCCTGTCGATCGAGAGGTCCCGGCTGAGTCGCGGGTTGATGTTCACGATGTCGGCGGACCGGGCCGCGAGCTCCAGCATGCGCCGGCCGCCGCCGCCGACCAGGATCGGCGGGTGCGGCTGCTGGACGGGCTGCGGCGCGCCGACCAGGTCCCTGACCTGGAAGTGCTCGCCGGTGAACTCGACCCGTTCCCCGCCGAACAGGCCCTTGAGGACCGCGATCGACTCGGTGAGCCGCGCGATGCGCACCGGCGCCGGATCGAACGGCATGCCGGAGACCTCGTAGTCGATGAGCCGGTATCCCGCCCCCAGGCCGAGGGTCACTCGCCCGTCCGAGAGCAGGTCGAGGTTGCTGATGGAACGGTGCAGGTGCACCGGGTGGTAGAAGTCGTTGCACAGCACTCCGGTGGCCACCCGCAGGTCCGTGGTGGCCGCCGCGGCGCTCGCCATCGTCAGCATCGGATCCATAGACCAGCCGTCGCCGAGGTGGTCGGCGACGGTCACGGTGTGGAACCCGAGATCCTCGATCTGGCGAACCCGGCCCCGCCACGCGTCGAGCGGCCGGCGCAGGACCGGCATCGTGACGATGAAATGAAACGGGCGTGTTTGCGCGGTCACTTGACCCCCCAAAAATGGTCGTGGCCGACGGACGTCCGCTGCAGAACCTAACTGGTACCCTCTTCAACGAAAAGAGGCGTCATAAATCTGTCATATTTCTCGGGATGCGGATTCTAGTTGCGTAGAGTACGCGCGTCCCGAGTCGGATAACAGTCGGAGTGCGGGTATGCGTGGTCTGGCGGCAGCTGCCGGTGTCATGGCGGTCCGGCCCATCGGGCGGGCGCCTAAATGCCGGATTCCGCATTTTCCGTGAGTTTTGGCGGGAAGACTGGCGGCGGCCGCCCCGAGGGTTCACCGGCGAGGCGACCGGGCGCCGCCGGTCACGGCCCGTGCGCGGCTCACGACGGCCGGAGTCGGCCCAGCGCAGGGAGATCCGGGCAAGTTCGAAGGTCTGTTCGGTAGGGATAGGGCCGCGGCGTGCCGCGGACAGCTGACGGAGGCGGTCTGACGTGCAAACGCAATCATCCATCCAGGCGGAACCGGTGGACCTACGTTCCGGCGATCTGGTCGAGGTGCGGAGTCCCGACGAGATTCTCGCCACACTCGACGAGCGCGGCGAACTCGAGGCTCTGCCATTCATGCCGGAAATGCTGCAGTACTGCGGAAAGCGTTTCCGTGTGTACAAATCGGCACACAAGACGTGCGACACCATGACGCGGTCGGGCATGCGGAAAATGGAGAACGCGGTTCACCTTTCCGGTGTGCGCTGCGACGGCGGCGGGCACGGCGGCTGCCAGGCCGGATGCATGATCTTCTGGAAGCACGCGTGGCTGCGCAAGGTCAGCGACGCTGAGCCGGCCGCCCCGACGCCCGAGGCTCCGGCCGGCGTCCGGCTGCTGCCGCTGATCACCGAAAACGCCCAGGGCCCCGCCTTCGAGGACGGCGCCGAGCGCTTCCGGTGCCAGACCACCGAGTTGCTGCGCGCCGCCCCGACCGTGCTGCCGCTGAAGGACCTCGGCCAGTTCAGCAAGGACATGCACACCGGAAACTTCGGCTTGAGCTGGACCGTGCGCGCCTTCGGCGTGGGCGTCTACAACCGCTTCCAGCGGGCCAGCAACAAGCGGCTGCCGCGCTGGGCCCGGATCCGGGGCGGCAAGGAGTGGGGCTACCTGCGCGGCAAGGCGAGCGGCAAGACCCCCGACGCCCGCACCGGCCTGCAGCCCGGCGACCTGGTGCGGATCAGGTCCCGCGAGGAGATCGAGCCGACGCTCAACTCCGACCTGCTCAACCGCGGTATGGGCTTCGACGCCGAGATGGCCCGGTTCCTCGGGCGCACCGCGCGGGTGCTGCGCCGGGTCGACCACATCATCGACGAGAACACCGGCCGGATGATCTACATGAAGAGCCCGTGCCTCGTGCTCGAGGGCGTCATCTGCGAGGGCGCGTTCAACGCGAACTGCCCGCGGGCCATCACGCCGTACTGGCGCGAGATCTGGCTCGAGAAGATCGAGGAGGGCGACGGCCGGGAGGAGCGGAAGGTCCCCGTCCAGACCGCGGCCGGCTGACCGCGGGGTCGCCACGGACCGTGACGATCGTGGCCGCCGCGCCCGGCGCGGCGGCCACGCGTGTTCAAGAAACCGTCACATGAACCAGCGGGTCGTGGACGTGCGGATCGTGCGCGCCGGGTGCGTCAGGCGCCAGACGGTCCCGCACAGCCCGCACATCAGCGCCAGCGTCATCACGTAGGTGCTGTAGCTCAGGCTCATCGAGTCGAACGTGGCCGCCACCATCAGCGCGATCAGCTGGGTCGAGATGAGCGCCGCGCACAGGTGCTTGTCCGCCTGCTCGGTCGCGCGGCGGAAGGCCAGACCGGCGAGCGTGATGCCGGTGATGTGCAGCGCGGCGATGACCGCGGCGCCGACGAACCCGGTGCTCAGCAGCGTGATCAGCCACTGGTTGTCCATGACCTGGTACTGCGGGGGCACCCACGTCCCCGTGCCGCGCCCGAACCACGGGCGCTGGGCGATGTAGTGGAACGCCATCGGGTAGCGCTCGGTCCGCGCGTTGATCGACGAGTTGTCCGACGGGTTGTCGAACAGCGTGAAGATCGTGCGCACGAGCCCGCCGCTGGCCGCGCCGAGCCCGGCCAGCAGGCCGGCGGCCATGACCAGGACGTTGAACCGGGTCCGCCACTTCCACACCGGGACGAGCACCAGCAGCGTGATCCCGAGCGCCAGGATGCCGGTGCGCGAGACGGTGGCGGCCACGCCGGCGGCGATCACGAAGCATGCGATCGCCGAGGCCCGGCGCCGCTGCGGCGTGCCGGCGAAGAGCGCGAAGTGGATGGCGAAGGGCAGCACCATCGCCAGGAACGCGGCCAGCTCGATGTAGTGCGTGGTGGTGCTCGCGACGCGGATGCCGCTGCCGCGGACCTCGAACCCGAGTGCCTCGGTCTTCACCTGCAGGCCCGGGATGTTGAGGTACAGCGTGTAGTCGACCTTGGTCACGTACTGCAGGAGGCCGATCGCCGCGACGACCGCCGCGCAGGCCACCACGACCTTGAGTACGCCGCGCATGCGGATCCAGTTGGGCACGCCGTCGGAGGCGGTGAGCAGGATGCCCGAGAAGACGCTGAGGTACAGCATCATCCGGTCGGCGGCGTTGGACTCCATGGTCGTGAGCCCGCGCATGAACCCGATGGCGTAGGAGATCAGCGCCGACACGAGGAAGACCATCAGCGCCCAGCGCATCGGCTGGGGACCGGTCATCGACAGCGTCGTGGTGAACCGCGCGAGCACCCACCACACGAACAGCGCCAGGCCGACCACCAGGCCGGGCCGGCCCACGTCGGTCATGCCGGGCACGATGAGTCGTGCCGGGATGACGGTGATGAGGAACATCGTGACGCTCAGCAGCGCCGCCGCGTCGATGCGCGTGACGCGGCGGCGGGAGACGTAGGTCTTGCCGGAGACGTACGAGGGCTCGAGGTCTGCGGAGATGTATTCCTCAGTCGCGATCGTCACCGGGTGCTCCGGTCGGCATCAGTTGGTCGTGCCACGCTTCGCCGAGGCCGGGCGGGGCGGCATCGCGGCGAGCGGGATGACCACGGTCGACTCGGCGTCGGGCACGATGATCGCTGTCTCATCGGCCCTGCGCTCGATCCTCTCGCCCATGGGGCCGGGCGTCGCGCCTGGGCGCTGGTACTCGACGGTGAGGCCGTGCTGGTCGGCGCCGGTGACGATCGGCAGGCCCCGGTCGACGTGCTTGCCCGGCGCGACGGTGCCGGCGCGGGCCTGGATCGGCGTGGTCGTCGCGGTGTCCTCAGCCTCCGCGCCCGGCTTGCCGCCCTTCTTGCGGCGGCGCAGCCACGCGTCGACGGCGATCGTCGTGCCGGCGGTGAGCAGGAGACCGGCCGCCGCGACGGCGACCAGCGCGCGCTTGACCTTCGAGGTGGACTTCTTGACGTTGCCACCGGCGTCGAGCCGGTTGGCGGTGATCATGATTTCCTTCTTGGTCACGCCGTTCTCGTTCTGCAGCCGCTTGACGCTGTCGGTGTACTTGGTGACCAGCGCGTCGACCGTGTCCTTCGCCTGCGCCTTGGAGTTGCCGGTGACCTCGAACGTGATCAGGGGGGTGCTCTGGCCCATCGTGACCGTGAACGTGTCGCTGTAGTGGAGGCGCTTGAACTCGTCGACGACGGTCTGGTCCTGCACCTGCACGATCGCGGCGTTGCCGAGCGTCTGCAGGCCCTGCCCGATCCACTGGTTCTGCTGGTCGGGGCTGATCGCGCCGGGCTGGCTCTGGCCGGCGTTGGGCGGCACCAGCTGGACGTAGGCGGTGGCGACGTAGTCCGGCTTCACCTGGCTCATCGTGACGGCGGTGATGGCCACGGACAGCAGCAGCAACGGCAGCGCGATCCGCCAGCGTCGGACCAGCAGCTTCGTGATGTCCCAGAAGTCCAACGTCGTCCTCTCGATGACCGCCTGGTGCAGCCCCGCGCGCGCCGGCGCATCCAGTCTCCGGTGGCACTGACCGAAGGGCAAGGACGGGTCGCGCAACTGTCACGAGGGCGGGCCGCGTGCCGACACCTTACTGGCCCGGAGCCTCGCAGCGAACTCCAGAACAGCTGAAGAAAAGCTGAAAAACCTACGCATGTCCGGTAGTCGACAATACCTCTGCCCGATCTACCGATGCAGGGGCACACGCGACGCAGTCAGTATCTCGTCGTCCCTTGGCGGGGGTGGCGGCACGTGACAGAGACGAGGCGTGTTTCGCGGGCAGGGGCAAAGGACAATTCGGGGAGGAACCGTCGGAATGCCGACCTCGGTCGTCAACATCACCGTGCACGGAATCGGCCCTACGTCCCGCACCCTCGATCCCGGCGAAGAGAACACCTGGGTCAGTGTCGGGCAGTTCGAGCGGGCCCTCGACGCGGCGGTGGGCCGGGACGACGTGCGGATCACCTTCGACGACGGCAACGCCTCCGACCTGGAGATCGGGCTGCCGCGCCTGGTCGAGCGGGGCCTGAAGGCGCACTTCTTCGTGCTGGCGGGCGAGTTCGGCAAGCCGGGGCGGCTCGACGTGGACGGCGTGCGCGAACTGCTGCGGGCCGGCATGTCCGTCGGCTCGCACGGCTGGGCGCACCGCGACTGGCGCAAGCTCACCGACGCCGAGGCCGAGCGGGAGATCGGGGAGGCCAACCGCGTCATCGGCGAGATCACCGGGGAGCCCGTGAAGGAGGTCGCGATCCCCTTCGGCTCCTACGACCGCGTGGTGCTCACCCGGCTGCGCCGGGCCGGCATGCGGCTGGTCTACACCAGCGACGGCGGCCGGGCCCGCACCGGGCAGTGGCTGCAGGCGCGCAACAGCCTCCGGCACGACCTCGACGACGCATGGGTGCAGCAGGTGTTCAACGGCAAGGCTTCACCGATCGTGCAGGCGCGACGGGTCGTCGCGCGTCGCGTCAAACAACTACGTGGGGCATCGTGAACGATTTCCAGCAGCCGGCCCGGCACCGGGTCGCCATCGTGATCGTCACCTACAACAGCGGGGGCGTGCTCGGCGGTTGCCTGGCCTCGCTGCTGCCGTCCGACGGCGTGGACATCGCGGCCGTCGTCGTGGTCGACAACAACTCCAAGGACGACTCCGTCGCGGTCGCCCTGGCCGCCGCGGACAGCCTGCCGGTCCGCAGCGTGCAGACCGGCCGCAACGCCGGCTACGCGGCCGCGATCAACGCCGGCCTCGCGGCGCTGGCCGAGGAGAAGTACGACGCGCTGTGGGTGATGAACCCCGACGTGCGCATGCGCCCCGACACGCTCGCCGTCCTCGCCGACGCGCTCAAGGAGCCCGGCCGGGGCATGACCGTGCCGTTGATGCTCAACTCCGACGGCTCGCTGCAGCCGTCCCTGCGCCGGATGCCGACCGTGGGCCGGGCGCTCGTCGAGGCCGTCATCGGCGGCGACCGCGCGGGCCGCATCGGCAAGCTCGGTGAGCTCATCACCGACCCGAAGGAGTACGAGAAGGCCGGCGAGTTCGCCTGGGCGACCGGCGCGGCCCTGCTCATCTCGGCCGAGGTGGTCCGCGAGCTCGGCGACTGGGACGAGTCGTTCGTGCTCTACAGCGAGGAGACCGAGTACATGCTGCGCGCGCGGGACCGCGGCTGGACGCTGTGGTACGAGCCGAGCGCGGTCGTCGAGCACATCGGCGGCGACTCGGGCGTCAACCCGACGCTCGCGGCGCTGCTCACCGTGAACAAGGTCAAGCTGTTCCGCCGGCGCCGCGGGCGGGCCGCCGGCTCGGCGTACTACGCCGCGGTGCTGCTCGGCGAGTCGATGCGCGCGGCCACCGGCCGGCGCATCGCGCGCGCCTCGGTCGCCGCCCTCATGCACCCGTCCAACCCGCCGCGGCTGGCGGACTGAGCATGGCCCGGACGGCACTGGAGCCGGTCGCGTTCGACCGGCTCACCGACGCGCACCTCGACGCATGGCACAAGCTGCGTGACGTCAACCCGATGCTCGACAGCCCGTACTTCCACCCCGGTTTCGCCGCCGCCGTGCACGCGAGCGGCCGCCCGGTGCAGGTGTACGTCGGGCGCGGCGAGACCGGCGAGATCGAGAGCCTTTTCCCCGTGCAGCGCGACGGCGCCCTGCTGCGCCCGGTCGGCTGGCCGGGCGCGGACTTCCAGGGCCCGATCCTGGCGCCGGGCGCCGCCTACCCGGTGGCCGGCCTGCTCACCGGCGGCGTGACGGCGCTGGAGTTCGACCACCTGCTGCCCATGGCCGAGGACTTCGCGCCGTGGACCGAGACGACCCGGCCGTCGCCGTTCGTCGACACGACCGGCGGCCTCGACGGGTACCTCGCCCGCGCCTCGAAGTCCGGCAAGGACAACATGGGCCAGGCGCGCCGCCGCGCGGCCAAGGCCGAGCGCGAGATCGGCCCGGTGCGCTTCGCCGCCGACGTCGTCGACGACGAGGCGCTGGCGCAGGTCGTGCAGCTCAAGCGGGCGCAGTACGCGGCCACCGGCGCCCGGGACTACTTCGCCGAGCCGGACCGGGTGCGGCTGCTCACCGACCTGCTGCACACCCGAGGCACCGACTTCGCGGGCATCCTGTCCACCCTGCACGCCGGGCCGCACCTGCTGGCCGCCCACTTCGGCATCCGTTCCGGTGGCGTCCTGCACTGGTGGTTCCCGGTGTACGATCCCGAGCACGCCGGGCTGGCGCCGGGCTGGATGCTCCTGCGCGAGCTGGTCCTGGCCGCACCGCAGCTCGGCTTCACCCGGATCGACCTGGGCCGCGGCGACGACGAGTACAAGCGGCGCGCCAAGACCGGCGAGACCCTCGTCGGTCAGGGCATCGTGACCCGGAGCAACGCCCGGCGCGCCGTGCGGCGGGCCCGCGAATCCCTCGTGGCGGCGGCGAAGGCGTCGCCCCTCGGCCCGCACCTGCGGCGGGTGGTGCGCAGGCTGCGCGCCGCCAAGCGGTAGTGCACCACACCCCTGGAGGCGTCAGCATGGCCGGTAGAAGAGCCCTCATTCTGGTCGAGAACCTTTCGGTGCCGTTCGACCGGCGCGTGTGGCAGGAGAGCCTCGCGCTGCGCGACGCCGGCTGGGAGGTCGACGTCATCTGCCCGCAGGGCACGAAGCGCGACACCGAGCCCTATGCCGAGATCGACTCGATCAGGATCCACCGGTATCCGCTCGACGCCGCGACCGGCGGCCCGCTGGGCTACGCCAAGGAGTACTCCGCGGCGCTGCGGCACACGCTGCGGCTGGCCAAGAAGGTCGGCCCGGTCGACGTCGTGCACGCGTGCAACCCGCCGGACATCCTGTACATCGTGGCCAAGCGGCTGCGCAAGCACGGCACCCGGTTCATCTTCGACCAGCACGACCTGGTGCCGGAGCTGTACCTGTCCCGCTTCAACCGGGGCAAGGACCTGCTCTACCGGGCCGTGCTGCGGGCCGAGCGGGCCACGTACGACGCCGCCGACGTGGTCATCGCGACCAACGAGAGCTACCGCCAGGCCGCGCTGACCCGCGGCGGCAAGCGCCCGGAGGACGTGTTCGTCGTGCGCAGCGCGCCCGTGGTCGAGCGCTTCCACCACGTGCCGCCGGACGAGTCCATCAAGCGCGGCAAGCCCTACCTGCTGTGCTACCTCGGCGTGATGGGGCCGCAGGACGGCGTCGACTACGCGCTGCGGGCCCTGGCGAAGCTGCGCGACGAGGTCG
This sequence comes from Dactylosporangium sp. NPDC048998, assembly GCF_043197855.1. Taxonomy (NCBI): domain Bacteria; kingdom Bacillati; phylum Actinomycetota; class Actinomycetes; order Micromonosporales; family Micromonosporaceae; genus Dactylosporangium; species Dactylosporangium sp. NPDC048998. The sequence goes on from NZ_JBICTV010000001.1 coordinate 201,304, forward strand.
GGCGCACCGACTGGCACGCCGCGTTCGTCGGCGCCGGCGACACGTTCGACCAGATGCGGGAGCTGGCCGTCGAGCTCGGGCTCGGCGAGTCGGTCACGTTCACCGGCCGCATCCCGGACGAGGACCTGCTGCGGTACCTCTCCACCGCCGACGTCTGCCTGTCGCCGGACCCGCTGAACCCGCTCAACGACGTGTCCACCATGAACAAGATCATGGAGTACATGGCGATGGCCAAGCCGATCGTCTCGTTCGAGCTGCGCGAGGCGCGGGTCTCGGCGGGCGACGCGGCGCTCTACGCGCCGGCCAACGACGAGTCGGAGTTCGCGAAGCTGGTCTCGTACCTGCTCGACAACCCCGATGAGCGCAAGCGCATGGGCGAGCTGGGCCAGGAGCGCGTCAGCGGCCCGCTGTCGTGGGAGAACTCGAAGGTCGCGCTGATCGCCGCCTACGAGGCCGCCTACGCCAAGGGCGCCGGCGGCCGCGGTGCGTCAATCCCCGCTCAGCGCAGCGGTGCGGGTGCTGGCGTCGCTGCCCCAGGCGTTGTCATCCCGGCGCAGCCGGCTCACGGCGCGGTCGAGGACCAGCACGCTCAGGTAGGCCGTGGCGTCCACGGGGCTGACCGTGCGGCGGCGGACCAGCCGCACCAGGGAGCCCAGGCTGAGCGAGGCTTCGCCGGAGCTCCCAGAGCCACCCCTGAGCGCGGCGAGCTGCCGGTTGCCGCGCCGGACCCGGACCCGTCGGTTGAGGTGCGCGGCGACGGTGCGGGCCGGACGTACCAGTGACCGGGCGTCGGCGACCACCGCGCGCTCGTGCGGGGCGAAGCTGGCGTGCACCCAGCCGTCGTCCGAGATCACGTCGGGCATCGGGAAGACCCGCGCGTGGCCCGCTTCGGTGAGCACGTAGACGCCGGCGCCGGCCAGCGCGCGGGAGGGCGCCATCATCCGGTCGTGCACCCGGTGCACGCGCCGGATGAGCCGCCCGACCTGCGCCAGGTCGAGCTCGGGAACGGGGGAGCAGGCCAGCACGCCGGGGCGGGCGCACGCCTCGACGAGCGCGCGCACCGAGCCGGCGGTCAGCTCGACGTCGGCGTCGAGGTAGATGCGGGGGAAGGTCAGGCACGCCTCGTCGCCGAGGCGCAGCGCCGGCACCTTCCCGGGGACCGGCGACTCGATGACCCGCACGCCCGGCACCGACGCGGCCACCTCGGCCGTGCGGTCGGTGCAGGCGTTCGGAACGACGATGACGTCGAACTCGCCGGGCGAGGTACCCTCCAGCAGCCGGGCGAGGTTCTTGCCGATCACCGAGGCCTCGTTGTGGGCCGGAATGACGATGCTGACCAACGGTGTGACCACCGGAGAACCACCTCTCGTAGGCCGATGCCTCCCAGGCCGATGCACAGGATAGCCGCCGCGCGGCCGACACCGATCGGAGTGCTTCGCCCATGACGGAACTCGCCCGGCCAGTCGCCGAACCATTCGCCGAACCACTCGGCGAACCGGCCGCCGAACCGGCCGGAGCCGCCCGGCGCGAGCGTCCCCGCCTCCTCGGCCTCGACGGGATCCGCGGGATCGCCGCACTGGCCGTCATGCTGCACCACTGCTACCTGCTGGCGTTTCCGGGGTACCCGTCGAACAACGGCCCGCTGTGGGCGGCCTGGCTGTTCTACGGGCACCTGGCGGTGGTCGTCTTCATCACGCTGTCCGGCTTCTCGCTCGGCTTCTCGCCGGCCCAGCACGACTGGCAGCTCGGCGGGGGCGCCCGGTTCGCGCACCGCCGCGCCTGGCGCATCCTCCCGCCGTACTGGGCCGCGCTCGTGTTCAGCCTCATCATCGCGTGGACGGTCGTGCCGCAGCCGGACACCCCGGTGCCCAACGGCAAGTCGGTGGTCATCTTCGGGCTGCTGCTGCAGGACGTGTTCGGCTCGGCCTCCCCGAACGGAGCGTTCTGGTCGATCGCGATCGAGGCGCAGCTGTACGTCGTGTTCCCGCTCATGCTGCTCGTCCTGCGCCGCGCCGGGGCGATCGTGCTGCTGACGGCGGTGACGCTGGTGGTCACGACGATCGGGGTGCTGGCGCCGCACGTCTCCGCGGTGCAGCTGCTCATCCGGCTGACCCCGGAGTTCGCCGTGCTCTTCGCGCTGGGCCTGGTCGCCACCGCCGTGCTGCGCGCCGGCGAGCGCGTCCGGCGCCTGCCGTACCACTGGCTCGCCCTCGCCGCGCTGGTCCCGCCCGTCGCGCTCATGGCGGTGCGGGGCTCGGTGTGGACGGCTACGCACTACTACTGGGTCGACCTGGCGTTCGGGCCGGGCGTGGCGCTGCTGCTCGCCGCCGTGGCGACCGGGCGGCCGCGCCTTCTGGTGCGGCTGCTGGACACCCGGCCGCTGCGCTCGCTCGGCTCGTTCTCCTACAGCCTGTACCTCACCCACGCGCCGATCGTCGTGGCCATCCACGCGAAGCTGGTGGAGCCCCACGTGTCCGGCACCGTGCCGACCTTCTGGGCCAACGTCGGGCTGGCCGGGCCCGTGGCGATCGCGTTCGCCTGGAGCTTCTCGCGCTTCTTCGAGCTGCCGTTTCAGCGGTACCGCAGCTGGGGCCCGTTGCGCGCGGCGATCCGCGCGCGGCTGGGCCGCCCGCGGCCGGTGCCCGGGCCGGTCGGCGAGCCCTGACCGGTGCCGGTCGTCTCGGCGCGCCCGAGCACCAGCAGCAGCATCAGCGCCGTCGCGCCGGCCCCGGCCAGCGCGATGGCCCGGCCGGTCAGCAGCGCCGAGCCGCGCGTCGCGTCGGCCCCGGCCCGGGCGTCCAGCGGCCCGACGGCGAGCACCACGGCCGTGGCGGCGAGCGTCACGAGCGTGTAGAGGCCGCCGAGCGCCCACAGCGGCTTCGGGACCGGGCGGGGGACCGGGCGCAGGCCGCCCCGCCCTGCCAGCCATGCGACCGCGGCGCAGCACACCGCGAGCGCGATGAGGTCGCCGCCGATGGTGTCGCTCGGCCGGTGCCAGCTCGCGACGACCGTGGCGACCGCGATGCCGCCGGCGAACAGCGACGAGGCGGCCAGCGCGGCCCAGCGCAGGCGATACGGGACGACCAGCACGAGCGCGCACATCATGGCCATCGCGGTCGCCGTGTGCCCGCTGGGGAAGCTCTGGTCGTCGCGGCGGTAGCCGGAGTGCAGCAGCACCGGCCGCGGCAGCCAGAACTGCAGCACCTCGGTCGCGGCCACGGTGGCGAGGATGACCGCGGCGGCGAGCAGCCCGAGCCGCGGCGCGCGGCGCAGGAACCCGATCGCGACGACCCCGGCGGCCACGACCGCGACCGTCGAGGCGGTCACGATGCTCAGCACGCGCGTCGCCCGCTCTTGCGAGACCGTGCCGGCGCGGGCCTCGGCGGCCGTCAGCACCGCGTCCTCGAAGCGCTGCCCGGGCACCGTGCGCACGGCGAGCAGGTAGACGACGGCGAACAGCAGCACGGAGCCGCCGCCCACGACGGCGGCGCGGAGCACGGCGCGGGTGGCGTCCACGACAGCCATTGTGCCCTGCCGCCGGGGCCGGAGCGGCGAGCACGAAAGCGTTGACGGATAACCGATCGACCTATTGGTCGCCCGGTCGGCGGCCGGGTACGTTCGGGCTCTTATGAGAGCGTTTCTCGCCGTCTCCATCGCACCGCAAGCAGCCGAACATCTGCGCCGCCCGGTCGAGGCGGCGGTGGCCTGTCTCGCCGACGAAGACGTCTCCGTCGCCCGGGTCGACGAGGCCTTCGACGGCTGGGTGGCCTTCACCGACGCCGACGACACCGACCTGCCGGGGCAGCCCGGCGGCGCCTTCACCGTGGTGCTGAGCCGCATGCTGCGCACCCGCGACGCCGACCTGTCCACCGCCGACCTCGTCGCCATGCTCGACGGCGGATCGGGGCTCACCGCGCTGCTGCCGCCGTTCGCGGCCGCGCACCGCGCACGCTCGGGCGGGCCGATCACGGTCGCCAATGACTGGCTCGGGTTCCGCCAGCTCTTCTGGTGGAAGGGCGAGGGCGTGGCCGCGGTCTCCACCAGCGCCCGCGCGCTCGCGGCGCTGTCCGGCGCCGGCCTCGACCTCGACGGGCTCGGCACCCAGGCGATGATGGGCTGGCAGATCTCCGACCAGACCATCTTCGAGGGCGTCCGCGCCTGCCCGCCGGCCACGATCGCCACCCTCCAGGGCGGGGCGCTGGGGCTGCGGCAATACGCGGAGCCCGTGAGCCAGGTCGGCCCGGCGCCGGTGCTCGAGGACGCGGTCGCCGAGATGGCCGACATCCTGGTCCGCTGGCAGACCGCCTACCTGGAGGCGCACCCCGACTCGGTGCTGCAGCTCACCGGCGGCCACGACTCGCGGATCCTGCTCGGCGCGACCCCGGAGAAGCAGCGCCGGGGGATGCGGGCGCTCACCCTCGGCTCCGACACCAGCCCCGACGTGGTGATCGCGGCGCGGCTGGCCCAGCGGTACGGCATCCGCCACGAGATCTACCGGCTCGACGAGCACGCGCCCCCCAGCCCCGCCTCCGCCCACGCGCTGTCGCTCGTCGCCGCGAAGGGCCTGGAGTGCCTGGGCAGCCCGATGGCGCTGGCCCCGCTGCTGACCGTGGAGGCGCGCCTCGACCAGGGCCACCGCCTCTCCGGCCTCGGCGGCGAGGTGGCCCGCGGCTTCTACTACGCCGGGCAGCCCGTCGGCGCACAGACCTCGCCCGCGCTGGTGGACCGGCTGGCGCGCTGGCGGCTGTTCAGCAACGAGTCGGTCGAGGCGGCCGCGCTCAACCGCGACTTCCATGCCGCGGCGCAGGAGCACACCCACAAGACCCTCGCCGGGCTGTTCCCGGCCGGGGACTGGCTGCGCGCCACCGACCAGTTCTACCTCTACCACCGCATGCACCGCTGGTCGGCCGCGCACGGCACGTTCGCCGGCGTCCGGCGCCACTTCGTCAACCCGATGTTCGACCGGCGCTTCATCGAGCTGGCGCTCGCCGTGGCGCCGGCCGACAAGCGCGACTCGCTGCTGCTGGGCCGGCTGATGAGCCGGCTCGACCCGGAGCTGGCCCGGATGCCGCTCGACACGGGCCTGATCCCCGCGCGGCTCGGCCGGCGCACCATGGCGACCCGGATGACCGTGGCGGCGGCCACCGCCCGCAAGGCGGCCGGCAAGGTGCGCCAGCGGCTGACCAACGCGCGCAAGCCGCAGCTCGGCGCGGCGGAGGTTGGCGAGCTCGTGCTGGCACACTGGCGCGCCGAGCCCGCGGCCTGCCAGGCGCTGTACGACATGCCGATGGTGGACCGGCAGTGGCTGGACGGGCTGCTCGGCGGCGCGCACGGGGCCGCCGCGACCACCGTGGCCTTCCTGGTCAACCTGATCGTCGTGGCGGAGCAGGCGAAGTAGTACCGCAACGAACGAGGCCCGGCCGGATGCGGCCGGGCCTTTCGTGTGTGTGCCCCGCGCTCAGCCGGGCTGGTGCGTCGTGTCGCGCTTCGGCACGAGGCCGGCCACCTGGGCGATCCGCCGGCCGCGCCGCGCCAGCACGATCTGCTGCCGTTCGACGTACCACTTGCGGACCGCCGCCCGCGCCGCGCGCCGCTGCTCCGGCTCGAGCTGGGCGCCCTCGCTCACCCAGCGCAGCAGCTCCCGCCCCTGCAGCGTGTTCGCCGCGCGGGCGTGCCACGCCGGCACGCCGAGGCGCCGCGCGAGCTCCGGGCGCCTCTCGTCGCGGAACCCCCGGCGGTACAGCTGCTCGTTGATGTGCCCCCACGGCCCGGCCAGGGCCATCTTGGCGGCGAAGATCTGGTCCTCGCGCAGCATGTTGCGGCGCGGGATCCAGGCGATCGCCTCGCGCCGCGCCAGCCCGTAGAGCGGATCGATCAGCAGGAAGCTGGAGTTGAGCAGCCGCAGCATCTCGGTGAGCCGCTCGATCGGGTCGTCCGACAGCAGCCTCGCGCCGTCGTACTCCCGGGTCGCCGTGATCTCGTCGTCCTCGCCGATGAACTGCGCCCCCGTCGTGACGAGCACCAGCCGCTCGTCGGTGGCGTAGACCTCCAGGCAGCGCGAGATGCAGTTCGGCTCCAGCCAGTCGTCGTCGCCGACCCACCGGAAGAACGTGCCGCGGGCGTGGTGCATCGCCGAGATGAAGTTGTTCATCAGGCCGATGTTCTCGGGGTTGCGGTGGTAGACGACCCGCGAGTCCTCCGCGGCGAGCGCGCGGCAGACCTCCTCGGTGTCGTCCGTCGACGCGTTGTCGGAGATGATCAGTTCGAGGTTCTCGTGGTCCTGGGCGAGGACCGATTGAGCCACCGTCAGCAGCCGCGACGCGCCGTTGCGCACCGGCAGGCAGACGGAGACGAGCACGTCATTCAACGGCGACATCCGCCGCCTCCTCACGCCGGAGCTTGCCGAGCCACTGGCGCAGCTGTTCCCGCGGAAGGGCCAGCGCGCCGTACACCACGAGGCCCGCGGCGCCCGCGCCGGCCAGCTTCAGCAGCGGGATCGAGCCGCCCACCGCGTGCCCGATCAGCAGCGTGACCGCGGCCGAGGCGAGGCCGGCCAGCAGCGGGCGCAGCAGCGGCGGCCCGAGGGGCGCCAGGCGCACGCCGATGCTGTGCAGCGCCCACGCCATCACCGGCACGGCGACGACCAGGCCGACCACCGCGTGCGCGATGGCGGTGCCGCGGGTCCCGCCCACGTTGGTCCCGTAGATGAGCGCCGGGACGAGCGCGACCGCCCACGCGAGGTTGAACCACAGCGTCCACTTCGTGGCGCCGGCGCCCATGAGGATGTCCATCGCGAACGAGGTCAGCACCCGCACCGCGGTGAGGATCATGAGGTATGGCAGGACGACCGCCGCCGGCGTCCAGTTCTCGCCGTAGAGGACCTGGATCAGCGGGTAGGCCAGCGACGCCGAGAGCACGACGATCGGCACCAGCACGGTGAAGAGCATCGGCAGCGAGCGGCGCACGCCGGCGGACAGCGTCTCGGCGTCCACCTCGGACAGCCGGGAGAAGCCGGCCACCGAGACATACCGGATGGCGCTGCTGACGACGCTGAGCGCCCACGTGGAGATGTTGAAGGCCAGCAGGTACTCGCCGAGCGGTCCCGCGCCGACCACGTGACCGACGACGACGTAGTCGGTGTTGAGCAGGATGGACTCGATGCCGAGGCTCGCCGCCAGCGGGATGCCGAAGGCCATGAGCCGGCGCGCGATCGGGCGCTCGAAGCCGAGCTGGAACGGCACGCCCGCCCCGGTGAACACCATGAAGCCGGTGACGATCGAGCCCGCCACCATGCCGGCGGCGAAGCTCATCGGCCCGCCGCCGAGGGCGGCCATGGAGATCGCCACCGCCGCGTTGACCACGAGCCCGACCATGTTGGCCTGGATCAGCTTGTCCTGGCGGAACTCCCGCATGAGCGTGCCGCTGCGCACCGCGGTCACGCCGTCGACCAGGATGACGATGGTCAGCACCCGGATGACGTTGGTGGCCGCGGGCACGTGCGACAGGTTGGCCAGGGCCGGCGCGGCGAACCAGAAGCCGATGTACGTCACGATGCTGAACACGAGAGCCAGCGACGTCGCCGTCGGCGCCATCTCCTCAATCTTGCCGCGCCACTGCGTCGTGGCCGCGATGAGCCCGACGTCGTTGACGTGCATGACGAAGAACATGGCGCTCAGCGCGACCGCGTAGACGCCGTAATCCTCCGGGGTCAGCAGCCGGGCCAGGACCAGGCCCATGGCGAACGAGCCGACCTTGTTGACGAACGTGCCGACCAGGCTCCACTTCAGGCCGCGCTTCGCCTGACGCCCGATCGTCTCGGTGGATGCTTCTGAGGTGGTCACGTGACTCCAGCTCAATCGGTATTCAGGCGGCGAGAGTTTACGTGAGCCACCTTGGAGTGCTGCCGTGCTGACGGATTTGCGTCACAAGCCGTCAGTTCTCCGGTTGGACCGGGGTGCCGTCCTCCCAGGTGTTGTTCTTCCAGACGTTGCCGGGGCCACTGGTGTTGAAGCCCGCGACCGGGCCGTACGCGCCGCACTTCTTGTTCGAGCCGAGCTGCCACACGTTGTTGGTGATCACGACGTGGTCGGCGTTCGGGTAGGGCTTGGTCCTGGTGTCGCCGGCGTAGAGGCAGTACGAGTTGGCCATGTTGGCGCCGAAGTAGTTGCTGTCGGCGACCACGTCGGTGACCTTCGCGAAGTCACCGAAGAGGTTGAGGTCGCCGGTGCATCCGCCGCCGACGGAGTTCACCGGCGGGTCGCAGACGATCGTGTTGTGCTTGATGCGGACGTTGCGGCCGCCGTTGGACTGGAAGCCGCCCAGGTGCCAGTCGGCGTCGTTGGGGATGCGCTGGCCGTGCAGCCACGAGTCCTGCACCGTGCACACCGACGCCTTCTCCCCGCAATGGACGCCCGTCTGGCCACCGTAGATGTTGCTGCGCAAGACCGTCATGTTGCCGTCGCTCACGGCCGGGAGCTGCCGTAGGCCCGCATCGACCTCGGAGTCCGACAGGGTCAACGACCACCCGCTCGAACCGGCCCGGTCGGTGTCGATGAAGACCGTGCCATTGATCTTGCTGCGCTTGATGGTGACGTTCGCGGCCAGGACGGTGAGGCTGCAGTTGACGGTCTTGGCGTCGATGACTGTGCCGGCCTTCTGGATGGTGCACGGCCCGGTGTAGGTGCTGAGATCCGTGCCTTTCGGCACGCCGGTATTGCCGGGGCCGGGCCAGGCGCCGCCCACCCGGGGGCCGACGGCCGCGTCGGTCTTGCCGGCACTGGCCGAGGGCGATTTCGACGCGGAGGCGGACGCGGACGCGGACGGTGAGGCGGAGTCGAGCCCCTGCGCGGCGCCATGCGCGGGGCCGGGCTCCGGCGTCATCGAAGGCTCCGCGCCGTTCGCGGCTGTCGGACGGGGCTGCCGGACCCAGTCGGCCACGTACACCGAGGCGGCGGCCACGGCCAGCACGAGCGTGCCGATCAGCCACAGGCGCGGCCGGCGCAGCTCGCGGGCGAGCGCGCTCCCGGGCTTCTTGGGCATCGGCTGGTCGAGCTCACCGTCGGACCACGGCCGGTCCGGGCGAATCGCGGGCATCTTGCTCCTTCCTCCCGTGAGGCATTGAAGGTTGATCCCTGGCGAAACCCAATGCTGGCGTCATCGATCCGACCCGCGGCGCTCTATTTCCCGTTCAGCGCCGCCGTGACGTTACGCGACCGCGGACGACCCCGGCAACCGGTGCAGGGACACAACGGAAACGCCGCCCGGTTTCGGGACCGGACGGCGCTTCGGCGGATATCGCGTGCTATTTCGACCGGTAGAACGCGACCGAATGTTCCTCGCCGCGCGCATCCCGGTCCCAGAAATCGTACTGCTCGAGCCAGTCCTGTCCGGCGAACACCTCGACGAACGCGGGGTTCGAATACGCGATGCGAATCGGCGCGCCGGCGCGATCCTTGCGGATCTTCGTGAGCACCTGCTCCATGGTGTCCGGCCCGAACGGCGAGAACATATAGAACGCGGTGCAGTCCGAGTAGTCGTACTCCTGCGCGAACGCCTGGTGCACCTCGACCGGCGAACGCCGGCCGCGGGTCCGCTCCGCGTTGGCCCGGGCCTGCGCGCAGAACTCCTCCGACAGGTCCACGCCGATGACGTGCCGGACCCGGAACCGGGCCGCGCAGCAGAGGACCCGCCCCTTGCCGCACCCGACGTCGACGAACACGTCGGAGGGCTGCAGCGCCAGATGGCGGAGGATCTGGTCGATCAGCGCGTAGTCGATCGAGGCGTACTGGCTGGCGTCGGGGTAGTCGACGGCGACGACGCCGCGGGTGACGACGCCCAACCGGCGTTCCCACAGGAGGTTGTTCACTCGGCGCGCCTGCCGTTTGCCGGCGACCAGCGCGCCCGTCACACCTGACATCAATGTCTCCTCGGCGGTCTATCAGCCAGATGACACAATGAATGATCGCTTTGGGCTACGGTGCATTACGGACTGTACTTGACGATGACTGACCGCGACACCTGGGTGAACGGACAGCATGGAACCGCCGTCCGGTTCTGGCTAAGACGGCGGTTCTGCGAGTATAGCGGCTAGTGCCGCGTGATGGTTGCGACGGGCCGACGTCGAAGGCCCCGTATTCCTCGCGCGTTGCGAGGAATACGGGGCCTTCGACGAACGCTCGGTCGCTATGCGACGAGGATTTCGGCGGTGACGCCGAGATCCGCCAGGGATTTGGCGATTTCTTCCTTGTACGCCGGGTTGGTGATGACGACCGCTTTCGGCTGCAGCGAGGTCAGCGTCGACGGCGGGTCGACCCGGTGGCCGGTGACCGGCAGGAACCGGCCCCACTTGCGCGGGTTGAGGTCCACCACGCCGGCCAGCGCCAGCTCCCGGTCGGCGAGGGTGAGGAACTGCACGCCTCGCGAGCCCGCGCCCCACAGCACCGGGCGGGCGCCCTCGGCGTCGAGCCGGGCGATCGTGTCCCGCCACTGCTGCCGCTCGGCGTGGTGACGGTCGGAGAAGCCGGCGATCGCGGCGAGTTGCTTGTCCCGCGCGCGCAGCGAGGGCAGCTCGCCGGTGTGCGCGACGTGGCCGCCGGCGCGCGGCCGGTTGGCCGAGACCTCGATGTACCGGAACATGCCGGAGAACAGGGTGCCGGTCGACTCCACCGTCCAGCCCGCGCGGCCGAAGATGGTGGCCAGCGAGTAGGCGTCGAAGTACGACACGTGCGGGTAGATGACCTCCCACCCGGCGGTGGCGAGGTCGTAGACGGCGTCGGGCACCTCGACGTAGCCGAACACCTCGCGCCCGTTCGCCTGCTCGCGCAGGTCGACGAGAAACTCGTAGGGGTCATCGATGTGCTCGAACCAGTGCCGGGAGGTGAAGAAGTCGTACTGCGGCAGGCCGCCGCCGCGCGGGGCGAACCCGCAGTGGAACGTGGCGTTGCCCTGCTCGCCCTCCTCGCCGGCGTACATGGCGTCGTAGCCGACCCCCCGCGCGTCGCTGGCGTGCGTGAGCTCGCGCAGGAACTCGCCCTGCCCGCAGCCGATGTCCAGCACCAGCTTGCCGCTCAGGTCGTACCGCTCGTTGAGGCTCTGCACCAGCTCCGCCGAGAACTTCTGGAACGCGGGGGAGAAGTGCAGGTTGGTGTCCATCGTGGTGTCGTAGACGAGCTTGTCCGCCTCGAACGCGACGTTGCGCACGTAGGCGCAGCGCGGGCAGGCGGCCAGCACCATCCGGCCGACCGGCGAGGCCACCGCGTCGCCGTGCGCCTCCCAGTGCACGCCGCACAGCACCGGGATCTCGCCCAGGTCGGCGAACGGGACGAGCCGGTCCTCGCCGCAGGCGTCGCAGAGGCGGTGCTGGAGGTGCTCGGCCTGGATGTCGCTCGGCGCCGTCACGCGTTCGTCCAGCGCAGGTTGTTGTCGAGCTTGCCCGCCGCGATCAGCGCCTTGATCCGCTTGATCCGCTGGTGGGTCTCGCTGGCGAACTGCTCGATGGTCAGCCCGTGCCGCTGGTAGGCCTCGACGAGCTGCTCGACGCCGAGCTTGACGTTCCACTTCGGCTGGAACTCGGGGATCTCGCGCTCGATGAGGTCGCACGTCACGCGGTAGTTGCGCAGGTCCGCGCCGGCGCCCTCGGCGAAGGTCGGCTCGCTGCCCGGCACGATCTCGGCGACCAGGTTGGCCACGTCGCGGATGAGGTAGTTCTCGCTGGTGCGCCCGATGTTGTACGCCTTGGCGTGCACCCGGTCGCGGTCGACCTCCATCAGCGCCAGGAATGCCGCCGAGATGTCCTCGATGTGGATGAGCGGCCGCCACGCCATGCCGTCGGACAGCAGCACCACCTTGCCGGTCAGCAGCGCGTGCGCGGCGAAGTCGTTGACCACCAGGTCGCCGCGCAGGCGCGGGGAGAACCCGTACGCCGTGGAGTTGCGCAGGAACACCGGCGAGAAGTCGTCGTCGGCCAGCTCCAGCAGGCCCTGCTCGGAGAGGATCTTCGACTCGCCGTACGGGGTCACCGGCTGGAAGCCGGCCGTCTCGTCCAGTGGGGTGTCGTCCTCGCCCTTGCCGTACAGCGAGCACGACGACGAGAACAGGAAGCGCTCCACGCCGGCGGCCTTGGCCGCGCGGGCCAGCCGCAGTGTCGAGCGGTGGTTGACGTCGTACGTCAGGTCGGGGTTGAGGTTGCCCAGCGGGTCGTTGCACAGCGCGGCGAGGTGGATCACCGCGTCGAAGCCGGTCACGTGCTCCGGCTCCACGTCACGCAGGTCGACGCGGAGCGTCTTGACCTCTTCGGGCGCCGGACCGAGCACGCAGTCCGCGAACAGCCCGGTGTCGAGGCCGACGACCTCGTGCCCGGCTTCGGTGAGTAACGGCACCAGAACGCTGCCGATGTATCCGTCGTGGCCGGTGACGAGTACGCGCATGAGCTAGCTCCCGAAGGCTTGGGGGGCAGGATGTGATTCTAGAAGCCGTGCAAAACGGCCCCTGGTCGTCTGTCGGACTTTTTACTTTGTCGTTTACCGCCGTGCGGCCTGGACGGCTAGGTTCTTGGCGGCCGGGTCGGATTCAGAGAACTGTTCTAAGCTTGCGCGTCTCCGACACCTGGTCAGCCACCGGCCAGCAGCCTAGCGCCAACGACTATGAGGGGGAACGCATGTCCGCAGTCTCGTGCCGGCTGTGTGGGGCCGAGCTCACCGAGACCTTCGTCGACCTGGGGATGTCCCCGCTCTGCGAGAGCTACGTCTCGGCCGACAAGGTGGACGCGGCGGAGACGTTCTATCCGCTGCACGTGCGCATCTGCTCCGACTGCCTCCTGGTGCAGCTTCCGGCATATGTCGCGGGCGAGGACATCTTCTCCGATTACCTCTACTTCTCCTCCTACTCCACGTCCTGGGTCGAGCACGCCCGCCGCTACGCGGTCGCGATGACGGAGAAGCTCGGCCTAACGGCCGACAGTCTGGTCGCCGAAGTGGCCAGTAATGATGGGTACCTTCTGCAGCATTTTGTGGCCGCCGGTATTCCGGTCATCGGCGTCGAGCCGGCCGGAAATGTCGCGGAGGTCGCCCGGGAAAAGGGCGTTCGGACGGAGGTCTGCTTTCTCGGGCCGGAAACCGGGGCGGCCGTCGCCGATCAATACGGGCGCGCGGATCTCGTGGCCGCGAACAACGTCTACGCGCATATTCCCGACATCATCGGCTTCTCGCAGGGCCTCGCCAACCTCGTCAAGCCCGACGGCCTGGTGACCCTGGAGTTCCCGCACCTGCTGCGCCTGATCGAGCGTCGGCAGTACGACACCATCTACCACGAGCACTACCAGTACCTCTCGCTGCTGACCGCCTCGCGGGCGCTGGCCAAGGGCGGCCTCACCGTCGTCGACGTCGAGGAGTTGTCCACGCACGGCGGCTCGCTGCGGGTCCACGCCAAGCACACCGAGTTTGCCGGCGAGCCGTCGCTGGCCGTCAAGACGCTGCTGGAGACCGAGGCCGCGGCCGGCCTGCACACGCTCGAGGGCCACATGGGCTTCGCGAACGAGGTCTTCACCATCAAGCGGGACCTGCTGACGTTCCTCATGCAGGCGCGGGCCGAGGGCAAGCGGGTCGTCGGCTACGGCGCCCCGGGCAAGGGCAACACGCTGCTCAACCACTGCGGCATCCGCGAGGACCTGCTCGAGTACACGGTCGACCGCTCGCCGCACAAGCAGGGCATGTTCCTGCCCGGCACGCACATCCCGATTCACGAGCCGGAGCGCATCGCCGCCGACCGGCCCGACTACGTCCTGGTCCTGCCGTGGAACCTGCGCACCGAGATCAGCGCGCAGCTGTCCTACGTCAAGGACTGGGGCGGCAAGCTGGTGTACCCGATCCCGGTCCTCGAGGTAGAGGGGTAATCCCGCACATGAAGGTCGTTCTGTTCTGTGGTGGCCTCGGCATGCGCATGCGCGAGGGGACGAACAACGCGCCGAAGCCGATGGCGATGATCGGCGACCGGCCGCTGCTGTGGCACGTCATGCGCTACTACGCACACTTCGGACACACCGACTTCATCCTGGCCCTGGGCTACGGCGCCGCCGTCGTCAAGGACTACTTCCTGCACTACGACGAGACGCTGTCGAACGACTTCACGCTCACCGGCGGCGACCGCGACGTCCAGCTGTTCTCCACGGACATCACCGGCTGGAACATCACCTTCATCGACACCGGCCTCAAGGCCACGATCGGCGAGCGGCTCATGCGCGTGCGCAAGTACGTCGAGGACGAGCCGATGTTCCTGGCCAACTACGCCGACACGCTCACCGACGCGCCGCTGCCGGAGATGGTGGAGCGGTTCCGCAACTCGGAGGCGACCGTGAGCATGCTCGCGGTGCCGCCGGTGTCCACCCACCACGTGGTGGAGATGGACGCCGACGGCTCGGTCTCCCGAGTGCGCGACTTCCGCGAGCTCATGACGTGGGAGAACGGCGGGTACTTCATCCTGCGGCCCGGCGTCTTCGACGTGCTGAGGGAGGGCGAGGACATGGTGCCGCACGCCTTCGACCGGCTCATCCCGGAGCGCCGGCTGATGGCGCAGCAGTACGACGGCTTCTGGCGCGCGATCGACACCTTCAAGGACCGCGCGGAGATGGAGGAGGCGTACAGCAGCGGCAACTGCCCGTGGATGCTCTGGGACGCCGTGCGGGGGCCCGCCTCGTGATCGGCTTCTCCCTGACCGGCGTGCGGTCGGTGGTCGCCCTGGGTGCCCACCCGGACGACATCGAGATCGCGGCCGGCGGCCTGCTGCTGTCCCTGCCCGAGGGCGTCACCGTCGACTACGTGCTGGCCACCGGCGTGCCGAACCGGCAGGCGGAGGCCCGCGCGGCGGCCTCGGCCTTCCTGTCCCACGCCGGCTCGCTCACGTTCCACCTGAACGACCTGCCCGACGGCCGGCTGCCCGCGCACTGGAACGCCACGAAGGAGATCGTCGAGGCCGCCGCGCGCCTCGGCACCGCGGACCTGGTCCTGGCCCCGTCGACCGACGACGCCCACCAGGATCACCGCCTGCTGGGCTCGCTGGCCTCGACGGCCTTCCGCAACTCCCTGGTGCTGCACTACGAGATCCCGAAGTGGGACGGCGACCTCTCCCGGCGCAACGTCTATGTCCCGCTGACCCCGGACCAGGGCCGCCGCAAGGTCGCACTGCTGCACGAGCACTTCCCGTCGCAGAAGGCGCGCGACTGGTGGGACGACGAGGTGTTCCTGGGCTTGGCGCGCCTGCGGGGAATGGAGTGCCGCGCCCATTACGCCGAGGCGTACACGGTCACGAAGTCCGTCGTCACCTTCTGATCACACCCGTTTCCGGCCCGGCCCGCCCTGCGCGCGCCGGGCCGGCGCGCTTGTCGCCCCAGAGTCCGGGTGCGGGGTCGGTCAGCGGGTGCCGTTGGTGGCGTCCGCCGTCACCTTGCCGTTCTTCGGCGCGGCGGTGGACAGCTCCTGGTTGAGCTCGGCCAGGCGGGCCTCGACGGCGGCGACCTGGGCCGTCAGCTCCGTCTCCTGCTCGCGCAGCCGGGTCAGCTGGCCGCTGAGCTCGGCCTCCTGCTCGCGCAGCTCGGCGACGCGGCTCTCGGCCTCGGTGGAGTCCTTCAGGCGCTCGCGCAGCGCGGCCTCCTGCGACTGGACCTCGGCCAGCCTCGCCTCGGCCTCGGTGAGGCGCTTCGTGGCCTCGTCCGCCGTCGCCTTGGCCTCGGCGACGGCCTTCTCGGCGGCGGCGCCGGCCTCGGTCTTCGCGGCGTCGAGGGCCATCGTCCGCTCGGTGGCCGACTCGGCCTCGGATTCGAGCGCCTCGATCCGGGCCTTCAGCGCCTCGGTCTCGGCGGCGGCTGCGCGGAGCGTCTCCGCCTCGGCGGCCGTCGCGCGGAGCGTCTTGGCCTCGGCGTCGAGGGCCTCGATGCGGGTCTTCAGCGCCTTCACCTCGGCCGAGGCGGCCGCGCGGAGCTTCTCGGTCTCCGCGGCGGTCGCCGAGCGGACCTTCTCGCGCTCGGCCTGGGCCTCGGCGCGGACACCGGCGGCGTCGGTCGTGGCGGCGGCGCGGACGCCCTCGGCCTCGGTGGCCGCGGCGGCACGCAGGTCGTCGGCCTCGGTGGTGGCGGCGGCGCGGACGCCCTCCGCCTCCGTCGCGGCGGCGGTGCGCAGCGTGTCGGCCTCGGAAGCCGCGGACGCGCGCAGGTCGTCGGCCTCGCCGGCGGCGGCGGTGCGCAGCTTCTCGGCCTCGGCCTTCGCGGCCTCGCGGAGGCGGTCGGCCTCGGCGGTGGCGGCGGCCCGCTGCTCGGCGAGCTCCGCGTCGTGGGCCGCGCGCAGGTCGCGCAGCTCCTGCTCCAGCGTGGCGCGGTACGCGGCGAGCTGGGTGTCCGCATCCTGCTTGGCCGCGCCGGTCTCCGCCTCGAGCCGGAGGCGGGCCTGCTCCGCGGCCTCGGCGGCGGCGCGCTCGGCCTGGGCGGCCAGGGCGTCCGCGGCCTCCTTGGCCTGGCTGGTGACGGTCGCGGCGTGCTGCTGGGCCTGGGCGGCGACCGCATCGGCGGCCTCCTGCGCCTTGGCGGCGACGGCCGCGGCCGTCTGCTGGGCCTGCGCGGCGAGCGTGTCGGCCTCGTGCTTGGCCTGGGCCGCGAGCGTGGCGGCCTGCTCCTGGGCCTGCGCGACGATCGCGGCGGCGTGCGACTGGGCGCCGGCGGTCTCCTGCTCGGCGGCCGAGCGGAGGGAGTGGGCGTGCTGTTCGGCCTCGGCGCGTACCGCTTCGGCGTGCTGCTCGGCGGCGGTGCGCACCCCGTGGGCGTCCCGCTCGGACTCGGCGCGGGCCTGCTCGAGCCGGGCGGTGATGGACTGGGTGACGCGCTGGGCCTCGCCGTGCGCGGTGGCGACGAGGCGCTCGGCCTCGGCCTGGGCCCTGGTGGTGCGCTCGTCGAGCGCGCGCGACTCGGCGTCCAGCTCGGAGCGGCGCTGGCTCACGGCGCGCTCCTCCTCGGCGCGGCGGGCGCCCAGGGCCAGCTCGAAGTCCTCGTTGGCCTTGGCGGCGCGGTTGCGGGCCTCGGCGAGCAGACGCTCGGCCTCGGCGCGCAGGCCGGAGATCTCCTGCACGGCGCTGGAGCGGATGTCGGCGGCCTGGTCCTCGGCGAGGCCGAGGATCTGCTCGACGCGCGGGCCGAGGTGGCGGAACGAGAGGTCATCGCCGTGGCTGGGCGCGTGCCGGCGCAGCTCGGCGAGCTCCATCTGCAGGTCCTGGACCTGTGAGGCGAGGGCCTGAACCTGGCCCCACACCTCCTCGTTCTCGATCTTCAGCGCGGCGATCTCGTTTTCGGACTGGGTCCAGTACTTGTCGACCTGATCCCGCCGGTAACCCCGGATAGCGGTCTCGAAGTCAGGTTCCGAGGACACCCCTGTGCCCGCATTGAAGAGGTTGCCGCCGTCTGACATAACACCCATCCTCACACGCAACGTCCCGCCATGCGCAATTACACACTGCGCATGGCGGGACGTGCGGTCGAACTCCCCGTGAATGATTCGAGAAGCGGCATGACCACCCGCGACCCGCCTTCGTCAGGCGGTGACCTTCTCGCCGTCGCCCGACTTGCCCTTCTTGGCGTCTCCGCCCTGCTGCTGGCCCACCGAGGGCATGATTCCGGCCAGGCCGGAGAGCATCTGCCCCAGCTGCGAGGTGACCGCGTCCTTCTGGCGGGTGAGATCTTCGACCTCGCGCCGGGCCCGCTGGGTCGTGTCGTCCGCCTCGGCGCGAGCCTCGCTGAGCACACGGTGGGCCTCGGCGCGGGCCTCGTTCACCGTCTTGTCGGCGAGGTTCTTCGACTTGTCGATCGTCTCGGCGGCGGCGCGCTCGGACTCGACGCGGCGCGTCTCGGCCCGCTGCTCGATCTCCTTGGCCCGGTCCTCGGCCGCCCGGGCGCGCCCCTCGGCCTCGGTGACCAGCTTCTGGGTGGCGGCGACGGCGGAGGCGTGGCGCGCGGACTCGTCGCGCTCGGCCTTCTCCTGCCGCTCGGCGATCTCCAGCGCGAGGGACTGCAGGTCCTTGTCGCGCTTGTCGCGGGCGTCGGTCAGCAGCTTGGTCGCCTCGGCGCGCTTCTCCTCGGCCTCGCGCGCGGCCTTGGCGCGCAGCTGGGTGATCTCCCGCTCGGCGGTGGCCCGCAGCGTCGCGACCTCGCGCTCGACGGTCGCCTTGAGCTCGGCGACCTCGTGCGCGGTGGCGGTGCGCAGCTGCTTGGTCTCGCGCTCCGCGTCGGCCCGCAGCGTGTCGGCCTCGCGCCGGGCCTGCACCCGGACCTCGGCGGCCTCCCGCTCGGCGGCGGTGCGCAGGTTGCCGGCCTCGCGCTCGGCGGTCGCCTTCATGGCGGCGGACTCGGCGCGCGCCTTGTCGGTGATCTCGCGGGCCTCCAGCCGGGCCGCGGAGATGATGCCCTCGGACTCGCGCTTCGCCTCGCCGCGGTGGTCGTTGGCCTGCTCCTCGGCCAGGCGCAGGATCTGCTCGACCCGGGTGCCCAGGCCCGACAGCGTCGGCCGGTTGTTCTCTTCCAGCTGCTTGTTGGTGTCGCTGAGCTTCTGCTCCATCGTGCCCAGGCGCTGCTCGGCCTGGCGGACGCGGCGCTGGGCCTCGGCGAGTCGGCCCTCGGCCTCTTCGCGGGCCTGATTGGCCTGCTGCAGCTGCGAGTTGAGGCGCTGCAGCTTGCTGTCGACCTGGGTGCGGTCATAGCCGCGCAGGACGACGCTCAGCTCTTCGTGATCCGAGCCGTTTTGGAAGAAGTCAACCGAGGACTGCTGCTGGGGCATTGGCACATACTTGCAGACCACCCGGGGGCTTTCGCAAGGGTACAACGGCTATCTTCCGCGAGCCTTCCATGGTCAACTTCGACCGGCCAGGACACGCCGAGTTTTTGTCCTGCTTTATGGGCGTGTCGCCTGGCCGAACGGGGAGGTGAAAATCGCCGCGCCGGGGAGGTCACCACGCTGTGACCACCCCCGGAGCGGGGTCCAAGTCCGGTCCTGGGATCGGCCCTACCGGTTGCGGAACCGGTTGATCGCCTGCTCGTGGCGGGCCCGCAACTGCGCGTCACGAACCCCGAGGCCCTCACCGGGCGCCAGGCACAGCACGCCGACCTTGCCCTGGTGCAGGTTGCGGTGCACGTCGTACGTCGCCTGCCCGGTCTGCTCGAGCGAGTACGTGCGCGACAGCGTCGGATGGATTCGCCCGCGGGCGATCAACCGGTTGGCCTCCCACGCCTCGCGGTAGTTCGCGAAGTGACTGCCGATGATGCGCTTGAGGTTCATCCAGAGATACCGATTGTCGTACTGATGCATGAACCCCGATGTCGAGGCGCACGTGACGATCGTGCCGCCGCGCTTGGCCACGAACACGCTCGCGCCGAACGTCTCCCGCCCGGGGTGCTCGAACACGATGTCGGGGTCCTCGCCGCCGGTCAGGGAGCGGATCTCGGCACCGAAGCGGCGCCACTCGGCGGTGTCCTGGGTCTCCTCGTCCTTCCAGAAGTGGTACGAGGACCGGTCGATGACGAGCTCGGCGCCCATGGACCGGCACAGCTCGGCCTTCTGCGGGCTGGAGACCACGCAGACCGGCGTCGCGCCGCCGTTGAGCGCGAACTGCACCGCATAGGAACCCAGGCCGCCGGAGGCGCCCCAGATGAGCACGGTGTCGCCCTGCTTCATCTGCGCGCCGTGCTGGGAGACCAGCTGCCGGTAGGCGGTCGAGTTGACCAGCCCGGGGCAGGCCGCCTCCTCCCACGACAGGTGCGCCGGCTTGGGCATCAGCTGGTTGGCCTTGACCAGCGCGAGCTCGGCCAGGCCCCCGTAGTTGGTCTCGAAGCCCCAGATGCGCTGCTGGGGGTCGAGCATGGTGTCGTCGTGGCCGGCCGCGTCCTCCAGCTCCACGCTGAGGCAGTGCGCGACCACCTCGTCGCCCGGCTTCCACTTGCTCACCCCCGGGCCCACCCGCAGCACCACCCCGGCGGCGTCGGAGCCGACCACGTGGTACGGCAGGTCGTGGCGCCGGCTCAGGGAGTTCAGCCGGCCGTACCGCTGCAGGAACCCGAACGTCGAGACCGGCTCGAAGATCGAGGTCCACACCGTGTTGTAGTTGACCGCGCTGCCCATCACGGCGATGAGCGCCTCGCCGGGCCCGACCTCGGGCGTGGGCACCTCCTGCACGTGCAGGGACTTGCGGGGATCCTTGTCCCGGGTGGTCAGTCCATCGAACATGTCGGCCTCGTCGGCCCTGACGACCACGCCCCGATAGCTTGCGGGGACCGGCAGGTCCGCCACGGCGCGGAGCTCGGTCGCGGGGTCGGAGGCCCCTTCCGCCTGCATGATCGCGTCGAGGATGTGTTGCACCGCTACGGCTCCTAACGTCCGGAAGGCTGTTGAGGCAGCGTCGCCGCACGACGGGCGGGCGACCATGGGGATCGGCAACACATCTCGACCCCTCAACCGACGTTACTGACCGGTAGTTACATCGGGCACCGGCCTGTGAAGAACTGCACTGACCTGCTCAGGCCTCCGTGCTCGAAGCTGCGCGGTTCGGCTCCACAAGCTCCACGAGCACGCCTCCGGCGTCCTTCGGGTGCACGAAGTTGATGCGGGAGCCGGCGGTACCGCGGCGCGGCTCGTCGTACAGCAGCCGCACCCCGCGCTCGCGCAGCGCGGCGCAGGCGGCATCGACATCGGCCACCGTGTAGGCGAGCTGCTGCATGCCCGGCCCGCTGCGGTCCAGGAACTTGGCGATCGTCGAGGCGGGTGAAAGCGGGGCGAGCAGTTGCAGGCATCCGCCCTCGGGGGTCGGGCCGACCGAGAGCATGGCCTCGTGCACTCCCTGCTCCTCGTTGACCTCCTCGTGCACGCAGCGCATGCCGAACACCCGGCCGTAGAACGCGATGGCCTCGTCGAGGTCGGCCACCGCGATGCCCACGTGATCGATCCGGAGGATACCGATGGGTGATATATCCAACTTCTGAGCCGAGGTCTCCATAGCGATAGTCTGAACTGATCCAACGTTCAGGTCGCGAAGACGCGATGTGAACCTTCTCTCGGAGGCCTCCTGCGATGACTCAGTCGGTGATCGTCAACGGCGCCCGCACGCCGATGGGGCGCCTGCTCGGCGCACTCAAGGACTTCCCGGCCACCAAGCTGGGCGAGATCGCCATCCGGGCCGCGCTCGAGCGCTCGGGTGTCGCGCCCGAGCAGGTGCAGTACGTGATCATGGGTCAGGTCCTGCAGGCCGGGGCCGGCCAGATGCCCGCCCGCCAGGCCGCCGTCGGCGCCGGGATTCCGATGAGCGTGCCCGCGCTCACGATCAACAAGGTGTGCCTTTCCGGCCTGGACGCCATCGCGCTGGCCGACCAGCTCATCCGGGCGGGTGAGTTCGACATCGTCGTGGCCGGGGGCATGGAGTCGATGACCAACGCGCCGCACCTGCTGATGGGGCAGCGCCAGGGATACAAGTACGGCGACGTGGTGATCAAGGACCACATGGCGCTCGACGGGCTCACCGACGTCTACGACCAGGTGTCGATGGGCGAGTCGACCGAGCGGCACGTCGCCCGGCTCGGCATCACCCGCGAGGCGCAGGACGCGTTCGGCGCCGCCAGTCACCAGCGGGCCGCCGCCGCCCAGAAGAACGGCCACTTCGCGGAGGAGATCGTCCCGGTGGAGATCCCGCAGCGCAAGGGTGACCCGCTGCTGGTGACCGACGACGAGCAGATCCGGCCGGAGACCACGGTGGAGAGCCTGGCCAAGCTGCGCGCGGCGTTCACCAAGGACGGCACCATCACCGCCGCGACCTCCTCGCCGATCTCCGACGGGGCCTGCGCCGTCGTGGTGATGAGCCGCGCCAAGGCCGAGGAGCTCGGGCTGACCTGGCTCGCCGAGATCGGCGCGCACGGCAACGTCGCGGGCCCGGACAACTCGCTGACCAGCCAGCCGGCCAACGCGATCAAGCACGCCCTGGGCCGGGCCGGGCTGAGCGCCGCCGACCTCGACCTGGTCGAGATCAACGAGGCGTTCGCCGCCGTCGGCGTGCAGTCCACCGCAGAGCTGGGCATCGACCCGGCGATCGTCAACGTCAACGGCGGCGCGATCGCGCTGGGCCACCCGATCGGGATGAGCGGCGCGCGGCTGGCCCTCTCCCTCGCCCTCGAGCTGCGCCGGCGCGGCGGCGGCCTCGGCGCGGCGGCGCTGTGCGGCGGCGGCGGCCAGGGCGACGCGCTCCTGTTGCGCGTGCCCAAGCGGTGACGATCCGCCGGTCCCGCGACGTACCGACGCTGGTGGGGGCCGCCCGCGAGGGCGACCCCCGCGCCGTGGCCCGGCTCATCAGCCTGGTGGAGGACGGCGACGAGGCGCTGCCGCGGATCGCGGCGGCGCTCGCGCCGCACACGGGGGAGGCGGCCGTCATCGGCCTGACCGGCTCGCCCGGCGTGGGCAAGTCGACCACCACCAACGAGCTCGTCCGCGCGTTTCGCAAGGCCGGCCGGCGCGTGGGCGTGCTCGCCGTCGACCCGTCCAGCCCGTTCACCGGCGGCGCCATCCTCGGCGACCGCGTCCGGATGCAGGACCACGCCACCGACCCCGGCGTGTACATCCGCTCGATGTCCAGCCGCGGCCACCTCGGCGGGCTGTCCGCGGCCACGCCGGCGGCCGCGCGGGTGCTGGAGGGCGCCGGCTGCGACCCGGTCGTGGTCGAGACCGTCGGCGTCGGGCAGGCCGAGGTCGAGATCGCCGGCCTCGCGGATACCACCGTGGTACTGCTGGCGCCCGGCATGGGCGACGCGATCCAGGCGGCCAAGGCCGGCGTGCTGGAGATCGCCGATATCTTCGTCGTGAACAAGGCCGACCGCGACGGCGCCGACGCGACGTACCGCGACATCCAGGGCATGATCGGCCTCGGCGACCGGGCCCCCGGGCAGTGGCGGCCCCGCGTCGTGCGCTGTGTCGCGCCGCGCGGCGAGGGCATCGACGAGCTCGTGGAGGCCATCGATGCGCACCGTGCGTACCTGCTCGACTCCGGCGAGCTGCGCGCCCGCCGCCAGCGGCGGGCCGAGGCGGAGGTCGAGGCGATCGCGCTGGGCACCCTGCGCGCGCGGATGAAGGACCTGCGCAGCGGCAGCGCGCTGAGCGCCCTCGCCGAGAACGTCGCGGCCGGACGCACGGACGCCTATGCGGCGGCAGAGGCCCTGCTGGCCCAACTCGGCTAAGGTCTGCGGGTCAACCTTCAGCTAGACCAGCACAGGGGGCTCACTTGACGGCCTGGACCGTCATGTTGCGTGGCATCAGGTACCGGGCCGGCCGGTCGTTCGTGGTCTTCCTCCTCGCCGTGACGGCGACCACGGCGGCCGTGCTCGCGCCCGCGTACAGCCGTGCCGCGCAGCAGTCCGTCCTCACCGACGGCCTGTCCACCGCGTCCACCGACGCGACCGGGCTGACCGTCGGGGCGAAGGGCACCGCAGACAGCGCCGCCTTCATGGACCTCGCCGAGATCCGGCTGGCCATGAACGCGGCCCTCGACAAGGACCGACTTCTCGACGAGCGCCTCGACCGCCCGGTCGCGGCCATCGACACGGAGGTCACCTACGGCGGCGCGAGCGCGAGACTCGCCTTCCGGCAGGACGTGTGCGCGCAGCTCGACCTCGACGGCGCCTGCCCGGACAACCCGGGCGAGGTCGCGGTCAGCCGGCGCACCGCCGCCGCGCACGAGCTCAAGCCCGGCGACCAGATCGCCGTGCACCTCGGCCCGGAGGGTGCCGGCCGGGACAAGACATTCAAGATCACCGGGTTGTACGCCCCGAAGGACGCCAACGCCGCGTACTGGGGACGCACCGCGTATTTCAGCGCGGGCGCGGACGGCGACGGGGAGCGGGCCGACGCGCTGTTCAGCCTGACCGAGGACGACCTGCGCGCCGAGCCGTCGGCGACGCTGTCGACCCGGCTGGAGTACCCGCTGCGCGCCGACCGGGTCCGCCTCGACGACGTCGCCGGGCTGCGGGAGAGCCTGCAGACCCTCGGGGACCGCATGCGCGGGCACGAGCTGGACGTCACCACCACCCTGCCGGCGGTCCTGCACGACATCGACACCGACCAGAGCGCGATCGCGCGGACGGCGCCCGTCATCGCGGTACCGCTGCTGCTGCTCTGTTGGTTTGTCCTGTTTCTGCTGGTGGCGTCCCTGACCGAGGAGCGCGCGCCGGAGATCGCGCTGGCCAAGCTGCGCGGCTACCCGTCTGGGCGGGCGGCCCGCTTCGGCCTGGGCGAGGTGGTGCTGCTGACCGCCGCCGCGGTCCCGGTCGGCCTCGCCGCCGGGCTCGGCCTGGTGCAGCTCGCCGCCTCCGCCCTGCTCGCCCCGGGCGTGGGCGCGGAGGTGCGCTGGCAGGTGTTCGCCGCCGCCGGCGTCGCGTTCGCCGCCGGGATCGTCGCCGCCGTGCTCGCCGCCCGCCAGACGTTGTCGCGCCCGGTGCTCGGCCTGCTGCGCCGCGTCCCCGAGCGCGGTGGCTGGCGGGCCGGCGTCACCGAGGGCGTCGTCGTGGCGGCCGCCGGGGCCAGCCTGGTCGCCGCGGTCGGCGACCGCACGTCCCCGCTGGCCCTGCTCGCCCCGCCGCTGCTCGCGCTGGTGCTCGGCATCGCCGCGGCCCGGCTGCTCGGCCTGTGGTCGGCGGCCCGGCTGCGCATCGCGCGCCGCCGCGGCCGGATCGTGCCGCTGCTGTCCGCCGCGCAGCTCTCGCGGCGCCCGGGCGGCCAGCGCCTGGTCGTCGTGGTGACCGTGGCCGTCGCGCTGCTGTCCTTCGCCGCGACCGCCTGGGACGTCGCGGCGCGGGCGCGCTCCGACGCCGCGCAGGACGCGATCGGCGCCCGGCAGGTCTACACGGTCAACGCCGCCCATCCCGATGCGCTCGCGGCCGCGGTGGCCAAGGCCGATCCCAGCGGGCATTCGATGGCCGTGGTACGCGCGAGCCAGCGCTTCGACAACAGCCCGATCGAGCTGCTCGGCGTCCAGGCCGACCGGCTGGCCGGCGTGGCCGTCTGGCGCGGGCACTCCCGCGAGCAGGTCGGCGCCGTCGCCGCACGCCTGCACCCCGTCGCGGCCGACCCGCTGCGCCTCGGCAAGGACCTCGGCGCGGAGGTGACCGTCGACGCGCTGCCGGCCAAGCCGGCGCTGCGCCTGGCCGCGATCGTGGCCAACCCGGGGCAGCCGCCGCGCACCGTGACGCTCGGCGCGCTGGCCAAGGGCACCCACAACTACCACGCGGCGCTCACCGGCTGTACCGCCGAGTGCCGGCTCATCGGCCTCGCGGTCGGCCGCGCCGCCGGCGGCAGCGACCCGTTCGCGGTCACCGTCGCCGTGCGCGGACTGACCACCGACGGCGGCCCGCTCAGCCCCGGCTTCGACCTCGCCGGTCGCTGGCAGGCCCGGCACGCCGCGATCGGCGGCGCGACGGTGGCCGTCCGCGCGGGCGCGGCGCTGGGCATCGACGTGTCCGGCAGCGACCCCGCCGACGCCGTGGTCGAGCACGTCGACACGCCG
The DNA here is from genome assembly GCF_043197855.1 of Dactylosporangium sp. NPDC048998. NCBI lineage: Bacteria > Bacillati > Actinomycetota > Actinomycetes > Micromonosporales > Micromonosporaceae > Dactylosporangium > Dactylosporangium sp. NPDC048998. The sequence continues at coordinate 226,858 of NZ_JBICTV010000001.1, forward strand.
GATGCGCTGCCGGCGGTGCTCGCCGGCGGGGCGCCGACCGACGACGCGGGGGCCGCGTCGTTCAGCCTGCCCGGCTTCTCGGAGCAGCCGCAGCCGTTCACGGTGGCGGCCCGCACCGACAGCCTGCCGCGGGCGGGCCGGCGGGCGGTCATGTTCGACCTGGACTACGCCACCCGCATGGCCGAGCGCACCGCGAGCCTCGCCGACAACGGCAGCCTGCGGTACGAGGTCTGGGCCGGCGACGGTGCCCCCGCGGACCTCGGCGCGCGCCTGGGCAGCCTGGGCATCCAGGTGCTCAGGACCGAGTCCATCGACGGGTACACCGACCAGCTCGGCCGCCGCGCCCCCGCGCTCGGCCTGTGGCTGTACCTGCTGGCCGGCGGCGCGGCGATCCTGCTCGCGCTCGGCGTCGTGCTGCTGACCGCGTACGTCGGCGTCCGCGCCCGCCTCTACGAGCTCGCCGCGCTGCGGGTCGCCGGGGTGCGGGCGGGCCAGCTGCGCCGGGCGCTGTTCCGGGAGTACCGCGCCCTGCTCGGCCTGCCGCTCGTGGTCGGCCTGGCGGCCGGGATCGTCGGCGCGCTGGTGATGCTGCCGGGCGTGCCGCTGGTGACCGTCGGCGAGCCCGCGGGCTCGTTCTCGTACGAGCCGTCCCTCGGCGCGCTGCCGATCGCGCTCGCGCTGACCGTGCTCGGCCTGCTGCTGACCGTGGTCGTGGTGCTGCGCCTGCTCGGCCGCGCCACGCCGCTGCGCCTCAAGGACGGTGCCCAGTGAGCCAGGGCCTTTCGATCATGTGCCGCGGACTGGTGTACATCTACCGGCTCGAGGGCTACGACGTCGTCGCGCTGTCCGGGGTCGACCTGGACATCTCGGCCGGCGAGTCGGTCGCCCTGCTGGGCCCGTCGGGGTCCGGCAAGTCGACGCTGCTCTCCCTGCTCGCGGGGCTCCTGCCGCCGTCGGCCGGTCGCCTGACGGTCGGCGAGCACGACCTGGTGCGCGCGACGCCCGGCGAGCTGCAGGCGCTCCGTGCGGCGGACGTGGGTGTCGTACTCCAGGGTGCCTCGCGCAATCTCCTGCCGTATCTGACCGCGGAGCAGAACGTGCGCTTCGCCCAGCGCGGCGTGCCCGCCGACCGGCGCCGCGACCTGCCCGACCCGCGCGACGTGCTCGCGATGGTCGGTCTGTCCGGGCGGGGACGCAACCGGCAGCGCCCGCAGCGACTCTCTCCTGGTGAGCGCCAGCGGTTGGCGCTCGCCGTAGGGCTGGCCGGCCGGCCGGGCCTGCTGCTCGCGGACGAGCCGACCAGCCAGCTCGACACCCGGGCCCGCGACGAGGTACTGCTCGCGCTCGATGCGGTCCGCCGGGCCGGCACGACCGTCGTGGTCGTGACGCACGACCCGGACGTCGGGCTGAGCATGGGCCGCACGGTCACCATCCGCGACGGCCGGGTCGGGGCGGAGGGCCGGCGCGGAGAGGACTACGCGGTGGTGGGTCGCGACGGTACGGTGCATCTGCCGCAGGACGTGCTGCGCATGCTGCCGCCGGGAACGCTGGTGGGCGTCGAGCCCCAGCCCGACGGCACGGTGCTCCTGGTCCCCGCCCGAGCTGATGTGGCTCGTTCGAATGCGGCTCGTTCGAACATGGAGGGTGTGCAGTGAAGACGCTGACGGTCGACGGGGTGACGGTCGCGTACGAGCGGGACCGCCCGGTCCTGCGCGATGTGTCGGTCGTGGTGTCGCCGGGCCAGATCCTGGCCGTCACCGGCCCCTCGGGGGCGGGCAAGACGACGCTGCTGTGGGCGATGGCGGGCCTACTGCGCCCGGCCGCGGGCGTCGTCGCGGTGGACAGCGCGCCGCTGCGCGACCGCGACCACGCCGTCGCCGAGCGCGTGGTACTCATCCCGCAGGACAACGGCCTCGCCGCGATCCTCACGGCTCAGGAGAACATCCAGGTCGCCATGATCGCCGGCGGCGCCGCCCCGGCCGACGCCCGCCGCGCCACGGTGTCCTCGCTGGAGCGCCTGGGCCTCGCCGGCCAGGCGGACCAGCTGGTGGAGGAGCTCTCCGGCGGCCAGCAGCAGCGCACGGCGATCGCGCGGGGCATCGCCCTGCACGGCCACGTGCTGTTGGCCGACGAGGTGACGAGCGAGCTGGACGCCACCAACCGCCAGCGGGTCATGGAGCTGCTGCAGGAGGAGGCCCGCCGGGGCGCCGCGGTGGTGTTCGCGACGCACGACCCGGAGGCCGCCGCCGCCTGCGACCGGGAGCTGCACCTCTCCGACGGCGCCGCGCAGCTGGTCCGAGGCTGATCGTCCGTTCCGTGATCACGGAGTGAACGTGCTGCTCCTGGTACGTGCCCACTCCGTGATCACGGCGAACACGTTCACGCCGGCGGGATGGGCGGCTGAACGGAGGGTCCCCACTGTGGCGTCGCACGAGTACGCTGCGGGCGGTTCGAGACCTGGGGACGATTGGGGAGAGAGTGACATGAGCGAAGCCGTTGACCCGGACCTGACCGGCGACGCCCTCGCCACGGTCGAGCCCGCCTCCGCGGCGGTGGTGCCGGCGCAGGCAGGCCCGCCGGCGGAGGAGCACTCGCGGCTGGACGAGGCGGCCGAGAAGGTGACCACGTTTGCGGCGGGGGCGGCGGACAAGGTCGGGGAGTTCGCGGCCAACACCGCCGCCGCGTCCGGCCGGATCGCGTCGCAGGTGGTCGACCGGCTGCGCAACAACGCGGAGCTGGCGGCCGAGCGCGGCACCACGACGATCGCCGACGAGGTGGTCGAGAAGATCGCCGGCATCGCCGCGCGCGAGGTCCCCGGCGTGTACGACCTGGGCGGCGACGTGGCCCGGGTCTTCGCCGCGGTGCGCGACCGGATCGGCCTGGGTGAGTCCGAGGGCGAGTCCTCCAACCGGGGCGTGTCCGTGCGCCTGGAGGGGCGCACCGCGACGGTCCGCGTCACGCTCGTGATCGAGTACGGCTTCGTCGTGTACTCGGTCGCCGAGAAGGTCCGGACCAAGGTCATCGGCTCGGTGGAGAACCTGCTCGGGCTCGAGGTCACCGCGGTCGACATCGTGGTCGACGACGTCCACGTCGACGAGAAGGACAAGGCCCGCACCCGCAGCGACGAGGCCCACGCGGCCGACTACGCATAAGCCCTCAAAAGCGGCAAAACCGCAGGCCCGCGCCCCGGCCTGGATTCGGGGCGCGGGCTTAGCGATCGTTCAGGTGACGGCTAGCATCGAGTGTGACGGACCGACCCGCCGCACCCGAGGAGCGCCGACACCCATGGACGCGCACGACATCGCCGAGGGGCGGGCGCGCTGGCAGCGCCGTTACGACGAGGCTCGCAAGCGCGACGCCGACTTCACCACGCTCTCCGGCACCCGGCTCGAGCCGGTGTACGGGCCGCCCGAGGGCGCCGACGTGCCCGGGTTCGAGCGGATCGGCTGGCCGGGCGAGTACCCGTATACGCGGGGCCTGCACCCCACGGGATACCGCGGCCGCGCCTGGACCATCCGCCAGTTCTCCGGGTTCGGCAACGCGCGGCAGACCAACGAGCGGTACAAGATGCTGCTCGGCGCGGGCGGCGGCGGGCTCTCGGTGGCCTTCGACATGCCGACGCTGATGGGCCGCGACTCCGACGATCCGCAGTCGCAGGGCGAGGTCGGGCACTGCGGCGTCGCGATCGACTCCGCAGCCGACATGGACGTGCTGTTCGACGGCATCCCGCTGGCCGGCGTCACCACGAGCATGACGATCTCGGGGCCCGCCGTCCCGGTCTTCTGCATGTACCTCGTGGCCGCCGAGCGCCAGGGCGCCGACCTCGGCCGGCTCGACGGGACGCTGCAGACCGACATCTTCAAGGAGTACATCGCCCAGAAGGAGTGGCTCTTCCCGCCCGAGCCGCACCTGCGCCTGATCGGCGACCTCATGGAGTACACCGGCCGGCACATCCCGCGGTACAAGCCGCTGTCGGTCTCGGGGTACCACATCCGGGAGGCCGGCGCGACCGCGGCGCAGGAGCTGGCGTTCACGCTCGCCGACGGCTTCGGCTACGTCGAGCTCGGCCGGTCCCGCGGCCTGGACGTCAACGCGTTCGCGCCGGGGCTGAGCTTCTTCTTCGACGCGCACGTGGACTTCTTCGAGGAGATCGCCAAGTTTCGCGCCGCGCGGCGCATCTGGGCCCGCTGGATGCGCGAGGTCTACGGCGCGGCCAGCGAGAAGGCGCTGTGGCTGCGGTTCCACACGCAGACGGCCGGGGTGTCGCTGACCGCGCAGCAGCCGTACAACAACGTGGTCCGCACCGCCGTCGAGGCGCTCGCCGCGGTGCTCGGCGGCACCAACTCGCTGCACACCAACGCGCTGGACGAGACGCTGGCGCTGCCCACCGACGAGGCGGCCGAGATCGCGCTGCGCACCCAGCAGGTGATCATGGAGGAGACCGGGGTGGCGAACGTGGCCGACCCGCTGGGCGGGTCGTGGTTCGTCGAGGCGCTCACCGACCGCATCGAGGCCGAGGCCGAGGCGATCTTCGCCCGGATTCGCGACATGGGCGGCGACGGCACGATCACCAGCGGCATCCTGCGCGGCATCGAGGACGGCTGGTTCATGTCCGAGATCGCCGACAGCGCGTTCGTGTACCAGCAGGCGCTGGAGAAGGGCGACAAGCGCGTCGTCGGCGTCAACGCGCACACCGGCTCGCTCACCCGCGACCTGGACATCCTGCGGGTCTCGCACGAGGTCGAGGTCGAGCAGAAGCGGCTGCTCGCCGCCCGCCGCGGCGGCCGGGACAACGTCGCGGTCAAGGAGCGGCTGGAGCGGATGGTCGCGGCGGCCCGCGGTGGGGGGAACATGATCCCCTCGATGCTGGACGCGGCGCGGGCCGAGGCGACCCTGGGCGAGATCTGCGGCGCGCTCAAGGGCGAGTGGGGCGTCTACCGAGAGCCCGCCCGATTCTGAACCATCACGGCGTTATCGAACCGCAATACAACCCCGCAACCGGCCCCTCCACCCGCAGGTCTTCCTAAGACGACCTTGACCACGGGGGAGGGGCCTTGCTGGCACTCGTGCTCGCAGCGTTGCGGGCCCGGCGCGCACAGGCGCTGACATTGCTGCTGCTCAGCACCCTGGCTGCGGCTGCCGCGGCGGCCGCGCCCTGGTACGTGCTCGCCTCGACCGAACGTATCGCCACCCGGCACGTCGAGACCGCGCCGATCCGGGAGCGCTCGCTGGAGACGATCGGCGAGGGGCCCGTCGACGGCGGCTCCATCGAGGCCCAGCTGGCCGCCTCGGCCGACCAGACGCAGCGGATCGTCGGGCTGACCGGCTTCACCACCTACACCGGGGCCTACGTCTCCGGCCTGGCCGCCGCCGCCACCGCACCGCCGGCCGATGCCAAGCCGGGCGGCGATCAGGGCAGTGCCGGCGGCGAGCGCAGCACCAGTTCGCCCCTGGCCCTGCGCACCGGCGCCTGTTCGCGCGCGTCGATCGAGGGCGCCTGCCCCGCCGCCGACGGCGAGGTGATGGTCAGCTACCGCACCGCCCGCTTCCTGCGGGTCAAGGCCGGCGACACGCTGTACTTCGCCAACTCCGGCCTGCCCCACCCGCTGCCGCTCAAGGTCGTCGGCGTCTACCGCCCCGACGACAGCCTCGACCCGTTCTGGAGCAGCAACGAGCAGCTGCTGGCCGCTGCCCTGCCGACCGGCGCCCCGCCCGACATGACCGAGCCGGTCGACGACGCGCTGCTGACCGCGCCGGCCACGTTCGACAAGAGCCTCGCCACGATGGCGGTGCGCACCATCGTCGACATGGTCGCCCAGCCGCAGCTGCTCGTCGACCACACGCCCGAGGAGGTGCGCGCGCGCCTCGCCGCCGGCACCGTCGAGGCCGCCAACAACCGGCTGACGCTCAACACCCAGCTGCAGGCGACCATCAAGAAGGTCGAGCGGGACCGGCGGCTGGTCTCCCTCGGCGTCCCGGTCGGCGCCTTCCAGCTGCTCGTGCTGTGCTGGTTCGCGCTGTACCTCGCGGTGAAGTACACCGGCGAGGAGCGGCGCCCCGACATCGGGCTGGTGAAACTGCGCGGCGCCACGCGCGGGCGCACCTGGGCGCTGGTGAGCGGGCAGAGCGCCCTGCCGATGGTGGCCGGCGCGGCGCTGGGGCTGCCAATCGGCTATGCCGCCGCCACCGCCGTCACCGGGCGTATCCGCGACGCCACGGTCAACGAGCAGGCCGCCGCCCTGTCCGCCGGTGCGGTCGCGCTGGCCGTGCTCGGCGCCCTGCTCGCCGCGCTGCTGGCCGAGCGCCGGGCGCTGTCCTCCAGCGTCGCCGAGCTGCTGCGCCAGGGCCGGGTGCGCAACCGCATCTGGCGCGACCTGTTCGACCTGGTCCTCGTCGCGCTCGCGGTGGCCGCCGTCTATCAGGTCAAGCACCGCGCCTCGGGCGACGCGGCCGGCCTCGCGCTGCTCGCGCCGGGCCTGGCCGCCCTGGCCTTCGCGCTGGTCGCGGCCCGGCTCATCACGTTCACCGCGGGCCGGCTGGTCGAGGGCGCGCTGCGCCACGGCCGGGCCGCCCGCGCGCTCACCGCGATCTACCTGGCCCGCCGGCCCGGCGTGCACCGCCTGGCCGCGCTGATGATCGTCACCGTGGCGCTGCTGTGCACCTCCGCGCTGACCTGGAGCGCCGGGCGGGCCGAGGGCCGCGCGCGGGCCGAGCTGGAGGTCGGCGCCGACCGGGTGCTGACCGTGCGGGCGGAGAACCGGCTCGCGCTGCTGGACGCGGTGCGCGCGGCCGACCCCGGCGGCGCGCACGCGATGGCGGTGGTGGAGTCGCTGGTCTCGGGCTACGACCGGGTGCTGCTCGTGGACAGCCCGCGGCTGGCCAAGGTGGCGACCTGGCGCCCGGAGTACGGCGCGAGCGCCGCGCAGACCGCCGCCCTGCTGCACCCCGACGCCCCGAAGCCGGTCATGGTCACCGGCGCCGAGCTGACCGTCGACTTCGCCACGCACTTCACCGACACCGATCCGAGCCGCGTGGTGTACCTCGACGTCGTGTTCGCCGACCCGAAGGGCACCCGGATCGCCGCCCACGTCGGCCCGCTCGCCGAGGGGCCGCAGGTGATCAAGGCCGCGGTGCCGGCCTGCGCGACCGCGCCCGGCTGCCGGCTCAGCTCGCTGCAGATCATGCAGTCCACCAAGGAGGAGAAGATCTTCTTCCCGTCCCGCCCGGGCGTCGAGGTGACCCTGCACGGCATCACCCAGGCCGACGGCCAGCCGGTGCTGAGCAAGGAGATGCTCAGCGACCGCACCAGGTGGCGGCTGGGGGTGAACGGCAACCCGCCCAACCTCATCGCCACCGCGGTCGGCGAGGGGCTGCGGCTCACCGTCGCCCCGGTGCGTCCCGGCACCGCCGACCCCGGCGTGTACCCGCTGGACACCCCAGCCCCGCTGGCCACCGTCCGGGCCACCCCTCGGCAGCCGCGGCTCGTCGGCGACCAGCGGATCGCCTACGGCTCGACGTCGATCTCCGAGACGGTCGCCGGCACCGCCCGCCGGCTGCCCCGGCTGGGCGAGAAAGGGGTGATCGCCGACCTGGAGTACGCCGACCGCCTCGGCGCCGACTTCGGCGCGGGCGAGTCGCTGCAGGTCTGGCTCAACGCCGACGCCCCGGGCGACTTCACGGACCGGCTCGAGGCCCAGGGCCTGATCGTGCTCGGCGAGGAGTCGATCGACGGCGTCGTCGACCGGTACGCCTCCTTCGGCCCGCCGCTCACCCTGCAGTTCATGCTGCTCTCGGCGATCCTCGGGCTGGCCCTGGCGGTCGGCTCGGCCGCCGTGGTCGCCGCCGTCGAGCGCCGGCCCCGCTCCCGTGAGCTCGGCGCGCTGCGGACCCAGGGCGCCCCGGCGCGGCTGGTGCGGCGGGTGGGCGTCGAGGGATACCTCGTGCTCGCCGGCGTGTCCCTGCTGCTCGGCCTGCTGCTGGCCGCCATCATCCGCGCCTACATCGGCGACGTCCTGCCCTACTTCGCCGACGGATGGAGAGCGCCGTGAGCGGTCCGGAGCGGAGCGGCGCCTGGTCGGGGTCGATCGGCGCGAAGCCTCATCGAGCCAGACCGGGTGTTGGGGCCGCTCACCAGGAACACAGTCCGGCGATCGCGCCGGCACCGGAGCTTGCGGAGGTGACGGCGTGATCGGGCTGATCCTGGCGATGGTGCGAGCCCGCTCCGGGCAGGCCCTCACCGCGTTCCTGCTGGCCATGTTCGCCATGGCGGCCGCGGTCAGCGCGCCGGTGTACTCCGCCACCGCCGACGCCGCCGTGGTGCGCAGCGAGGTGGCCGCCGCGCCGGTCACCGAGCGGGTCGTGCAGGTCCGGCGCACCACGCCGACGCCGACCGACCACGACTTCGAGGTCCTGGTCCCGCAGGTGTTCGACGGCGGGCAGTTCACGAGCGTGTACAGCACCGAGTACAACATCATGATCTTCCCGGTCGACCCGAAGTCGATGCAGCCGATCGCCCCGCGCTTCGTCTACCGCGACGACGCCTGCGCGCACCTGCGCTTCAGCGCCGGGCGCTGCTTCGTCAGCGAGTCCGAGGTCGTGCTGAGCACCGCGCAGGTCGAGCTGCTCAAGCTGCACATGGGCGACACCCTCCCGGTCAGCTACGCCGTCCAGGACCCGACCACCGCCGACTACATCGAGGCCGGCCCCCGCGTCACGTTCACCCTGGTCGGCGCCTACGAGCCGATCAACCCGGCCGACCTGTACTGGTCCGACGCCGACTACTTCAACCCCCGCGCCACCCCGCGGATGACCACCGAGCCCGTCTTCGCCTCCCGGCTGAGCATGGAAGCGATGGAGCACGGCAACGAGCGGCAGATCTTCGACCTCGCCATCGACTGGTCGGCGGTCGACCGCGACTCGCTCGACAGCGTCAACGCCGCCGTGAAGAGCGGCCAGGCGCAGCTGGCGGGGATACCCGGCCACCCGGTCGTGCAGACCGGCCTGCCCGCCCTGGCCAAGCGGATCAACGCCGACCGGAGTCTCGTCGCCGAGGTGGTTCCGGTCGCCGCGGTACCGCTGGTGCTCCTGTGCTGGTTCGTGCTGTTCATCGCCGTCGCCGCGGCCACCCAGGAGCGGCGGCTGGAGCTGGGCCTGCTGTCGCTGCGCGGCGTGACCGCCCCGCGGCGCTGGTGGCTCGCCGCCGGGGAGAGCGTCGTGGCCATCCTGGCCGGCGCCGCGGCCGGCTTCGTGCTCGGCCATTACCTGGTCCGGCTGGCCGCCTGGCTGCTGCTGGGCAGCTCGGCCGGCGTGCCGCTGTCGGCCGGGCTCACCCGGTGGTCGCTGGCCGCGCTGGTCGGCGCGCTGGGCGCGGCGGTGCTGGCCCAGCGGGCCGAGCTGGTCAAGCGCACCGTCGACCTGTTGCGCAACGTGCCGAGCCGGGCGTCGCGCTGGGGCGCGCCGGTCTTCGAGGTCGTCGTCGTGGCGCTCGCCGCCGCCTCCGTGGTGCAGCTGCACCGCGGCGGCGGGGGGCTGACCGGCTTCGCGCTGTTCGCCCCGTCGGCGATCATGATCGCGGTGGCCCTGCTCGCCGCCCGCGCCGCGCTGCCCATCGCCGAGCGGATCGGCCGGCGGGCCCTGCGCCGCGGCCGGATCGGCCCGACGCTGGCCGCCTACGCCCTGACCCGCCGCCCCGGCACCCAGCGCGTCCTCGCCCTGTTCGTGGTCGCGCTCGGGCTCATGGTCTTCGCGGCCACCGCGACTGACGCCTCCGCCGACGCCCGCGACCGGCGCACCCGGGTCGAGCTCGGCGCGCCCCGGGTGCTGTCCGTCGAGCCGTTGAGCCGGGCCTCGCTGCTGAGCAAGGTCCACCAGGTCGACCCGCAGGGGCAGTTCGCGATGGCCACCGCGATGCTGCCGGTCTCCGACGACACCGCGGTGCCGCCGATGCTGGCGGTCGACAGCGCGGCACTGCCCAACGTCGCGCTGTGGGAGGACCGGTCGCTGTCCGTGCAGGCCGCGCAAGACCTGCTCAGGCCGAAGGTCGGGCGGCCCACCATCGAGGTGACCAACAAGGACGTGTCGCTGGACGTCACCGTCGACTCGCTCGTCGACGCGTTCCGGGTGCGCTGGATCGCCGTCGTGGTGCCCCGCGACGGCTCCGCCGTCGGGCGGGTCAACCTCGGCGCGGTGCAGACCGGCCGGCACACCTACACCCGCAACCTGCCCATGTGCGTGCAGACATGCCGGCTCGCCGGGCTGGAGCTGGAGCAGCCCGAGGGGCGCGGCTTCGACGTGACCATGACGGTGCACAGCCTCACCCAGTCGGGCAAGACAGTCGTCGACGAGGCGGGCTTCGCCGACACCGACGGCTGGCGCACCCCGGAGTCGCCCGGGCCGAAGCTGCTCGTGCCGACGCTCACCGCGGCCAAGGACGGGCTGCGGGCCGAGCTCACCAACTACAAGGGCGCCGACACCGCGGTACAGCTGCTGCCGACCGACGCCCCCTCGCCACTGCCGGTGATCATGGCCCGCACGGCCGGCATCGGCGACCACATGACCGGCCTGGACACGCACCGCCAGTCGATCACCATCGCCGGTGAGGTGGAGACGGTACCGAAGCTGGGCTATAAGGGCGGGCTGGTCGACCTCGACTACGCCGAGCGGCTCGCCGCCGACGGGGGCGAGGCGCTGTACCCGCAGATCTTCCTCGGTCCGCAGGCCCCGGCCGACGTGATCGACCGGCTGCAGGCCCAGGGCCTGCGGGTCACCGACGACCGCGCGCTCGGCCCGCTGCGCGCGGCGCTGGACAAGCAGGGGCCGGCCGTCGCGCTGCGCTTCCACGAGCTCGCCGCCGCCCTCGCGGTGGTGCTCGCGGCCGGCGCGCTGTGGCTGGTGGCGAGCCTGGACCGGCTGCGGCGGGCCGGCGAGCTGCGGTCGCTGCGAGCTCAGGGGGTGGCCCGCCGCGACGCCGGCGCGAGCGGCTACCTGGCCCTGGTCGGCACCGCGGCGCTCATCGCCCCGTTCGCGGCGCTGGCCAGCTGGCTGCTGGTGCGGGAGTATCTCCCGGTGTTCAGCGATGACCCGGACGGCTTCCAGGCGTCGTACTGGCCGTCTCCCGTGCCGGTCGCGGCCTCGTGGGCGGCGGCCGCGGTACTGCTCGCCGCGGCGGCGGTCGTCGCCGGCGCCCGGCTCCGTGCAGCTACGACACAGCGAAAGCGATGAGGATGGGGACGCGATGAACGGATTGGCGGTCGCCTGCCGGCGGGTCGTGCACATCTACCGGGCCGAGGCCGGCGACGTCGTCGCGCTGGCCGGCGTCGACCTCTCGATCGGCCCGGGGGAGACGCTCGCGCTCGTCGGCCCGTCGGGCTCGGGCAAGTCGACGCTCATCGCGCTGCTCGCCGGGCTCATGCGCCCCTCGGCCGGCCGGGTCAACATCGGCACGTACGACATGGGCAAGCTCTCCGACGGCGAGATCGCCCGGCTGCGCGGCACCGAGATCGGCGTGGTGCTGCAGGGGGCGGCGCGCAACCTGCTGCCCTACGCGTCGCTGCACCGCAACATCTGGCTCGCCCAGCGGCGGGCCGCCCGCACCGAGGGCATCAAGCTCGACGACCCCGACCGCATCCTCGACCTGGTCGGCCTGCCCGGGCTCGGCCGCGCCCGCATCGACGAGCTCGCCCCGGGTGCCCGGCAGCGCGCCGCGCTCGCCGTCGGCATCGCCGCCGGCCCCGGGCTGCTCCTGGTCGACGAGCCCACGAGCCAGCTCGACACCCACGGCCGCGACGAGGTGCTCGAGGCCCTCGAGACCGTCAACCGCGAGCGCAACACGACGATCGTCGTGGTCACCCACGACGGCGACGTCGGCACCCGCCTCGGCCGCGCGGTGACCATCCGCGACGGGCGGGTCGGTGCCGAGGGGCGCGACGGCCAGGACTTCGCGGTGGTGGCGGGCGACGGCACGGTACAGCTGCCGCCGGAGGTCCTCGGCGACTTCCCGCCCGGCACGCTGTTCACCGTCGAGCACATCGACGGGGCAGTCACGCTGGTGGCGGGTGGATCCGACCGATCACTTGCGGCAGACCACCTGGGGCACGTGCAAAACTAGGGCCATGAGCGACCCACGCCAGTCTCAGTCGATCTTCACCCGCGGGGCGGTGGACCTCGGCGCCCTGGCCCGCAGCAATGCGGCCGCCGCGCAGCGGGCCTCGCAACCGGCCTCGCAACCGGCCTCGGGGGCACCAGCCGGCGCCAACGTAGTCGACGTCACCGAGGCGACGTTCCAGAACGACGTCATCCAGCGTTCGCTGACGGTGCCGGTCGTCATCGACTTCTACGTCGAGATGAGCGCGCCACACCAGCAGTTCTCCCCGCTGCTGGCGAAGCTGGCCGCCGAGGGCAACGGCGCGTGGGTGCTCGCCCGGGTCGACATCGAGGCCAATCCGCGCCTCGCGCAAATGTTCCGCATCCAGAACATCCCGTTCGTCGTCGCGATCGTGGGCGGGCAGCCGGTCGACGCGTTCAACCAGGTGCTGCCCGAGCAGCACCTGCGCCAGTGGATCGACGCCGTCCTCAAGGCCGCCGGGGTGGAGGTCGAGCAGCCCGAGGACCCGCGCCTGCTCGCCGCGGACGACGCCATGGCCGACGGCGACCTCGACGCCGCCGAGGCCGCCTACCGCAAGATCCTCGGCGAGACCCCGAACGACGCCGTGGCCGAGTCCGGGCTGGCGCAGGTCGGGCTGCTGCGGCGTACCGAGGGCGTGGACATCGCCGGCGCGCTCGTCGCCGCGCAGGGCGCGCCCGACGACGTCCCGGCGCAGCTGCTCGCCGCCGACGTCGAAGTCCTCACCGGCGAGGCCGACAAGGCGTACACGCGCCTGGTCAACCTCATCCGCCGCACGGCGGGCGACGACCGGGAGACCGTGCGCAAGCACCTGGTCTCGCTGTTCACCGTCGCCGGCCCCGACGACCCAGCCGTCGCCAAGGCCCGCCGGGCACTGGCGAGCGCGCTCTTCTGACGGCGCCCGCGTTGCGCCGGATCGCCGTCGTCGACGCGCCGAGCAACCTGGGGTTGCGGCCACCGACCGCCACCTCGGTGCCCGGCTGCGCCAAGGCGCCCGGCGCGTTGCGCGACCACAACCTGCTCGCCCGCCTCGGCGCGCGCGACGCCGGCTGCATCACCCCGCCGCGGTACGACCCGGCGGGGTGGCAGCCCGGCGACGGCGTGGCCCAGGCGGCCGAGATCGCCGTCTTCGTCCGCCGCCTGGCCGACCGCATCGGCTCGATCCTCTCCTCGGGTGACTTCCCGCTGGTCCTCGGCGGCGACTGCTCGATCCTGCTCGGCGCCGGCCTGGCCATGCGCCGCTACCAGCCCGAGCTGGGCGGGCGCATCGGCCTGGTGTACGTCGACGGCCACTCCGACTTCCGTCACGAGGGCAACGCCTCCTACGTGGGCGCCGCCGCGGGCGAGGCCCTGGCGCTGGCGACCGGCCGCGGCCAGGCCAACCTGTCCTCGATCGAGCAGCGCCGCCCGTACTTCCGCGACGTCGACGTGGTCCTGCTCGGCATCCGCACGCACGACGAGTACCGCCTGGACCTGCAGGCGGCCGGCATCGTCGCCCGGCCCGTGCCGGAGCTGCGCTCGGACGGCGCCGCGCGCTCGGCCCAGTGGGCCCGCGACCAGCTCCGCGATTGCGCGGGCTTCTGGGTGCACATCGACGTCGACGTGCTCGACCCGGCCGTGATGCCGGCGGTCGACGCCCCGGACGTCGGCGGCATCGCCTACCGTGAGCTGGAGATCCTGCTCAGCGCCCTCATCTGCGACCCGCGCTGCGTCGGCGCCCAGGTGACCGTCTTCGACCCGGACTACGACCCCGACGGGCAATACGCGGCGGAGGTCGCCGACGTCCTCGTCGCCGGCCTCGAGCCGCTCATCACGTCCGCCGCCCTGGTCGCCGCGTCGCCGGACCCGGTGATCTCGGCCCCGCCGTTCGCGGCCCCGGTGTCCGCGCCGCCGGTCTCGGCCCCGCCCCTGGCCACCCCCCGCACGCCGATCTCGTCCCCGACCACGGCCGCGTCGTCATTACCGGACTCGCTCAGGGCGCACGTCCCCGTCGGCTCGCCGGACATTTCCGACGAATCGGAAATGTTCGGATTGATGGGATCGGAATCAGGGGGATCGGAACTGCCGGAGTGGGGAGCGTCGGCAGCGGGCGACGCGGTGCACGGTTCCGGCGCGGAGGACGCCGCTGAGGCGTGGGAGGCGGGGCCGGTAGG
>NZ_JBICTV010000001.1:241226-846475 GCF_043197855.1 Dactylosporangium sp. NPDC048998
GTAGGAGACGAGCCGGTCGAGGCGCAGGCGCCGGGCTCGGAGCTGCCGGGGTGGGGAGTGTCGGCAGCGGGCGACGCGGTGCACGGTTCCGGCGCGGAGGACGCCGCTGAGGCGTGGGAGGCGGGGCCGGTAGGAGACGAGCCGGTCGAGGCGCAGGCGCCGGGCTCGGAGCTGCCGGGGTGGGGAGTGTCGGCAGCGGGCGACGCGGTGCACGGTTCGGGCGCGGAGAATGCCGCCGAGGCGTGGGACGAGTCGGAGGCCGAGGAGGACGAGCCTTTCGAGGCCCAGGCCCAGGCCCAGGCGCCGGGCCGCCACGCGATGCGGGACGATGCCGACGCGATCGAGGACGAAGGCGACCCGGCCGAGGACGAAGGCGACCCGGCCGAGGAGGAAGCGGCCGAGGATGAGGCGGCCGGTGGCGAGGTCGGCCTGGCTGAGGCGGCCGCGGCGGACGGGGCGGCCCTGGGGGACGGTGTCCGGGCGGGGCTGTCGCTGCGGCGGTCGAATCGGGCGGCCGCGCTGTCGCTCGACTCGCTGCCGCGGGACTCCCTCGGGCCCGGCGGCCTGCGGCCGCACGCCACGGGTGGCGGGCCGCCGTTCGTGCCCGCGCAGGCGCCCCGCCGGGTCGTGGCCGTGGAGCCGGAGTCGCCGCTGACCGATGTCGTGCCCGCGGCCCGGACCCCGGTCGACGAGGACGAGCCCGCCGGCTGACACGGAACGGCCGGCCCGGCGGACGAGCGCCGCGGGCCGGCCGTGTGCGTGCTGTGCGTGCGGCGCGGGTCAGCCGATCGTCTGGAAGAACTTGCCGGCGATCGGGACGGCGGCCGCGGTCGAGGCGCCGCCGTTCTCGACGAACACGCAGAAGGCGATGTCGCCGCGGTACCCCATGAACCAGGAGTGGGTGTGCGCCGGGTTGTTGTCGTACTCCGCGGTCCCGGTCTTGCCCCGGAGGTCGCCGGGCAGGTCCTTGAGCTGGCTGGCCGTGCCGTCCGTGACCACCTGGCGCATCATCGCCCGCAGCGCGTCCAGCGACGCCTGGTTGAGCTGCGGGCCGTCCGGCGCCGGGCTCTTCGGGGCCGGGTCGAGGACCAGTTGCGGCTGCTTCCACTGGCCCCGGGCGATCGCCGCCGCCGCGCCGGCCAGGATGACCGGGGAGACGAGGTTTGTGCCCTGGCCGAAGGCGGCCGCGGCCTGCTCGGCCTTGGAGCCGTTGACGGAGACCTTGCCGGTGAACACGTCGGTGCCGAGGTCCCACGGGATGCCGATGCCGAGGGTCTGTGCGGTCTTGCCCAGGCCGTCGGGGGCGATCTTCGGGGCGAGCGAGGCGAACGCCGTGTTGCACGACTTGGCGAAGTCCGTGCGCAGCGGCACGTCGCCGAGCTCCTCGTCGTGGGAGTTCTTGAAGGTACGGCCGTCGACCGTGAGGTTCTTCGGGCAGGCGACGACGTCCTCGCCGGTCATGCCCTTGTCGAGCGCGGCGAGGGCGGTCACGGCCTTGAAGGTCGAGCCGGGCGGCGTCTGGCCGGTGAGCGCGAAGTTGTTGGGCGCCGCCCCCGGGCCGTTGGCGAGCGCGACGATCGAGTTGTCGCTGATGCGGATCGCGACCAGGGCCGAGCGCCGCTGCTCGGCGGCCAGGGCCTGCTCGGCGGCGTTCTGCAGGTTGACGTCGAGGGAGAGCTTGATCTGCGCGCCGGTCGTCGGGTCGGTGGAGAAGAGCTGCTTGTCGGGCGTGCCGCTGGGCATGGGCACGACCACCTTGACGCCCGGCTTGCCCTGCAGGGCGGATTCGTACCGCTGCTGCAGCCCGGACAGGCCGACGACGTCGCCGATCTTGTACTTGCCCGGGTTCTTGTCCATGATCTCCTTCGTCACCTCGCCGGTCGTGCCCAGCAGGGCGCGGGCGAACTGCGCGGAGGGGGCGAGGGCCTGGGTCGAGTTGCGGGTGACCACGCCGGGCGTCGAGTTGAGCTTGTTGGCGATCCCGTCGTACACCTCCTTGCGCAGTGTGACGATCTGCACGAAGGCGTCGGGTGCGGCCTTCTTCACCTGCTCCGGCAGGCCGGACAGGTCGACGGAGACCTTCGCCTGGGTGAAGGCGTCTGTCAGATTCTTGACAACGATGTTGATGTCGGTGATCGACCGCGGCTGGACGCCGATGATGACGACGGGCTTGCTGCTCACGATCGGCTGGCCGGAGCCGTCGAGGATGCTGCCGCGCGATCCGGCGGTCTTGCGGATCGCGAGCTTGTCGGTGGCCTCCAGCTGCGGGTTGATGGTCTTCGCATCGAAGATCACCGTCCACTGCTTGTCGACCCGCTTGGCGTCGACCGTGGTGTCGTACTCCCACGTGGAGTCGGCGACGGGCCACGCCACGTGCACGACGGCGCTGCTGTTGTCGCCCTTGACCACGGGCGAGCCGTTGAGGGTGAGCTTCGGCGGCTGCGCCGCCAGGTCGCCCGCGACCGTGGTCAGCAGCTTCTGCGCCTCGTCGCCGGTCAGGGCTTTACCGTCCGGACCCAAGAACTTCAGGCCCGAGATGTTGCCCTTCTCCCAGGCGCCGAGGAACGTCTTGAGCGAGTCGTCCGGCGGCTTGCTGGAGCACGCCGGTAGCGTGCCGAGCAGCGCCAGAGCGGCGGCGAGGGCGGTGAGGCGACGGATCGAAACGGCCATGTGGGCGATTCTGCGCTATGAAAGCACCGATCTGCACGCCCCAAGATCCAACAAGTAGGACAATTCAGTACGCCGAGGCTCGGTTGATCGGGTATTCGACCATGGTGAACCGGGCGGCAAATCCGACCCCACGAGAACGTCTTAGGCTGAGCGAGGACAACCCACAACGGAGTGGGCGAGGGGAGAACAACCGATGAACCGGCCTGGGGCAACCCCGGTGAAGGACGAGGCGCGCGAGTCACACGGCGGGCGAACCCCGGACGCGGGGCCCGAAGACGACGAGCTGGAGCAGGCAGTGCCCAACGCGGAGCACCTGGTCGCGGAGGCGGTCGTGCTGGCCACCGCGCAGGATGCCGACCCCGAACTGGTCGAGGCGTACTGGCGCCTGGTTCCCGACGAGGAACTGGCCGCCTGCAATGTCGCGAAGATGGTCGAGGCGACCCAGTCGCACCTGGAGCTGGCGCAGCAGCGCCTCCCCGGCGAGCTGAAGCTGCGCTTCGGGCTGAGCGTGACCGGCGGCACGTCGGTGGAGATCGTCACCGACGACATGCCGTTCCTGGTCGACTCCGTGACCAGTGCGCTGTCCTCGCGCAACATCGACCTGAACCTGCTGGTCCACCCGCTGGTGGTGGTGCGCCGGGCGCCGCTGGGCGCGCTCGAGGCGATCCGGGTCGGCGTCGAGCCCGAGGACGCGATCGCCGGCGACCTGGTCGAGAGCTGGATCCGCATCGAGGTCGACCGCATCCGCGACGAGGCCGAGCTGGAGGAGCTGCGCACCGACCTGGCCCGCGTGCTCAACGACGTGCGGGAGGCCGTCGAGGACTGGGGCAAGATGCGCACCCAGGCCCTCGCCCTCGCCGACGAGCTGGGCAGCGCGCAGCTGCCGGTCCCGGACAAGGACATCACGGACTCGGTCGAGCTGCTGCGCTGGCTCGTCGACGACCACTTCACCTTCCTGGGCTTCCGGCAGTACAAACTGATCAAGGGTGAGCACGGCGAAGAGCTGCTCCAGGCGGTCCTCGGCAGCGGCCTCGGCATTTTGCGCGGCGACCAGGTCAAGCCGCGGGTGCTGTCCTCCATGACCGAGGAGGCCTACGCCAAGGTCCGCGAGAAGCGACTGCTGATCATCACCAAGGCCAACTCGCGGGCGACCGTGCACCGCTCGGCCTACCTGGACTACATCGGCTTCAAGCAGTTCGACGCCGACGGCAACGTGATCGGCGAGAAGCGCTTCCTGGGTCTGTTCTCCTCCGCCGCCTACCGCACCAGCGTGCGCGACCTGCCGGTCGTCAAGCGCAAGGTCGCCGAGGTGGTCGAGCGCTCCGGGCTGTCGCCGCGCAGCCACTCCGGCAAGGACCTGATGGAGACGCTGGAGACCTACCCGCGCGACGAGCTGTTCCAGATCGGCACCGAGGAGCTGTACAAGGCGGTCATGGGCGTGCTGCGCCTGGCCGGCCGCCGCCAGCTGCGCCTGTTCCTGCGCCGCGACGCCTACGGGCGGTTCGTCTCGTGCCTGGTGTACCTGCCCCGGGATCGGTTCACCACCCCCAACCGGCTGCGCATCCAGCAGATCCTGCTCGCCGAGCTCAACGGCGTGGGCGTGGACTACACCACCCGGGTCAGCGAGTCGAAGTTCGCCCGCGTGCACTTCATCGTGCGTACCGAGCCCGGCAACCCGCCCGGCGACATCAACGTCGACCGGCTCACCGAGCGCCTGTCCGAGGCGACCCGGCTGTGGGACGACGACTTCCGCCTCGTCCTGGAGCGCAAGCTTGACGACGAGCACCAGGCCAAGGCCCTGTACCAGCGCTACGGCGCGGCGATCTCGGACACGTACAAGGACGAGCACACGCCGTACGAGGCGGTCCAGGACGTCGCCAAGCTGGAGCTGCTCGACGAGCCCGGGCAGCTGGTCATGCACGTGTACCGGCGTCGCCAGGACGAGTCGGACATCCGGTTCAAGGTGTTCCGGTACGGCGAGCCGATGATTCTCTCGGCCGTCCTGCCCGTGCTGCACTCCCTCGGCGTGCGAGTCACCGACGAGCGGCCCTACGAGATCTCCCGCCCCGACGGCACGATCTACCTGTACGACTTCGGCCTGCAGCTGCCCCCGGACTCCCGCGCGATCATCGAGGTGCGCCCACACCTCGAGAACGCGTTCTCCGCCACGTGGCGCGGCGAGGCCGAGGTCGACAACTTCAACACCCTGGTGATCAAGGCCGGCCTGACCTGGCGTGAGGTCGTGGTGCTGCGCGCCTATGCGAAGTACCTGCGCCAGGCCGGCACGGTGTTCTCGCAGGACTACATGGAGACGACGCTGCTGGCGTACCCGGCGATCGCCTCCAAGCTCGTGGCGCTCTTCGTCGCCCGCTTCGACCACCGGCTGCCGCTGTCCGACGCGGCCCGCTCGGAGTGGTCGAAGGAGCTGGCCGCGGCGATCAACGCCGACCTCGACCAGGTCACCAGCCTCGACCAGGACCACATCCTGCGCTCGTTCCTGCACCTGATCCAGGCGACCCTGCGCACCTCGTTCTACCAGCGTGGCGACGGCGGCCGGCCGAAGTCCTACACGGCCTTCAAGCTCGACCCGCAGTCGATCCCCGACCTGCCGGCGCCCCGGCCGCGTTTCGAGATTTTCGTGTACTCCCCGAGGTTCGAGGGCGTGCACCTGCGCTTCGGCTCCGTCGCCCGCGGCGGGCTGCGCTGGTCCGACCGGCGCGAGGACTTCCGCACCGAGATCCTGGGCCTGGTCAAGGCGCAGATGGTGAAGAACGCCGTCATCGTGCCGACCGGCGCCAAGGGCGGGTTCGTGCTCAAGCAGAACCCGGGCGACCGCGACGAGGCGGTGGCCTGCTACCAGCTGTTCATCTCGGCCCTGCTCGACGTCACCGACAACCTTGACGGCGGCAAGGTCGTCGCGCCGCCCGACGTGGTGCGCCACGACCCCGACGACCCCTACCTGGTCGTCGCCGCCGACAAGGGCACCGCGACCTTCTCCGACATCGCCAACGAGATCTCGGTGCACTACGGGTTCTGGCTCGGCGACGCCTTCGCCTCGGGCGGGTCGGCGGGATACGACCACAAGCGGATGGGCATCACCGCCAGGGGCGCCTGGGAGTCCGTGAAGCGGCACTTCCGCGAGCTCGGCGTCGACACCCAGGTGGACGACTTCACCGTCGTCGGCGTCGGCGACATGTCCGGCGACGTCTTCGGCAACGGCATGCTGCTGTCCCGGCACATCCGCCTGGTGGCCGCATTCGACCACCGGCACATCTTCGTCGACCCCGACCCGGACCCGGCCACCTCGTACGAGGAGCGGCGGCGCCTCTTCGACCTGCCCCGCTCCTCGTGGGACGACTACGACCGGTCGCTCATCTCGGCCGGCGGCGGCGTGTTCCCGCGCACCGCCAAGTCGATCAAGCTCTCCGCCGAGGCCCGCGCCGCGCTCGGGATCACCACCGACGCCCCGCTCGCCCCCAACGACCTCATGCACGCCATCCTCGCCGCGCCCGTCGACCTGTTCTGGAACGGCGGCATCGGCACCTACGTCAAGGCCAGCGGCGAGTCGCAGGCCGACGTCGGTGACAAGGCCAACGACTACATCCGGGTCAACGGCCGCGAGCTGCGGGTGAAGGTGGTCGGCGAGGGCGGCAACCTGGGCCTGACCCAACGGGGCCGCATCGAGTACGCGCTCAACGGCGGCCGCATCGCCACCGACTTCATCGACAACTCGGCCGGCGTCGACTGCTCCGACCACGAGGTCAACATCAAGATCCTGCTCGACCGGGCGGTCGCCGCCGGTGAGCTGGAGGCGACCGAGCGCAACCCGCTGCTGGCCGAGATGACCGACGAGGTCGGCGAGCTCGTCCTGCGGGACAACTACGACCAGGCGACCGCGCTCGGCAACGCGCGGGCGCAGTCGAGGTCGCTGCTGCCGGTACACAAGCGGCTCATCGCGGATCTCGAGCGTCGCGGGCAGCTGGACCGCGTCCTGGAGGCCCTGCCGACCGACGAACAGCTCGACGAACGCGCGGCGATCGGGGTGGGGCTGACCTCGCCCGAGTTCGCCGTCCTGCTCTCGTACGTCAAGATCGTGCTCGAGCGCGAGATCCTCGACTCCAGCCTGCCCGACGAGGACTGGACCAACGAGGTGCTGGTCGAGTACTTCCCGACCGCGCTGCGCGAGCGCTTCGTGGAGACGATGGCCGAGCACCCGCTGCGCCGGGAGATCATCACCACGGCGGTCGTCAACGAGGCGGTCAACCGCGGCGGCACGTCGTTCTTCCACCGCGCATCCGAGGAGACCGGCGCCGGCGCCGCCGACGTGCTGCGCGCCTCGGTGGTGATCCGCGAGGTGTACGGCCTGGGCGAGCTCCGCCGGGCCGTCGAGTCCCTCGACAACCGGATCCCGACGTCGTCGCAGACGGCCGTCTACCTGGAGATGCGGCGCCTGCTCGACCGGGCCGTGCGGTGGCTGGTGTCCAACCGCCGCCTCCCGATCGACGTGCCCGGCGAGATCGCCCGACTGCGCTCCGGCGTCGCCCGCCTGCTGCCGCAGCTGGACACCCTCTTCCGCGGCCGCGAGCGCGAGGCCCTGCGCGCCAACGCCGCGGGCCTGCGCGAGCTGGGCCTGCCGGACGAGATCGCCGACATCACCACCCGCATCATGTACGGCTTCGGCCTGCTCGACATCGTGGAGGTCGCCTCGGCGACCGGCCGCGACGTCAACGAGGTCGCCACCGTCTACTACCTGCTCTCCGAGCGCTTCCGCGTCGACGACCTGCTCTCGCGGATCTCGGCCCTGCCGCGCGAGGACCGCTGGCAGACGCTGGCCCGGATGGCGCTGCGCTACGACCTGTACGCGGCGCTCGCGGCGCTCACCGCGGAGGTGCTCAACGCCACCTCCCCGGAGGCGGACCCGGAGGACCGCGTCCACGAGTGGGAGCAGAGCAACGCCACGTCGATCGCGCGCACCCGCAACGCGATCGGCGAGTTCGGCGAGTCCCCGGGCGACCTGGCCGCGATCTCGGTGCTGCTGCGCCAGATCCGCACCCTGGTCCGCGCCTCGGCCGCCTAGCCAGCGGCCGGGCCGGCCTGGCCATGATCACGGAGTGTCCTCGTACCGCCTGGTACGCGTTCACTCCGTGATCATGCCGCTCGCCGCCGGGTGGAGCGCCGGACCGCGCAGCCCGGCCTGCTGCACCGCCGCGGGGCGGTTGCGGCGGCTAGGCGGCCAGGCCCAGGGTCTCGGCGGCGGCGCGGCCGTTGGCGTGGCTCGCGCCCCACGTGGTGATGAACGCCCGCACGCCGGTCGGGCGCCAGGACGACGGCCAGCCCATCTCCACCACCGTGACCGCGTGCGTCTGCGTCAGGGCCTCGACGAGGGCGCGGGCGCCGGGCAGGCGGTGCACGTTGCGGCCTACGACCACGATCGGGCGCGACCCGGCGCGGGCGCGCAGGTCGGCGGCGGAGGCCTGCGCGGCGACCACGCGGACCTGCTCCGTGCCGTTGACGTGCGGGCCGAGGCCCCACGGCACCCGTCCGGCCGCGATCGACGACTCCGACTCGAGCTGGACAATCAGCGGGGAGCGGTCGCGGTCGTGGTTGCCCTCGATGCGTACCGCACCCAGCGCCGCCGGGTAGCCCAGGCCCGGCTCCTCGCGGTCGGTGCGGTCGCCGCTGCGCGTCCAGGCGGCGAGGTCGGCCACGCGGGCCACGGCCTCCTCCAGGCGATCCAGGGCGAGGCGGCCGTCGCGTACGGCGGCGACGATCTCGTCGGCGCAGGCGTTGGTGATCCGCTCGTCGATGTCGGCGCCGATGCACAGCAGGTCGGCGCCCGCGGCGAGGGCGAGCACGGCGCCGGCCGGGATGCCGCCGGCGTAGCGGGACGCGCCGAGCATCTCCAGGGCGTCGGTGACGACGGCGCCGGTGAACCCGAGGTCGCGGCGCAGCAGGTCGACGAGGACGGCGCGGCTGAAGGTGGCGGGGGCGTCGCCGGTGAGGGCCGGGACGCGGATGTGCGCGGTCATGATCGACTTGGTGCCGGCCTCGATCGCGGCGACGAACGGCGGGAGCTCGCGGCCGTGCAGCAGGTCGCGGTCGATGTCGACCGTGGGCAGCTCCAGGTGCGAGTCGGCGAGCGTCGCGCCGTGGCCCGGGAAGTGCTTCGCGCACGCGGCGACGCCGGCGCCCTGCAGGCCGAGCACCGCGGCCGCGGTGTGGGAGGCGACGGCGAGCGGGTCGGCGCCGAAGCTGCGGGTACCGATGATCGGGTTGTCGTCCGCCGTGTTCACGTCGACGGTGGGCGCGAGGTTGAGGTTGATGCCCAGCGCGTCGAGCTCGGCGCCGATGGTGCGGTACACCCGGCGGGTAATGGCCGGGTCGCCGAGCGCGCCCAGCGCGGCGTTGCCCGGGTAGGGGCTGCCGAGCCGGTGTGCCAGGCGGGTGACGTCGCCGCCCTCCTCGTCGATGGCGATGAGCACGCCCTCGCGGGCGGCGTGCAGGCTCGCGGTCAGCGCGGCGAGTTGCTCGCGCTCGACGATGTTGAACCCGAAGAGCAGATGCCCGGCCATCCCCTCGGCGAGGAGGTCCACGGCCCATGCCGGGGCCTGCTCCCCGCGGAAGGCGCCCAGCAGCGTGCCCAGGGCCAGCCGGCGGAGTCCGGGATCGGTCGACACGATGTTCCCCCCTCAGCGCGGGACGAGTGCTGCACACTTGTCCGATGCGCTATCCACGATCGTAAGAGCTTCTTGACCAGTTGTGCGTAGGCCGAGCGGGTGGTCCGACCGTACGCTTTCCCAATAGGTTGCTTGTGGCACGCTAATAGGAAAGTTTCCTAAATACTAGGGGTCTAGGTCACCATGAGTTCCGCCCGATTGCCCGGCACGCCCCGGTTACTGCGCGCCCTCAACGACCGCGCCGCCCTCGAGCTGCTGCTCAGCCGCGGTCCGCTGACCCGCGCGCAGCTCGGCGAGCTGACCGGCTTGTCCAAGGTCACCGCATCGCAGCTGGTGGAGCGGCTGGAGGAGCGCGGCCTGGTGGCCCGGGTCGGCGAGCAGGCCGGCGGGCGCGGCCCCAACGCGCAGATGTACGCGGTGGTGCCCGCCACGGCGTTCGTCGTCGGCGTCGAGGCCGGCCCCGCGCACGTCGTCGCCGGTGTAGCGGACATCACGGGCAATATCGTCGGACGCACCGACGTGGCCATCGGCGACGGCGACGACCCGGTCAGGGTCGTGCACGCCGCGGTGGTCGAGGCCGCGACCGCCGGCGGCGCGCCGAGCGAGCGCATCCGGCGCATCGTGCTCGGCACTCCCGGCCTGGTCGACCCGAAGAGCGGCGAGATCACGTTCGCCTGGGACCTGCCGCGCTGGCACCGGGGCCTGCTCACCGCGCTGCGCGAGGACCTCGACCGCCCGGTCATGTTCGAGAACGACGTCAACCTGGCCGCCATCGCTGAGCAGCACAGCGGCGCCGCCGTCGGCGCGCAGGACTTCGTGCTCGTCTGGCTCGACCGCGGCGTCGGCACCGCCGTGGTCCTCGGCGGCCGCCTGCACCGCGGCAGCGTCGGGGCGGCCGGCGAGATCGGCTACCTGCCGGTGGCCGGCACGCAGGTGAGCCGGGACGTCTCGCGCCGCTCGAAGAGCGGGTTCCGCACCCTGGTCGACGCCGCGGCGGTGCGTGCGATCGCCAAGACCCACGGCTTCAAGGCCGCCGGCGCCGCCGAGGCCGTCCGCGCCGCCATCTCCGCCGGCACGGCCGGCAGCCCCTTCCTCGACGAGCTCGCCCGCCGCATTTCGCTCGGCGTGGCGTCGGTCGGCCTGGTGCTCGACCCGGAGCTGGTCGTCCTGGCCGGCGAGATCGGCCAGGCCGGTGGCGCGGACCTGGCGCAGCGGGTGCAGCACGAGGTGGCCGCGATCGCGGTCGTGTCACCGCGCGTGGTCGCCACGGAGGTGGCCTCCGAGCCGGTACTGCACGGTGCCATCCTCACGGGCCTGGACGCGGTCCGCGAGGAGGTCTTCGGCTCGACCGCCTGAAACTTTCACGCCTCCGCGACGTTTTCACCCGCCGCGCACACGCGCCATCGAGTTCTCCATGACGCTTCTTGGAGAAGCGTCATGGAGAACCCTGCGCGCTTTGGTCCGGTCGCGAGGGGGTCAGCGGGCGTCGCGGCGGCGCATCGCCGCGAAGGCGGCCGCTACCAGGATCGCCACGACCACGGCGATCACCAGCCCGCCCTGCTCCCAGCTGCCGGAGAAGCCCGCCGCCGACGGCACGCAGCCGCGGCATGACGTCGCGTCCACGTCGAAGCTGAAGCTCTTCGTGAGCCAGGCCGCGATGTAGCTGGAGAGGCGGTACTTCTGCGAGTAGTCGGCGGTCTGGACGACGCTGAAGAGGACCAGGGCGCCGAGCTCGTAGATCAGCAGGTAGGCCATGCCGACGCCGAGGGCCGTGGAGGTGTGCCGGCCCAGCGACGCGATGGAGAAGCCCAGCGCCGTGCCGGCCAGGGCCAGCGCGACCACGCGCACGCCGGTCAGCAGCAGCGAGCCGAACTCGCCGGCCGTCATCTGGCTCACCGTGCCGTTGCCGGCCGCGACGGCCATGAAGGCGGCGGTCCAGATCCCGAGGTACACCACGGAGATGACGCCCACGCCGGCGCACGCGGCGAGCAGCTTGGCGCCCAGGACCGCGCCGCGGCGGGGGGCCCACAGCAGCAGGGTGGCCATGCCGCCGGAGCTCCACTCGACCCCGACGAACGACGCGCCGAGCACGAAACCGGCCACGGCCAGCACGATCGCGGCGGTATAGAACAGCGACGGCCACTGGCGGTGGAACGAGAAGCCGTAGTCGAGCAGCGAGTCGGGCGTCGGGCGCGGGCCGTAGTCGCAGCCGCGCGGGAACGACTCGTTGGGCTCGGCGTTCTCCAGGCCGCTCTGGATCTTGGAGCAGCGGTCGACGTTGCGGTCCCAGACCTCGCTCGCGGAGGCGGCGCGGGCCTTCGCCGCCTCGATCTCGGTGGTGGTGGGCGTGCTGCGGGTGAGCGTGAAGCCGAACGTGAGCAGCGCCAGCAGGGTGCCGATGAGCACGAGGGTGACCAGCGTGACGCGGCGGCTGAACAGCCGCGACCACTCGGCGGCGAACAGCTGGGTCATGCCGTCACCTCCGCTTCGCCCAGTCCGGCTCGATGAGGCTTCGCGCTGATCGATCCAGACCAGGCGCCGCTGTGCTTCGGACGGTTCATGCGCCCTCCTCGCTGGACCAGTCGGAGTTGTCGACGGGGCGGAACGCGCCGCGGCGCGGGCCGCCGCCGGTGAGGCTGAGGAACGCGTCCTCGAGCTGGGCGACCGGGGTGAGCTCGCGCACCCACAGGTCGTTGGCGCCGAGGGCGTGCGACACCCAGGCGGGGTCGGACAGGTCGTGCACCACGAGGTGGTCGCCGGCGACGCTGACGTCCGCGCCGGCATCGGTGAGGATCTGCGCGGCGCGGTGGTGGTCCTCGACGCGCACCCGATACGCCCCCTTGTCGGCGGCGGCGAGCACCTGCGACACCGGGCCGGCGGCGACGGTACGGCCGCGCGAGATGATCGTGACCGAATCGCAGATCTGCTGGATCTCGGCCAGGATGTGGCTGGAGATCAGCACGGTCATGCCCCGGTCGGCCTGGGCACGCAGCAGGTCGCGCATCTCGCGGATGCCCGCCGGGTCGAGGCCGTTGTTGGGCTCGTCGAGGATGAGCAGCTCCGGGTCCTTGAGCAGCGCGGAGGCGACGGCGAGCCGCTGGCGCATGCCGAGGGAGTATGACCGGACATGGTCCTCGGAACGGTCGGCGAGACCGACCTGGTCGAGCACGACCCCGATCCGCTGCTTCGGCACGCCGCCGGCCTTCGCCAGCAAGGACAGGGTTTTGTACCCCGTGAAGTTACCGAAGAACGCCGGCGCCTCGACGATCGCGCCGACCCGGGGCGCGACCCGGGCCTGCTGGCGCGGGACGGGCTCGCCGAGGATGCGCATCTCCCCGCCGTCGGCGCGAAGCAGCCCGAGCAGGGTCTTCAGCGTGGTGGACTTCCCGGAGCCGTTGGGGCCGAGGAAGCCGTGAATCTGCCCGGGCTCGACGAGCATGTCGAGCCGGTCGATCGCGGCCCGCGGTTTGCCGAACACGCTCTGATACGTCTTGACCAGACCGGAGATTTCCATTGCTGGTGTCATCGCACGGCACAATACGGCCTCGGCGGCGCCCGTGGGGCCCCGTCGCCCATCGATGGGCCGCTCATGGTTGGATTGGCACGTGTCAGATGACCTTGTCATCGCGGTGGAGAATGCGACGGTCACCCGCAACCGCAGCGATCTGATCCGGTCGGTGAGCTGGCAGGTCGAGCTCGACGAGCGCTGGGTGATCCTCGGGCCGAACGGCGCGGGCAAGACCACGCTGCTCAACCTCGTCGGCGCGCGGATGCACCCGACCCGCGGCTCGGTCAGCGTGCTGGGCGAGCGGCTCGGCCGCACGAACATGGCCGAGCTCAAGACCCGGATCGGGTTCTCCTCCAACGGGCTGGCCCTGCCGCCGGAGGAGACCGCCCGCGACGTGGTGCTCACCGCGTCCTGGGGGGTCGTGGGGCGCTTCCGTGAGCGGTACGACACGATGGACGATGGCCGCGCGACGGCGCTGCTGGACCAGTTCGGCGTCGCGGCGCTGGCCGACCGGTTCTACGGCACGCTGTCGGAGGGCGAGCGCAAGCGGGTGCAGATCGCCCGCGCCCTGATGAGCGACCCCGAGCTGCTGCTGCTCGACGAGCCGACCGCCGGGCTGGACCTGGGCGCCCGGGAGGACCTGGTGCGCCGGCTGGCCGGCCTGGCCGCCGACCCGGACGCGCCGGCGCTCGTGCTCGTCACGCATCATGTGGAGGAGATCCCGCCCGGCTTCACCCACGCGATGCTGATGCGCGAGGGCGGTGTGGTGGCCCAGGGGCTGCTCCGGGACACCATCACCGCCGACAACCTGTCGAAGACGTTCGGCATGCCGCTACGGCTGTCGACCATCGACGACCGGTTCCACGCCCAGGCTGTTCGCTAGCCTGGCTCTCGCTTCGCTCGAGCATCGGTGGGGGGTTCCCACCCCACGCCCCCCATGCTCGCTTCGCTCGCACCTTTTGCGGGCGCTCGCGCGCAGCGGTTGTGGCCCCGTGCGGGCGCTTCGTGCGTCGCTCGGGCTTTCTTGTGGGCGCCTTTGGCGCGGGGCAGGGCCGGTCCGAAATCCCAGCCTGGCGCTCGCTTCGCTCGGGCGCGGGTGGGGGGTTCCCACCCCACGCCCCCCATGCTCGCTTCGCTCGCACTTTTTGGCTGCGCTTCGCGCGGGCCCTCGCTCAGTGGCCCTTGAAGCTGGGTTTGCGCTTCTCTACGAACGCGGTCATGCCCTCCGCCTTGTCCTCCGTCGCGAACAGGGCCGCGAACAGCTGGCTCTCCCAGGTCAGGCCGGAGGCCAGGTCCATGTCGAGGCCGCCGTCCACGGCGAGCTTCGCGGCGCGCAGGGCCAGGGCCGGGCCGTTGACGTAGGGGCGAACGAGGTCGAGCGCGGCCTCGTAGACCTGCTCGCGCGGTACGACGCGATCGACGAGGCCGATGGCGAGTGCCTCCGGGGCGGGCACGAACCGGCCCGACATGATCAGGTCCTTGGCCCGCGCCGGGCCGACGAGGCGGGCCAGCCGCTGGGTGCCGCCGGCGCCGGGGATGATGCCCAGCGTGATTTCGGGCTGGCCCAGCGTCGCGTCCTCGGCGGCGACTCGCCAGTCCGCGGTGAGAGCCAGCTCACAGCCGCCGCCCAGCGCGTAGCCGGTGATCGCCGCCACGACCGGCTTCGGGATCCGGGCGACGGCGTCGAACGCGCTGGTGAGTGCCCCGGCGCGGGCGGCCATCGCGGCGTAGCCCATGCCTGCCATCTCCTTGATGTCGGCGCCGGCCGCGAAGACCTTCTCCCCGCCGTACAGCACGACCGCGCGCACGTCGTCGCGCTCCGTCGCCTCCCGCGCGGCGTCCCGCAGCTCCTCCTGGACCTGGATGTTCAGCGCGTTCATCGGCGGGCGGTCGAGCCGGATCGTGCCGATGCCGCCGTCGACCTCCAGCCGGACGAGCCGGCTCCCCTCCGTTTTCACCGCGTCCACAGTGTCTCCTCAACGTCGTTGTCGTTGCCCGGAGCGTATTCCGCTGTACCGTCAGAGTTGCCATGGCCACCACGTACTACCGCGACAATGTCGTGCACATCAGCTCCGGTGGTGTGCGCGTCAATGACTCGTGGTATCCGCTGGAGACCCTGACGTACATCTGGCACGAGCGCACCGGCCGCCTGCGTCACGGCGCCTACATGCTCGCCACCCGCGGCGGCGCCGTGCTGCTCGTCATCGGCCTGCTCGTGGCGGCCGGGATGGCGGCGCGGCGCATCGACTTCGGCGGCGAGCAGCGCACGATGTACATCGCCGGGGGCATCCTCGCCGTCATCGTCCTCGGGGGAATCGTCGCGTTCAGCCTGGAGGGCCTGCTCGACCTGCTCGACCGCGCCCACGACCACGGCAAGGGCGTGCACGAGATCTGGGTGCGCACGCGCGAGCAGGACATGATGATCTATTCAACCACCGACTCCCCCAAATTCGGACAGATCTATCGAGCGCTCCAGCGGGCGGTCGAGCAGTCGGCCTAAACTGCCCGGCATGGTGGCCCTGGGCGTCGACTTCGGCACGTCGCACACGGTGGCGGTGGCTCGCTGGCCGAACGGCCGCTCCCGCCCGCTGCTGTTCGACGGCTCGCCGCTGCTGCCCTCCGCCGTGTCCCTGGAGGAGCAGGGGCTCGTCGTCGGGCGCGACGCGGTGCACAGCGCCCGCCGCGCGCCGGAGAGCTTCGAGCCCAACCCGAAGCGGCGCATCGACGACGGGTCGGTCCTGCTGGGCGAGCACGACGTGCCGGTACGGCAGATGATGACGGCGGTGTTCCAGCGCATCCTCGCCGAGTTCACCCGCGTCGCCGGCGGCGCCCCGAGCGCGGTGACCGTCACGCATCCGGCCGGCTGGGCCTCCACCCGCAGAAACACCCTCAAGGATGCGGTACGCCAGGCCGGCCTCCCCGACGCCGCCCTCGTCCCCGAGCCGGTCGCCGCGGCCACCTACTTCGTGGGCGTCCTGCGCCACATGGTGCCGGTCGGCTCCTCCGTCGTCGTGTACGACCTCGGCGCGGGCACGTTCGACGGCAGCGTCGTGGCCCGTACCGCGGCCGGCTTCGAGGTGCTGGCCGTCGGCGGCCGCGACGACCTCGGCGGCCTCGACTTCGACGAGGTCGTCGTCGGGCTGATCGGGCGCGCGCTACCCGCCGAGGACTGGCAGCGGGTGACCGCCGACCCACGGGCGGCGCGCCAGGTGCGCGACGAGGCGCGCGAGGCGAAGGAACGGCTGTCCCGGGCCGCGTCGGCGACCGTGATGGTGCCGCTGCTGGAAGTGGACGTGCCGCTGACCCGGGAGGAGTTCGAGGCCGCCGCCCGGCCGCTGGTGGAGCGCTCGGTGCGGGTCCTCGCCGAGACGCTGCGGCTGTCGCGGCTGACCACCGACCGGGTCGCCGGGATCTTCCTGGTCGGCGGGGCCAGCCAGAT
The DNA here is from genome assembly GCF_043197855.1 of Dactylosporangium sp. NPDC048998. NCBI lineage: Bacteria > Bacillati > Actinomycetota > Actinomycetes > Micromonosporales > Micromonosporaceae > Dactylosporangium > Dactylosporangium sp. NPDC048998. The sequence continues at coordinate 257,521 of NZ_JBICTV010000001.1, forward strand.
GCCGCTGGTCGCCACGGAGCTGCACCGCGAGTTCGGCCGCCCGCCGGTGACGATCGAGCAGCCGGAGATGGTGGTCGCGGAGGGCTCGGTGCTGGTCGGCCGCGCGGTACAGACGCGGGCCGGCCGCCCGGTCGCGGACCGGCCCGTCACCTCCGGCGCCCTGGCCCTGCCGGCGAGCCCTGCCCCTGCCCCTGGCCCCGCCCCCGGCCCGGCCGCGCCGCCGGCCCCCGCGCCTTCCGTGTCCAGCCCGCCGGTGTCGCCCGGTTCGGGGCCGATCGCGCCCATGAGCCCGACCCCGATGAGCCCGAAGCCGATCGGCCCTCCGATGCAGCGTCAGCCGCCCGTGATGGCCCCCGCGCCCCATCCGCCGCGGCCCGTGTATCAGCAGCCGATGTACTACCCGCCGCCCACGCCGCCGCAGGTCGTGTACTACCCGGCGTACGCGCTGCCGCCGATGACGGTGCGCCGGCCGCGGCCGAAGCCCCCGTGGTCGATCCGTTGGCCGGCCGGGTTCATGACGACGTACGGTGTCCTGCTGTACTTCGTGACCGCCCTGCTGCTGATCGTCGCCGTCCTGCCGTACCTTGCCGACCTTGCCAACGACGGCAGCCAGCCGACCCTCGATGGGCAGGACCTGAAGGAGGTGAAGGACCTGACCAGCGCCTGCCTGGAGTGGGCAGGAATCTGTGCGGTGTTCGCGACCCTCCTGGTCCACGGCGCGGGCCGGGCGCGACGGCCGATGGGCGGGCACCACTGGTACCCGCTGGCGTTGTGCCTGATCGTCGCCGGCTGCAACCTGGTCTATTCCGCCTACGGCGGGGGTCCGTGGACGCAGATCCCCGCGGCGGTGTTCGCGATCTCGACCGTGATGCTCCTGCTGCCGGGCTCGCGCCGGTGGCTTCGGCGCCCGCCGAAGCCACGGGCGCCGAAGTCCCTCCAACCGGAGTCCGGGCCACCGGAGGCCACGGCGGGGTAGTCCGCTCCGCCTAGACTGCGGGCATGCCTACGCCAGGGATCCGGCTCGGGGTCGACTTCGGCACCTCGAACACCGTCGCGGTGGTGCGATGGCCGGACGGGCGCTCCCGGCCCCTGATCTTCGACGGCTCCCCGCTGCTGCCCTCGGCCGTCTACGCCGAGCCCGGCGGCGCGATCATCGTCGGCCGCGACGCGGTGCACAGTGCCCGGCTGGAGCCGGCCCGTTTCGAGCCCAACCCGAAGCGCCGCATCGACGACGGCACGGTGCTGCTCGGCGACCGGGAGGTGCCGGTCAACGAGCTCATCGCCGCGGTGCTGCGCCGGGTGCGCGACGAGTGGGCCCGCACCGTCGGCGACGCCGTGCCGGACGTGACCGTGACGGTCCCTGCCTCGTGGGGCGCGACCCGCCGCCTGTCGATCGCGGACGCGGCCGAGGCGGCCGGGCTGGGCCGGGTCCGGCTGGTGCCCGAGCCGGTGGCCGCCGCCGCGTACTTCACCCAGGTTCTGGGCCACGACGTACACGTGGGCTCGGTCGTGGTCGTCTACGACTTCGGCGCCGGCACCTTCGACGCGAGCGTGGTCGCCCGCACCGCCGGCGGCTTCGAGGTGCTGGCCGTCGACGGGCGTGACGACATCGGCGGCGTCGACGTGGACAACGCCGTCGTCAAGCACATCGGCACGCTCTGCGAGCCGCAGGCGCCGCAGGAGTGGGCGCGGCTGATGAGCCCGCAGACCGTCGAGGATCGCCGGCACCGCCGCCTGCTGTGGGACGACGCGCGGGTGGCGAAGGAGCGGCTGTCCCGCCAGCCGGCGTCGGACCTGACGATTCCGCTGCTCAACGTGGACGTACACCTGACGCGGGAGGAGCTCGAGCGCCTCGCCCTGCCGATGCTCAAGCAGACGGTGCGCGTGACCGAGGGCGTGATGCGCTGGGCGCAGCTGCCCGAGGACGCGGTGGCGGGCGTGTTCCTGGTCGGCGGCTCCAGCCGGATGCCGCTCGTGGCGACCCTGCTGCACCGCGAGCTCGGCCGGGCCGCGGTGGCCATCGAGCAGCCCGAGCTGGTCGTCGCCGAGGGCAGCATGCTGGCCGGCTCGACCGCGACCCAGGCCGGCGCCTCGCCGGCGCCCGGGCCGGCGACGGGGGTGCTGCCGCAGGTCCCGGGCTTTCCGGGGCGGCAGTCCGGCGCCACCCCGGTCGCGGGTCCGGTCTCGCCCGCCGCCGACCCCGTCTCGGCGCCCCCGGGCGCGGGCTTCTCGATGCCGCCGGCCGGAGGGTTCGGGACGCCGGTGTCGGCACCGCCGTCGGGCGGGCCGCTGTGGCCCGATGACCCGGTGCCGGCGCCCTCGCCGGTCTCCAGTGCGCCCGTGTCCGCGCCGCCGCCCGGTGGCTACCAGACCACGCCCGTGTCCGCGCCGCCGGGCGGTGGCTACCAGACCACCCCCGTGTCCGCGCCTCCGGGCGACCCGGTCTCCGTGCCGCCGGTCCCCTCGCCGCCCGTCTCGGCGCCGCCCGACCGGCCGGTGAGCTCCGGGCGAGTGTTCGTCTCCGGGGGCGGGGTCCCGGAGGCGTCGACGCGCTACGACGAGTACGGCAACGCGTTCCGCGCCGGCAGCGCCCCGCCGCCCGTCCAGCCGCCCGCGCCGCCGCGCCCGCCGCAGCGCGTGGCCCCCGTGCAGCCGGCCCGGATGCCCTCGCCGCCGCAGCCGGCCCCGTCGCGCCCGCCGGCGGCGCCGTCCCGGCCCGCCGCGCGACCGCAGAGCGAAGCCGCCGTGTACGACGGCGCGCGCCCGCGCCGCGGGCCGGTCGCGCGGGCGCTGCTGGCCCTGTTCGTGCTGGTGCTGCTGGTGGTCACGCCGGTGGCGGCCGGGTGCGTGTCGTACTACCTGACGACCGACCACTGGCCGCAGCCGGTCGCGGACTGGTTCGGCTCGGGCAACCCGTGAGCGTGTCCGGCGCCACTTCCGCCCGATGAACGTGAGTAGGATTCGCACATGACGAAGATCGACGGGCACGGCGGTGACCTGGCGCTGGCGGCACTGCGCGGGTTCGGGGTCACCGAGATGTTCACCCTGTCCGGCGGCCACGTCTTCCCGCTGTACGACGCGGCGAAGAAGGCCGGCGTCCGCATCGTCGACGTGCGGCACGAGCAGTCCGCGGTGTTCGCCGCCGAGGCGGTCGCGAAGCTCCAGCGCCGCCCCGGGCTGGCCGTGCTGACCGCCGGGCCGGGCGTCACCAACGGCGTGTCCGGGCTCACCAGCGCGATGTTCAACGGCGCGCCGGTGGTCGTGCTCGGCGGCCGTGCCCCGCAGTTCCGCTGGGGCTCGGGCAGCCTGCAGGAGATGGACCACCTGCCCGTCGTGCGCGCGGTCACCAAGCACGCCGAGACGATCTTCGCGACCGACGAGGTCTACGCGCGGATGCGCGCCGCGGCCCTCACCGCCCTCACCCCGCACCGGGGACCGGTCTTCGTGGACCTGCCGCTGGAGGTCGTCTTCTCCACCGTGGACGGGATCGAGGAGGAGGCGGCTCCGGCCGCACCGGCGCAGGAGCCGGACCCCGACGAGGTGCACCGTGCCGTCAGCATCCTGGCCGCAGCCCAGCGGCCGGTCATCGTCGCCGGATCCGACGTGTGGGCCGGCGACGCCACCGCCGCCCTGCGCGAGGCCGCGGAGGCGCTGCGCGTCCCGGTGTTCGCCAACGGCATGGGGCGCGGCACGCTGCCGCCGGACCACCCGCTCGCCTTCGCGCGGGCGCGCAAGGCCGCGTTCGGCGGCGCCGACGTCATCGCGGTCATCGGCACGCCGCTGGACTTCCGGCTCGGCTTCGGCGACTTCGGCGGCGCACAGGTCGTGCACGTCACCGACGCGGCCTCGCAGAAGGCCGGGCACGTCACGCCGGCCGCGGCGCCCGCCGGCGACCTGCGGCTGATCCTGTCGGCGTTCGCGACCTACGGCGGCCTCGTCGCCGATCACGAGGAGTGGATCGCCACGCTGCGCGCCGCGGAGAGTGCGGCGAAGTCGCGGGAGACCGAGGCCCTGGAGGCCGACACCGACCCGATCAAGCCCAGCCGGGTGTACGGCGAACTGCGCAAGGTGCTGGCCGAGGACGCGGTGACGATCGGCGACGGCGGCGACTTCGTCTCCTACGCCGGCAAGTACCTGGAGCCGGCCCGGCCCGGCACCTGGCTCGACCCGGGCCCGTACGGCTGCCTCGGCACCGGCATGGGCTACGCGATGGGTGCGCGGATCACCTACCCGGACCGGCAGATCTGCGTGCTCATGGGCGACGGCGCGGCCGGGTTCTCGCTGATGGACGTGGAGTCGCTGGTACGCCAGCAGCTACCGGTCGTCATCGTGGTCGGCAACAACGGCATCTGGGGCCTGGAGAAGCACCCGATGCGCCAGATCTACGGCTACGACCTGGCCGCCGATCTGCAGCCCGGGCTGCGCTACGACGACGTGGTGAAGGCGCTCGGGGGCGCGGGGGAGACCGTGCAGAAGCCGGGCGACCTGGCCGGGGCGCTGGGGCGCGCGTTCGCCTCGGGCGTGCCGTACCTGGTGAACGTGCTCACCGATCCGGAGGACGCGTACCCGCGCTCGTCCAACCTGGCCTGAGGCACGGCCTGGACCACCTTGTGGGTGGTGCTGCCGTGGGGAACCTTGTGGGTGGGGTCGTGCTCGTGGGTTGGTCGTGCGTGTGTGTTGGTCGGGCGCGCGGCCGGCTACTCGAGGCCGAGCAGGCGCGGGAGCTCGCCGATCGAGCCGATGACCTCGTGCGCGCCCGCGGCCTGCAGCGCCTGGCGGTCGCCCGCGCCGGTCAGGACGCCGACGAGCAGGCCCGCGCCCGCGCGCTGGCCGGCGATGAGGTCCAGCGGCGTGTCGCCGACGACGAGCAGGCGGCGGACGTCCTCGACGCCGAGCTTCAGCGCGGAGACGAGCATGAAGTCCGGGAACGGGCGACCCCGCCCGGCGTCGGCGGGGGAGAGCACCAGGTCGACCTGGCCCCACCAGCCGAGCGCGTCGATGATCGCCTCCTGTGTGGCGCGGGCGAACCCGGTCGTCAGCGCGACCTTGATCCCGGCGGCGCGCAGCGTCTTGATCGCCTCGATGGCGCCCGGGATCGGCAGCACGGCGCCCTCGTCGACGAGCAGCCCGTACGCCTCCTCGAACGTCTCGTTGGCGGCCTGGGCGCGCCGCTCGTCGCCGTCCAGCAGGAGCCGGAACACCTCGATCCGGCTCTGTCCCATCGTCTTGCGCACGACGGCGAGCATGCGCTCGTGCTGCGGGGTGCCAGGCGCCACGCCCTCGCCGGCGAACGCCACCGTGAAAGCCTGCTCGACCAGGCCGTCATCACGCACCGTAGTGCCTGCCATGTCAATGCAGGCGAGTTGCCACGCGGTCATCCCGCGATGGGAGCACGGCGAAGAGGCCGGAGAGTGAACGGCACAAAACCGTCAGAAGGCACCCGTTCAGGCGGGAGTCGGCTCCTCCTCGGCCCGGTCGCGGTTTGGGGCCTTGTCGCCGCTCACGTTTGCCGGCATGCCCAACCTGGGGATTGGCAGAACATGACGGACAACGATCTCGTGAACGGCCTGACGAGGGTCGGCTTCATCGACGGCAAGTTCCTCCTCGCGGTCGCAGTCGGCGGCTCTTGCTTCTTCCAGGCGCGGTACCGAAAGGTCCGCTCATGACCCGTTCGGCGGTCGTTATCAACCCCTCCAAGGTCCTGGACCTCGACGCGCGCCGCCGCGAACTCCGCGACGCACTGGCGGCGGCCGGCTGGCCCGAGCCGCTGTGGCTGGAGACGACGCCGGAGGACCCCGGGTCCGGCATGGCCGAGGACGCCGCCGCGGCCGGCGTGGAGGTGGTGCTCGTCTGCGGCGGCGACGGCACCGTCAGGGCGGTTGCCGGCGTGCTGGCGGGCAGCGATGTGGCCGTCGCGCTCATCCCGTCGGGCACCGGCAACCTGCTCGCCGGCAACCTCGGCATCCCGCACGGCGTGGCCGAGGCGGTCGCGGTCGCCGTCGGCGGCGCGCGGCGGCGCATCGACGTCGGCGTCGTGGAGGGCGCGGGCGCGTTCACCGTGATGGCCGGCATGGGCTTCGACGCCGCGATGGTCGGCGAGACGCCCGACGAGGCGAAGCGCCGCTTCGGCTGGGCCGCGTACGTCGCGTCCGGGCTGCGCAACCTCACCCGCCGCCGCATGGCGGTGCGCATCCGGCTGGACGGCGGCCGCTACCTGCACCGCCGGGCCAGCAGCGTGCTCGTCGCGAACGTGGGCCGCCTGCAGGGCGGCATCCGGCTACTGCCCGACGCCGAGCCCGACGACGGCTGCCTCGACGTCGCGGTCCTCAGCCCGAGCCACCTGTCGGACTGGGTGCGGCTGGCCGGTGGGGTGCTGGTGTGGCGCGGTGGCGACGCGCGTGGCCTGGAGACCTTCCGCGCCCGCGCGGTCGAGGTCCGTGCCGCCCACGACGAGCCGCGCGAACTCGACGGCGACGTCATCGTGCCCGATCGCCGCCTGGCCGCCCGCGTACGCCCAGGCGCGCTGATCGTGTGCGTCCCGCAGGTCTGACCGTTCTTCGTCTGGCCTCGTCCTCGTGCGCTATGCGCCCGGATCGTCGTCGCGGCGTTTGAGGTCCTCCTCCCAGCGGCGCAGCAGCTCAGCGTCGTTGCGGGACTGGGTGGTGTCGATGCCGCGCAGGAACTCCGGGTCGTCGTCCGGCGCGGTCACCCGCCTTCGGCTTCGACCGCCCGCGAGCACCCCCGCCCGCTGTTCGAGCGAGGCAGGGCGGCCGGCGAAGAACCACGCGACGGGGCCGACGATCGGCAGGAGCAGGATCGCCAGGAACCAGACGGGCCTGGGCAGCCCGCGGATGTCCTCGCGCTCCGAGGACAGGCAGTCGATCAGTGCGATCAGCGTCGCGACCAGCACGATCAAGAAGGGCAGTGCGCGTCCCATGGCGCCATCATGACTCAGCAAAGGGGGTCATGACATCAGCAACAGGGTGCCCATCGCGCAGTACAGCAGAATGAGCGCGACCAGCGACGGCACCGCCCGGGCGATCGGGGTGGTGAGGTTGTGGACGCGGTGCAGGGTGAGCCGCACCGCGGCGGCCCAGCCGAGCGCGACGGCGGCCAGGACCCACGCCGCGGGCATGGGCTCCAGCTGTACCGCGGCCAGGCGCGCCAGCAGCAGCGCGACCGCGGTGAACGAGACCAGGGTCCGGCGCCACGACAGGTGGGTGCGCTCGACCTGGGCGCCCGGGGGCGGCTCCGGCTCGCTCACAGCAGCGTCGCCACCAGCAGCGCGGCCGCGCCCAGGGTGACCACGAGCGCGAGGATGGCCGGGAACCGCGACGGGGGCAGCGCCTCACCCAGCCGCATCGCCCGCTCGCTGCGAGCCCAGTGATCGACCGCCCGGATCGCGACGAGGGCCCCGAGCGCGAGCAGTGACACCGCGACCACGATGCGCAGCCGGTGTTCGGGCAGGAACTGCGCGACCGCGAGCCCGCCGCCGATCAGCGCCAGCGCGGTGCGCAGCCAGGCCAGGAAGGTGCGCTCGTTGGCCAGCGAGAACCGGTAGTCGGGGGTGCTGCCGACCGAGCGGACCTCGTCGGGATCGAACCAGAGCCGGACCACCGACCACATCGACATGAATTGTCGGACCCCCTCAGTACAGTCGCCCCGTGCTCCGAACGACGCTCGCCGGACTGCGTGCTCACAAGGTACGTCTTGTGCTGACCGCGGTCGCCGTCATGATCGGTGTCGGGTTCCTCGCCGGCACCCTCGTCTACGGCGACACGGCGCGCGCCGCCTTCTACGACGATCTTGCCCGGGCCGCCCGCAACGTCGACGCGTCGGCCGGCCCTGACCGGCTGCCGTTCGGCGACCGGGGCTCCGGGTTTGCCGAGACCACCCGCCGGCTGGACTTCGGCGACCTTGACGCGGTGCGCGGGGTGCCCGGCGTCGCCCACGCGGACGGCCGGATGGCCGAGCGGCTGTCGATGCTCGACGGGCAGGGGCGCCTGATCGCCGACTTCGGGCGGGCCGGCTGGGCGGTGTCGGTCCCGGGCGACCCGGCGCTGTCGATGTTCGACACGTCCCATGGCCGGCTGCCGCAGCGCGACGGCGAGATCGCGGTCGACGCCACGACCGTGCAGACCTACGGCTTCCGCCTCGGCGGCACGGTGTCCGTCGTCGGCCCCGGCGGCCACCCGGTGGCGCTGCTCGTGCTGGAGGCCGTGCTGATGTCCGCGGTGGGCGCCACGACGGGCATCGGCCTGGGTGTCCTCGCGGGCGCGGCGGCCGCGTTCGGCCTCATCCGCCAGTACGGCCACGGCTACCCGGTCATCCCGGTCGGCCAGCTCGCCCTGTACGCGGCCCTGGCCACGTGCGCGGCCGCGGCTGCCGCCCTGCCCCCGGCCCGCCGCGCCACCCGCACGGCGCTGGCCACCGCGATGATCTCCGACTGACCCGCCTCACCCGTGTTCTGGGGAAACCTGGGCATTTTGGCCTCGCGCAGGCGGCCGCAGGTGCACAGATGATCGTCCGGAGCCTCGCGCCTGCGGTGTGTGACCTTTTCCGCAGCTTGCTGTGCGACGGCGGCGGCAGGCGGCCGGGCCGGCCGGAGGATCAGGGATTTTTCCGACATATCACCCAGCCCCGGCACTAGGTTGCGGCCGGTTGGTGACACTTTTCACCGCGACCGCGAACTTACTGCCCAGTAACATCTGCAAGGCGAACCTGTTACCACTCGCGATGAGCCGTAACGTGGGGCGCAAGTCGCCAGCGACGGCGCGGTGACTGTCAAGCAGGAGGACCTCGGACCACGATGAAGATCGTCGTACTCGTCAAGCAGGTGCCGGACTCCGGCGCGGAGCGCAACCTGCGCACTGACGACAACACCGTCGACCGCGGGTCGGCGAACAATGTGATCAACGAGATGGACGAGTACGCCATCGAGGAGGCCCTTCGCCTCCAGGAGGCGCACGGCGGCGAGGTCGTCGTCCTGACCGTCGGCCCGGACCGCGCGACGGAGTCGATCCGCAAGGCGCTGTCGATGGGCCCGGACTCGGCCGTCCACGTCGTCGACGACGCGCTGCACGGCTCGTGCGCCGTCGCCACGTCGAAGGTCCTCGCGGCCGCCATCGCCCAGCAGAACGCCGACCTGGTCATCTGCGGCGCCGAGTCGACCGACGGCCGGGTACAGGTCATGCCGCACATGGTCGCCGAGCGGCTGGGCATCGCCGCACTGACCGGCGCGCGGAAGCTGACCGTGGAGGGCTCACAGCTGACCATCGAGCGGCAGACCGACGAGGGCTACGAGGTCGTCACCGCCGCCACCCCCGCGCTCGTCAGCGTCTGGGACACGATCAACGACCCGCGGTACCCCTCGTTCAAGGGGATCATGGCGGCCAAGAAGAAGCCGCTGCAGACGCTGTCGCTGGCCGACCTGGGCATCGCCGCCGGCGAGGTCGGGTTGGACGGCGCGACCAGCGCCGTGGTCGAGCACAACAAGCGGCCGCCGCGCCAGGCCGGCAACAAGATCGACGCGGGCGACGACGGCGGCGTGAAGCTCGTCGAGTACCTCGCCTCCGAGAAGTTCGTGTAAGGGGAGACGGAAACCATGGCTGAAGTTCTGGTCGTAGTCGAGGCCTCCTCGCAGGGCGGGGTCAAGAAGGTCACGCTCGAGATGCTCACCCTCGCCCGCACGCTGGGCGGGGACGTCGCCGCGGTCGTGCTCGGCGGGTCCTCGGACGCCCTGGACGCGCTGACCGCCAAGCTCGGCGAGTACGGCGCCACGAAGATCTACGCCGCCGCCGGCGCCGACCTCGACGGGTACCTGGTCGCCCCGAAGGCCACCGTCCTGGCCGGGCTGATCCAGCGGGTCTCGCCGGCTGCGGTCCTGCTCGCCTCCACGCAGGAGGGCAAGGAGATCGCCGCCCGCGTCGCCGTCAAGCTCGACAACGGCGTGCTCACCGACGTGGTCGCGCTGGAGCCGGACGGTACCGCCACGCAGGTGGTCTTCGCCGGTTCGACGATCGTCAAGTCCAAGGTCACCAAGGGCCTGCCGATCGTGACCGTGCGCCCGAACTCCCTCACGCCCGCCCCCGCGCCGGCCACCCCCGCCGTCGAGCCGGTCGAGGTCGCCGTGCAGGACAAGGACCGGCTCGCCAAGGTCGTGGAGCGCAAGACCGAGTCCAAGGGCGCCCGCCCCGAGCTGGCCGAGGCGTCCATCGTCGTCTCCGGCGGCCGCGGCGTCGGCAGCGCGGACAACTTCAAGCTGGTCGAGGAGCTGGCCGACCTGCTCGGCGGCGCGGTCGGCGCGTCGCGCGCGGCGGTCGACTCCGGCTTCTACCCGCACCAGTTCCAGGTCGGCCAGACCGGCAAGACCGTGTCGCCGCAGCTGTACGTCGCGCTGGGCATCTCCGGCGCGATCCAGCACCGCGCCGGCATGCAGACGTCGAAGACCATCGTCGCCGTGAACAAGGACCCCGAGGCGCCGATCTTCGAACTGGCCGACTTCGGCGTGGTCGGCGACCTGCTCAAGGTCGTCCCGCAGGCCGCCGAGGAGATCCGCAAGCGCAAGTAGCTCTTGGTTGCTTGAGGCGCCCGCCGGCTTCGTCGGCGGGCGCCTTCGCGGTTGTTGCCGGCTTTCTGCGCGATTCACGGCAGTTTGCCGCGCAGCATGCTCCGCCCGGAGTGCGTGGGTTTCCCGTCGTGCGGCTCCGCGGAAATGTCGATGATGTTGTACCGAGAGAGATCCACCGTCGCCGGTACCGCAAGTGCAAGGTTCGGACCTTTGCCCAGCACCCCGAGCGCCTCCATACGCCCGGTCGGCCCGGTCTCGTCGAGCAGCCACGCCTCGTAGTCGCTGTCCGCCTGGACGGGCATCCCCTCGGCACGGACGATGAGCCGCCGTTCGCCGTCGACGGTCCGCACGCAGGCGTACCCGCTCGCTCCGCGCGGCGCCTCCGGCAGCGGATCGAGCCGCACCCGCGCGTCCTGCGGCCGGCAGTCGGCCGCGGCGTCGCCGCCGTCGCGCCCGCGGAGCAGGAGCACGGTCACCCCGGCCCCGGCCAGCGCCCCCACGACGGCGGCCATCGCCGCGATCGCCACGGCGCCACCCCACCCGGGCCCGCGCCGCCTCAGATGCCGCGCCGCCCGGCCGCCCAGCACGACCCCAGGATCCTGCGCCGACCCGCCGGCCAGCGCGGCCGCGCCTTTCCGCGTCAGCCCGCCGCTCCGCGTAGCCCCGCCGGCGAGCGCCACCTCACCGCTCAGCGCAGCCCCGTCCCACGCCGCGTCCCATGCCGCCCGGTCTCGGTCGGCCCCATCCCATGCCGCGTGACCTCGGTCGGCCTCGTCCCACGCCTGGCCTCGGTTGGCCGCATCCCATGCCGCGTGGCTTCGGTCGGCGCCTTCCGATGCCGCCCGGTCTCGGTCGGCGCGATGTCGTGCCGTTCGGTTCTGCTCCGGCCCGTTCGTTCGACGGCTCGACGACGTGCCAGCTCCGTCCGCCTCCGCCCCTGCCACCACCTCGTCCCATGCGCTATCCCGGGCCGTTTCGCCCGGGAGCGCTTCTTCCGGGGGCGTCGCCCACCGCCACCCGCCGGGGGGCGTGTCCGCCTCGGGCGTCGTAGGTCGTTCCGTGGCCGGGGTGGTGTCGGCCCGGGGCGTTCCCGAGCGTTCCGTGCCTGGGGTGGTGTCCGCCCGGAGCGTCGCGGGGCGCTCTGTGCCCGGGGTGGTGTCCGCCCGGGGCGTTCCCGAGCGTTCCGTGCCAGGGGCGGTGTCCTCCCGGGGCGTCGCGGGGCGCTCCGTGGCCGGGGCGGTGTCCGCCCGGGGCGTGGCCAGTTCCGCGCGGATGCGCTGCCACACGCGCTCCGGCGGCGGCGGGAGCTCGCGCAGCCGCTGCGTCTGCCGGCCGAGCCCGGCGACGTCGCGCAGCGAGTCCACGTCCGCGCGGCACCGCTCGCAGGTGTCCAGGTGGCCGTTCTCGCGCAGGTCGAGGGTCTCCTCACCGAGCGCCAGAAGTACCAGCCGCTCAGGCTCCAGATGCGGCACCGTCTACCTCCCAGCGGTCGCGTAGCCGCGCCATCCCGCGCCGCAGGTGGCTCTTCACGGTGCCGAGCGGGAGCCCGGTCAGGGCGGCGATCCGCGGGTGGGGCAGGTCGTCGTAGAACGCCAACTCCAGTACCCGCCGCTGCTCGCCCGGAAGGTGGGCCATCTCGTCGGCCAGCAGGAGGCGTTCGACGATGCGGTCCGGGGGCGCCTCGCTCGCGCGGTCGCCGGCGAGGCCGGCCAACCGGCGTATCGATTCGGTGATGCGATCTTCCCGCGCGGAGGCGCGGTTCCGGTCGACGACCTTGCGCCACGCGATGCCGAGCAGCCAGCCGAGCATCGAGCCGCGCGTCGCGTCAAAGCCCCCGCGCCCGAGCCAGGCCGCCACGAAGGTGGCCTGGGTGACGTCCTCGGCGTCCGCGGCACTGGTGACGCCCCGCAGCGCGAGGTGGAACACCGCCGGCCCGAACCGCTCGTACGCCAGCCGCAGGGCGCGCTCGTCCCCGGCGCGGAACAGCTCGACGAAGCCGTCCTCGCCGTGGTCGCCGCGCGGGTGCCCGGTGCTCATCGGCACCGCCCGCCCGGATGCCGCGGTCGCCACCATCGCACGGGTACGTCCTGAAGCTCTCGGAGTTCACGGGTTGTTCCTGACCAAGCATTCGCGCCCGCAGCGGCGCGGATGCGCCACGTGGGGTTTCCCACACCGCGGTTCCACCTGGGGTGGTGCTCCTTACCACCCGCGCGCCCGGGCGCGTTCTTCAGATTGCGAGAATGATCGCCGGACGTTGAACCTGTCACCAGCAGTGACCGCGCCCGTGTGCGGCGCCCGGTCGCAGGTGGCGGGCATCCGGGCCGCGACCTCGATTCTTCTGGATCGATGACCCGCCCGCGTCCGCGCTGCGCGGCCTCGTGACCGTCACGGGCGGTGCCGTCGCCGATGCGGTCGCCCGCCACGCACGTCCGGTGGCGGGGCGATCATCGCGCGACCGGAGGGGAAGTAAGGGGTGCCTGGCCGTTAGGCTTGGCTCCGATGCCGTATCTCGACCACGCCGCCACCACGCCGATGCTCCCGGAGGCGCTCGACGCCTACGTCGCCACGGCGCGCGAAGTCGGCAACGCTTCTTCGCTGCACGCCCCCGGCCGCCAGGCTCGCCGCCGAGTGGAGGAATCGCGCGAGCGGGTCGCCGCCACGCTGGTGGCCCGCCCGTCGGAGGTGATCTTCACCGGTGGCGGCACCGAGAGCGACAACCTCGCCGTCAAGGGCGTGTTCTGGGCCCGCCGCGGCGCCGACGCGCGCCGCAACCGGGTCGTGGCCAGCTCCGTCGAGCACCATGCCGTGCTCGACTCCGTCGCCTGGCTGGAGCGGCACGAGGGCGCCGCCGTCACCTGGCTGGCTGTCGACGCGTACGGGCGGGTGCACCCGGAGGCGCTCGCCGAGGCACTGGCCGGCGACGACGTCGCGGTGGTCACGGCCATGTGGGCCAACAACGAGGTCGGCACCGTCCAGCCCGTCGCCGAGCTGGCCGCGCTCGCCGTCCGCGCGGGCGTGCCGTTCCACACCGACGCCGTCCAGGCCGTCGGCCAGGTGCCGGTCGACTTCGCCGCGAGCGGCGCGTCCGCGCTCACGGTCAGCGGCCACAAGCTCGGTGGCCCGATCGGCGCGGGCGCGCTGCTGCTGGGCCGCGAGGTCGACTGCACGCCGTTGGCCCACGGCGGCGGCCAGGAGCGCGACGTACGCTCCGGCACCCTCGACGTGCCCGCCATCGTGGCGTTCGCCGTGGCCTTGGAACTGTCGGTGAAGACGCAGCGCGAGTCGGCCGAACGCATCGGACGCCTCCGCGACGCCCTGGTCGAACGCGTCCGCGCGACCGTACCGGAGGCCATCCTCAACGGCGACCCCGCGGACCGCCTCCCGGGCAACGCCCACTTCTCCTTCCCGGGCTGCGAGGGCGACGCGCTGCTGCTGCTCCTCGACGCCCAGGACATCGCCTGCTCGACGGGTTCGGCCTGCTCGGCGGGGGTGGCGCAGCCGTCGCACGTGCTGCTGGCCATGGGCGCCGACGACGCCCGCGCCCGCTCGTCGCTGCGCTTCACGCTCGGCCACACCTCGACCATGGACGACGTGGACGCACTCGTCGCCGCGCTGCCCGCCGCGGTCGAACGCGCCCACCGCGCCGCCACCAAGAGCCGCTGACCGCCGCCGCGTCCGCGCGCAGCGGTGGCGTCCGCGCGCTACAGGGCGCGCCGGGCGTCAGCAGCTGCCCACGCGCCCGGCTGCGTCCGGCGCGTGGGCAGGTCCGTTCTTGTGTGTGCGTAGAGCGCGTCTGCGGGCCGCGCGTCCGCGCGTGGCCGGGGCGTGTTTCGCTGGCCAAGGGGCCGTGGATGGGGGAGGGTGAGGGAGGGTGAGCCATTAGTGAGGAACGCCTAACGTGGTCGGTCGTCGGGGTGAAGCCGTACGGGTGAATTAGCACCTACCACGGCGAATATTGCCTGGTAGCTGGGCTAGTGATTTGGTTACGGCAATTCTCTGACGTTTTTCGGGACTCTTAAGTCTTCGCGTGCGCCTATGTTTGCGCCGTGCCACTCGAAACCCGTTCCATGGATGACGATACCGACATCATCGCTGTTGGCGATCTTTCGTCACCGGTGTTCGTCGATGCATCCGGCCGCCGGGGAAAACGAATCCGCGTCGTTTTCGGCCTGCTGGGGGCGGCGACGCTCGTTTACGGAGCGCTCGTCGCCACCAGTCTCGCCGGTGGGCCGTTGAAGCCGCAGCAGTTGCTGCCCTTTCCGGATCTTGCGAATAACCTGCCGGTGCTCGAACCGCAGCCGCCCGCGTCCAAGCCGGGGGCGAAGAACACGCCGGTGGCCAACAGGCCGCCGAGCTCCACCGCGAAGAAGATCGCCGACGGCAAGCCGGTGCCGAGCGCGTCCGCGCGGCCGGGCGGTGCCGGGGTGCCGGGTACGCCGGAGGCGACCGCGACGACGGCGCCCTCCGCCGTGCCGACGAGTTCCGCGCCCGAGCCGCAGCCGTCGGCGGATCCGACGCGGACCCCGCAGCCGTCGGCCCGGCCGTCCGCGTCGGCCTCGCCGACGCCGCCGCACACCGGTCAGACCGAGGGGACAGCGGGCACGGCGCGGCCGAGCGCCACCGCGACCCCGACGGCCACGGCGTCGCGCTCCGCGGGCACCGTGCCGGTCGGTGATACGTCGACCGTGCGGCCGGCCGCGTCGCCGATGGTGGGCGGCACCGGCGGTACCGATGCGGAAATCGACGGATCCGGCCTTGTCTCCAGCGCGACCGCGAGCGTGAGCCAGGCGTGACCCACCGGAGGAAGACCCCGAAGAAGCGGTTCCCGCTCGCCCGCCTCATCTTCGGCATCGTGCTGCTGACGATGCTCGTGGGCGTGCTGTTCGTCGAGGCCTACGTGAACGCCGAGTTCCACCCCGACCACAGCGGGAGCGCCGGCCGCCAGACGCAGGTGCCACAGTCGGTCATCGACGGCGGGCCGATCATCGACACGCGCAACGGGGCGGTGCACTCCTACAGCATGCCTCCCAAGACCATCGCGCTCACGTTCGACGATGGGCCCGACCCGGTGTGGACGCCGCGCATCGTGGACGTCCTGCGGCGGCACAACGTCAACGCGACGTTCTTCGTCGTCGGTACCCAGGTGACCCGGCACGCCGACATCGTGGCCGACCTCGCGCGCGAGGGCGACGAGATCGGCATCCACAGCTTCACGCATCCGCGCCTGGACAAGCTGTCGCAGTGGCAGCGCGAGCTGGAGTACTCGCAGACCCAGCTCGCCGTCGTGCGCGCGACCGGGCGGAAGTCGGCGCTGCTGCGCCTGCCGTACTCGTCCAGCGCTGATGCCATCGACGACGCCAACTGGCCGCTGATCCAGGAGGCCGGGCAGCTCGGGTACCTGTCGATCATGACGGACACCGACAGCCGGGACTGGAGCCGGCCCGGCGTGGACGCGATCGTGCGCGGCGCGACGCCGGAGGGCGACAACGGCTCCGTCGTGCTCATGCACGACGCGGGCGGCGACCGCGCGGAGACCGTCGCGGCGCTGGACCGGTTCATCCCGATGATGCAGCGGCGCGGGTACACCTTCACGACCGTCTCCGGCGGCCTGGCGAAGGCGCTCGCGGACCGCAGCATCGCCGTCGACACCCCGGCCACCGCCAGCGACAAACGCCGCGCCCTCGCGCTCGTGACCGCGGTCTCCGTCGCCGACTGGATCATGGAGCTGCTGCGGGTCCTGTTCCTGATCGTTGGGATCCTGACGATCGGGCGCACGGCGGCGCTGTTCCTCCTCGCCGGCCGCCACGCGCGGAGGCGGCGCGCGAAGACGTGGGAATGGGGGCCGCCGGTCGAGGAGCCGGTGTCGGTCGTGGTGCCCGCCTACAACGAGAAGGAGGGCATCGAGGCCACGGTGCGCTCCCTCGCGGGCGGCAACCATCCGGGCGGGATCGAGGTCGTGGTCGTCGACGACGGCTCCACCGACGGTACCGCCGCGCTCGTGGAGGCGCTGAAGCTGCCGAACGTGCGCGTCGTGCGCATCCCCAACGGCGGCAAGGCCAACGCGCTCAACGTCGGCATCGCCATGGCGAAGCACGACCTGATCGTCATGGTGGACGGCGACACCGTCTTCGAGCCGGATTCGCTGCGCCACCTCGTCCAGCCGTTCGCCGACCCGTCCGTCGGCGCGGTCGCGGGCAACGTCAAGGTCGGCAACCGCAAGTCGATCGTCGCGCGGTGGCAGCACATCGAGTACGTCATCGGGTTCAACCTGGACCGCCGGCTGTACGACCTGCTGCGCATCATGCCGACGGTCCCGGGCGCGATCGGTGCGTTCCGCCGCCAGGCGCTGCGCGACATCGGCGGGATCAGCCACGACACCCTGGCCGAGGACACCGACGTGACGATGGCGCTGTGCCGGAGCGGCTGGCGGGTGGTCTACGAGGAGCGCGCCCGCGCGTGGACGGAGGCGCCGAGCACCCTGCGGCAGTTGTGGCTGCAGCGGTACCGCTGGAGCTACGGCACGATGCAGGCGATGTGGAAGCACCGGCGGTCGCTGGTCGACAGCGGCCCGTCTGGCCGGTTCGGCCGCGTCGGGCTGCCCTTCATCGCCTTCTTCGGCATCGCGCTGCCGTTGCTCGCCCCGCTGATCGACATCCTGTTCGTGTACGGCCTGTTCTTCGCCAGCTGGAGGATCACCACGATCGCGTGGTTGGCGATGCTCGGCCTGCAGTTGCTGACCGCGATCGTCGCGTTCCGGCTGGACAGGGAGCCGATGCGGCCGCTGTGGGTGCTGCCGCTGCAGCAGTTCGTGTACCGGCAGCTGATGTACATCGTGCTCATACAGTCGCTGGGAACGGCGCTGAGCGGGGCGCGGCTGCGCTGGCACAAGCTGCACCGGGCGGGCTCCGCCGGGGCGAACGCGCCGATCCCGCCGTCGTCGACGGCCCCCGCGGACGTCGCGCCCGCGCCCGGCGATGCTCGTGCGTCAGACGGTGCCGCCGCGTCCGGTGGTGTGCTCGCATCCAACGGTGCCGGCGCGTGGAATGGTGCGGCCGCGGCGGGCGGTGCGCTCGCGGCGGACCGTGCGATCGCGTCCGCGGGGGATCGTGGCCTCGCGTCGGACCGCTACGTCGCGTCGGGGCCGCGCGGCATCCGCGTGTCGGATCATGCCTCCGCGTCCGGGCCGCGCGGCGTCCGCGCGTCCGCGCGAGGTGGCGTGCCTGCGGGTACGTCCGTAGCGGCCGGTGAGGTTGCCCACCGGGGCGACGGCGCGGACGCGTACTGGCGTGAAGGCTCGCAGCCGCGTAGAGGGCAGCCGCGCGGGGTGGCGCGGGTGCCGCACGCGTCCGCGCCCGAGCATCGCGTCTCCGAGCACACCGCGGCGCTGTACTCCGTGTCGCACTCGACCCTGCTGCGGTCGAGCGCCGCCGATTCCGATGGGGAGGGTTCCTGAGTGCGCCGTTGGTCGCTGCGCCGTCGCGTCGGCGTCTCCGCGTTCGTCGTGATGTCACTCGCCCTCGCGTCGCTCGCCATGCGCACGCCCGGACGCGGCCAGGCCGAGCCCGAGGGGCCGGCCAGGAACACCGCGGCGGCCGCCTCGCCGGCGACGGGGCGCACGCCCGGGAGCGCGAGCGCCGGTGCGCCGCGGAGCCCGGACGGCCGGCGCGCCGCGCGGGTGGGGCCGGCCCAGACGATCCGCGGTGACCTGTCCGATCCGCAGAAGAAGGACATCGCGATGCGCATCGTGTCCAGCGCGGAGAACTCCACGCTGGACTGGACCGCGCAGTACAGCTACATCGAGGACATCCACGACGGCCGCGGGTACACGGGCGGGATCGTCGGTTTCTGCAGCGGTACCGGGGACATGCGCGCCGTCGTCGAGCGGTACACGGCCGCGGTGCCGGGCAACCGCCTGGCCGCCTACCTGCCCGCGCTCAAGCGGGTCAACGGCAGCGCCTCGCACGACGGTCTGGACCCGAACTTCACCGCCGACTGGCGCGCGGCCGCGGCCGACCCCGCGTTCCGCGCCGCTCAGGACGCCGAGCGCGACCGGCTGTACTTCAACCCGGCGCTGAGCCAGGCCAAGCAGGACGGGCTGCGCATCCTGGGCCAGTTCGTGTACTACGACGCGATCGTCATGCACGGCGCGAACGGCCTGGCGAAGCTGCGCCGCACCGCGGCCGCGCAGGTCCCGCCCCCGGCGAGGGGCGGCGACGAGGCGGCGTACCTGGAGGCGTTCCTGAACGCCCGGGTGCAGCTGATGGAGTCCGAACGCGGCCACGGCGACGAGAGCCGTATCAACGACGCCCAGCGGGTCTTCCTGGCGGCGCGCAACTTCGACCTCGACCCACCGCTGCACTGGCGGGTCTACGGCGACTCGTACGAGATCGCGACCTGACCGCACCCGAGCGCCGCTCCCGCGCGGCCGCGCTCGCGTGGAGGCGCACGGGTCGCGCCCGGGCACCGATGCCGTGCGGCCGTGTCCGGCATGCGCGGACGCGTTGGTGGAACGACGGCCGTGGCTCCGGCGCGCGGAGGCGCGGCCGCGCTCGCGCGGAGACGCACGGGTTGTGCCGGGCGCCGATCCCGTGCGGCCGTGTCCGGCATGCGCGGACGCGTTGGTGGAACGACGGCCGTGGCTCCGGCGCGCGGCCGCGCGGAGGCGGCCGCGCGGAGGCGGCCGCGCGGAGGCGTATAGGTCGCGCCTGGGCGCCGATCCCGCGCAGCTGCGCACGGACGCGACCTTGCGGACGCGGGGCCGGCGGCGGACGGGGCTCGGGGCCGCTGCCGACGGGACGGTGGGGGTCGCGGCCGGAGGCCGCGGGTTCTTGCGCGCGGAGGCGCGGTCGCGGCCGCGCGCAGGCGCACGGGTCGTGCCGGGCGCCGATCCCGTGCGGCCGTGTCCGGCATGCGCGGACGCGTTGGTGGAACGACGGCCGTGGCTCCGGCGTGCAGAGGCGCGGTCACGGCCGCGCGGAGGCGGCCGCGCGGAGGCGGACAGGTCGTGCCTGGGCGCCGATCCCGCGTAGCTGCGCACGGACGCGACCTTGCGGACGCGGGGCCGGCGGCGGACGGGGCTCGGGGCCGCGCGGAGGCCGACGGGACGGTGGGGTCGCGGCCGGAGGCCGCGGGTTCTTGGCACCGCGGACCTGGCAGGGTCGGGGCCGCCCTTCAGGCAGGCCCCGGCCCGGTGACTCGCGGGAGGAACGGTCCGCAGGTGGCGCGGACCCGAGCCATGAAATCCCGGATTCTCGGCCCGGAGGCGCCACGCGTTGCGGCACGCGCGGAGGCGTGGCGTGGCGCGCCGGTAGGCTGGTGGCGTGAGAGTGCTAGCGGCGATGTCCGGCGGGGTCGACTCGGCGGTCGCGGCCGCCCGGGCGGTGGCGGCCGGGCACGACGTGACCGGCGTACACCTCGCGCTGGCGCGCAACCCGCAGACCTATCGCACGGGCGCGCGCGGATGCTGCACGCTCGAGGACGCGCGGGACGCGCGGCGGGCCGCGGACGTGATCGGGATCCCGTTCTACGTCTGGGACATGGCCGAGCAGTTCCACGAGGACGTGGTGGACGACTTCGTGGCCGAGTACGCGGCCGGGCGCACGCCGAATCCGTGCCTGCGGTGCAACGAGAAGATCAAGTTCGCGGCGGTGCTGGATCGCGCGGTCGCGCTCGGGTTCGATGCGGTCGTCACCGGGCATCACGCGCGGCTCGGGGCGGACGGGCTGCTGCGGCGCAGCGTGGACCTGGCGAAGGACCAGTCGTACGTGCTGGCGGTGCTGACCCGCGCGCAGCTCGACGGGGCGATGTTCCCGCTCGGGGACTCCACGAAGGCCGAGGTGCGCGCGGAGGCGGCGGCGCGGGGGCTGGCCGTGGCCGACAAGCCCGACAGCCACGACATCTGCTTCATCGCCGACGGCGACACGAAGCGCTTCCTCGCCGAGCGGCTCGGGCAGGCGCCCGGGGACATCGTCGACGCGACGACCGGGGCGGTCATCGGGCGGCACGAGGGCGCATATGCGTACACGGTCGGCCAGCGCCGCGGGCTCGACCTGCGGGTGTCCGCGCCCGACCGCAGCCCGCGCTACGTGCTGTCGATCACGCCGGTGACCAACACCGTCACGGTCGGGCCCGTGTCCGCGCTGGACGTGTCGACCGTGGTGGGGGAGCGGCCGGTCTGGACGGTGCCCACGGAGCGCGAGGTCGCGTGCCAGGTGCAGATGCGTGCGCACGGCGAGACGGTTCCCGCGTCCGTGCGGCTGGAGGAGGGGCGCCTCGTCGCCTCGCTCGGACGTCCGGCGCGCGGGATCGCGACAGGGCAGGCGATCGTGTGCTACGAGCCCTCGCCGGACGGCGACATCGTGCTCGGCTCGGCCACGATCTCGCAGACATCGTGAGTTCGGAGCAGACGTGACGTCCTTCCCCTGGCCGGTCGGTTCCGCCACCGGCATCGGCTCGATGCCCGGCACCGACATCGCCGAGGCGCAGCGCATCGTCCTGGGTGAGCTGCCCGACCTGCCGCACCTGCCGGAGCTGCCCGCGCGCGGCCCGGGCGCGGACATGATCGGGCGCGGGGGCGCGTTCCTGGTCGAGCTGCCGATCGAGCTGTACGCCGCGCGGTGGCGCATGGCCGCCCGGCCCGGTCACGATCTGCGCGTCGCGCGCGACCTGCTCGAACGCGACCTGGACACGATGACGGAGCAGGCCGCCGAGTTCGCCGGCGTGTTCAAGGTGCAGGTGCCCGGGCCGTGGACGCTCGCCGCCTCGCTCGGGCTGCCGATCGGCGGGCAGGTGCTGCGCGACCCGGGCGCCTGCCGCGACCTGGCGGAGTCGCTCGCCGACGGCGTCCGCGCGCATGTCGCCGAGGTGCGGGCGCGGCTGCCGCACGCGACCGTGCTGCTGCAGCTCGACGAGCCGTCGCTGCCGGCGGTGCTCGCGGGGCGGGTGCCGACCGAGAGCGGGTTCGGCACGCTGCGGGCCGTGGACCCGGCCGTCGCCCGGACGGCGCTGTCGGGGGTCATCGCCGCGGCCGGCGTCCCGGTCGTGGTCCATTGCTGCGCCTCCTCGGTACCGCTGGAGCTGCTTCGCGAGGCCGGCACCCTCGGCGTGGCGCTGGACCTTTCGCTGGTGCGTGACCTCGATGCGCTGGGCGAGCAGCTGGACGCGGGCATGGGGCTGTTCGCCGGGGTGTCCGGGCGCTCGTCGGCGGACCTGGCCGGTCAGGTCCGCGACCTGTGGCGCAAGCTGGGCTTCCCGCTCAAGACGATGGCCGCGCAGGTGGTCGTCACGCCGCCGTGCGGGCTGCCGGCCGACGGCGGGGCACGCTCGGCGCTGACCGCGGTGCGCGAGGCCGGCCGCCGGCTGACGGACGACGCCGAGTAGCGGATTTTTTGTCGTACCCCAGCGGTAAGTTCACTGTCATGACCGAAGCACAGGCCGAACCGACGATCGAGGCGCGTGAGCGGCACGCGGAGCTGTCCCGTGAGCTGGACGAGCACCAGTACCGCTACTACGTGCTCCAGTCGCCGGCGGTCGACGACGCGGTCTACGACGGGCTCATGCGCGAGCTGGAGGCGATCGAGGCGCAGTTCCCGTCGCTGGTCACGCCCGACTCGCCCAGCCAGCGAGTCGGCGGCACGTTCTCGACCGACTTCGCCGCCGTCACGCACCGGGAGCGGATGCTCAGCCTCGACAATGCGCTCGACGAGCCCGCGCTCGACGCCTGGGTCGAGCGGGTGGAGCGGGATGCCGGCAGCCCGCCGCGTTACCTGTGCGAGCTCAAGATCGACGGGTTGGCGCTCAACCTGACCTACGAGAAGGGGCGGCTCACCAGGGCCGCGACCCGCGGCGACGGGCGCACCGGCGAGGACATTACGCTCAACGCCCGCACCATCCGCGAGATCCCCGAGCACCTCGCCGGCGACGGGGTGCCCGACCTGCTCGAGGTGCGCGGCGAGGTGTTCTTCACCCTGGAGGGGTTCCAGGAGGTCAACGCCGCGCAGGTGGCGGCGGGGGAGCAGCCGTTCGCCAACCCGCGCAACGCGGCCAGCGGCAGCCTGCGGCAGAAGGACCCGCACATCACCGCCTCCCGGCCGATGCGCATGCTGGTGCACGGGTTCGGCGCCCGGGAGGGGTTCAACCCGGCCAGCCAATCCGAGGCGTACGAGATGATGCACGCCTGGGGGCTGCCGACCTCCCAGCGGTGGCGGGTCTACGACGACCTGGCCGGTGTCAAGGCGTACATCGCGGACTACGGTGAGCGGCGCCACAAGCTCGAGCACGAGATCGACGGCGTGGTCGTGAAGATCGACCAGATGTCGATCCAGCGCCGGCTCGGCTCGACCAGCAAGGCGCCGCGGTGGGCGATCGCGTTCAAGTATGCGCCCGAAGAGGCGATGACCAAGCTGATCGACGTGCAGGTCAACGTGGGGCGGACCGGGCGCGTCACGCCGTTCGCCGTGATGGAGCCGGTGTATGTCGGCGGCGTCACCGTCCGGCAGGCGACCCTGCACAACGCCCAGGAGGTCGTCCGCAAGGGCGTGCTCATCGGCGACACCGTCGTGATCCGCCGCGCCGGTGAGGTGATCCCGGAGGTGCTCGGCCCGGTCGCCGACCGGCGCGACGGCACCGAGCGCGCGTTCGTCATGCCGACCGAGTGCCCCTCCTGCGGCACGACGCTCGCTCCCGAGAAGGAGACCGACGTCGACATTCGCTGCCCCAACGCGCAGCACTGCCCGGCCCAGCTGCGCGAGCGGCTGTTCGCCCTGGCCGGCCGGGCAGCGCTGGACATCGAGGCGCTCGGGGCGGAGGCCGCGGCGGCGCTGCTCGAGTCGGTGATTCCGAACGAGAGCGAGCTGTTCGACGTCGACGCCGAGCGCCTCGCGCGCTCCCCGTTCTTCGTCAACAAGAACGGTGCTCTGGGCTCCAACGCGCTCAGCCTGCTGGCCAACCTGGAGGAGGTCAAAGAGCGCCCGCTGTGGCGGGTCCTCGTCGCGCTCTCCATCCGCCATGTCGGCCCGACCGCCGCGCAGGCCCTGGCCAACTCGCTCGGCTCGATGGACGCGATCGCCAACGCCACCACGGAGGAGCTCGTCGCCGTCGAGGGCGTCGGCCCGACCATCGCGCGCGCCGTGCACGACTGGTTCGCCGTCGACTGGCACCGCGACTGGGTCGCGCGCTGGGCCGCGGCCGGCGTGCGCATGGAGGAGGAGCGCGTCGACACCGGGCCGCGCCCGCTGGAGGGCATCACGGTTGTGGTGACGGGGTCCCTGGATCGGTACTCCCGAGACCAGGCCACCGAGGCCGTCACCTCGCGCGGCGGCAAGGTCTCCGGTTCGGTGTCGAAGAAGACCCACTTCGTGGTCGTCGGCGAGTCCCCCGGCTCCAAGGCGGAGAAGGCCGCGTCCCTGAAGGTCCCGATCCTCGACGAGGCCGCCTTCGAGATCCTGCTCAGCAAGGGTCCTGATGCGGCTCGCTCGGCTGTGCAGGCGGTGGACGGCGAGGAGGCGCCGGCGGGGGAGTAGGCACGGGGGGTGCGGTTCCTGGGCGGTTCCAGGGAGCAGGTGGGGCGGGGGTGCGGCCTCCTCGGGGCGCTGTAGGTGAGTGGTGGGCGTGGTCGGCCGGCTCGCGCGGTGACGCCGCTCCCGGTGGCGGGTGCGTTGCTGAGAGCGACCGTGGATCGGCTGCCAGCGGCAGTCCGTGAGCAAGTCTCCGTGATCATGCGCCCGGCAGCCGCGGTGCGCGGGGTCGTCCGTGATCACGGAGTGAACGTGCTGCTCCTTGTACATGTTCACTCCGTGATCACGGCGAACGTGCCGGCCGGTCGGCGCAGGTCGCAGGCGCGGCCAGCGCCGCCCGGACCTGGCTTCTCGCGATGTCAACGGCCCATTTGGCGGTCGCTCTGAGTTCCGCTGTGCCTTGGCAAGGCTTGCGGGCCGCGATGATCAGTTCCAGGTCCGTGGGCGGCCGCCTGGCGCGACCCCGGCCGCCCGGCCCCGCCCGGACCCCGGCTGCCCAGGCACTGCCGCTCGGACCCTGCCGCACGTCAGGGCCCCGGCCGTCCGCCCCAAACCTGGCTGTCCGGCTCTGGCCCAGGCCCGGCCCCGCTCGGCACGACCCTCGACCCCTGCCGCCCGGCACGACCCTTGCCGCCCGGCACGCGGCCCCCGACCCCGGACTCAGCCCCCGGGTCCCGTCGGCGGGACCCGGCCGCTGACCGGTCCCCGGCCCTGTCCATTCCCGGGCCGGCCCGGTCCGACCGCGGCTGCCCGGCCGCCGGCCCCGGCCGCCGGCCCCGGCCGCCGGCCCCGGCCGCCAGGCCGGACTCCGGTCCCTGGCCCGGCGCGGCTGCGGTCTGCACGGCCGCGGTCGCGGTGTCGATCGGCGAGGGCGAACGAGCCGGCGGCCCGCAGCCACCAGGGCTGGTGCGGCCTGGCGCGGCGCGCCCCGGCCCGGCGTGCCCGGCCCGGCGTGCCCGGCCCGGCGTGCCCGGCCCGGCGTGGCCCGGCCCCGGCCGTCCGGCACGCCCCGAGTTTCCGAGCCGCGCCGCCGGCGCACGTCCGGGCGCTGCTGTGGCGATGTCCGGGCCGCTCACACCGAAGAACCGCCCTGCGGTCGAGGCCGGCAACCCCGCGGAACGCGTATTCGCAACCATCCGGGGACGTCGGAGAGTAATCGCTTCAGTATGACCGCGTAACTGTATCAATGCCGTTACTCCGGTCAATGTGTGACCATCACGTTAAGTTGGCAATCGGTTACGCGGTAACGATATTTAAGCTGATCTGTCCACTGTGGCATCGCCCGGTCGGTTGAATAGCGCGACGTTTCTGCATCGATTCGGCATCCTTTCCTGATTTATCCATGGCTGAGGGTGCAGGCTCGCTAAGCGTCCGAACGATGTCGTACGGCCCGCCAGGCGAGCCGGCGCCGAACAGAGAGCGGGGACCGGATGGAGCAGAGCGCGCTGCGCAACGTCGCGCCGCCTCGGCATCGACATCGGTTCTTCGCGTACGTCGCGGTCGTCATCGGGGTCGCCGCCGTCCTGCTCGTGCTGAGCCTGGCGCGGGAGGGGCTGCCCGCGCACACGGACCCGGCGTTCTGGGTGTTCGCGGGGCTGGCCGTGGTCGCCGACACGCCGCCGTTCGTGCAGGGCGGGCGCGAGGAGTCGGAGCCGACGTTCCCGTCGGTGTGCTTCACGTTCGCGATCTTGATCGCGTACGGGTGCGCGCCCGCCGTGGTGGTGCAGCTGGCGGCGGTGGTCGTCGCGGCGGTGTGGCAGAAGCACGCGCTCTGGCGCGCGGCGTTCAACGCGGCGCAGTACATGCTGTCGTTCCTCGCGGCCGCGCTGCTGCTGCCGGACGAGCCGCGCGGGGGCGCGCACGAGCTGCTCGGCGGGGTGGCGGTGCTGTGGGTGCTGGCCGGCGCGGGCGTCTGGTTCGTGGTCAACAACCTGCTCGTGTCGACCGCGGTGTGGCTGCGCTTCGGTGGCGGCTGGCGGGCGGGGCTGTGGCGGGCGGTCGTCGCCGACGCGCTGCCGACCGGCGCGCTGCTGCTGTCCGCGCCCGGGCTGGTGGCGGCCGCGCACGTCGACGTGTGGCTGGTGCCGCTGGCGCTGGTGTCGCTGTTCGCGGTACGGCGGATGACCAAGCTCGCCGCTCAGCACGTCCGGGCCGGGCACCTCGACCCGCTGACCGGGCTGGCCAACCGCAAGGCGCTCGAGCGCGCGGTCGCGGGCGCGCTGCACGAGCACGCCGAGCGTGCCGAGGGCGGCGCGGCCGAGCGGCGCCTGGCCCTGCTGCTGCTCGACCTGGACGCCTTCAAGCAGGTCAACGACGCGCTCGGGCACCGGGTCGGGGACCGGCTGCTGGTCGAGGTCGGCGAGCGGCTCACCGCGGCCGCCGCCGCGTCCGGGGACGACATCCTCGTCGGGCGCCTCGGCGGGGACGAGTTCGCCGTGGTGATACCGCACCTGCGCGACACCGCCGACGCGCGCCGGTGCGCGGCGGAGATCATGTCGGCGCTGGCCGAGCCGGTGCTGCTGGACGGGCTGCCGATCGACGTCGGCGCGTCGGTGGGCGTGGCGGTGTACCCGGAGCACGGCACCGACTTCGCGGAGCTGATGCGGCACGCCGATGTCGCGATGTACGACGCGAAGGGCCGCGGCGACAACCTGGCCGTGTACGCGCCCGAGTCCGACCACAACTCGCCGGAGCGGCTGAGCCTGCTCGCGGACCTGCGCCGGGCGCTGGAGTCCGGGCCGGACAGCGGCATCGAGCTGTACTACCAGCCCCAGGTCGCGCTCGCGACCGGGGCCGTCGTCGGGGTCGAGGCGCTGCTGCGCTGGCGGCACCCAGACCGCGGGCCGATCGACCCGGAGGAGCTCATCCGGGTCGCCGAGCACAGCTCCGTCATGCGCCTGCTCACGCTGCGCATCGTCGACGAGGTCATCGGCCAGCTCGCCGCGTGGCGCAACACCACGCCGGCGGCCGAGAGCGTACGCGTCGCGGTGAACGTGAGCGTGCGGGACCTGCACACCGGGGAGATCGCCGACCGGATCGCGGCCCGGCTGCACCAGATGTCGGTCGACCCCTCGCGGCTGGAGCTGGAGATCACCGAGAGCGCACTGATGGCCGACCCGCGCCGGGTGCTCGCGACGCTCGCGCGCCTGGAGAAGCTGGGCGTGGCGATCGCGCTGGACGACTTCGGCACCGGGTACTCCTCGATGCTGCACCT
Organism: Dactylosporangium sp. NPDC048998; assembly: GCF_043197855.1. Lineage (NCBI taxonomy): Bacteria > Bacillati > Actinomycetota > Actinomycetes > Micromonosporales > Micromonosporaceae > Dactylosporangium > Dactylosporangium sp. NPDC048998. The sequence continues at coordinate 284,819 of NZ_JBICTV010000001.1, forward strand.
GCGCCGCCTCCCGCTCGCCGAGGTGAAGATCGATCGTTCGTTCGTGCTGGGCGTGGCGACCGACCCGGACGACGCCGCGATCGTGCGCTCGATGATCGATCTGGCCCGGGCGCTCGGGCTGCGCGTCGTCGCGGAAGGCGTCGAGGACGAGCGCACCTGGCGGATGCTCGTGGAGGCCGGCTGCGATCTGGCGCAGGGCTGGTACTTCGCCCGCCCCATGCCCCCGACCCAGCTGCTGGACTGGCTGTCGAAACGGAACCGGTCCACCGTCGCGCACAGCGGGTGACACCCACGAAATAGACTCGTCGGGTCGACGCCGGCATGTCACGCTGCGTCGAAGCCGACGACCTGAAGGAGAAACGCGCCGATGGCCACGATTTCCCGCGAGGAGGTGGCGCATCTCGCGCGCCTCGCGCGGCTTGCCGTCACCGATGAAGAACTCGACACCTTCGCCGGGCAGCTCGACGTGATCCTGCAGGCCGTCGCCCAGGTGGGCGAGGTCGCCGCGGCCGACGTGCCGCCGACCTCCCACTCTGTGCCGCTGACCAACGTCTACCGCGACGACGTCGTCGTGCCCGGCCTGGTGCGCGAGGACGCCCTGGCCGGCGCGCCCGACGCCGAGGAGAACCGCTTCCGCGTCCCGCGGATCCTGGACGAGGAGGCCTGAGCTCATGTCCGAACTGACCGACCTGACGAAGCTCTCCGCATCCGAGCTTGGCCGGCGCCTGGCCGCCCGGGAGGTGTCGGCGGTCGAGGTCGCCACCGCGCACCTCGACCGCATCGAGGCCGTCGAGAGCAAGGTCCACGCGTTCCTGTACGTCGACCGCGAGGGCGCGCTGGAGGCCGCCCGCGCCGCCGACGACCGGCTCGCCCGGGGCGAGGCCGCGGGGCCGCTGGACGGCGTGCCGATCGGCGTCAAGGACGTCATCACCACCCGCGGCGTGCCCACGACCGCGGGCTCGAAGATCCTCGAGGGCTGGCGCCCGCCGTACGACGCCACGATCATGACCCGCCTGCGCGAGGCCGGGCTCGTGATGGTCGGCAAGACCAACATGGACGAGTTCGCGATGGGCTCGTCGACGGAGTACTCAGCCTTCGGCCCGACGTACAACCCCTGGGACACCACCCGGATCCCCGGCGGCTCCGGCGGCGGCTCGGCGGCCGCGGTGGCCGCGTACGAGGCCCCGCTCGCCATCGGCACGGACACGGGCGGGTCGATCCGCCAGCCGGCCGCCGTCACCGGCACCGTGGGCGCGAAGCCGACCTACGGCGGCACCTCGCGGTACGGCCTGATCGCCTTCTCCTCGTCCCTGGACACGCCCGGCCCCTGCGCGCGGACCGTCGAGGACGCGGCGCTGCTCCACGCGGTGATCGGCGGGCACGACCCGCGCGACTCGACCTCGATCCCGCAGCCGGTGCCGGACGTCGTCGGCGCGGCGCGCCTCGGCGCGACCGGCGACCTCAGCGGCGTTCGCCTCGGCCTGGTCCGGGAGTTCGCCGGCGAGGGCGCCGAGCCCGGCGTCGCCGCGGCCTACCGCGAGTCGATCGACGCGCTGGTCAAGCTCGGCGCCGAGGTCGTCGAGGTGTCCTGCCCGAACTTCAAGTTCGCGCTGCCGGCGTACTACCTGATCGCGCCCAGCGAGTGCTCGTCCAACCTCGCGCGCTTCGACGGCGTCCGCTACGGCCTGCGCGCCGGCGACGACGGCAAGCACTCGCTCGAGGAGGTCATGTCGATCACGCGCGACGCCGGCTTCGGCCCGGAGGTCAAGCGGCGCATCATCCTCGGCACGTACGCGCTGTCCGCCGGGTACTACGACGCGTACTACGGCCAGGCGCAGAAGGTGCGCACGCTGATCAGCCGCGACTTCGCCGCGGCGTTCGAGGCCGCCGACGTGCTCATCGCGCCGACGACGCCGTTCGTGGCGTTCCCGCTGGGCTCGCGCACGTCCGACCCCTACCAGATGTACCTCGCGGACCTGTACACGATCCCGTCGAACCTCTACGGCGGGCCGGCCATCTCGGTGCCGGCCGGGCTGTCGGAGGGACTGCCGGTCGGCCTGCAGATCATGGCGCCGACGATGGCCGACGACCGGATGTACCGGGTCGCGGCCGCGCTGGAGTCGGCGCTGCCGGCGCTCACGCCGCCGGCGCTGTAGACCACGCGGCGGGGCGGCGCGCGCCGCCCCGCTCAGCGGTCACCCCCGGCTGCCCTGGCGCCACGAGAACGGGCCGGGCAGGTCCACGCGGTTCTTCCTGCTCCGCGAGTTCCACGACCAGGGGCCCAGCTTGAAGCTCCACGAGGAGAACCCCTCCTGCGTGAAGTGGAAAATGAAAGGGCCGAACTTCTTGCTCTTCCGAAACTGCACGGGCATGGCGTCGCTCCTTCCAGATGTGCGATGGATACCCAATGTCGTGCGTGGATACACCAAGGCTGAAAGCAGGCACTGACAATGAGCACCGTGACGCACCTGTCGTACGAGGAGGCGGTGGCCCGGTTCGAGCCGGTCATCGGCCTGGAGACCCACGTCGAACTCGGCACCAACACGAAGATGTTCTGCGGCTGCCCGACCGTGTTCGGCGCCGAGCCCAACACCCAGGTCTGCCCGGTGTGCCTCGGACTTCCCGGCGCGCTGCCCGCCGCCAACCGTGCCGCGATCGAGGCGACGATCCGCATCGGCCTCGCGCTGAACTGCTCGATCGCGCCGTGGGGCCGCTTCGCGCGCAAGAACTACTTCTACCCCGACATGCCGAAGAACTTCCAGATCAGCCAGTACGACGAGCCGCTGTGCGTGGACGGGTACCTCGACGTCGAGCTCGACGGCGAGCTGGTGCGCATCGGCATCGAGCGCGTCCACCTGGAGGAGGACACCGGTAAGACCCTCCACGTCGGCGGCGCCACCGGGCGCATCCACGGCGCGACCGAGTCCCTCGTGGACTACAACCGCGCCGGCATCCCGCTGGTCGAGATCGTCACCAAGCCGGTCCCCGGCACGGGCGCCCGCGCGCCGGAGGTGGCCCGCGCGTACGTCACCGAGCTGCGCGACGTCATCCGCACGCTCGGCGTCTCCGACGTGCGCATGGAGCAGGGCTCACTGCGCTGCGACGTCAACACGTCGCTCAACCGCCCCGGCGAGCCGTGGGGCACCCGCACCGAGACCAAGAACGTCAACTCCCTGCGCAGCGTCGAGCGCGCCGTCCGCTCCGAGATCATCCGCCAGTCCGGCGTGCTGGAGTCCGGCGGCACGATCATCCAGGAGACCCGCCACTTCCACGAGGAAACCGGTGACACCAGGTCCGGCCGCAGCAAGGAGACCGCGACCGACTACCGGTACTTCCCGGAGCCCGACCTCGTGCCGCTCGCCCCGTCCGCGGAGTGGGTCGCCGAGCTCAAGGCCGCGCTGCCGGAACTCCCCCGCGTCCGCCGCGCCCGCCTGCAGTCCGAGTGGGGCTTCTCCGACCTGGACATGCAGTCCGTCGTCAACGCCGGCGCCGTGGAGCTCATCTCCGCGACGGTCGAGGCCGGCGCCAGCGCCGCGACCGCGCGCAAGTGGTGGCTGGGCGAGCTGGCCCGCCGCGCGAACGAGACCGAGACGGAGCTCGACGCCCTGGGCGTCACCCCCGCCGCGGTGGCCGAGCTCCAGGCCCTGGTCGACGCCGGAAAGATCAACGACAAGCTCGCCCGCGTCGTCCTGGAGGGCGTCATCGCCGGCGAGGGCACCCCGGCCGAGGTCGTGACCGCGCGCGGCCTGGAGGTCGTCTCGGACGAGGGCGCCCTGACCGCCGCCGTCGACGAGGCGATCGCCGCCAACCCGGACATCGCCACGAAGGTCCGCGAGGGCAAGGTGGCCGCCGCCGGCGCCCTGGTGGGCGCGGTCATGAAGGCCACCGGCGGCAAGGCCGACGCGAAGACGGTCCGCGAACTGATCATCGCCCGCCTGTCCTGACCCACCGCTCGCCGCACCGGGCCGCCTCCGCGCGTCGGAGCCGGCCCGGCTGCGCTTTATCCGGTCGACGCCGCGTCCGCGCGGTGCCGCGTCCGCGCGACGTGCCGGATTTTCCGGAAATTTCGCTTTTGCTCCGGTCCGTGCAACTTGCGCGCCGTTGCTCCCGTCAGACAACGGTCGGCGCTGGCGCTCGCCCAGTCTGGCTCGACGAGGCTTCGCGCCGGTCGATCCAGACCAGGCGCTTCCTGCCACGTCCGCGGTGCCAAGAACACAGGCGCCTACGAGGACGGTGACGGCGCGGGCGCGGACGACGACGTCGAGGACGCCGGCGACGGCTCCAGGGTCGCGGGCACCTTCGTGTCCGGGGGAACGATGTGCCGCTGGAGCGAGACCTCCGTCAGCCCCGTACCGCCCACCTGGATGTCGTCGTAGGCGGAGAGGTGGCGCTCCTGATCGAAGTACAGGATGGACAGCGCGAGCGGCAGGGGCTTGGTGCTCTCGAGTCCGCGCAGGCCCGCGCCGCCCGTGGAGCCCTCAACCATCAGCAGCGTGCGCTCCTTCGGGGTTTTCGGCGCGGCCGAGGCCGATGCCGCGCCCGATGCGGACGGCGACGCCGCCGGGACCACCACGGGCGCGGCAACGGGCTGTTTGGCGTCCAGGCGCGACACCGAGCGCTGGTGCTTGTGCCCGGCCAGGACCAGCGGGCACACCCCGGCAAGCTCCTGCGCGGCGACCGGGTCGTGGACCATCGCGACGTCGACCGGCTTGTCGCTCGCGCGGATCTTGGCGGCTAGCAGGTCACCGGAGGTCACGACCTGCTTGTACTGCTCGTCGTTGGTCGGGTCCGTCGACTTGTCCGGCGTGAAGCGCGGGTCGCCGATGCCCGCGAACGTGAGGCCCTTCACCGTGACGATCGTGTCGTCGAGGACCATCGCGTTCGGCTGCCGGGCGACCGCGGCCGCGGTGACCGCCGAGTCGTGGTTGCCGCGGATGTAGAGGTAGGGGACCCTGAGGTTGCCGATGACGTTGACGTACGAGGCCTCCGGCTCCGTGCCCCAGTCGTTGATGTCGCCGGTGTCGACGATGATGTCGATGTCGAACTGGTCCGCGACCGAGCGCACCACGCCCCACGCCGCCGGGTTGAGGTGCATGTCGGAGATGTGCAGGACCTTCGTGGCGCTCGTGTCCGGCTCGTACACCGGCAGCGACGAGATCGTGCCGTAGAGCTTGCTGACGTTGAGCACGAGCTTCTGCAGCTGCGCCCGGTACTCCTCGTAGCGGTCGGTGATCCGCCTCGCGTCGCCGATGATGGCGGGGGCGTTGACGAGCAAGCCGCGGTACGTCGGCTCCTGGATCGCCGCCGGCCTGAACGTGAGCAGCGTCGCCGCGCCGGTGGAGGCGAGCACGCCGATCACGACGAGGCCCGCGGCCGCGGTCTCGCGCCGCCCCCGGAACACCAGCGCGACGAGGATCATCGCGCCGAGGATGCCGCAGCCGGCGGTCTGCATCGCCAGCCGGCGCACCCCCAGGTTGAGCTGGTCGACGGCGTCGTGGCTGATCTGTTCGAGGTTGCCGGACTTCGCGGCGAACGCGCGGGTGCGCGCCTCGTCGAGCGACTCCAGCCGGATCCGCAGGTGCGCGGGGCCGTCGTGGCTGTCCAGCTCGAGCGATCCGAGCGGCGGGATCTCCACCGACGTGGCGCCGGTCAGCGACGGCTCGAGCGACAGCTGCGCGCGGAAGGGGCCGATGTCCTGCGTCGTGCTACCGCCCAGTTGTACGCCGATGAGCATGCCGATGACCGCCACGACGCACACCAGCAGGCCGCGCCCGATCCGGCGTAGGCGCGGGTGCCGCGGCGTCGTGCGGGCGCCCGTCGGGTGGTGCCGCCGCCCGGCGGCCATGATGATCGCGCGGCGCCGGGCCCGGCGGTCGGCGACCGCCGCGCGGCGCCGAAACGGCGAGATCAACTCTTGCCGGCTTCGCCGACGTCGGAGATGACCAGGCGCAGGAGCTTGTCGTCGTCGGGCTTCGGGTCGCCGCGGCCGTCCTTGTTGGACGTCGACACCCACAGGCTGCCGTCGGGCGCGACCGCGGCCGCGCGGAGGCGGCCGTACTTGTCCTGCAGCAGCGGCGTGGGCGCGCCGAGCAGCCCGCCGCTCGCGGTCACCTGCATCACGTACAGGCGGGCACCCTTGAGGCAGGCGGTCACCAGGTAGCCGCTCAGATACGCCAGGCCCGAGCACGACGCCTCGGACGTCTTCCAGGTCTGGATCGGGTTGGTGTACTTCGGGTCGGTGCCCTTGCCCTCCACGACGGGCCAGCCGTAGTTCTTGCCGGCCTCGATCACGTTGAGCTCATCCCATTCGTCGGCGCCGAACTCGACGGCGTAGAGCCGCTTGCTCCCGTCCCACGCCAACCCTTGCACGTTGCGATGTCCGTAGCTGTACACCGCGGTTCCGAACGGGTTACCGGGCGCCGGCTTCCCGTCGGTCTGGATCCGGAGGATCTTGCCGGCGAGGCTGTTGAGGTCCTGCGCCGACTCGGGCTTGTTCGCGTCGCCCGTGGCCACATACAGGAACCCGTCGGGGCCGAACCGGATCTGCCCGCCGTCGTGGTTCCCCGCCTTCGGGATGCCGGTCAGGATCGGAGTCGGCGGCTGGCCGAGCGTGAGCTTCGCGACCCGATTGTCGTCCTTCGACGTGTAGTACACGAACACTGTCTTATCCGTGTCGTACTGCGGCGAAACCGCGATGCCGAGCAGCCCGCCCTCGCCACCGGGCACCGCCTCGTCGATCTTCTGCAGCTCCGCGACGAGCAGCCCGTCGGACGTGCTCTCCTTGCCGACCTTGAGGAGCCGCTTGCTGTCACGTTCGGTGACCAGTCCGGAACCGTCGGGCAGGAACGCGATGCCCCACGGCACCGCCAGCCCCTTGGCCAGCACCGTCACGGACACTTCGCCGCTGCCCTCGTCCGCGCCCGAGCTCGACGGCGACGGGTACGGCGACAGCTTCGGCGGCGACCCCAGCTCGTCCGGCGGCGGCGGCCCGAACGAACAGGCCCCGAGAGTCAGGACCGTGGCGGCCGCGCAGATGGCGGCCAGGCTCCGGCCGATGTGCCGGCCTGCGAAACGGTACGTCCGGGCGCTCACCCGGCCAAGCGTAGCGTTGCCCGGCGTCGCGCCATCTTTTCCCACGGCACTTCCCGGCCCGCATCGTCGACGCATGGTGCAGATCCGCATCGCCCACGGAATCGGTGCGCAGGCCGTGCCGATCAACCGTGTGGAAGCGGCGTCCAGGCGGCTCAGGCGGTCGGCTGGGCCGGCTCCGCAGGCTCGTCTTCGGTGGTCGCGGGGCGGTCGGTCTCCAGGTCGCGCCCGCTCGCCTTGACGAGTCGCGGGAGGTCCGCGGGACGTACCGCGTCCAGGGGCACCAGGTGGCCGTTGGCGAGACGGGCCTGCACCGTCCGGCCATCGGACACCAGGCCGTCGACCGCGTTCCACGGCACGGTCCGGCTGCCCAGCAGGGCGCGCACGGTGAAGCCGCGCTCGTCGACGTCCGTGCCGGCCCGCCAGGCCCAGACGCTGATGGCGAGCGGCACCAGGAGTACCGCCAAAAACCAGACACTCTCGGCGAGCAGCGGAACGGCACCGATCACGGTGATGCCCGCGGCGACGGCGAGCGCTGCACTGCGCCGGAACTTGACCTTGACCTGGGTGCTCACCCCGCCATCCTCCCACCTTCAGAGGAACTGCTTCCGGGCGGTGGGGCGGGCATACTGAGCGCCGTGGGGGATGAGAACTGGTGTCCGGGGCGGCCCGGCCGCCTACGCCCGGTCCGGCTCGACCGGGCTGCCCGCCGGTCGACCCGGACCAGGCGTTCGCTAGCACCGGCGGCCGGAGTTACGCTCGGTGCCGTGTTTGACGAGATCGCTCCCGGACGCGTTGGCTTGCCGGGCGATCGGCGTCGATATGTCCAGCTTTGCGGGTTGTCGGTCGTGGCGGGAGGCTAGGACTTGACCACCACTTTCCGCGGCGACGCGCCTCCTTCGTGGACCGCCGGTGTCAAGAGCAGCAGGCGGGTCGGGGTGCGCCCGACCGGAATCGTGGCCGGCGCGCTACTGGCCGTGGCGACGGTCGTCGCGCTGGCCGTCGCCGGCTGGGGCATCAAGGAGCTCAGCATCCTCTGGGGCGCGGCCGCGATCGCGGCGCTCGCCGGTGTGGTGGTGCTCACGCTGCGCGGCTTCCCGCTCTTCGCGATCCTGACCGGCGTCGCGGGTGCGGTCGCGTGGGGCGTGGCCACGCGCGGGCGCCTGCCCGAGAGCTGGTTCGACATCCTCGGCGTCCTGGCGTTCATCGGGATCAATCTGGCTTTCGTGGTACCGCTGGCGGGCGCCTTCCTGTCCGCCCTCCTGCTCGACGCGCGTCGTCTGTCCCGTCTGTCCATCGACGAGGCGGTGAGCGGCCGCCGCTGGTGGGGCAAGCCCGACGACCACCTGCCGCGCCTCAAGCAGCTCGAGGCGATCCCCAGCGCCCGCTTCTTCGCCCTGGGCGAGGGCGGCTGCACCCACCTCGTCGCCGCCGGCCGCCGCGTCGCGCTGTTCCTGCCCACGGTCTGGCCGCACGGCGAGTTCACGATGGACGCCGCGGGCCAGGTGCTGCGCGGCGGCCGCCTGTTCGTGCCCGGCTCGGAGGACGTCGACGGCCTGGCCGCCGAGATCCACACGTGGCGCGAACAGCTGGCCAAGGTCGGCGGCGCCGTCCGCGGCTACCTCGTGGTGGCCCCCGCGCGCGGCGACGTCAGCGAAGACCTCGTGATCTCCGTCGCCCCCGGCGAGCACCTGCACCTGGTCCACGCCCACGAGATGGCCGAGGCCGCGGGCCGCTGGCTGTCCGCCGAGCCGTACCACGTGGACCTGCACGTCATGGAGCGCCTGCTGGTCATCGCCGCCGGCAACAAGCTGCCCGAGCCGCTGTCCCTGCCGCGCACCTTCGCCCGCGAGGCCTCCGACCCGCCCACGGGCCGCGACGCCCTGCCCACCGACGCCGCGTTCGCCGCGGCGGCCGGCGAGGACGCGGCACCGACCCCGCCGACGCTGGTCGGCTCGGCCGACCCGTCCGCGCCCACCCCCACCGTCTGGCGCCCCGGCAACGGCGCGATGCGAGCCCGCCTGGGCCGCCTGGCGCGCGGCACCACCGCCCGCGGCGACACCCCGGACGCGGACACCCCGCCGGACGCCGACCCGATGCCCGACACCCCCCACGACTACGACGACGCATTCGCCCCGACCACGCGCAGCCGCAACGACGACGTAGCCCCCGCGCGCGGCCGCAACGACGATTTCGCCCCGGCACGCGGCCGCGGCGACGTTTTCGGCATCGGGGACCGCGAGGATGCGTTCGGCAGTGCCTCGCGCGGCCGCGACAATGCGTTCGGGCGTGCTCCGGACCGCGATGCTTCCGGCCGCGGCGTTCCAGGCCGCGCGGACGCGGGCGGCGACGACCGCACAGATGCCGGTCGCGACTCGGCGGCGTCCTGGGAGGCGCGATCGACCCGGGAGCTGGTCGGCAACTGGGACAACGACTCCGCAAGCCGGCTGGCGGCGTGGGCGGCTGAGGGGACGTCCTCGTCGTACGACGACACCCCGGAACCCCCGCCCGCTGAGCCGACCCGGCCGGGACGCCGGCGAACGGAGGGCGACGGCGGTTCCGGCACGTGGTCGCCCGAGGCGTCGTGGTCGAGCACGGGCGGCGACGACGCATCGGCGTCCGGGGATCGGCTCCGGTGGGGCAGCGGAGCCGACGACTTCCCGGTCACGTACGAGGCGGGGACGTGGTCCAGCTCTCCGGCCGACGAGGGCACGAGCAGCCGTGGGCGCGCATGGACCGAGCCCGAGGAGACAGGCTCCGCTTCCGAGCGTGCGGTGACGGAGCCGTGGACTGCGGCACCCGCATCCGAGCCTCCGGCGTCCGAGCCATGGACCGCGGCGCCCGCGCCCGCGCGTCCGGCGGTGGAGCCCTGGACTGCCGCGCCCGAGTCTCCCGCGACCCCGTCGTGGCGCGACTCGTTCGCGCCCGAACGGCCGTCGTTCGACTGGTCCTCGGCCGAGGCACCTCCGGTGGAGCGGCCCCCTGCGGAGCCGGCGCCGGTCGAGGCGCCGTCGGTGGAGTGGCGTTCCGTGGAGACGCCGCCCGCGGAGCCGTCGTCGGCACAGCGGTCGTCCCCGGAGCCGCCGTCGGTGGAGTGGCCGTCGGTCGACTGGCGTGCCGCGGCCGCGCCGCCCGCGGAGGCGTCCGAGGTGCAGCGGTCGTCGGTGGAGCGGCCGTCGGTTGCGTGGCGTGCCTCGGAGACCTCTCCCGTGGAGGCGTCTGCGGTGGAGCGACCCTCGGTGGAGTGGCGGGCGGCGGAGCGGCCGTCCTTCGAGCGTGGAGCGGGGGACCGGCCGTCCGTCGCGCGGCCTCCCGTTGAGCGTGGGGAGCGGCCCTCGTGGGGCGGGAGCCTGTTCGAGGGGGATGCGCCCGAGCTCGTGGCCAAGCCGCTCGAGTTGCGGCGGTCCTGGGAGTCGGACCCGGCCTCGCGGTCGGTCCGGCGGCGGGATCGGGCGTCTCAGCAGGCGGCCGAGCACGGAGCCTCCGAACCCCGCGCGGGTGCGGAGTCCGGCATTTCGGACCCGAACGATCGGAGCGCCGGGGCCGGGGCCGGGACGCGGCCGAGCGTTGGCGGCGCGCGTGAGCAGGCCGGAAGCACCGGGGCATGGACCGGCGTTCCGGAGGCCGATGACCGGCCCGTGAGCGGCGGGGCCTGGCCGAGCCGGCCGCATCCGCGCGAGGAGGCCGGGCGCGCCGAGGCGTTCCCGAGCACTCCGGACCCGCGTGATGAGGTCGGCCGCGCCGGGACGTGGTCGAGCGCTCCGGACCTGCGTGATGAGGTCGGCCGCGCCGGGACGTGGCCGAGCGCTCCGGACCCGCGGGACGGGGGCGGCCGCGCCGGCACGTGGCCGAGCGCTCCCGACCTGCGTGAAGACGGCGGGCGCGCTGAGGCGTGGACAGGTGCGCCGGATCAGCGTGGGCAAGACGCGCGCGCGGAGGCGTGGCAGGGGCAGGGTGCCGGCGCGGGCGGGGGGCCGGAGGAGGCCTGGTGGGACGGCGAGGCTAAGCCGGCCGAGGTCGTTGAGAAACCCAAGCGCTCACGTTGGGGGCGGAACAAAGGTGCCGGCAAGGACGCCGCACCGGCGGCCGCGGCTGCGGCCGAGCCGGAGCTCGGGGGCGCGAGCGGCGGCCCCGGGCGGGCGACCGAGGCGACCAGCCGATGGGACCGCACGGCGGCCAGAACCGACGCGGGCACCCCAGACCGAGTCGCCGGTGGGTATCAGGACGGCGGGTACCAAGAAGGCGATCGCCGCAGTGGTGAGGCGGAGCAGGGCGGGGACCGGATTCCTGAGCAGCGCAAACGGGACGCGGGGGCGTTCGACGATCTCGCGCCGCTCGAGCTCAACCTCGACGAGGAGCCCAAAGAGCGATCCCGGCGGTTCCTTCGCCGCAAGTAACGCACGGACCAAAGCGCGAAGAGCGAAACGACGAAGGGGCGCCCCGGCGAGCGGGGCGCCCCTTCGTCGCAGGGCAGGTACTACCGCCAGCCGGCCATCGGATATGCCGACAGCAGCTCCCGGACCTCGCCCGCGATGACGTCCAGCACCGGCTCGTCCTCCTTCACGGCGGCGTCCACGGCGCGGGAGATCCAGTCGGCCACCTGGGGCATCTGGGCCTCGGTCAGGCCGCGCGTGGTCAGCGCCGGGGTGCCGAGCCGCACGCCCGACGGGTCGAACGGCTTGCGGGTGTCGTACGGCACGGTGTTGTAGTTCGTCTCGATGCCGGCGCGGTCCAGGGCCTTCGCGGCCGGCTTGCCGCCGATGCCCTTGCCGGTGAGGTCGAGCAGGATCAGGTGGTTGTCGGTGCCGCCCGAGACCAGGTCGAAGCCGCGCTCGATGAGGGCCTCGGCGAGGGCCTTGGCGTTGGCGACGATCTGGTGCGCGTACGCCTGGAACTGCGGCGTCGCCGCCTCACCCAGCGCGACCGCGATGCCCGCGGTGGTGTGGTTGTGCGGGCCGCCCTGCAGGCCGGGGAAGACCGCCTTGTCGATGGCCTTCGCGTGCTGCTCGTCGCACATGAGCATCGCGCCGCGCGGGCCGCGCAGGGTCTTGTGCGTGGTGGTCGAGATGACCTCGGCGTGGCCGACCGGGGACGGGTGCGCGCCACCGGCGATCAGGCCGGCGATGTGGGCGATGTCCGCGACGAGCACGGCGCCGACCTCGCGGGCGATCTCGGCGAAGCGCGGGAAGTCGATCGTGCGCGGGATCGCCGTACCACCGGAGAAAATGATCTTCGGCCGTTCGCGCAGCGCGATGTCACGCACCTCGTCGAAGTCGATGCGGCCGTCGGACTTGCGGACGGTGTACTGCACGGCGCGGAACCAGGCGCCGGTGGCCGAGACCGACCAGCCGTGGGTCAGGTGGCCGCCCATCGGCAGCGCCATGCCCATGACGGTGTCGCCCGGCTTCGCGAGGGCCATGTACACGGCGAGGTTGGCCGGAGAGCCGGAGTACGGCTGGACGTTCGCGTGGTCGACGCCGAAGACCGACTTGGCCCGGGCGATCGCGAGCGACTCGATCGGGTCGATGAACTGCTGGCCCTCGTAGTACCGCTTGCCGGCGTACCCCTCGGAGTACTTGTTGGTCAGGACGGTGCCGGTGGCCTCCAGGACGGCCTGGGAGACGTAGTTCTCCGAGGCGATCATGCGGAGCGTGTCGTGCTGCCGCTCGGCCTCGTTCTGGATCAGACCAGCCAGCTCCGGGTCGGCCTCGGTGAGGGCGGTCAGTGCTGGGACGTGCATGCGCTTCCTCCTGGCAGGTGCCGATCGGGCACCCAGGCGCGCGGTGCCGGCGATTCTTTGGAGCTCCCCGGTGGTCGGTTCCACCTTGATGTGCGCCAGTCGCAGATGACGTCGCCGATCGTAGTGGAACCGGCCGCCGGGGAACGTGTCCGGTTACGGAACGCGCCGGTAAGCGCCGTCGCTCGCCGAGGTTGCCATCGAGGCGTAAGCGCGCAAAGCGGCCGATACCGGGCGCTCCCGGTCGGTCGGGGTGTACGGATGGTCACGCTTCTCCTGCGCGACGCGCCGGGCGGCGAGCTCCTCGTCGCCGACGCGCAGCTCGATGGAGCGGGCCGGGATGTCGATGTCGATCGTGTCGCCCTCCTCGACCAGGGCGATCAGGCCGCCGCCGGCCGCCTCGGGGCTGATGTGGCCGATCGACAGGCCGGAGGTACCGCCGGAGAAGCGCCCGTCCGTGATCAGCGCGCAGGCGCGGCCGAGGCCGCGGCCCTTGAGGAAGGACGTCGGGTACAGCATCTCCTGCATGCCCGGCCCGCCCTTGGGGCCCTCGTAGCGGATGACCACGACGTCGCCCGCGACGACCCGCTTGGCGAGGATGCCCTCGACGGCGTCCTCCTGCGACTCGAAGACGCGGGCGCGCCCGCTGAAGCGCAGGTTCTCCTCGGGCACGCCGGCGGTCTTCACGACGCAGCCGTCCGGCGCCAGGTTTCCGAACAGGATCGCCAGGCCGCCGTCGGCGCTGTACGCGTGCTCGACGCTCCGGATGCATCCACCCGAATTGTCCACGTCAAGCGAGTGCCACCGATTCGTCGTGGAGAACGGCTCGGTGGTCCGCACGCCCCCGGGCGCCGCGTGGAAGAGCTCCAGGGCCTCGTCGGACGCCTTGCCGCCGCGGATGTCCCAATTGTCAATCCATTCCCGAAATGTCGAGCTGTGAACCGACGTCACGGACTCATCCAGGAGACCCCCGCGAGAGAGCTCGCCCAGGATCGCCGGAATCCCACCGGCCCGGTGGACATCCTCCATGTGGTACTTCTGCGTGTTCGGCGCCACCTTGGCCAGACACGGGACCCGGCGGGAGATCGCGTCGATGTCGGCCACGGAGAAGTCCAGCTCGGCCTCGCGGGCGGCGGCCAGCAGGTGCAGCACGGTGTTGGTCGAGCCGCCCATCGCGACGTCCAGCGCCACGGCGTTGGCGAAGGCGGGTCGCGAGGCGATCGCGCGCGGCAGGACCGAGGCGTCGTCCTGCTCGTAGTACCGCTTGCACAGCTCGACGATCAGCGACCCGGCGCGCTCGAACAGGCCGCGGCGGGCGGCGTGCGTCGCGAGGGTCGAGCCGTTGCCCGGCAGCGCCAGGCCGATCGCCTCGGTGAGGCAGTTCATGGAGTTGGCGGTGAACATCCCGGAGCACGACCCGCAGGTCGGGCAGGCGGAGCGCTCGATCTGGCCGAGCTGCTCGTCGGTGACGGCCTCGTTCGCCGAGGCGATCATCGCGTCGATGAGGTCGAGCTTGGCGTCCTTCTCGTGCACCACGCCCGCGATGGCGACCGTCTTGCCGGCCTCCATCGGGCCGCCGGAGACGAACACGGTCGGGATGTTGAGGCGCAGGGCCGCGAGCAGCATGCCGGGCGTGATCTTGTCGCAGTTGGAGATGCACACGAGGGCATCGGCGCAGTGGGCCTGCACCATGTACTCGACGGCGTCGGCGATGAGCTCGCGACTGGGCAGCGAGTAGAGCATCCCGCCGTGGCCCATGGCGATGCCGTCGTCGACGGCGATGGTGTTGAACTCCTTGGCGACCCCTCCGGCCTCGGCAACCGCGTCGGCGACGATCGTCCCGAGGTTGCGGAGGTGGACATGGCCCGGCACGAACTGCGTGAAACTGTTGGCGATGGCGACAATCGGCTTGCCGAAGTCGGAGTCGGTCATGCCGGTGGCGCGCCAGAGGGCGCGTGCGCCGGCCATGTTGCGACCAGAAGTAGAGGTCTTGGACCGCAGCTCGGGCATACCTGTGAGTCTGACACGTTCCGCATCCTGGGATCGGTTGACTCAGGCGGTGAGATGCGTCAGAGTGGGCACATGTCGTCGAGGTCGCTCCGAGTACTTATCATCTAGCGCGCCGACGCCTGCCGTCAGCGCGCTAGCCCCCCGTGCCGAGCACGTGGGGTTTTTTCATGTCCGGAGCTATTCCCCCATGAACTCTGAGCCTGCCTAGACACCTTCGAGCGAAAGTGCGTACTGCGATGACGAGACCCACGCCAGAAGTCCTCGCCCACCGAGCGCATCCGGCACCGCCGGCGGCCGACAGCAAGAAGCCCCAGTCTTCCCAGGCGGAGCTGCTCACCGGCGCGCAGGTACTCGTCCGCTCGCTCGAGGCCCTCGACGCCGACGTCGTGTTCGGCATCCCCGGCGGCGCGATCCTGCCCGCGTACGACCCGCTGTTCGACTCCGAGAACGTCCGGCACATCCTGGTCCGCCACGAGCAGGGCGCCGGCCACGCGGCCACCGGCTACGCGCAGGCCACCGGCAAGGTCGGCGTCTGCATGGCCACCTCCGGCCCGGGCGCGACCAACCTGGTCACCCCGATCGCCGACGCCTACATGGACTCCGTCGGCATCGTCGCCATCACCGGCCAGGTGGCGTCGCAGTACATCGGCACGGACGCCTTCCAGGAGGCGGACATCGCCGGCATCACGCTGCCGATCACCAAGCACAACTACCTGGTCAAGTCGGGCGAGGAGCTGCCCCGGGTGCTCGCCGAGGCGTTCCACCTGGCCAGCACCGGCCGCCCCGGCCCCGTCCTGGTCGACATCCCCAAGGACGTGCTGCAGAAGCAGACGACGTTCAAGTGGCCGCCGGTGATGGAGCTGCCCGGGTACCACCCGACGCTGCACCCGCACGGCAAGCAGATCCGCGAGGCGGCCCGGCTGATCGCCGCCGCGAGGCGCCCCGTCCTCTACGTC
Organism: Dactylosporangium sp. NPDC048998; assembly: GCF_043197855.1. Taxonomy (NCBI): domain Bacteria; kingdom Bacillati; phylum Actinomycetota; class Actinomycetes; order Micromonosporales; family Micromonosporaceae; genus Dactylosporangium; species Dactylosporangium sp. NPDC048998. The sequence continues at coordinate 300,611 of NZ_JBICTV010000001.1, forward strand.
GGCGGCGGCGTGATCAAGGCGCACGCCTCCGAGGTGCTGCTCAAGCTGGCCGAGCTGACCGGCGCCCCGGTCGTCACCACGCTGATGGCGCGCGGCGCGTTCCCCGACTCGCACCCGCAGCACCTGGGCATGCCGGGCATGCACGGCACGGTCGGCGCCGTCTACGCGCTGCAGAAGTCGGACCTGCTGATCGCGATCGGGGCCCGCTTCGACGACCGCGTCACCGGCGACCTGTCCACGTTCGCGCCGAACGCGCAGGTCATCCACGCCGACATCGACCCGGCCGAGATCGGCAAGAACCGGGTCGCGGACGTGCCGATCGTCGGCGACGCCAAGCACGTCATCGAGGAGCTCATCGCCGCGGTGACGGCCGAGCACGCGGCCGGGCACCGGCCGGCGCTCAAGGACTGGTGGGCGACGCTGGACGACATCCGTGGCCGATACCCGCTCGGTTACGAGGAGCCCGCCGACGGGACGCTCTCGCCGCAGTACGTCATCGAAAGACTCGGCAAGATCGTCGGCCCGGACGCCATCTACACCGCCGGGGTCGGCCAGCACCAGATGTGGGCGGCCCAGTTCATCCAGTACGAGCACCCGGCCACCTGGCTCAACTCGGGCGGCCTGGGCACGATGGGCTACGCGGTCCCGGCCGCGATGGGCGCCAAGGTCGGCATGCCGGACAAGACGGTGTGGGCGATCGACGGCGACGGCTGCTTCCAGATGACCAACCAGGAGCTGGCGACCTGCGCCCTGGAGGGTATCCCGATCAAGGTGGCCGTCATCAACAACGGCAACCTGGGCATGGTCCGGCAGTGGCAGACGCTGTTCTACGACCAGCGGTACTCCAACACCGAGCTCGGCACCCACAAGCACCGCATCCCCGACTTCGTGAAGCTCGCCGACGCGCTGGGCTGCGTCGGGCTGCGCTGCGAGACCAAGCGCGACGTCGACGCCACGATCGAGGCCGCGATGAAGGTCACCGACCAGCCGGTCGTCGTCGACTTCGTGGTCGGCAAGGATGCAATGGTGTGGCCGATGGTGGCCGCTGGCACCAGCAACGACGAGATCATGTTCGCGCGGGGCGTCCGCCCCGCGTTCGACCAGGACGACCTGTAGGGAAGTCGACCGATCATGGCCAAGCACACACTCTCCGTCCTGGTGGAGAACAAGCCCGGCATACTGGCCCGCGTCGCCGGCCTGTTCGCCCGGCGCGGCTTCAACATCGACTCCCTGGCCGTCGGCGAGACCGAGCACCCCGAGGTCTCCCGGATGACGATCGTGGTCAACGCGGACGAATCCCCGCTGGAACAGGTCACCAAGCAGCTCAACAAGCTCGTGCAGGTCCTGAAGATCGTCGAACTCGACACCACCGCCAGCGTCCAGCGCGAGCTGCTGCTGGTGAAGGTGCGCGCGGAACGCCCGGTGCGCTCGCAGGTCCTCGAGACCGTGAACCTGTTCCGGGCCCGCGTGGTCGACGTCGCCGCCGACGCCCTCACCATCGAGGCGACCGGCACGTCGGAAAAGCTGGACGCGCTGCTTCGTGACCTGGAGCCGTTCGGTATCAAGGAAATGGTCCAGTCCGGCGTCGTGGCCATCGGCCGCGGTTCGCGCTCCATCACGACCGGTCCGGCGCTCCGCGCCGCCTCCTGAACACTTTTGAAAGGAAACACAATGCCCGCCGAGGTGTATTACGACGACGACGCCGACCTGTCGTTGATCCAGGGCCGCAAGGTCGCGGTGCTGGGCTACGGCAGCCAGGGTCACGCCCACGCGCTGAGCCTGCGTGACTCCGGCGTCGACGTGCGCATCGGCTTGCCCGAGGGGTCCAAGAGCCGTGCCAAGGCCGAGGAGCAGGGCCTGCGCGTCCTCACCCCGGCCGAGGCCAGCGCCGAGGCGGACGTCATCATGATCCTCGCGCCCGACACCGCGCAGCGCTCGCTCTACGCCGACCACGTGGCCCCGAATCTGACCGCCGGCAAGGCGCTCTTCTTCGGCCACGGCCTCAACATCCGCTTCGGGCTGATCACGCCCCCCGCGGACGTGGACGTGTGCATGGTCGCCCCGAAGGGCCCGGGCCACCTGGTCCGCCGTCAGTTCGTCGACGGCAAGGGCGTGCCCTGCCTGGTCGCCGTCGAGCAGGACGCCACCGGCAACGCGCTGCAGCTGGCCCTGGCCTACGCGGCCGGCATCGGCGGCACCCGCGCCGGCGTGATCAAGACGACGTTCAAGGAAGAGACCGAGACGGACCTCTTCGGCGAGCAGGCCGTCCTCTGCGGCGGCGCGTCGGCCCTGGTCCAGACCGGCTTCGAGGTCCTCACCGAGGCGGGCTACGCCCCGGAGATCGCCTACTTCGAGTGCCTGCACGAGCTCAAGCTGATCGTGGACCTGATGTACGAGGGCGGCATCGCCCGCATGCGCTACAGCGTCTCCGACACCGCCGAGTACGGCGACTACACCCGCGGCCCGCGCGTCATCGACGCGCGGGTCAAGGAGGAGATGAAGCGCATCCTGGGCGAGATCCAGTCGGGCGAGTTCGCCCGCGAGCTGATCGCCGAGGACGACGCGGGCCGCCCGAACTTCATCAAGTACCGCGAGCAGGGCGCCAACCACCCGATCGAGGAGACCGGCAAGCAGCTGCGCTCGATGATGAGCTGGGTGGACCGCCCCATCACCGAGACCGCCTGACACGCCGCGGGGCCCCTCACCGTGAGGGGCCCCGCATGTTTTTTATGGCTCGGGCCGCGTCACCTGCGGACCGTTCCTCCCGCGAGACAACGGGCCGGGGCCTGCCTCAAGGGCGGCCCCGGCCCTGCCAGGTCCGTCGTGCCAAGGGCCTCTGATCAGCCCTGACGGGCGGCGTTGGCGTGGATCGCGTCGCGGATGTACTGCGCCAGCCCCGGGTGCTCGGTGTCGTAGTTCGCGGTGAACCGGGGATCCGCGACGTACATGTCGCCGAGCCCCCGGTGCGCCTCGACCGAGCAGTCGTAGAACCAGCGCGCGATGTGCTGCCGGTGCGCCTCCGCGAGGTCCATGGCCCGCGGATCGGAGGCCGCGACGCCGCCGGTGAACGCCGCCACGAACGCCGCGGTGTTCTCGGCCGCCTCGCCCTTGATCCGCGCCCAGTCATCCTTGGTGTAGCTCGCGGCGCGCCGCGTCGACTGCCGGTAGGCGTCGGTGTCCCCCCACCGCTCGCGCGCCTCGTCGGCGTGCGCGTCGGGATCGAAGTCCCCGAAGAGTTCGCGCTTCTCCTCGGGCGTCAGGTTCGTCGTCATGCGCTCAAGCCTGGAGTCTCCCGCCGCTGGAGAGTCAACCCCGAAGCCAGACCCCGGATAAGTCGGGCGCTCCGCGCCACGACTTATCCGACATTTCACGATAAAGCGGCTCGTGCCCGCCCTGCGACGCCTCCCCGAGCCCGCGGCGGCGGCGCGACGATCGGCATCGGTGGTTGTGATCGCGCTCACGTCCTTGCGGCCACGGGCCATTGGAGCTGCGGGCCTACCATCGCCTGAAGAGGCCGACCGCCCGGCCCTTGCGCGTTTCCCCCATGCGTGGCGGGCAGTGCCGCGCGCCCCGCAGTCGACGCCAACCGAAGCCCGGAAGTCGAGGACGCTATGACCCTCCCTCCTGACCGCCCGGTGGTGCTCATCGCCGAGGAGCTGGCCCCGTCCGCTCTCGAGGTGCTCGCCGACGACTACGAGGTCCGCCACATCGACGGCACTGACCGGCCCGAGCTGCTCGCCGCGCTCACCGACGCCAGTGCCGTGATCGTACGCAGCGCCACCCAGATCGACGCCGAGGCGGTCGCCGCGGCGCCCCGGCTGAGGGTCGTCGCCCGCGCGGGCGTCGGCCTCGACAACGTCGACGTGCCGGCCGCCACGGCGCGCGGCGTCATGGTCGTCAACGCACCCACGTCCAACATCGTCTCCGCCGCCGAGCAGGCCGTCGCGCTGCTGCTCGCCGTCGCCCGCAACACCGCCGCCGCGTCCGCCGCGCTCAAGGCGGGGGAGTGGAAGCGGTCGAAGTACACCGGCGTCGAGCTGTCCGGCAAGGTCGTCGGCGTGGTCGGGCTCGGCCGCATCGGCGTGCTCTTCGCCCAGCGCATGGCCGCGTTCGGGGTGCGCCTCGTGGCCTACGACCCGTACATCCAGCCCGCCCGGGCCGCGGCGCTCGGGGTACGCCTGCTGGGCCTCGACGAACTGCTGCGGGAGAGCGACTTCATCTCGATCCACCTGCCCAAGACCGCGGAGACGGTCGGCATCATCGGCGTGCGCGAGCTCGCGCTGGTCAAGCCCGGCGTGCGGATCATCAACGCGGCGCGCGGCGGCCTGGTCGACGAGCAGGCCCTCGCCGACGCGATCGCGGACGGGCGAGTCGCAGGCGCCGGCATCGACGTGTTCGCGAAGGAGCCGTGCGTCGCCTCGCCGCTGTTCGCGTTCGACAGCGTGGTCGCCACGCCGCACCTGGGTGCCTCGACGGTGGAGGCGCAGGACAAGGCCGGGCTCGCGGTGGCGCGCAGCGTCAAGCTCGCCCTCGACGGCGAGTTCGTCCCCGACGCGGTGAACGTCCAGGCCGGCGGCGTCGTCGCCGAGGAGATCCGGCCGCTGCTGCCGCTCGCGGAGCGGCTGGGCGCGGTCTTCACCGCCGTGGCCGGGGGAGTCGCGTCCTCGGTGACGGTCGAGGTGCGCGGCGAGGTGGCCAAGCACGATGTGTCGGTCCTCAAGCTGGCCGCGACGAAGGGCCTGTTCGGCAGCGTCGTGGCCGAGCAGGTCACGTACGTCAACGCCCCGCACCTGGCCGCCGATCGAGGTGTCGAGGTCGCCCTCGCGGTCTTCACCGACTCCTCCGACCAGCCCAACCTGGTGACCGTGCGTGGAGCGCTTCCAGACGGGCGGGTAGCCTCGGTGTCCGGCACGTACGTCGCCGGCCCGCGCGAGGCGCTGAAGCTCACCGACATCGACGGCTTCAGCCTCGAGCTCGCGGCCGAGGGCGTGCTGCTGTTCTTCCGCTACGCCGACCGCCCCGGCGTGGTGGGGACAGTCGGGTCGATACTGGGTTCGGCGGGGGTGAACATCGCGGCGATGCAGGTCGCCCGGCGCGAGGCCGGCGGGGAGGCGCTCATGGCGCTGACCGTCGACACCGCCGTGGAGGCGGACCTGCTCGGCGAGGCCCAGCAGGCCATCGGTGCGACCGCGGCGAGCACGGCGGACCTGTCCGCCGACTAGGGGACCTTCCTCCAACGAGGGCGGGGAGCGTGGCGGCGCTCCCCGCCCTCATTCCTTCTGCGTGATCCCAATGATCGGGACGCCCGTCCACGGAATAGGACGGCAGCGTACCGTTGACGGGTCTACGAAAGGGGTCAGTGGTGGCGAAGATCGCGGTTGTGGCCGGTGACGGCATCGGCACGGAGGTCGTGGCGCAGGCGCTGAAGGTGCTGCGCGTCGTCCTGCCGGGTGTCGAGACGACCGACTACGACCTGGGCGCCGCCCGCTACAACCGCACCGGCGAGGTGCTGCCCGGCAGCGTCCTGGAGGAGCTGCGCGGCCACGACGCCATCCTGCTCGGTGCCGTCGGCGACCCCAGCGTCCCGCCGGGCGTGCTGGAGCGGGGCCTGCTGCTCAAGCTGCGCTTCGACTTCGACCAGTACGTCAACCTCCGTCCCTCCCGCCTGTGGCCCGGCACGACCAGCCCCCTGGCGGGCGTCAAGCCGGGCGAGATCGACCTGGTCGTGGTCCGCGAGGGCACCGAGGGCCTCTACGTGGGCGCCGGCGGCAACCTGCACCCGGACACCGCCGCCGAGGTCGCCACCGAGGAGAGCCTCAACACCCGCCACGGCGTCGAGCGGGTCATCCGCGACGCGTTCGCCCGGGCCGCGAAGCGCCCGCGCCGCAAGGTGACGCTGGTACACAAGACCAACGTCCTCACCCACGCCGGCGGGCTGTGGGCGCGCACCTTCAACACGGTCAAGGCCGACTTCCCGGAGATCGAGACCGAATACCAGCACGTCGACGCCGCAGCCATGTTCCTGGTGACCAACCCGCAGCGCTACGACGTCGTCGTCACCGACAACCTCTTCGGTGACATCCTCACCGACATCGCCGCCGCGGTCACCGGCGGCATCGGCCTGGCCGCCAGCGGTTCGATCAACCCGGAGCGGGCCTTCCCGTCGATGTTCGAGCCCGTGCACGGCTCGGCGCCGGACATCGCGGGCAAGGGCGTCGCCGACCCGTCGGCCGCCGTGCTGTCCACCGCGCTGCTGCTGGACCACCTCGGTCACCCCGAGGCCGCGGCGCGGGTCAACGAGGCCGTCGGCGCCGAGGTGGCCACCCGGACCCCGGGCACCGCGCTGTCCACGGAGGCGATCGGTGACCGCCTCGCCGCGGCCGTGGCGTGAGCGTCGGTCCCCGACGCCACTTCCCCTACGCCCGACGCCCTGGCTGCGATTGAACGTCCGTTCGGGTAAGTTGCAGGCACGGCACGCGGCGTGAGCGTGCCGGCGCAACCTTTTGTGGAGGCATGCATGAACGGCGGTGAAACGCTCGATTTCGAGATTCTTCCGAATCCGCAGCCCGTAGCCGCCGCGGAGCGGTCCGCGCTGATGGCCAACCCCGGATTCGGCCGGATCTTCACCGACCACATGGTCACCGTGCGCTACGCCGAGGGCAAGGGCTGGTATGACGCCCGCGTCGAGGCGCGCGGCCCGATCCCGATGGACCCGGCGACCGCGGTCCTGCACTACGCGCAGGAGATCTTCGAGGGGCTCAAGGCCTACCGGGCCGCCGACGGCGGGGTGACGATGTTCCGCCCCGACGCCAACGCCGCCCGGTTCCGCGCCTCCGCCCGGCGGTTGGCGATGGCGCCGGTACCGCAGAAGCTCTTCCTCGACGCCCTCGAGGCGCTCATTCGGGTCGACCGCGACTGGGTCCCCGACGACCCGGAGGGCAGCCTCTACCTGCGCCCGTTCCAGTACGCCAGCGAGGTCTTCCTCGGCGTCAAGCCGTCCGCGGAGTACCTCTTCCTGATCATCGCCTCCCCGGTCGGCAGCTACTTCAAGGGCGGCGTGCAGCCGGTCAGCGTCTGGGTCTCGCGGGAGTACAGCCGCGCCGCCCCTGGCGGCACCGGCGCGGCCAAGTGCGGCGGCAACTACGCCGCCAGCCTGGTGGCACAGGCCGAGGCGATCGAGCACGGCTGTGACCAGGTCGTCTTCCTCGACGCGGCGCAGCAGCGCTACGTCGAGGAGCTCGGCGGGATGAACGTGTTCTACGTCTTCGACGACGGCTCGATCGCCACCCCGCCGCTGACCGGCACGATCCTGCCCGGCATCACTCGCGAGTCGGTGCTGCGGCTGGCCGCCGACCGGGGCTTCACGGTCCGGGAGGAGCAGTATTCGTACGACCAGTGGCGCGCCGACGCGACCAGCGGCCGGCTGCGCGAGGCGTTCGCGTGCGGCACCGCGGCGGTGATCACCCCGATCGGCACCGTGCGCGACGCCGACGGCGAGTTCACGATCGCCGACGGCAAGGCGGGCGAGGTGACGATGGGCCTGCGCGAGCAGCTCGTGTCGATCCAGCGCGGCACCGCGCCCGACCCGCACGGCTGGGTCCACCGCGTTCTGTAACCAACGCTTTACAACGAGAGCGGCGCCGGGCTCGTCCCGGCGCCGTTCGCGTCTTCGGATGCCCCGGCCTCGTCAGGCCTACGCCGACCAGCGGCCCAGGTTGGAGCCGCGGCCCATCCCCGGCTTGATCGCCCGCGGCAGCGGCCGGTCGTACGCCAGCTGGAGCGCCTCTTCCGCCAGCCGTGCGTCCGGGCACGGCCAGAACGCCTTGCACTCGCAGAAGTTGTCGGTCCGCGGGCGGTGCGCGTCGTGCAGGGCCCGAGCCACGCGCCACAGCATCGGGTCGGCGCAGCCCAGCGGCGGATCGACCGGCGGCTCGCCCGGCTCCGGCGGAACTCCGTCGATCATCCTGCCCCCAAGTCCAGCGCGACGGTGCTGATCGCCAACGGTAGCCGCCGTGCGCCCGCGGTCGCAGACACGCTGTGCGCAACTTGCACGACCGGATTACCGCATCTCGTACGACCGGGTCGCCGGAGGGGGCCGGAAATGCGTACGGGTGCCGGAGCCGCCACTCCGACACCCGTACAAGAGGAAAGCTCCTAGTCGAGAGCCGCCTCTGCATCGAGGGTTACCGCCAGCGCGTGAACCACCGCGGCGACGCGCAACACCTCGTCGACCACTTCGCGGGACACCCCTGCACCGCGAAGTGATCTTTCGTGCGATTCCAGGCACACCCCGCACCCGGTGATCGCGGATACTGCCACTGACCACGCCTCGATGTCGGCGGCGCCGACGCCGGGCGTGGAGCTCACCTGCCGGCGCAGCCGCGCCGGTAGGTGCTGGTACGCCTCGTCACCGATGAGGTGCTTGGCGCGGAAGTAGACGTTGTGGATCGCCATCCGCGACGCGACCGCCTTGGCCGCCTCGACGGCCTCCGGCTTCAGGTGGCCGCCGGCCTCGGCCGCGATGTTGCGGATCACGAAGGCGCTGCGGGTCGTCATCGCGCATGCGAGCGCGGCACCCCACAGTCGCTGCTCGTCCAGCAGGTCCCCGGCGAGCACCGAGTCGAGGTTCAGCTCGAGGTCCCGCGCATACGGCGGCAGGGCCGCCCGCAGCGTCGCGATGGACATCGAACCACACCTCCTCACTCACCTACGGTACTCACCAACCGTGATCAAAGCCCGGCAGCGTGGCGCTCACCGGAGCGGCTTCAACATTGCCGGGTCCTCGTTACGGGGACGTGACGAACAGGGTGAATCGTGAAGCAGATCACCCCCGTTCTCAGCATCCGGAATCACGTGCCACCGGGGGCCCGTGCGTGGCAAGCTACCGAACGTGACTCGGCTCATTATTGGCCCCTAGCGCGTCCAGCATCCTCCCGCTGGCCGCGCAGACCTCTCGCATCCGCGAGGGGTTTTTTTGTTGGTCCCGACCCGAGCCGCGCACAAGGCCCCCTCTTCCCGCCAAAGGAGCAACCATGCACGTGTACGACACGACGCTGCGCGACGGGGCCCAGCGTGAGGCGATCAGCTACTCCGTCGTCGACAAGCTCGCCGTCGCGCGGCTGCTCGACGAGTTCGGCGTCGGGTTCATCGAGGGCGGCTGGCCAGGGGCCATGCCGAAGGACACCGAGTTCTTCCGCAGAGCGCGCACCGAGCTCAACCTCAAACACGCCGTCTTCGTCGCGTTCGGCTCGACCCGCAAGGCCGGCGTCCGGGTCCAGGACGACCCGCAGGTGCGCGCCCTACTCGACGCCGAGACCCCCGCCGTGACGCTCGTGGCCAAGTCGGACCTGCGCCACGTCGAGCGCGCCCTGCGTACCACCGCGGACGAGAACCTGGCGATGGTCCGCGACACCGTCGAGTACTTCGTCGCCGAAGGCCGCCGGGTCTTCCTCGACTGCGAGCACTTCTTCGACGGCTACCGCTTCGACCCCGACTACACCGCCAGCGTCGCCGCCGCCGCCCTCGCCGCCGGCGCGGAGGCCGCCGTCATGTGCGACACCAACGGCGGCATGCTGCCGTCGCTGATCACCCGCACGATCGGCGAGGTACGGCAGCGGCTCGCCGTCGCGCTCGGCGTCACCCCCGAGCAGGCCGTCGCCCGCCTCGGCATCCACTGCCAGAACGACACCTCGTGCGCGGTCGCGAACACCGTCGCCGCCGTCGAGGCCGGCGTGCCGCACTTCCAGTGCACCGCCAACGGCTACGGCGAGCGCCCCGGCAACGCCGACCTCTTCGCCGTCGTCGGCAACCTGCAGCTCAAGCTCGGCATGCCGGTCCTACCGGACGGATGCATCGAGCAGATGGTGCGCGTCTCGCACTCCATCGCCGAGATCGCCAACATCGCACCCGACACCCACCAGGCCTACGTCGGGTCGTCAGCGTTCGCTCACAAGGCGGGCCTGCACGCGAGCGCGATCAAAGTGGATCCCGTGCTCTACAACCACATCGACCCCGTCGTCGTGGGCAACGACATGCGGATCCTGGTCACCGAGATGGCCGGCCGGGCCAGCATCGAGCTCAAGGCGCGCGAGCTCGGCGTCGACCTGGCCGGCAATCCGGACGCCCTGTCCCGGGTGACGAACCGGGTCAAGGAGCTCGAGGCCCGCGGCTGGTCGTTCGAGGCCGCCGACGCGTCGTTCGAGCTGCTGGCCCGCGCGGAGCTGGCCGAAGGCGCCCTGCCGCGGCCGTTCGCCCTGGAGTCGTACCGCGTCCTGGTCGAGCACCGCGAGGACGGCGCCGTGGTCTCCGAGGCGACGGTCAAGGTCCGCGTCCGCGGCGAGCGGGTCATCGCCACCGCCGAGGGCAACGGCCCCGTCAACGCCCTCGACGAGGCGCTGCGCGTGGCGCTCACGAGGCACTACCCGGAGCTGGCCCGCTTCCAGCTCGCCGACTACAAGGTCCGCATCCTCGAGGGCAGCCACGGCACCGGCGCGGTCACCCGCGTCCTCGTGGAGACCCACGCGACCGGGGAGGACTGGACGACCGTCGGCGTCCACGAGAACGTCGTGGAGGCCAGCTGGCAGGCCCTCGTCGACGCGCTCAGCTACGGCCTGACCCGCCAGGTGCGCGTCTAGACAGGCGGCGGGGGCCGGCATCAGCCGACCCCCGCCATGTGTTCCGCTATGGGCACTTGTTCTGTTTATAGGCGGCCAGCGCCGCCTGGTCGGGCTCGAACTTCCAGGCCCCGTTCTGGTACTTCACCGTGTTCGTCCCGGTCTGGTTCGCCGTGCCGGCGGCCGGGGTGTGCGTCCACTTGATCGTCGCCGTCGTGTCGTCGACCGGGGTCACGCCCGTCACCTGGTACTGCCCCTGCTGCCCGGTGCACGTCGACACCAGGTCGATGTACGCGTCCTTGCCGATCGCCGCCTTGGCGCTGTCGGTCCACAGGTCGTAGGCCCCGGCCCAGTCGCCCTCCGACAGGTTGTCGAACACCTGCTCGGCCGTCACCTGCGCCGTCTGCGCGTCTTGCGGCTGCGCGGTCACCTCCACCGTGGGCCGGTCGGACGCCGACTCCGTCTTGTCGCTCTGCTTGTCCGAGCAGGCGGCCGCCGCGCCCAGGAGAAGCGGCACGGCGAAGGCGAGCGCGAGGCCGCGGAACGTTCGTGTCACCCATCTGCTCCAACGTGGTTCCCGTTCGGGCGGGGGCCCGATCCGTAGGTGAAGGTACTCCCGGCCAACGAACCGCGTATAGCCGGAGGTACGCCTTCGATCCTTTCGGCGGTCGGGCCCTGCCGGCTCAGGCCGCGCCCTTCGGGAGCACCAGTTCCGCGTAGACCGCCTTGTGGTCGCTGTTCGGCATCCGGTGCACCGTCACCGTGCGCACCCCGACACGCTTGTCGGCCACCACATGGTCGAGCGTCACACCCGGGATGAACCACCGCTCGTCGAACGGCCACGACGCCTCGAACCCGGCCCCCACCACATCCGCGGCGTCGCGGTAGCCCTTGGCCAGCACCGAGCGGAACCCCTCGTGGTCCAGCGTCGCGTTGAAGTCCCCGATCAGCAGGCTCACCGCCCCGTCCGGCGTGGCCGCCGGCTCCTGCGCGATGTCCCGCTCCCAGCACGCGCTCTGCGACGCGGCGGCCGGCGCGCACGTGTGCACCGACTCGACCCGGATCTCCGTCGCGCCCGGCACCCGCACCCCCGCCTGCGCCTGCCCGAACCCGGACTCGAAGAGCCGGTACCCGAGGTCCGTCACCGGAAAGCGGCTGTACACCGCCGAGCCCGTCACCCCCGGCCGCGGGTACGACACCACGTTCGGCAACACGTCCTCGAGCCCCGCGGAGCGCAGCGCATCCTTCGCCTCGGGCGTGTACTCCTGCAACGCCACCAGATCCACGCCGAACTTCTTGATCAGCCCCACGATCGTCGCCGGGTCCGCCCCGCCCACCAGCATGTTCACGCTGAGCACCCGGATCGCCGGCCCACCGTCCGGCCCCGGCGAGCTGTCGGCGATCCAGCGCGGCAGCACACAGGCCGCGAGCGCGATCGTGGCCAGCGCCGCGACCAGTGCGGGCCAGAGCCGCTTGGTGAGGACCGCGACCAGCAGCGGCACCAGGGAAGCGGCGGCGACATATGGTGTGAAGGCGATAAGTTGTACGGCGGGGAAACCGCCTTCCAGCCCGAACGTCCGCGTCGCCGCCCAGACCACGAACGGCACCACCGCCAGCCAGACCACCACTGTCCACCAGCGCCGCCGCGGCTTGACCGGCTTTTCGGGCAGCAACGGCAGGGTGTCCTCCGTGGTGGCCATCCCGTCAGAGTAAGGGAGCCACGCAACCCCGTCCGCGTCGTGCCTCATTTGTTCGGGTCCGTCCCGGTTCGTGGTGGCCGTTCGGTCGGCGTGGAAGAGCCGCATGACGCGGCGCTCTGCCATTAGGCTCGGCATCCGTGCACCCGGTGATCGCGCGGATCGGCCCGGTGGCGATCCTCTCCCACGACGTGTTCGTGGCGCTCGGCATCGGGGTCGCCGCGCTCGTGCTGCTGTGGGAGATCCGCCGCCGCGGGGCCCAGGACGAGCGCCTCTGGTACGTGCTGGCCGGCGCCCTCGTCGGCGGGGCGCTCCTGGCCCGCCTGGGCACGTGGGCGCAGCACCTCGACCCGAGGGACAACGCGCCGTTGCTGGAGCAGTGGGCGTACGGCAACCGCAGCGTCCTCTCCGGGCTCCTCGGCGCCTACCTGGGCGCGCTGCTCGGCAAGCGGATCGGCGGCTACCCGCACAAGACCGGCAACCTCTTCGCACCCGCCGTCGCCGCGGGCATGGCGGTCGGCCGCGTCGGCTGCCTGCTGGCCGAGCCGCCGGGCACCCCGACACGCCTGCCGTGGGGCATCACCCTCGACGACGCGCACGCCGCCGCGATGCACGTGCCGGCCGGCGTGCCGCTGCACCCGTCGTTCGCGTACGAGATCCTGTTCCACCTGGCGGCCCTCGCGGCCCTGCTCGCGCTGCGCGGCCGGATCACCGCGCCCGGGCGGCTCTTCATCCTGTACCTCGCCGCCTACGCCGCGTTCCGCTTCGGCGTCGAGTTCGTGCGCGGCAACGAGGTCGTCTGGGCCGGCCTGACCCGTTCGCAACTGTTCCTGCTGGCCCTGCTGCCCCTGACCACAGCGCGTCATGCCTGGCGGCACACGCGCGGACGCGCCCATGGCCGTGAGGCCCCGAACGAAGCCGAGGCACTGACGTGAGTTCTCCGCCCCAGCACGGCTGGTCCGTGCCGCCGCCTCCGCCCCAGCCCGGCCCCGATCGCCCCATCCGGACGAAGCGCGTCTTCGGCGGCATCGGCCTGGCATTCCTCGGCCAGGTCCTCGCGATCCTGGTCGGCCTCGCCGCGGTCATCATCGGCAGCAACAGCGCCAACTCCGAGAACGCCCTCATCGGCTTCTACCTCGAGATCCTCCTCCAGATCCTGCTGTTCGTCGCCTGCCTCGTCTTCGGCATCGTGTGGATCGCCCGCAAGGACCGCGGCATCGGCCTCGGCATCCTCATCGGCTGGGGCGTCAGCGTGCTCGTCTTCCCCGTCGCCGGCATCGGCGTCTGCCTCGCCATCGTCAACCAGGGACAGCCATGACCTCCGGAATGCAGCTGCGCGGCGACCGCATCCACCGCTACGTCAACGCGTTCTGCCCCGACTGCGCGGCCGACGACCCCGACCGTCCACTGGAGAGCGTCCAGCGGCTCTCCGGCCTCCTTGCCGAACGGGACGGGCGGATCTGGCTCGAGCGCGGCTGCCCGAGCCACGGCCTCGTCCGCACCCTCTACGACGAGTCGCCGGAGATCCTGCGATACCTCGAGCAGTGGACCGCGCCCACGAAGACCCACATCCCCGACGTGGCCGGCAACTTCGCCCCCGTCCCGTCCGCGTACCTGGCCGGCCTGCCGGAGATGCAGACCCAGCACACCTGCATCCTGCTCGCCGACCTCACCGACAGCTGCAACCTGCGCTGCCCCACGTGCTTCACGGACTCCTCGCCCGCCATCGAGGGCGCCGTGCCCCTCGCCGACGTCCTCGCGAGCGTCGACACCCGGCTGTCGCGCGAGAACGGCCGTATCGACGTGCTGATGCTCTCCGGCGGCGAGCCCACCCTGTACCCGTGGCTCGAGGAACTGCTCGAAGAGGTCTCCGCGCGCAACGTCGTTCGGATCCTCATCAACTCCAACGGCGTGCGCATCGCGCGCGACGACGCGTTGCTGGACCTCCTCACCCGCCACCGCGAGCGGGTCGAGGTCTACCTGCAGTACGACGGCGTGTCCGAGCGCGCCGCCCGCCACCACCGCGGCGCCGATCTGCGCCGCCTCAAGGATCAGGCGGTCGACCGCCTCTCCGCCCGCGGCATCTTCACCACCCTGACCATGACGTGCGCCCTCGGCGTCAACGACGACGAGATCGGCGCCGTCGTGAAGCGCGCCCTGGACACCCCGTACGTCGGCGGCGTCTCCCTGCAGCCCCAGTTCGGCTCCGGCCGTTCGGGCCCGATCGACCCCATGAGCCGCCTCACCCACACGGGCGTCCTCGCCCGCCTGGGCCCGCAGACCGGCGACCTGGTCACCTGGCGCGACCTCACGGCCCTGCCGTGCTCGCACCCGCACTGCTGCTCGGTCGGCTACATGCTGCGCGACGACGCGGGACGCTGGCAGTCGATGACCGCCCTCATCGGCCACGAGCGCCTCCTGTCGTTCCTCGACCTGGCCCCCGACATGGTCGCCAACCGCATCGCCGACGTACAGCTGCCCGCCGCCCTGCGCACCGCCGTCAAGGACTCCCTGCTGGGCTTGCTCTCCGAGCAGTCCTCCCTGTCCCACCCCGACGTAGGCTCCCTGTGGCGCGACATCTGCGAGAACTGCGACCTGGGCATCTCGACCTTGACCACCCTCGTGTCATCCTCGCTACCGGGCGGCCGCAACCGCCTGCGCAAGATGCTCGGCGAACGCGTCAAGCGCATCACCGTCAAGCCCTTCATGGACCTGCACACCATGATCGAGGAGCGCCTCCTGCAGTGCTGCGTCCACGTGGCCACCCGCCGCACGGACGAGACCGGCCCCCAGGACCAGTGCGCCCCGTTCTGCGCCGTACAGGCCTGGCCCGCCCTGTCGGCCCAACGCCTCCCACGCGCGACCCACCCGCTGCTGCCGCTGTCCCCGCGCACGGCCGCAACCGAGGCGATCTCATGACAAACCCGCTCCCACCCACGACCTCGGCCCCGCCCACGCCGCCGGCTTCCTCCCCGACCTCGGCCTCACCCGCGCCCACGCCGTCGGTTTCCTCCTCGACGCCGCCCCCGACCTCGGCTCTGCCCGCAACCTTGGCGAGGCCCTCGCGCCCGGGCGCGCAACCGCCCTCATCGCCTTCCCCGGCGCCTGACGCGTCCGCGCCGTACGATCCGCTCCGTCTCTGCGTCTACGCCACCATCGCGGCCCTGGCCTGGCTCCTGGGCCCGGTAGCGGTGCTCGGCTTCGCCCTGCTGGGCTTCGCCGGCTACGCCCGAGCCCGCCGCCGCGGCCTGACTCGCTCGAAGTGCATTCTGCGCGACACGCGGCTGGTCCTGACGTACCTGGCCGCCCTCGCCCTGGCCGGCCTCGCGGCCATCGCCTGGCAGCTCTACCACCTGTTCACCTGATTCCGCGCCCGCGCTTCCGCGCCCGCGCTTCCGCGCCCGCGCTTCCGCGCCCGCGCTTCCGCGCCCGCGCTTCCGCGCCCGCGCTTCCGCGCCTCCGCGCCTCCGCGCGGCGGGCCCGTTCCTCGCGCGCGGTCCGCGCACGCGTCCGCGGTCGGCCCGGGCGCTTCCGCGCGTGTCCCGGCCCCGCCCGTGCGCGTCCGCGCGCAGGTCGTTGCGCCGCGCGGAGGTTCGGCTGGCCCCCGCGCGACGGCAGGTCTACGTTGGCTGCCGTGAATGACCTGCCACCCACGTCAGACCTCGGCCCCAACGGCTCGCCGAAGCCGGCGCGGCCAACGCCGCTGCCCGGCTGGTTGCGACGCACGGAGGCGGAGCAGCGCTGGCCCGCCGCGGCCCGCGCGGTCAACGTCATCGGCGGCTGAGGGCGGAGCAGAAGGAACGAGATGGCGCAGCCCTACCTGCACGACCACGTCACCTGTGTGGCCGCCCCGGCGACCTGGCTCTCGGGCCCCTCCGGCCGGCTCGCCGGCGGTGCCGACGGCCTCTACGTCGAGGACCGCCGCGTCCTGTCCCGCCTCGTCGTCACCGTCGACGCCGCGGAGCCGGTCCCGGTCGCCGTCCGCCGCACGGGAGCCGCCTCAGCCCAGTTCTCGTCGGTGCCGCAAGAGCCCGCCCCCGCCGGCGACGCCCTCACGCTGACGGTGTCGCGCCGCCGGCTGGCCGAGCCGTCGGGCGGCACCGAGACCATCACCCTGGCCAACGCCTCCCACGCCCCGATCACGGTCGACGTGGCGGTGCACGCGGCCACCGACTTCGCGGGGATGGGCGAGGTCCGCGCGGGCCGCGCCGCGAAGGCAGCCCCCGCCGCCGGACCACCCCGGGCCACGGCGAACCCGCAGGAACCCAGCGCGGCCTACACGACCGGGCCGACGGAACACCTCGACTGGCACGCCGCCGACGGCATGTCCGTTCGCATCCGATCAACCCCGCCCGCGCACATCGCCGCCGGCGCGGACACGGACGCCGATTCGCGGGTGAAGGCGCACCCGTCCCTCGGGGCCACGGCGACGCTGCGCTGGCGCGCCACCGTGCCCGCGCGCGGAACCTGGTCCGCCGAGCTGCGCATCACCCGCACGGACGTGCCCCCGATCGCCCGGCCCAAGCGGTTCAGCACCCTCCGCGTCGCCGCGGACGACCGGCGGCTCGACGCGCTCGTACGGGCGAGCGTCCAGGACCTCGACGCGCTGCGCCGGATCGAGGGCGCGGACGCGTACTACGCCGCGGGCAGCCCGTGGTACCTGACCCTGTTCGGCCGCGACGCCCTCTGGGCCGCCCGCCTCGCGCTGCCGCTGGGCCACGACGCCGCCGCGGGCACGCTTCGCCTCCTCGCGGCCCGCCAGGGCACCCGCCACGACCCGGAGACGGACGAGGAGCCCGGCCGGATCCTGCACGAGGTGCGCCGCGCCGGCACCGGCCACACGCTGCCCCTGGTGTACTACGGCACGGTCGACGCGACGCCGCTGTTCGTGAGCGTCCTCGCCGACGCGTACCGGTGGGGCATGCCCCCTGCCGCCGTCCGCGCGCTGCTGCCTGCCGCACACCGAGCGCTGGGCTGGCTGGCGCGGCACGACGGCTTCGTGCGCTACGACAGCGGCGGCACCGGCCTGACGAACCAGGGCTGGAAGGACTCCGCCGACGCCGTCCAGCACGCCGACGGTCGCCCGGCCCGGGGCCCGATCGCGTTGAGCGAGGTCCAGGCCTACGCATACCGGGCCGCCCTCGACGGCGCCTGGCTCCTCGAGCAGTTCCCCGACGCCACCCGGGACGACGACGCGACCGGCGAGACCGGCGGCAGCGCCCGCGACGCCGCGGTGACCGGCCGGGCCGGCCGGGCCCACGACGCCGCGGCGGGCGGCGAGGCCGGCAGCACTTCCCGCGACGCGACGGCGGCGTACGAGGCCGGCGACGGAGGCTACGACGCGGCGGGGGAGGCGAAGCGATGGCGCGAGTGGGCGCACGACCTCGCCGAGCGCTTCCGCACGCGGTTCTGGTGCCCCGGCGGGTACCCCGCGATGGCCCTGGACGGCGCCGACGAGCAGGTCGACCTCGTCGCCTCCAACATAGGCCACCTGCTCGGCACCGGCCTGCTCACGCCGCCGGAGAGCGCCGCCGTGGCCGAGCGCCTCGCCGGGCTGCGGTCGCCGTTCGGCGTCCGCACGGCCGCGCCGGCCTCAGCGGGGTACAACTTCCTCTCCTATCACCTCGGCTCCGTCTGGCCGCACGACAACGCCGTGGCGCTGCTGGGTCTGGCGCGCGACGGCCACCGCGCGGAGGCGTCGGCGGTCATCGCGGCCCTCCTGGACGCGGCCGAGCGCTTCGATTTCCGCCTCCCCGAGTTGTACGGCGGGGACGACCTGCCCACCCCGTACCCGGCCGCGTGCCGCCCCCAGGCGTGGGCCGCGGCGGTCGGCCCGGCGATCCTGACCGCGCTGCTCGGGCTCGACGTCGACGTGCCGGCGGGGCGGATCACGTTCGCGCCGCTCGCCCCGTCGCCGGTCGGCGCGTACCGCGTGCGCGGCCTGAAGGTGGCCGACGGCGAGCTCGACGTGAGCGTCACCGCCGCGGGCGAGCTCACGATCCACAATGGACCCATCGGCGTGACGTTCCACAACGCCGACGGCACGCCCGCCCGGATCGGCCGGCCGGGCTAGGCGCCCGCGCGCGGAGGCGTCAGCCGCAGCACCGTGCCGCTGCCGTCGTCGCTGATCAGCAGCGTCCCGTCGGTGTCGACCGCGGCGTCGACGGGACGGCCCCACCACCTGCCGCCGTCGTCGACGAAACCGGTCGCCAGGTCCACCGGGTCGCCGGGCCCGGACGCGGTCCACGGGATGTACAGCACCTTGTACCCCGCGGGCTTCGTGCGGTTCCACGAGCCGTGCAGCGGCACGATCGCCGCCCCGTTGTAGAACGTCAGGCCCAGCGGGGCGCTGTGCGGCGGTAGCCCCAGGTCGATCGGGTCCGCCTTGGAGCAGTCGGCCTGCTGCCCGTCGCGGTTGAGCTCGTAGTCGCGCAGGAACGGCATGTTGCGCAGCCCGCGGTCGCTGTCGGGGTTGCAGAACGGCCAGCCGTAGAAGCCGCCGTCGCGGACCTTGATGAACTCCTCGGGCGGGTAGTCGTCGATGAACTGCGCCATCCGCTTGCCCTTGTCCGACGTGCCGTCGCCGTCCACGTCGCGGTCGTCCGGCACCAGCGTGTTGTCGCGGTTGTTCACGACGATCCACAACTCGTCGGTGCCCGGGCGGAACGCCAGCCCCTCGGCGTTGCGGATGCCGCGCGCCAGGAGGCGCCTGGACGCGTTGGTGCCGCCCGCGGCGTACGTGTAGATGGTGGCCCGCTGCGGGTCGCTCACGGTGTCCTGGATGCACGCGTTGCACGTGGAGGCGATCGACACGTAGAGCGTCTCGCCGTGCACGGCGATGTTCTTGAGCACGTGCGCGTATGCGCGAGCGCGGGTGGCACCGCGACCTTGACCCGGGTCGGGCGTCCGAGCCCGGGGCCGGCGGGAGACGGCGAACCGGCCGGGCCCGAACGCTCCGGCCGCGCGGACGCGGACTCGGGCGAGCCGTTCGGCGCGTCCGAGCAGGCGACAAGGGGCAGCGAGCAGGCGAGGAGCAGGGTCCAGAGCTTGCGCATGGTGCCGACGCTAGCGCTCCGTAAGCTTGACCGGTGCAGCTCATCGTTCTGGACCGGCCGACCTGGGAGGCCCGCCGCGCCGCCCACGAGGCGCGCGTGGACGCCTGGATCGAGCCGCACCTGGCTCGCCGCCGGCGCGGGCGCAAGCACCCGGTCGAGGACTTCCTCTTCACCTACTACTCGTACCGGCCCTCGCAGCTGCGCCGCTGGCACCCAGGCGCGGGCGTCGTCCTCGACGGTTCGGGCGAGGACGCGGCGACGGTACCGGCCCGCCGCGCGGACGCGATCGCGTGGATCCGCGACCTGCTCGCCGCCACGGCCGCGCGGACGCCGCACCTGGGCTGCTTCGGCCTGCACGAGTGGGCGATGGTGTACCGGCAGACGCAGGACGAGCTGCGGCACAACGCGTGGCCGCTGCGCCTGGGCGCGCGGGGCACGGACGCGGTCGTCGAGGCCGGCCGGATCCGGTGCAGCCACTTCGACGCGTTCCGGTTCTACACCGCGCCCGCACGGCCGCTGAACCTGCTGCAGCCGACCCGGGAGACCCAGGCCGCCAACGAGCAGCCGGGCTGCCTGCACGCGAACATGGACCTCTACAAGCACGCGTACAAGCTCACCCCGCTGGTGCCGGCCGAGCTCATCGCCGACTGCTTCGAGCTCGCCCGCGACGTGCGCACCCTCGACATGCGGGCCTCGCCGTACGACCTCGCCGACCTCGCCTACGAGCCGGTGCCGATCGAGACCGCCGCGGGAAGGATGCGGTACGTCGAGGAGCAGCGCTCCTTCGCCGAGCGCGCCGCCCCGCTGCGCGGGCGCCTCATCGCCGAGTGCGACAGGCTCCTGGAGGCCGTCGGCAATTGACCGCAGGGTGGAACCCGGACGCGGCCGCCTAGTGTATAAGTCGGATTCATGTTGCGGCGGGAACTCGGGTCCGGGGAGTGGCGATGAGCGAGGTACGGCGGCGGCTAGGGCCGCTGCTGGGCATGTGGGACATGACCGCCACCGTGAACGGCAAGGTCACCATGCGCGGCTGGACGAGCTTCGCGTGGGCGGACGAGGGGGAGTTCCTCGTCCAGCGCGCGGACGCGGATCCGCCGGGCGACGACGTGCCCAAGGAGTGGATCATCAACTCGCCGTTCCCGACCACGTCGGTCATCGGCTACGACGACGGCAGCAAGACCTTCACCATGCTGTACTCCGACGCCCGCGGCGTCCTGCGCGCCTACGGCATGGACCTCGACGGCGGCACGTGGCGGATCTGGCGCGCGGCCGAGGGCTTCAACCAGCGCTTCACCGGCATCATCGACGCCGACGGCAGGCGCATCACGGCCCAGTGGGAGATGTCGAAGGACGGCCTCAAATGGGCCAAGGACTTCGACATGACGTACACCCGTGGCTGAGGGCCGTCACAGCCTCTCTTAGCCTCGCCACAGCAACACACCCCTACCTTCCGTTGAGACGGCGCGCCCGCGCGGGGGCCGGCCCAGCCAGCGGAAGGAAGCCACCATGATCGAGGCTGTCGGCCTCACGAAACGCTACGGCGAACGCGTCGCCGTCGACCGGCTGTCGTTCACGGTCCGCCCCGGCCAGGTCACCGGGTTCCTCGGTCCCAACGGGGCGGGCAAGTCGACCACGATGCGCATGATCCTGGGCCTGGACGCGCCCACGGAGGGCACCGTCACGGTCAACGGCCGCCCGTTCGCCACCCTGGACAACCCGATGCGCGAGGTCGGCGCGCTGCTGGACGCCAAGGCCATCCACGGCGGGCGCAGCGCGTACCACCACCTGCTGTGCCTCGCGCAGAGCAACAACCTGCCGCGCCGCCGCGTCGACGAGGTGCTCGACATCGTCGGCCTCACCGGCGTCGCGCGGAAGCGCTCGAAGGGATTCTCCCTCGGCATGGGCCAGCGGCTCGGCATCGCGACCGCGCTGCTCGGCGACCCGAAGGTGCTCATGTTCGACGAGCCGGTCAACGGCCTCGACCCCGAGGGCATCCTGTGGATCCGCAACCTGATGCGCTCCCTGGCCGCCGAGGGCCGCACCGTGCTCGTCTCCAGCCACCTCATGTCGGAGATGGAGCACACCGCCGACCACCTGCTCGTGATCGGACGGGGCCGAATGATCGCGGACTGCACGGTGCGCGAGTTCATCGACCGCAACTCGGCGCTCGCCGTCCGCGCGCGGACGCCCGACGCCGCACGCCTCGCCGACCTCGTCACCGCCGCCGGCGGCAACGCCGCGCCCGAGCCCGACGGCGCGCTGCTCATCACGGAACTGCCGCTCCCGCGCGTCGGCGACCTGGCGTTCGACAACGGCATCCGGCTGCACGAACTCTCGCCGCTGCAGGCGTCCCTGGAGCAGGCGTTCATGGAACTGACCAAGGACAGCGTCGAGTACCACGCGGCGATTCCGGGAGAACAGCAATGACCGATGTCGTACTTCCACGAGCCGGCCTCTCCGGCATGCTGCGCTCCGAGTGGACGAAGCTGCGCACCGTGCGCTCCACCGTGTGGTCCATCGTCGCCATGGCCGGCATCGCGATCGGCCTGATGTCGATCATCTCCTGGGCGGTGATGCGCCAGTGGGGCAGCACCGACCCGGCGAACCAGGGCTACCTGCGCCAGCACCCGATCGAGCTCGTCATCGCCCGCCCCGTGTTCATCGCCCAGCTCGTGATCGCGGTCCTCGGCGTGATGGTCATCTCGGCGGAGTACACCACCGGCATGATCCGCTCCACCCTCCAAGCGCAGCCGCGCCGCCTCACCGTCCTCGCCGCGAAGATCCTGGTGTTCGCCGCCCTGATGCTCGTCGTCGGCGAGCTGCTCTCCTTCGCCGCGTTCTTCCTGGGCCGCGCCATCATCGCCGACCACATCCCGGTCTCCCTGGGCGACCCGGGCGTGACCCGCTCGGTCGTCGGCGCCGGCCTCTTCATGGCCATGCTTGGCCTGTTCTCGCTGGCGTTCGGGGCCATCATCCGCCACACCGCGGGCGCCATCACCGCCGTGCTGGGCCTGATCCTGATCGTGTCGCAGCTGACCGAGCTCCTGCCGGGCAGCTGGGGCGCCCACATCCACGCGTGGATGCCCACGAACGCCGGCCAGCGCATCTTCGAGCCCACCCTGCCCCCGGACGCGCTGCTGACCCAGTGGCAGGGCTTCGCGGTCTTCAGCGGCTGGACGGTGCTGTTGCTGGCCGTGGCCGCGTACCTGTTCAAGACCCGCGACGCTTGATCCCGGCGACCGCACGTCGCTCCCGCCTACGGCCCGGAGCGACGTGCGGTCGCGGTGGGTTCGCGCGGGGACGGCGTGCTTGACGCGAGTGCGTCCGCGCGGGCGCGGTGTGCCGGGCCGCTCAGGACGACACGAGCCGGACGACGTCATCGGCGCAGCCCCACGACAGCGTGACGCCCGCGCCGCCGTGCCCGTAGCTGTGGACGAGGCGGGTGCCGCCCGGTAGCGACGCCGGATCCGGCTCCACCCGCGGGCCTCCGTGCCGCGCCGGGCGCAGCCCCACCGCCTCCCAGAGCGGCCGCGCGCCGATCAGCTCCGGGACCAGGCCGGCGCACCGGCGCAGGATCGCCTCGGTCGTGGCCGGGTCGACGGTCTCGGACCAGTCGCCGGGCTGGAACGTCCCGCCGAGGACGACGTCGCGGGAGCGCGGGTGGACGTACGTCATACCGTCCGGGTGGTCCTCGTCCCGGATCGACGTCACCAGGCCCGGGTTGGCCACACCGACGATCTGCCCTCGGGCCGGGAACACCGCCGGGTCGTCCGCGAGGACGCGCGCCGCCAGGCCGGTCGCGTTGACCACGGTCCCTGCCTGCCCCGCGAGGTCGGCCAGCCGCTCGACGCGCCCGCGCGCCAGCGTGCCGCCGGACTGCCGCACCCGGTCGGCGAGCCATCCGAGGTACGGCTCCATCTCCACCGACGGCACGGTGAAGCGCCACTCGCCCGGATGCGCCACGAAGTCCGGCACCGCGCCCGACCACCACGGCCAGCCGGCCGGGCCGCGCAGCAGCATGCGCGTCGGGCGCGGGGCGACACCGGGGACGCCGGCGGCGGCCTGGGCCATGAACTCGTCGTAGGTTCGGTGCGCCCACGCGAGGACGCGCGGGTCGGCTTCGGTGTGCGTCGGGTACCACACCGCCGCCGCCAGCCGGGACACCGTCGCGGTGGGCTCGTCCGCCGTCACCACGCGCACCCGCGCGCCGCTCTCGAGCAACCGCACCGCACAGGTCAGGCCGATCACGCCGGCGCCGAGCACGATCACATCGTCCATGCCTCCAGGCAATCAGCACCCGGACGTGATGTCCAAGCCGCATGCGGTACCGCGCTATCGCCCGGGCGCGGCGCACCTGGCCGTGAGCGTCAGGCCCGGATGAACGCGAGCAGGTCGGCGTTGAGCGCCGCCTCGTAGGCGCCGACGATGCCATGGGACGCGCCCGGGTACACCTTGAGCGTCGCGTCCTTCAGCAGCTGCACCGTCTTGGGCGCGGCGGCCTTGATCGGCACGATCTGGTCGTCGTCGCCGTGCGCGACGAAGACGGGGATGTCGATCCGCTTGAGGTCCTCGGTGAAGTCGGTCTCCGAGAGCTCCTTGACGCAGTCGTACGCGGCCTTCAGCCCCACCTGCATGCTCAGCAGCCAGAACTGGTCACGCATGCCCTGCGACACGGTGCTACCCGGGCGGTTGGCGCCGTAGAACGGCGCGCTCAGGTCGCGGTAGAACTGCGAGCGGTCGGCTGCCAGGCCGGCCCGGATGGCGTCGAACGCCTCCAGCGGAGTGCCCTCCGGGTTGGCGTCGGTCTTGAGCATCAGCGGCGGCACCGCACCGACCAGGACGGCCTTCGCCACGCGCGACGTGCCGTGCCGCCCGAGGTACCGCGTGACCTCGCCGCCGCCGGTGGAGTGCCCGACCACGATCGCGTCGGTGAGGCCGAGCTGGTCGATGACCTCGGCGAGGTCGTCGGCGTACTGGTCCATGGTGTTGCCGTTCCACGTCTGCGTGGACCGGCCGTGGCCCCGGCGGTCGTGGGCGATCGCGCGGAAGCCGTTGGAGGCCAGCAGCATCAGCTGGTTGTCCCAGGCATCGGCGTTGAGCGGCCAGCCGTGGCTGAACACGACGGGCCGGCCCGCACCCCAGTCCTTGTAGAAGATCTGGGCGCCGTCGGGCGTGGCGATGTAGGGCATGACGTCTCCTCGCAGCTCGATGCGAGCCGGGTGTGGGCTGGCTCGTGCAGGCCTGCTGACCACGACGGCGCCGGATAAACCCGCACGGGCCCGCGACGTGATCGGGCCTGGCGACGGCCCGGCCGGCCTGATGACTCGCGGGGTGACCTCATGGGTGAGGCGCGGATGCGTGGCGTGAGCCCGGCGGATCACCGCGTCCGCGCCGTGCCGCTGCTGCGCGATGCCGAGCCGCGTCCGCGCCCGTTGGTGCGGATCCGGCCTCCGCGCGGGCGCCTCAAGGGGAGCTGAACCCTACCTTAAGAGAGAGCGCTTCATTGAGCGATATTCATAAAGGTTATTTACTGTTAACAATCCTTCCTTTACATTGACGGCACCACCCCCCACCGCTGGAAGGAGCGATTGGATGCGCAAAGCGATCGCAGCGGTACCCATCACGCTGGCCACCGTGGCCGCCGCACTGCTGGTGACGGCGTCCCCGGCGTCGGCGCACGGGTACATCTCCTCGCCGCCCAGCCGTCAGGCGATGTGCGCGCAAGGGCGCGTCGCCAACTGCGGCGAGATCGTGTACGAGCCGCAGAGCGTCGAGGGTCCGAAGGGCCTGACGAGCTGCAGCGGCGGCGTCAGCCGCTTCGCCCAACTCGATGACCCGAGCAAGGGTTGGCCGGCGACGTCGGTCGGCGACACCGTCACCTTCACCTGGGTGTTCACCGCTCGCCACGCCACGACGAACTTCGAATACTTCGTCGGCAGCACCCGCATCGCGGTCATCGACGGCGGCGGCAAGCAGCCCGACGCCACCGTGTCGCACACGGTGAGCCTCGGCGGGCGTACCGGCCGGATCCTCGTGCTGGCCCGCTGGAACATCGCCGACACCCCCAACGCGTTCTACTCGTGCGTCGACCTGCAGGTCGGCGGCGGCAACCCGTCGCCGACGCCCACGCAGCCGTCGCCGTCGCCGACGCGCCCGAGCCCGTCGCCGTCGAACTCACCCACCGCCTCGCCGACGGCCTCGCAGCCGCCGACGGGCACGACCACCTGGGCCGCCGGCACCGCGTACAAGGTCGGCGACCGCGTCACCTACAACGGTGTGACCTACGAGTGCCGTCAGGCGCACACCGCGATCCCGGGCTGGGAGCCGCCCAACGTCCCGGCCCTGTGGCTGCGCGTCTGAACCTCGGTACCGCTGGAAAAGCGGTGGCGTCCCCGACCACCGGGACGCCACCGCGCGCAAGGAGACCCCCGGAACATGAAACGCTTCGCGCTCCTTCTCGCGGCGTTCCTGCTGGCGGGCTGTGCCGCCGCCCCGGCACAGCCCGCCCCCGCAGGCACCGAGCAACGCGTCTTCAACGACACCGACGTCATGTTCAGCCAGATGATGGTCGCCCATCACAGCCAGGCGTTGGAGATGGTCCGCCTGGCCCGGACGAAGGCGGTGCGCGAGGACGTGCGCACCCTCGCGGCCGCGATCGACGTCACCGAGACCGACGAGCTCAAGACCATGCAGGTGTGGCTCGGCGCCTGGGGCCAGCCGCCGGCCGCGGACCCGTCCGCGCACGCCGGCCACGGCGGGGCGCACGGCACCAGCCCCGACGACATGAAGGCGCTGGGAGCCACCAGCGGCACGGAGTTCGAGACCAAGTTCCTCAACATGCTCATCGCGCACCAGCACAATGCGATCGAGATCGCCCGGATGGAGACCGGCACCGGCGTCAACGCCGGCGCTCTCGACCTGGCCCGGCGCATCGACGAGTCGAGGACCGCCGAGATTCAGCAGATGCTTCGGTACCTCAACCAGCCCGCCTGACCCATGCGTCGCGCCCGCGCGGGCGCGCAAGGCGGCGCCGTGACCGGGCGGACAACCGGTCGGTCGGCGACGTCCGCCCGGCCGCCAGCCTCTCGGCGGCGGCTGCCGCGTGTGGCGGCGACTCGCAACCGATGCTGTGGGGTCACCTGGCGACGTGTGCGCGGGCACTCAGGATGCGAGCGTGCCCGGTCCATGCGGCGTCCGGGCGGGCTCGACGTGGAGGCCCTCGCCGTGGTGGTCAGGCGCGGGGGCGATGATGGCGGCTGCGCCCCGGCTGGCGGGCGGCACGGCTTGGGAGTGGCTCCACGTGGCGAGGAGGCGGGGATGACCGGGCGGCTGAGGAACTGGGCCGGGAACATCGAGTTCGGGGCGGCGCGGGTGCACCGGCCCGAGACGGTCGAGCAGGTGCGGCGGATCGTGGCCGGCGCCGAGCGGGTCCGTGTGCTCGGCACCGGGCACTCGTTCAATCCGATCGCGGACACGCCCGGGGATCTCATCAGCGTCGCCGGGCTGCCGGCGGACATCCGGATCGACGCGGAGCGGGGAACGGTCAGCGTCGCCGGTGGGGTGCGGTACGGGGAGCTGGCCGAGCGGCTGGACGCCGCCGGGTACGCGCTGCACAACCTCGGGTCGCTGCCGCACATCTCCATCGCGGGCGCGGTCGCGACCGGCACGCACGGGTCCGGGGTCGGGCTGGGCAACCTCGCGACCGCCGTCGCCGCGATCGAGCTCGTCACCGCCGACGGCGAACTGGTGTCGCTGCGGCGCGGGGACGCCGACTTTCCGGGCAGCGTCGTCGCGCTCGGGGCGCTCGGCGTGGTCGTGCGGGTGACGCTGGACGTCGTCCCGGCGTACCGGGTGAGCCAGCACGTCTTCGAGCACCTGCCCCGCGCGCAGCTGGACGCGCACTGGGAGGAGATCGCGGCCGCCGGGTACAGCGTGAGTCTCTTCACCGGCTGGGCCGGCGACACCGTCGACCAGGTGTGGGTCAAGCGGCGCGACGGCGACGCTTCCGCGCCCGCGGAGTTGTTCGGGGCCAAACCGGCCGGCGGGCCGCGGCACCCGATCGCGGCCATGTCGCCGGTGCACTGCACCGAGCAGGGCGGCGCGCCCGGGCCGTGGCACACGCGGCTGCCGCACTTCAAGCTGGAGTTCACCCCGAGCAGCGGCGAGGAGCTGCAAACGGAGTACTTCGTGGCGCGCGCGGACGCGGTCGCCGCGTTCGCGGCGGTGGACCGCGTGCGGCACCTGGTCGCGCCCGCGCTGCAGATCTCCGAGATCCGCACGGTCGCCGCGGACGAGCTGTGGCTCAGCCCGCACTACGGGTGCGACAGCGTGGCGCTGCACTTCACCTGGGTACCGAACAATGATCTTGTTCTTCGGGCGGTTGAGGCGCTGGAGGAGCAGCTCGCGCCGCTGGGGGCGCGGCCGCACTGGGGCAAGGTCTTCCGGCACGCGCCGCGCTACCCGCGCTCCGCCGATTTCGCCGCCCTCGCCGCGCGGCTGGACCCGCGGGGCGCGTTCCGCAACGCGTTCGTGCAGCGCCACGTGCTCGCGGAGTAGATTCCAGCCGTGCGTATCGCTCGTTTCGCCCACAGCAGTGGCATGTCGTTCGGGGTCGTCGAGGGTGAGCCGGCGGCCGGCGTCTCCGGCCTGACCGTCGCCGAGATCGATGGCCACCCGTTCGGAGACCTCCGGTTCACCGGGCAGCGCTGGGCCGTCGCCGACGTGCGGCTGCTCTCGCCCATCCTGCCCAGCAAGGTGGTGTGCGTCGGGCGCAACTACGCCGACCACGCGGCCGAGCTGGGCAACGACGTGCCGAAGGAGCCGCTGCTCTTCCTGAAGCCGTCCACCTCCATCATCGGCCCCAACGACGCGATCCGGCTGCCCCCGCAGTCGCAGCAGGTCGAGCACGAGGCCGAGCTCGCCGTCGTGATCGGCGTCACCGGCGCGCGCCGCGTCGACCGCGCGGGCGCGGCCGCGGCGATTTTCGGGTACACCTGCGCGAACGACGTGACCGCGCGCGACCTGCAGCGCAAGGACGTGCAGTTCACGCGCGCGAAGGGCTTCGACTCGTTCTGCCCGATCGGCCCGTGGATCGTCACCGGCGTGGACGTCGGCGACGTCGAGGTGCGCTGCGAGGTCAACGAGGAGGTCCGCCAGCTCGGCCGCACCAAGGACATGATCTTCGACGTGCCGACGCTTGTGTCATATGTGTCACACGTGATGACGCTGTTGCCCGGCGACGTGATCCTCACCGGCACCCCGGCCGGCGTCTCCCCGATCGCCGCCGGCGACGAGGTCGTCGTCTCGATCGAGGGCATCGGCGCGCTCAGCAACAGGGTCCTGACCTTGGAATAGGCGCGTCGCCGACAACCGATTTGGCGAGGAAGGGGACCTCCGGTAAAGTTCTCTTCCGGCGCGGTAAGCGCCAATGGGGTATGGGGTAATTGGCAGCCCGACTGATTCTGGCTCAGTTAGTCTAGGTTCGAGTCCTGGTACCCCAGCACCGCAGCAAGATCGCGGTGCTGTAGAGTTTCACCGCACGTCAGCAAGGTACTGGGGCCCCGTCGTCTAGCGGCCCAGGACGCCGCCCTCTCAAGGCGGTAGCGCCGGTTCGAATCCGGTCGGGGCTACAGAGCACGTTTCGGCCGCTCAGAGGTGCCAGACCTCCGAGCGGCCGATGTGTTTTCCGGTCTGTTAAGCCCTCCGGAGTCAGCGGGTCGTCAGCGGGGCGGTCAAAGACGTCCCGCACGCGGGTGTAGAGGTTCAGCGTCGTGGACGTGCTCTCGTGCCCATCACCGCCCGGACGATGTTCACCGGCACGCCGTCGGACACCAGCCACATGGCGTAGGAGTGACGAAGGTCATGCACGTGCAGCCCGCCGGCCGCGTGCGCCGCGACGTGCTCGACCGCCTACCGTTCGGCCGGGAACTCCTTGGTGCGTTCGATTCTCGCCGGATCTGTCCACATGGCTGTCCAAGCTGCGGCGGGCCGCCACACCTCACGCCGGAAGGTCGCGCGCAAGAGCCGGCTTGTCCCGATCGGCTGGTGAACAACAGCTGCGTGGGCTTCGGCTTGGCGTCGAGCGCCTCGCGCAGCTGCGTGACCTCGTCCACGAGGAAGCTGGGCATCGGGATCGTGCGGACCCCGGCGCGGGTCTTCGGGTAGGGCTTGATGCTGCGCGCGCCGGCCGACTCGAGGTCGACCGCCCCCATCCGATGTCCAACAACTGGTACACCGGCAACGCCGCCGACGATGCCGACCAGCACCGCGGATGGCTGCTCGGTCACTTCATCGCCCCTGAGACGCCTGGCTCAGGCGTCCGTGCCCAAGACGCGGTGGAGGTGAAGTGGGGCATTCACCCCGTTGGCCAGCAGCCCCCGGAGTGGACCGGATGATCAGCGAACCACCATGCTGCTACTCGTCCAGGGGCGGTTCCGGCTCGACCTCACTGTGGGCAGCACGGTGCTTGGGGCGGCAGGGCGACTACGTCGTATGGGGGCCGGGCATTGACCACTCGTGGCAGGCCGAGGCCGATTCGGTGGTTGTCACCGTTCGCTGGCCGTCGCTGACCAGCTGAACGCCAGGCAGCAGGGACACCAGCGGGCTGCCCCCGGTGTCCCGGCTGTCCCCGAACGTGCCGCAAGCTGCGGTGACGCCGGGGACACCTCGGCCGGCAACACCACGGGGTGCGATCATGTCGCAGAATGGCCGTCATGATCGAGGCGGCTCGTGTGGTGGTGTCGCGGCCCGGCGGTCGGTGGAGAGACGTGCTCCGCTCTTATCACGTCATGGTCGATGGAGCCTTTGTTGGACGGATCCGTAGCGGCGGAACCCTGGAGGTGTCGGTGTCGCCTGGTCGACACCGGATCCAGGCGCAGATCGATTGGTCGGGAAGCAGGACTGAGGAGTTCGAGGCGGTAGCTGGCGGTGTGGTTCGGTTTCAGGTGGAGCCGGCCGGTAGCGTCCGTAACACCGTGCGGCAGTCGTTTACATCCGATGGATGGCTGCGGCTAGCCCGCATCGATTGACGTCCTAATCAGCCGCCAGCGGTGCTCGTTATGCCCCCAAGCGCTCGACCAGGGCTCGGGTGCGGCGCCCGTCCGTGCTGTACGTCACACCGATACGTTCGGATCTCCCTCCGCCTGGCCGCGCTGTCCTCGGGCGCGGGGCCGCCTCGGCGTCACCTCACGAGCGCGGCGGGTCAAACCCCATCGTCGGCGGCAGCTCACCGTCCGCGATCGGCAGGTAGCCGGCGTCCGCCTCAACACCGCCGCCAGGGCGCCGTCGGCGTCGCAGGAGAGGGCGCTGAGCGCGCTCAGGACGTCCGATCCGGCGGCGGGGGTACCCGAGGGGAGCCCGCCGACCCGATGAGCCGCACGCGGGCGTCGAGGCCGTCGTCGCTCCGCCTGTAGGCCCAGCGCCACAATGCCCTTGTTGTCCAGCGCGGGCAGGCTCGGCGGCGCCACGGCGCTCGGCACCGCGCCACCCGGCCGCGCGCCCGCGCCCGCGACGGCCAGCAGGTCGCCTTCCGGCGTCAGCCCGGCCCGGTACCGCGCGTCCAGGGCCGGTCCGGACGCGCGGGCGCGGCCCCACGCCGGCACCCCGAGCCGGTCGTCGAACCACGGCGACGCGCCCGCGCCGGTCAGGTGGGCGCGGGCGCGTCGCCCGTCCGTTTACAACTGGGTGGCGATCCCCAGGACTGCCGCGATGAACACGAACAGCCCGATCATCGCCGTCATGCAGCCGCCGCGGCCACTGCTGCTGCCGCCGCTGTTGCCGCTGCCGCCGCTGGACTGCGCGGGCGGTGGCAGCTGCGGCTCCTGCGGCGCGGGAGGGGAGTCCGGCGCGTCGGGCCCGCTCGGGCCGTGTTCCGACGGGGAGGCCGGCGTCCCCGACGTCGGGGTGGAGTGGATGCCCGCCGAGCCGTCCGGCTCGGGGCTGGCAGGTGTGGTCGAATCGGGCACTGGCGTTCCTTCCAGCTGATGCGCTCCGGGACCGCGCCCCGGATCCGCCGATGCAGGACGCGCCCGCGCCCGGGCGCCCCCGGACGCTCCGGACGGCACGTCTCGCCGAGATCGTAGGCGCGTCCGCGCGGCGCGCAACCCTGTCGGCGCCCGTCGCGGCCAGGACCAGGGCATCGGCGCCGTGCCCGACGCGTCCGCGCGCGATTCCCGCGAAGCCGGCTCCCTCGTCCAGGCGCCCTCAGGCACACGCACGGCGCCCGCGCTGCCGGGCGTCGAGGCTCGAAAACTCAAGGACGGACGCGGCGAGCACGAAGAGCCGCCGGCGAGCATCAAGAGCTGCGCCCGGCCGGAAGGTGACCGGCCGGGCGGAGGACGCGCGAATCGCGCGCGTGCGGTAGCGAGGCGGCAGGGGAGGAACCGAAGCGGCTACAGGCCCGACAGGCGCTGCCCGGCCCGCACGACGGCCATCGCGTGCCGATCGCCCGGGCGTCGGCCCAGGCGCTCGATCGGCCCGGAAACGCTGATCGCCGCGATGACCCGCCCCGTGCGGTCCCGGATCGGCGCCGAAACGCTCGCGACGCCCGCCTCGCGCTCCGCCACGCTCTGGGCCCAGCCGCGCCGCCGCACCTCCGCGAGGGTGCGCCCGGTGAACTTGCAGCGCGGCAGCAGCGGCATCACGGCCTCGGGCGGCTCCCATGCCAGGAGGACCTGTGCGGCTGAGCCGGCCGTCATCGGCAGCACGGCGCCGATCGGCACCGTGTCACGCAGCCCGCTGGCCCGCTCGGCCGCGGCGACGCACAGGCGTTCGTCGGCGCGGCGCAGGTACAGCTGCGCGCTCTCGCCCGTCGCGTCGCGCAGCGCGGTCAGCATCGGCTCGGCGGCGGTCAGCAGTACGTCCGGTGCTGCATTGGCCAGCTCGCCGAGCCGCGGTCCCGGGCGCCAGCGGCCCTGGGCGTCGCGCACGAGCAAGCGGTGGATCTCCAATGCCTGTGCCAGGCGGTGTGCGGTGGCGCGCGGAAGCTTGGTCCGCTCCACCAATTCCGCCAGGCTGGCGCCGTCGACGCAGGCGGCAAGGATGACGACCGCCTTGTCGAGCACGCCGACACCGCTCATACTGTGTCCCACAGACCGAAACATACCTCCCAAATTTTAGGATGTCCAGATGGTGGGAGAAGCCCGACAGCAGCCGCGAACGCTGGCGGAGAAGGTGTGGGACGCGCACGTCGTACGCACCGCCGCCGGTGAGCCCGATCTGCTCTACATCGACCTGCACCTGCTGCACGAGGTCACCAGCCCGCAGGCGTTCGACGGCCTGCGCATGTCCGGCCGCCCCGTGCGGCGCCGCGACCTGACGATCGCGACCGAGGACCACAACACGCCGACCGACAACCTGTTGACGATCAGCGACCCGGTGTCACGCACCCAGATCGAGACGCTGCGCCGCAACTGCGCCGAGTTCGGCATCCGGCTGCACTCGCTCGGCGACGCGCAGCAGGGCGTGGTCCACGTCATGGGACCGCAGCTCGGCCTCACCCAGCCCGGCATGACCATCGTGTGCGGCGACTCGCACACCTCCACGCACGGCGCGTTCGGCGCCCTCGCGTTCGGCATCGGTACGTCCGAGGTGGAGCACGTCCTGGCGACGCAGACGCTCTCGCAGGCGCGCCCGCGCACCATGGCGGTCAACGTCGTCGGTGAGCTCGGCCCCGACGTCACCGCCAAGGATCTGGTGCTGGCGCTCATCACCCAGGTGGGCACGGGCGGCGGCCGCGGGCACGTCGTGGAGTACCGCGGCCCGGTGATCGAGAAGCTGTCCATGGAGGGTCGGATGACCATCTCCAACATGTCGATCGAGTGGGGCGCCAAGGCCGGCATGATCGCGCCGGACGAGACGACCTTCGCCTACATCGAGGGCCGGCAGTACGCGCCGAAGGGTGAGGAATGGGAGCGCGCCAAGGAGTACTGGCGCAGCCTTCGCACCGACGACGGCGCCAAGTTCGACACCGAGGTGACGCTGGACGTCTCGCAGCTCACCCCGTTTGTCACCTGGGGCACCAACCCGGGCCAGGGCGCGCCGCTGGGCGGCTTCGTCCCCAGCCCGGACGACTTCGCCGAGAGCGCGGAGCGCGTCGCCGCGCAGAAGGCGCTGGAGTACATGGCGCTCACCCCCGGCACGGCGATGCGCGAGATTCCGGTCGACGTGGTGTTCCTCGGCTCGTGCACCAACGGCCGGCTGGAGGACCTGCGCGCCGCGGCCGAGGTGCTACGCGGGCGCAAGGTCGCCGACGGCGTACGGATGCTCGTGGTGCCCGGCTCGGCCTCCGTGCGCGCGGCCGCGGAGCAGGAGGGCCTCGACCAGGTCTTCACCGCCGCCGGCGCGGAGTGGCGCTTCGCCGGCTGCTCCATGTGCCTGGGCATGAACCCGGACACGCTGAAGCCGGGCGAGCGCTCCGCCTCGACGTCCAACCGCAACTTCGAGGGGCGCCAGGGTCGCGGTGGCCGCACCCACCTGGTTTCGCCCCCGGTCGCCGCGGCGACCGCCGTCTCCGGCCACCTCGCCGCCCCCGCCGACCTGAACTAAAAGGGACACGAACACATGGAGAAGTTCACCGTCCACACCGGCACCGCCGTACCGCTGCGCCGGTCCAACGTGGACACCGACCAGATCATCCCCGCCGTCTACCTCAAGCGCGTCACCCGCACCGGGTTTGCCGACGGGCTGTTCAACGCCTGGCGTTCCGACCCAGAATTCGTGCTCAACAATCCGGCGTACGAGGGCGCCTCGATCCTCGTCGCCGGGCCCGAGTTCGGCACCGGATCCTCGCGTGAGCACGCCGTTTGGGCGCTGCAGGACTACGGATTCCGGGCCGTCGTCGCCCCCCGTTTCGGTGACATCTTCCGTGGCAACGCGCTCAAGGCCGGGCTGCTGCCCGTCGAACTCGGCCTCGAAAACGTCGAGACCCTGTGGGCCGCGATCGAGGCCGACCCGAAGCTCGCGGTAACGGTCGACCTCGAGTCCCGCCAGTTGCGCGCGGGCGCCCACGAATGGGCCTTCCCACTGGACGATTTCAGTCGTTGGCGGCTGCTGGAAGGCCTTGACGACATCGGCCTCACCCTTCGCCACGAGGACGCTATCACCGCCTTCGAACAAGGCCGTCCGGAGTGGACACCCGTCGTTCACTAGCCCCCGCAGGGGCGTCTCGATGAGCCGCCGGTCAAATCCGTTACTCCACAACGATTTCTTTTCCGTCATATGTTTGTATCCTGTGTGCGTTGGGATACCTTGCCCACAGGGACTTCAATTCTGGTACGGGAGGAAACGTGAACAAGGCCGAGCTCATCGAGGCGCTCAGCGCTCGCCTGGGCGACAAGAAGTCGGCGAACGCGGCGCTGGACGCGGTGCTGGCCGAGATCCAGGCCGCCGTGACCAAGGGCGACAAGGTCGCCATCACCGGTTTCGGCGTGTTCGAGAAGCGCATCCGTGGCGCGAGAACCGCCCGCAATCCGCGCACCGGTGAAGCGGTGAAGGTGAAGAAGACGTCGGTTCCCGCGTTCCGCGCCGGCGCCAGCTTCCGCGAGATGGTCGCCAGCGGCAAGGTGCCGAAGGTCGCCGCGGCGAAGAAGGCCGTCGCGACCAAGGCCGCCACCGCGAAGGCGACGACCGCCAAGGCCACCACGGCGAAGGCGACGACGGCGAAGGCCGCTCCGGCCAAGGCCGCCGCGACCAAGACCGCTCCGGCCAAGGCCGCCGCCACCAAGACGGCGCCGGCGAAGAAGGCCGCCGCCAAGACGACCCGCGCCGCGGCGTCCACGGCGGCGCGCAAGACGACGACGGCCACCACGGCCGCCGCCAAGACCACCACGGCCGCCAAGAAGGCGCCGGCCAAGAAGGCCGCCGCCAAGTAAGGAAGCAGGCAACGAAAGGGCGGCGCCGCGAATCGCGGCGCCGCCCTTTCGCCATTTCCGCTTTCGACTATTGCAACGTCACCGGTGTCAGCCTGTCCCGCCCGACGATGCGCCCGTCCGAGAAGCACAGCACCCATCCGGCGCCCTTGCGGGTGTGGAAGTTGACGTCGGTGCGCTTCGTCAGCGCCGTGAGCAGCGGCGGCATCAGCTTGCCCTGGCTGCACACCACGGTCGTGCCGCCGCGCCCGGCCAGCTCGGCCAGCGCCGCGGCGGCCGGCTCCGGCTCCTGCAGCTCGTCGAACGTCGCGTCGACCTCCACCGGCAGCCCCAGCGGCTCCACGGTCTGGCGGCACCGCAGGGGGGTGGCCGACACCACCCGGTCCGGCCGTAGCAGCGCCAGCAGCCCGCTCAGGGCCCGCGCGTCCCGTTCCCCGACGGGCTCCAGGGGCCGCTCGGCGTCCGGGCCGGTCCACTCGCGCCGCCGGCCGGCCTTCGCGTGCCGTACCAGCGCCACCACCGCGGTGACCGGCGGCAGGCCCAGGAACGCGCGCACCACGCCCCGGTCGTGCGCGTAGCTCAGCGCCGACTGGGCGTCGGTGACCGGCACCCACCGAGCCTCCTCAATTTCGTCGTCGGCCGGCCGCGGCACCCACGCGGCCGCGCGCATCGACCAGAAGTCGACGAGCTTCTCCACGCCCGGCTCGCCGGTGAGGTATCTGATCGACGGCAGCCGCACCTGCGGTACCGCCTCCACCGACGTCTCCTCGAGCACCTCGCGGACCGCGGCGGTCAGCTCGTGCTCGCCCGGGTCGAGCTTTCCCTTGGGCAGCGACCAGTCGTTGTACCGGGGCCGGTGCACCAGCACGATCTCCGGCGCGCCGCCGCTGCGCCGCCACACGACGCCGCCCGCGGCGCGGACCACCGAGTTCACTTCAGCCATGCGATATTTTTATCCTCCAGCACCGACTCCCACACGGCCGGGAACTTCGCGCGGGCGCGCGTGACCGAGGCTCGTTCGCGTTCGAACAGCCGCCCCGCCGTGATCGCGAGGGCGTGGTCGCCGGGCGCCGCCGCGGCGGCGTCCAGCCACGCGTCCGCGGCGATCGCGGCGTCCTGATGCTCGCCGAGCACGCCCTGCGCCCGCGCGATGGCCTTCGCCAGCAGTACCGCGTCGGGGCCGACCACCACCGAGACCGCGTCGGCGGCGTAGCGGGCCCGCTTCGCCCGCTTGCGGACCTCGTGCCATTCGTCGTCGGGCAGGTCCGGGGTCAGCTCACCGGCGCCGGGCGCACGGCCCCCGCCGGACACCAGCCGCCGCCACGGCTTGCGCACGATGCCCGGCAGCACCTCGTTGGCGCGCTCCCGGGCCAGGGCCGACAGCCGCGGCGCCTGTACGGCCTCGACGAGCGCGTCGAGCAGCTTCACGTACCGCGGCGAGTGCAGCGCCGCGTCCAGCGTCGCCAGCGCCTCCTCCTGCCGCGCCGCCAGCGCCGCGTCGATGCGCCCCACCGCCTGCGGATCCGGCGGTACGAGCGGGTCGGCGGCGGCCGTGCGGTGCAGCCTCGCCCGCAGCACCTCGACGTCGCGCGCGCCCCCGAGCGCGGTGGCCAGCCAGGCCAGCTCCGCGCGCAGCTGCGCCGTCCACGACGGGTCCAGCAGCGCCTGGAACGTCTGCAGGTCGCTGCGCAGCCGGCGGGTGCCGACCCGCATCTGGTGCACGGGGGTGTCGCCGTTGGGCATGATCGCGCGCAGCCGCGCGAACGGGTCGTGCCCGAAGATGCGCGCGACGTCGCGGCGGATCGCCTCGGTCACCACGTCGCCGGCGCGGGGCCGGCGGCGCAGCGGCGCGGACACGACCAGCACCGGCGCCTCCAGCCGGCCCATCGCCCGCACGTGCTTGGGCACGAAGTCGCCCGCCTCCGCGCCCGCGCGCAGCAGCAGCCGTTCGATCTTGTCCAGCAGTTTCGGCCCGCCGTCGACCCGCTCGACCTCGATCTCGCGGAACCGGTGCGCGACCTTGCGCCCGTCGAGGACGCTCACGACGTCGTCGGCCACCTCGGCCAGGACCGCGCCGTCGCGGTCGGAGACCTCGTAGACGGTCCGCACCGTGCGCAGCACCGCCGCCGGCAGCAGGGTGCGCTCGCGCCGGTACGCCGTCACCAGATCCAGCAGGTCCGGCGGCACCACGCCCGCGCCCACGGACGGGCGGGAGTGCTCATGGCGCACCCCCGCCGTCGAGGACGGCAGCTTGACCGTCCAGACCTTCGCCGGGACATCGTTCTTGCGGTACCGCAGCGAAACCCCGTGCCGGGCGAGCAGCCGTTCGGCGGTGTCGTAGTAGGTCGCCCGCAGCATCACCGGCTTCCGCGCGCTCACCCGTCCGGCGGCGCTGAGGTCCGGCATCGTGAACCCGTCGTCGACCAGGTACTTGCGCTCTTCCTCCAGCATCCAGCCACCCTAAAGCTTGAACAGGCTCACTCCACCCGGTCGACGATGCGGCGCAGCAGGGCCTCCTGCGGGTTCCTGCCCGGCCGCCGGTGCCACGCGCCGTTGCCCGACAGCTCGAACGCGCCCGTCTCGTCGCTCATCATCAGGCCCAGCACCCGGTGCAGCTCCTCGGTCGACGCCGGGTCGGTCACCTGCACCAGGGCCTCCACGCGGCGGTCCAGGTTGCGGTGCATGAGATCCGCCGAGCCGATCCAGTACTCCGCGCGGGCGCCGTGGCCGAACCGGAACACCCGCGAGTGCTCCAGGAACCGGCCCAGGACCGAACGGACCCGAATGTTCTCCGACAGGTCCGGCACGCCCGGGCGCAGCGCACAGATGCCGCGCACGATCAGGTCGACCCGCGTCCCCGCGCGGCTCGCACGGTACAGCGAGTCGATGACCTCCTCGTCGACCAGCGAGTTCACCTTGATCTGCACGAGGCCGCCGGCACCGAACGCGACCTCGCGCTCGATCCGCTCGATGATGCCGCGGCGCACACCGTGCGGCGCGACCAGCAGGCGGCGGTAGGACGTCTGGCGGCTGTAACCGGTGAGCACGTTGAACAGGTCGGTCAGGTCCGCGCCTACCTCCGGGTCGGCGGTCAGCAGCCCGTAGTCCTCGTAGAGCCGCGCCGTCTTCGGGTGGTAGTTGCCGGTACCGACGTGGCAGTAGCGGCGGATGTGGTTGCCCTCCTGCCGCACCACGAGGGCCGTCTTCGTGTGCGTCTTGAGCCCGACGAGGCCGTACACCACGTGGCAGCCCGCCCGCTCCAGCGTCCGCGCCCAGCCGATGTTGGCCTTCTCGTCGAAGCGCGCCTTCACCTCGACGAGCACCACCACCTGCTTGCCCGCCTCGGCCGCGTCGACGAGCGCGTCGACGATCGGCGAGTCGCCGCTGGTGCGGTACAGCGTCAGCTTGATCGCCAGCACGTTCGGGTCCGCGGCGGCCTGCTCGATGAAGCGCTGCACGCTCGTGGAGAACGAGTGGTACGGGTGGTGCACCAGGATGTCGTGGTCGCGCAGCCGCGCGAAGACGCTGCGCGGCGTCTCACCCTCGGCGAAGTGCGGGTGCGTCGCCGGTACGAAAGGAGGGTCCTTCAGGTCCGGACGATCGACACCGTTGTACACCTCCCACAGCGCCGTCAGGTCGAGCAGACCCGGCACCCGCAGCACGTCGTGCGAGTCCATGTCCAGCTCGCGCACGAGCAGTTCCAGCACGTGGTCGGAGATCGAGGCGGCGACCTCCAGCCGTACCGGCGGCCCGAAGCGCCTCCGCGCGAGCTCCCGCTCCAGCGCCTGCAGCAGATCCTCGTCGCGGTCCTCGTCGAGCTCGACCTCGGCGTTGCGGGTCACCCGGAACAGGTGATGCTCGACCACCTGCATGCCCGAGAACAGCTGCCCGAGGTGCGCCGCGATCAGCTCCTCGACGGGCAGGAAGCGCATCACCCGCGCACCGTCGCGCGCGGCGTGCAGCGCGAAGAACCGCGGCACGTTGTTGGGCACCTTGATCCGCGCGAACAGCTCCGGCCCGCCGTCCTTCTCCCGCACCACCACGGCCAGGTTCAGCGACAGCCCCGAGATGTACGGGAACGGGTGCGCCGGGTCGACCGCCAGCGGCGTCAGCACCGGGAAGATCTGCTCGCGGAACGACGCGCGCATCCGCTCCCGCTCCGCAGGGTCCAGCTCCGTCCAGCGAACGATGTGGATGTTCTCCTCGGCCATCGCCGGCGCGATCTCCTCGGCGAAGACCCGCGACTGCCGCGACATCAGCGCGGACGTGCGCTCGGCGATCTGCTCCAACTGCTCCGTCGGCGGCAGGAACCCGGGCCGCCGCACCGGCAGCCCGGTCTGCAGGCGCCGCTTCAGCCCCGCGACGCGCACCATGTAGAACTCGTCGAGGTTGCTGGCGAAGATCGCCAGGAACTTGGCCCGCTCCAGCAGCGGCGTCGTCGGGTCCTCGGCCAGCGTCAGGACACGCGCGTTGAAGTCGAGCCAGGACAGCTCGCGGTTGAGATAGCGGTCCTCCGGCAGCGGCTTCTCTTCCTCCTGTACCCGCAGTGCGTCCCCTTCGGCCCCGAACAACCCGGCGCCGAGGTCCCCGCGGACGGCCTCTGGTGCTTCGGCAGGGGCGTCCGCGCGGTCGGCGGCGTACCCGGCGCCGCCCACGCCCTCGACGGCCTCGTCCCCGATCGCGGCCGAGCCCTCGGCCAGGGCGCCCGCCGCGGGCGCGTCCTCGCGTGCGGCTTCGACGCCTCCGAGCGCGGCTCCCGCGCCCTCGCCCGGCACCGCTGCTGCCTTCGCGCCCGCCTCCACGGCGACGCCCTCCAGGTCCGTCTCGCCTTCCGCCGGTGTCACGGCGTCCGCGCCCTCTGCCGGGGCCGCGATGTCTGTGGTGCCCGCCGGGGCTGCGGTGTCCACCGTTTCGGTGCTGACCGCGGCTTCCGCAACGGCCACGCCGTTGGTGTGCGCCCGGCTCGCGGTAGCCGGCTGGGTTGCATCCTGCGTGGTGGCGACCGTCGCCTTGACGCCGCCGGCTTGCGTCGTCGGCTTCGTGCCAGCTGCCTGCGTCGCCGACTTCGTGTCAGCTGCGTCCGTCGCGGGCTTGGCGGCGGACGCCTGCGTCGTCGCCCTTGCGGCAGCCGCGCGCGTCGCCGGCTTCGTGCCAGCCGCGTCCGTCGCGGGTTTGGCGGCAGCCGGCTTCCCGGCAGCCGCCTGCGTCGTGGGCTTGGCGGCGTCCGGCCGCCCGCCGGGCCTCGTCTCGGACGTCCCTGGGGCCGGCTCCGCGCCGTCGGCCGGCGGCTTCGGCTCCGTGGACTTCGCCGGAGTGCTCGCGGCTCGCCCGGGCGCGGACGACTTCGCCGGGGCCTTCTGCACCGGAACCCGATCGGGCGCCTTCGTCGTCTCTGTCGTGGCCTCGTTCACCGTGACCTCGCTCACCGTGGCTTCGTCGGCCGCTGCCGGCCGCGCGACCCTTGTGGCTCGACGAGCCCGCGCCGGGTCCCCACTCCCGCTGGTCCTCGTCGTCTTGGGTGGTGCACTCGCCGGATCGGGCCGCTGGGCGGCATTGCGCGGGCGGCTTCGACCGGTTGTGCTCTCGTCCACCGGATCATCATGGCCTGTTTGTGCCGGTCTCAACATGAACTTCCCGCTGCTTGGCGAATCACGGCAGGGTCGGGATCGTGACCTTCGTGATCGTGCCCACATCGTCGTGGTCGAGCCGAACCCGCTGGCCGAGCCGCAGGTGCCGCAGCCCGGACGCGTCGAACGCCGCGGCCGGGAACGTCACCTCGACCCCGTCGTCGAGCAGCACCGTGCCGGTGCGACTCGCGTCGTCGAACGTCGCCACTGTGCCCTGCATGCCGATCACGCTACCGTGCAGAGGACTTGTCCGGTATGTGCGCCGAGTCCCAGCCGCGCCGCCGCATCGAGATCGGCCGCGGTGTCCACGTCGCGTCGAAGGCTCGGCCATGCTCCGTCGAGCCGCACCGCGCCCGAGCGCAGGTGCGCCGCCGCCGATCCCGGCCCGAACTGCGGCGCCAGCGCCTCCCCGGCCGGCGTCGCGAGCAGCACGGTCCCGGTGCCCTCGAGGTCCGGCACGAACGCCCGCCGCCCTGCCCGCACGGCCGCGACCAGGGCGGACTCAAGATCCTCGGGCCGCATTGCCGGCAGATCCGCCGTCAGTGCGACCACCGCGATCCCGCCCGCATCCGCGCGCATCACGTCGACGTGCGCCGCGTCCGCGCGCTCTGCCCCGTTGTGCGCTGCGTCCGGGCGTCCTACGCCGATGTGGGCTGCGTCCGCGCGGTCTACGCTGATGTGGGAAACGTCCGTCCGACCTGTGTCGATGCGCGTCATGTCCACGGGCCCGGCGTCGTCCGCCGGCCTGGCCTCCGCGTGCGCCGCGTCGGTGGGGCTTGGGCCGTCGGGTGGGAGACCCTCCGACCGGTGGCAGGGCGCGGTCGCGCGCTGGGCGGCCTGGGCGCCGTACGACAGGGCTGCGTTGAGGCCGGCGGCCGGGGCATCGGGCAGGCACAACGCGCCCAGGGCGGTCAGCTCGGCGCAGACCGCGGGGTCGTCGCAGACCACCACGACGCGCGCCACCGCGCGGCAGGCGAGCGCGGCGGCTACCGTGTCGCGTGCCATGGCCAGCACCAGGTCCGGGTGTACGGCCTCGGGCACGGCGCCGCGCAGCCGCGTCTTGGCCGCTCGCAGGGGTTTGACCGGCACCACGGCCACCCAGGCGGCCGGCCGGTCGGGAGCCGTCGGCTGGGTGGACGACTGGCCGTGGCAGTGCATG
This sequence comes from Dactylosporangium sp. NPDC048998, assembly GCF_043197855.1. Classification (NCBI taxonomy): domain Bacteria; kingdom Bacillati; phylum Actinomycetota; class Actinomycetes; order Micromonosporales; family Micromonosporaceae; genus Dactylosporangium; species Dactylosporangium sp. NPDC048998. Next base: position 342,628 of record NZ_JBICTV010000001.1, read on the forward strand.
AGCCATCCTGACACGGCCAACGGGCGCCCGGCAGTGGCATGATTCGCAGCAGAACCGTGAGGGGAGGGTGAGATGGTGCGCCGGAGGCTGGGCTTCTGGCGGCGTTTCGCCGTCATGACCGTCAAGCCCGCGATCCAGGTGCTGACCCGCCGCACCTGGCGGGGCATGGAGCACATCCCGGCCGAGGGCGGCGTGATCATCGTGGTCAACCACATCTCGCACGCTGACCCGCTGGCGGTCGCGCACTACATCTACGACGCGGGCCGATGGCCGTCCTTCCTGGCCAAGTCCAGCCTGTTCGAGGTGCCCGTGCTCGGATACCTGCTGAAGTCCGTGCGCCAGATCCCGGTGCGCCGCGGCACCACCGACGCGGTCAAGGCGCTCGAGGCCGCCCGGGCGGGCGTCCGCGCAGGCGAAGCCGTGGTCATCTACCCGGAGGGCACCACGACCCGCGAGCCCGACCTGTGGCCGATGCGCGGCAAGACCGGCGCCGCCCGGCTGTGGCTGGACACCGGGGCACCCATGATCCCGATCGTCATGTGGGGGCCGCAGCGGATCTACGACCCGCGCACGAAGAAGCTCAAACTGCTTCCGCGCGCGAAGGTCACCGTCGTGACGGGCGACCCCATCGACCTGTCGGCCTGGGCGGACGCGCAGCCCACGGCGCAGATTCTCGCCGAGATCACCGACCACGTCATGCTTCACCTGCGCGACATGCTGGTGGAGATCCGGGGCGGCACCCCGCCGCCGCTGTGGACCCCGAAGCGCACCGCGCAGCGACCCGAAGAGCAGGCAGCATGAGCATCCAGCGCGCGGCGGTACTGGGCGCCGGCTCGTGGGGCACGGCCTTCGCCAAGATCCTGGCCGACGCCGGTACCCCTCACGTCACCATCTGGTCGCGCCGCCCCGAGCTCGCCGCCTCGATTCGGGATCAGCACCACAACCCGGACTATCTGCCCACGATGTGGCTGCCGGAGGCGGTCACCGCGACGTCCGACGCGTTCGAGGCCATCGAGGGGGCCGACCTCGTCGTGCTCGCCGTGCCGTCGCAGACGCTCCGGCACAACCTCACCGCCTGGCGCGGGGCGATCGGCGCGGACGCGACGCTCGTCAGCCTCATGAAGGGCATCGAGCTCGACACGCTCAAGCGGATGAGCGAGGTGATCGTCGAGGTCGCCGGCGTCGAACCGGAGCGCGTCGTCGTGGTCACCGGCCCCAATCTGGCGCCCGAGATCGCCGCCGAGCAGATCGCGGGCACCGTCGTCGCCTGCCGCGATATCCGCCGCGCGGAGCTCGTCCAGCGCGCGATCAGCACGCGGTACCTCCGGCCGTACACCAACGACGACGTCGTCGGCTGCGAGCTCGGCGGCGCCGTGAAGAACGCCATCGCGCTCGCCTACGGGATGGCCTCCGCGCTCGGGTTCGGCGACAACACCAAGGCCACGCTGATCACCCGCGGCCTGGCGGAGACCGCCCGCCTGGGCGCGGCCCTCGGCGCCAATCCGATGACCTTCGCCGGCCTCGCCGGCCTGGGCGACCTCATCGCGACGTGCTCCTCGCCGCTGTCGCGCAACCGTACGTTCGGCGAGCGGCTCGGGCGCGGCGAGACCCTGGAACAGGCGCAGCTCGCGACCCGCCAGACCGCCGAGGGCGTCAAGAGCTGCCTGTCGATTCGTGATCTCGCGCACAGCGTCGGCGTCGAGATGCCGATCACGGAGCAGGTCGAGCAGGTCTGTCACGAGGGCGTCGACCCGCTCAAGGCCATCGCCGCGCTGATGGCGAGGGAGACGAAGCCGGAGCGCCCGGGCGTCCCCTCGACCGGCCAGTGACCAGCGAATTCCGGGACGCGACCGCCGCGCCCGCGCCGTCGCCGCATGGCGGCTCCTGGCCGCCCCGTGGCGACGGTACGCGCGTCGTCCATGCCGGGGTGCCGGCGCCGGTCGCGGGGGAGCCGTTCCTGCCCTCCCCGGTGTTCGGGGCGCCCTACCACCTCGATCCGGTCGCCGGGCCGCAGCCGGGCGTGGACGGATACGGGCGGACGGACAACCGGACGTACCGCCTCCTGGAGCAGGCCATCGGCGAGCTGGAGGGCGGCGAGTGCGTCGTGTTCGCCTCCGGCATGGCGGCGATCACCGCCGTCCTCCTGGCCACGCTGCGCGGGGGCGACACCGTCGTGCTGCCCGGCGACGGGTACTTCCTCACCCGCGCCTTCGCCGCCGAGCACCTGCCCGGGCGCGGGATCGAGGTGCGCACGATGCCGACCGCGGGGCCTTACCCGACGTTCGACGGCGTCCGGCTCCTGCTGCTGGAGACGCCGTCCAACCCGGGCCTGGACGTGTGCGACGTGGCCGACCTGGCCGCGCGGGCGCACGCGCGCAGGGGCCTGGTCGCCGTGGACAACACCACGCCGACGCCGCTCGGGCAACGGCCGCTCGACCTGGGCGCCGACTTCTCGGTCGCGTCCGCCACCAAGGCGCTGACCGGACACTCCGACATGCTGCTGGGCTACGTGTGCGCGCGTGACCCGGAGCTGCTCGCGACGATCCGCACCTGGCGCGCGCGGACGGGTGGCATCCCGGGGGCGTTCGAGGCCTGGCTCGCCCACCGGTCGCTCGGGACGCTCGACCTGCGCCTGGCGCGTCAGACCGCGAACGCGGCCGCCGTGAGCGAGCTGCTGGCGGGCCATCCGGCGGTCGCGTCCGTGCGGTGGCCCGGGCGCGCGGGCGATCCCGCGTACGAGGCGGCGGCCCGGCAGATGCGCCGCGTGCCGGGCGTGGTGACGTTCACGCTGGCGGACAAGGCGGCCGTGGACCGCTTCCTGGCCGCGTCCGAGCTGGTCTTCGCCGCCACGTCGTTCGGGGGGCTGCACACCACGGCGGACCGGCGGGCGCAGTGGGGCGACGACGCCCCCGAGGGCCTCGTCCGCTTCTCGTGCGGCGTGGAGGACACCGCCGACCTGGTCGCGGACGTCCGCCGCGCCCTGGACGCCGCACTGGGCTAAGCCGGACCGAATGCACGGTCGCGCGGACGCGAGCACGATCGCGCGGCTGCCGGTGCCGCGCGGACGCGAACGGGCGAAGTGGCAGCTGCGCCGCCGGAAGATGCGAGCCCGAACCGAGGGGAGCGGTTCAGCAGTGCACGGGGCCGGGGTCCGTGGCGGGCACGGTGGCGACGATCGGCGCTGAAAGATTCACCAGCCAGGACCCGTCGACGGACTTCGGTACCACGACGCGGAGGGCGACGTCGCGGTCCACGGACTGCCAGACGGTCTCGCCGGGGCGCTCCTCCGGGAACCAACATACGCCCGACAGGCCGAGCAGCTGCGCGTCCTGCGGAACCGCCGGCTTCGACACGCCGCAGGACAGCACGATCGGCGGGTCGCCGAACGCGGCGTTCTGCTCGCCGCCGGCCGTCACCGGGCGGCGCTGGAGGCCGCCGAGCGTGTCCGGCAGCTTCGAAACCAGCGCACGGCACACCGTGGCCGGGCTCGGGGCGAGTCCGGGCGCCTCAGCGGGTACGGCTGCCAGGTTTTGCGGTTTTTCCGCATGACTCGGAAAGCCGCCCAGGCCCCAGAAGGCGACCAGGCCGACCACCAGCGCGACCGGCAGTGCCGCGAGGGTCGCGATCCTGGCCGGGCCCGCTGCGGGGCGTGTTGTGTCCGTGGTCACTACAAGTGCACCACCGAGCAGGTGACGGTGCGGGTGATTCCGGGCACGAGCTGCACCTTGGACACGATGAGCTGCCCCAGCTCGTCGATGTTGCGCGCCTCCGTGAGGACGACGACGTCGTAGGGGCCGGTGACGGCGTCGACACGGACCACTCCGCTGAGGCCGTGGATAGCCGAGGCCACATCGCGTGCCTTGCCGACCTCTGTTTGGATCAGGATGTATGCCTGTACCACGACACGACTCCCTCCCTGCGCCCGAGCGCTGACCAGGCGTCAACCTACCGCAAGAATGGAATCGGCAAATCAACCGCCGTGCGTGATCATGCCATGACACGCGGCGTCGGCGACACTATCGAACATCACGTTGGAGGACGGGTGACCCTAGCAACCGCCGGGGAGTTCGGGCTGATCTCGCGGGTGACGGCCCGGCTCGGGGCGGCGTCGCCCTCTGTTCTGCTCGGGCCGGGGGACGACGCGGCCCTCGTCGCGGCCCCGGACGCGCGCGTTGTCGCGAGCACGGACGTGCTGGTCGACGGGCGGCACTTCCGCCGGGACTGGTCCAGCGCGCGTGACGTCGGCCACCGCGCGGCCGCGGCCAACCTCGCCGACATCGCCGCCATGGGTGCACGCCCCACCGCGCTCCTGGTGGCCCTCTGCGCCCCCGCCAACCTGCAGATCTCGTGGGCCGAGGAGCTCGCCGACGGGCTGGCCGCGGAGGCGGCCAAGACGGGCGCCACGGTCGTGGGCGGGGACACGTCGGCGAGCCCGACGCTGACCATCGCGGTGACCGCGCTCGGGGACCTGGAGGGGCGGGCGCCGCTGGTGCGCTCGGGCGCGCGCCCGGGCGACGTGGTGGCCGTGGCCGGGCGGATCGGGCACGCCGCGGCCGGGTACACGATCCTGTCGCGCGGGTTCCGCTCGCCGAAGCTGCTGGTCGACGCCCACCGGCGGCCCGAGGTGCCGTACCACCTGGGCCCGGTCGCGGCGCGGATGGGCGCGACGTCGATGATCGACGTGTCCGACGGGCTGCTCGCCGACCTCGGCCACATCGCGGCGGCCAGCGGCGTCGGCATCGACCTGCGCCGTAGTGCGTTCAGCGTGCCCGAGCCCATGCGCGACGCCGCGACCGCGCTCGGCGTCGATCCGTACGGCTGGATCCTCGCCGGCGGCGACGACCACGCCCTCGCCGCCACCTTCCCGCCCGACATCGAACTGCCGGCGGAGTGGCTCGTCGTGGGCACCGTCGTTCCGTCCAGTCTGCTCACAGCGGGTGACGGCGTGACGGTCGACGGGCGCAGGTACAGCGGCGGTGCGCCCGGATGGGATCACTTCCGGTGACGGAAGCCCGCCGAAGCAGTAAGGGCCCTCACGCCCCGTACCCTTTACGCTCGTGACCGAGATCGACATCCGACTGACCCGCTACGGCTCGCGGGTCGCCACCGAACTCACCACCGCCGCGCTCGCCGACCTGAGCGAGCGGTACGGCGGCGAGGGGGACACCACCCCGATCGTGCCGGGCGAGTTCGACCCGCCGGAGGGCGCGTTCCTCGTCGCCTATCTGGACCACACGCCGGTCGGCTGCGTCGGCTTCCGCACGTTCGCCGAGGACGAGACGACGGCGGAGCTCAAGCGGCTCTACGTGCCGCCGCAGTTCCGCGGCCGCGGCGTGGCGAAGGCCCTCCTGACCGCCGTGGAGGACGCTGCGCGGCAGGCCGGGCGGCAGCGGATCTGGCTGGAGACGGGCACCGCCCAGCCCGAGGCGATCTCGCTGTACGAGCGGAGCGGATATGCGCGAATCGAGGATTTCGGGCACTACAAGGGGTACCCGGACGTGCGGTCGTTCGGGCGCGATCTCTGACGCCGCGGCCCGGCGACCCGAGCACGGCAAAAGGCCCCGTGACCGCGTCACGGGGCCTTTCGGCGGGCTGAGTCAGCCGCGGACGACGTTGCCGGCCTTGAGGCAGGAGGTGCAGACCTGCATCTTCCGCGTGGTGCCGCCACCGGCCGGGGTGCGCACCGTCTGAATGTTGGGGTTCCAACGGCGGTTGGTCCGCCGGTGCGAGTGGGACACGTTGTGGCCGAAGCCCGGTCCCTTGCCGCAGACGTCGCACACGCTAGCCACGGGGATCTCCTGGGATTGATTTGCAGTCTCGGGTCGGAACGGGCCCGCGTCGCGGATCTCGTTCCAGGCGTCACCGGCCGGGTGAGCGGCGGGCAACCCGGAAAGGTTACCTGATCCTCGCCCGCGACACCCAATCGGCCCTGTCGGCGGCACATCCGTGGGGAATGGGGGTACTCACCGTTAGGCTCTGGCGCGTGCCAGACAGCGTGGACGCCGCGACCGTCCGCCGGTGGTGTGCCGCCGGCCTCGACGCGCTGCGGCGCCATCGGGCCGAGATCGACGCGCTCAACGTCTACCCGGTCCCGGACGGCGACACCGGCACCAACCTCGCGCTGACCATGGCCGCCGCCGTGGAGGCAGCGGACGGCGCCGCGGTGGGCGACGTCCTGCGCGGCGCGGCGCGCGGCGCCCTGCTGGGCGCCCGGGGCAACTCGGGGATCATCCTGGCGCAGCTGTTCAAGGGGCTCGCCGACGCCCTGGACGGCGTGGCCGCGGCGGACGCGGCGCAGCTCGCCCGGGCGCTGGACGAGGCCGCCCGCGGCGCCTACCGCGCGGTCGCGGCGCCTGTGGAGGGCACGGTGCTCACCGTCGGCGCGGCCGCCGCCCGGGCCGCGCTGGCCGCGGCGGACGGCGCCGGAGCGCGGTCCGGGGGCGTCGCCGCCGTGGCGAGGGCGGCCGCCGAAGGGGCGCGCGTCGCGCTCGCACGGACGCCCGAGCAGCTGCCCGCGCTCGCCCGGGCCGGCGTCGTCGACGCCGGCGGGCGCGGCCTCGTGGTGCTGCTCGACGCGCTGGTGCAGACGCTGACCGGCGAGGCGCCGCCGCCCGGGGGCGCGCCGGGGCCGGCGACGCCGCCGGCCCCGCGACCGGGCGGGACGATGGAGCGCGAGGCGGGCTCGGGCGAGTACGCGTACGAGGTGCAGTACCTCCTGCAGGCCGGCGCGGCGGCGGTCGAGGCCCTGCGCGGCGTCCTGGCGGGGCTCGGCGACTCCCTCGTGGTGGTCGGCGACGACCCGACCTGGCACGTCCACGTGCACGTCAACGACGTCGGCGCGGCCATCGAGGCGGGCGTCGAGGCCGGGCGGCCGAGCCGGATCTCAGTGACCCGGTTCGCCGACCAGATCACCGCCCGCGCGGAGGCCCCGCGACCCAGGACCGCCGCGGCCGTGCCATCGCAGAGCGCCCCGCCCGACGCGCGCGCGGAGGCGGGCGCGCCTGCCGGCGTGCGCGCGGACGCGGGCTCCCCGGTCGGCGTGCGCGCGGACGGGGGCTCCCCGGTCGGCGTGCGCGCGGAGGCAGGCGAGACGGCAGGTGTGGGTGCGGAGGCGGGCGCCAGGGCCGGCGTGCGTGCGGAGGCGGGTGCCCCGCAGAGCGTGCCCGCGGGGGCGGGCGCCCCGGTCGGCGTGCGCGCGGAGGCGGGCGAGACCGGAGCGGGGCACCGGGAGCGCGCGGACGCGGGTCGTGAGGAGCGCGCGGACGCCGGGCGTGAGGAGCGCGAGGCGGAGCACTGGGAGCGCGCGGACGCAGAGCACGGGGAGCGCGCCGAGGCGGGGCGCCGGGATAGCGGCGTGGTCGTCGTATGCAGCGGCCCGGGCCTCGCCCGGCTGCTCGAGGCCGAGGGCGCCACGGTGCTGACCGGCAGCCCCTCCACCGGCGAGATCCTCGACGCGATCCGCGGCACGGGCGCGGGCCGCGTCGTGGTGCTGCCCAACGACCCGAACGTCCTGGCCGTCGCCGCGGCCGCCGCCGCGGAGGCGCGCGCCGCGGGCGTCCGCGCGGGCGTGGTGCCGACCCGCTCCCCGGTGCAGGCGCTGGCCGCGATGGCGGTGCGCGACGCCGAGCGGCGGTTCGAGGACGACGTGATCGCCATGGCGGAGGCGGCCGCGCGGTGCCGCGCGGCCGAGGTCACGATCGCCGGCCGGGAGGCGCTGACGGTGGCCGGGCGGTGCCAGCCGGGCGACATCCTCGCGATCGTGGACGGCGAGGTCAACCTGATCGGGCAGGATCTGTCGCAGACCGCGTGCCTGCTGCTGGACCGGATGCTCGCGGGCGGCGGGGAGCTCGTCACCCTGGTCTCCGGCCGGGACGCGCCCGAGGGCCTGGCCGCCGCCCTGACGGCGCACGTCGAGGGCTCCTGGCCGTTCGTCGAGGTCCAGTGCTACGAAGGTGGCCAGCCGCATTACCCACTGCTCGTGGGAGTGGAGTAGCAACGAGACGGGGAAAGAGCCGAAGTGGCCGACATCGACCTGACCACGCCGCTGCAGAAGGTGCTCGGGGGCAACGGCGCGAAGCTGCTGGCCGAGCACCTGGACCTGCACACGGTCGGCGACCTGGTGTACCACTTCCCGCGCCGTTACGAGGAGCGCGGCGAGCACACCGACATCCGGGCGCTGGAGATCGACACCGACGTCACCGTGTTCGGGCAGGTCAAGCGCGTGACGTCGCGGCAGTTCACGCAGCAGCGCGGCAGCACGCGCGGCAAGCGGGGCTCGCTGGTCGAGGCGGTCATCGGCGACGACAGCGGCGGCGAGATCAGCGTCACGTTCTTCAACCAGCCGTGGCGGGAGAACCAGCTGCGCCCGGGCCGGTGGGGGCTGTTCTCCGGCAAGGTCGGCCGGTTCAACCAGAAGCTGCAGCTCAACCAGCCCGACTATGTGCTGCTCGACGCCGGCGAGGGCGAGGAGGCGGTGGAGGAGTTCGCCGGCGCGATCATCCCGGTGTACCCCGCGACCGCGCGGGTGCCGACGTGGCGGATCGCCGCAGCGGTGCGCACCGTGCTCGATGTCCTGCCGCCCACGCCCGACCCGGTGCCGGCGACCACGCGCGCGGGCCGCCGGCTGTCCGCGCTGGACAAGGCGCTGCGCGAGATCCACCGGCCGGAGTCGCAGCAGTCGCTGGCGATCGCGCGGCGGCGGCTGAAGTGGGACGAGGCGTTCGCGCTGCAGCTGACGCTCGTCCAGCGCAAGAAGCGGGCGGAGGACTGGCCCGCGGTGCCGCGCCCGCGCCGCGACGACGGGCTGCTCGCGACGTTCGACGCCGGCCTGCCGTACGAGCTGACCCGCGGCCAGCGCGACGTCGGCGACGAGATCGCGGCCGACCTGTCGCGGCCGCACCCGATGCACCGGCTGCTGCAGGGCGAGGTCGGCTCCGGCAAGACGCTGTGCGCGCTACGCGCGATGCTGCAGGTCGTCGACGCCGGTGGCCAGGCGGCGATGCTCGCCCCGACCGAAGTCCTGGCCGTCCAGCACCACCGCAACGTCGTGGACCTGCTCGGCGGCATGGCCCGGGCCGGCGAGCTCGACGCCGCCCCGGAGGCCACCCGCGTGGCGCTGCTGACCGGGTCGCTGGGCGCGGCCGCGCGCCGCCGCGTCGTGGAGGAGATCCGCAGCGGCGGCGCGGGCATCGTCGTCGGCACCCACGCCCTGCTCTACGAGGGCGTCGACTTCGCCGACCTCGGCCTCGTCGTCGTCGACGAGCAGCACCGCTTCGGCGTCGAGCAGCGCGACGCCCTGCGGACCAAGGCGGACCAGCCCCCGCACGTGCTCGTCATGACCGCCACGCCGATCCCCCGCACGGTCGCGATGACCGTGTTCGGCGACCTGGAGACGTCGGTGCTCAGCCAGCTGCCGCGCGGGCGCTCGCCGATCGCCTCGCACGTCGTGCCGGTCACCGAGAAGCCCGCGTTCCTGGACCGGGCCTGGCGGCGGCTGCGCGAGGAGGTCGCGAAGGGCCACCAGGCGTACATCGTGTGCCCGCGCATCGGCGACGCCAAGTCCGACGGCGAGGACGTCCCGCCGGCCGGCGACGACGGGCGCCGGCCCCCGGTCGCGGTCCTGGACGTCGCGCCGCAGCTGGAGGACGGGCCGCTGCACGGCCTGCGCATCGGGGTGCTGCACGGGCGCCTGCCCGCCGACGAGAAGGACGCGGTGATGCGCTCCTTCGCCGCCGGGCAGCTGGATGTGCTGGTCGCCACCACAGTCATCGAGGTCGGCGTCGACGTGCCCAACTCGACGATGATGATCATCCTCGACGCCGACCGGTTCGGCGTCTCGCAGCTGCACCAGCTGCGCGGGCGCGTCGGGCGGGGCAGCGCGCCCGGGCTGTGCCTGCTGGTCACCGAGGCGGGGGAGGGCACGCCCGCGCGGGCGCGCCTGGACGCGGTCGCCTCCACCACCGACGGGTTCAAGCTCGCCGAGCTCGATCTGGAACAGCGCCGCGAGGGCGACGTGCTGGGCGCCTCGCAGTCCGGCCACCGCTCGCACCTGCGGCTGCTGTCGCTGCTGCGCGACGCCGAACTCATCGGCGAGGCCCGCACGGAGGCGATGGAGCTCATCGGCGAGGACCCGGAGCTGGAGCGGCACCCGGCCCTGGCCGCCACGATCGCGCGGCTGGTGGACGAGGAGCGGGCTGAGTACCTGGAGAAGGGCTGACGCCGCGTGAGCCAGATCACACCGGACCGGCGCATACTCTGGAGTGCGTGACGCGCATCGTGGCCGGGGCGCTCGGCGGCCGGCGGCTCTCCGTGCCGGCCGGGCAGGGCACCCGCCCAACCTCGGATCGGGTCCGCGAGGCGCTGTTCAGCAGCCTGGACAACCTGCTCGACCTCGGCGGGGCCCGCTTCGCCGATCTCTACGCCGGCTCGGGCGCGGTCGGGCTCGAGGCGTGCTCGCGCGGGGCCGCCCACGTGCTGCTCGCCGAGGCCGACGCCAAGGCGGCGCGGGTCGTCCGGGCCAACATCGCGGCGCTCGGCGTGGGTGGCCGGGTGCGGCTGGTGACCGACAAGGTCGAGCGGCTGGTCGCGGGGGAGCCGGACGGGGCGTACGACGCGGTGTTCGTCGACCCGCCCTACGCCGTGACCGACGAGCGCGTCGGCGCGGTGCTGGAGGCGCTGGCCGGGCGCTGGCTGGCGCCCGACGCCGTGGTGGTGGTCGAGCGGTCCAGCCGGGGTGCCCCGATCGCCTGGCCCGGGGGCCTGCTCCAGCTCGCCGAGCGACGCTACGGTGAGACGGCACTGTGGTACGCCCGACGCGATCAGGACGGCTCACGCGCCGCCTGACCGGAGTTTTGGTACGGTCCCCGCTCATGAGGCTTGGGCTGGTGCAATGAGGCGCGCGGTCTGTCCCGGTTCGTTCGATCCGGTCACGAACGGGCACCTGGACATCGTGGGTCGATCATCGAAGATGTTCGATGAGGTCGTCGTCGCGGTGCTGATCAATCAGAGCAAGGCCGGGCTGTTCACCGTCGACGAGCGGCTGGAGATGCTCGCGGCCGTGACCGCGCCGTACGCCAACGTCCGGGTCGATGCCTTCCAGGGCCTGCTGGTCGACTTCTGCCGCGCCAACGACATCACCGCGATCGTCAAGGGCGTGCGGGTGGCCGGCGACTTCGACTACGAGCTGCAGATGGCCCAGATGAACTACGGCCTCAGCGGCATCGAGACGCTGTTCATCCCGACCAACCCGAAGTACTCCTTCGTCTCCTCGAGCCTCATCAAAGAGGTCGCCAAGTGGGGCGGCGACGTTTCGCCACATGTACCCGATCTCGTGGCGAATCGCCTGCGGGAGCGGTTCGCCTCGGTCCGAAAGTAGTTGCGAAACCCCGAGTGGCGATGGAGCGGCATCGTGCTTCGAGCCGCATGATGGTTACGTCGTTCGACCTTGTGAACAGGAGTGACCGCAGGTGGATCCGCTCGAGAGCATCGACCAGATCATCGCGCTGATCGAGGGTGCACGGTCGGCGCCGATGTCGCGGAGCAACTTCGTGTTCGACCGCGCCGACATGATCAACCTGCTCGACCAGCTGCGGGCCGACCTGCCGGGCGAGCTGCGCCGGGCGACCGCGCTGCTCGACGAGCGCGACAAGATCGTCGAGGCGGGCCGGCGCGAGGCCGATCGGATCATCGCCGAGGCGGAGGCCGAGCACACCCGCCTCGTGTCGATCAACGAGATCGTCGTGTCGGCCGAGCACGAGGCCTCGCGGATGATCAACGAGGCGCGCGCGGAGACGCAGCGGCTGCGCGACGAGGTCGACGACTACGTCGACACCGCGCTGGCCAACTTCGAGCAGTTCCTGACCAGGTCCCTGGCCTCGATCGAGCGCGGGCGCGACAAGATGCACGCGCTGCGCGAGATCGGCTCGTTCACCCCCTCCGGCGAGGACGACCGGCCGCTGCCGTTCTGACCCGTGCCCCGGGCGCGCTATGGTGGGGGCGATTCGACGGAAGATCTGCCGCTCGGGTAGCCTAGTCCGTCGGCCCTGCCTGGCCGGAGTCTGAAAGATGCCACATCAGCAGCACCCGCACCTGGATCCCCGGTCGCCGCTGGTCCTCGAGACGAGAGACCTCCCACGCCGACCGGGTGCTCTGCATGCGGTCTCGCGGAAGGTGCCGGCGCCCGAGGACCTCGGCCTGGAGCTGATCGGCGTGCCCCAGAGCGCCGAACTCGACCTCCAGCTGCGCATGGAGTCGGTGTCCGAAGGCGTTCTCGTCTCCGGCACCGTCACCGGCCCGCTGGTCGGCGAGTGCGGGCGCTGTCTACGCCCGATCAGCGACACGCTGGACGTCCCGCTCCAAGAGTTCTATGCCTACGAGCACAGCACGACGGACGAGACGACGGACGAGGACGAGGTCGGACGGCTGCAGGGCGACCTGATCGACCTGGAGCCGGCACTGCGGGACGCGGTGGTGCTCTCCCTGGCCGCCAACCCCGTGTGCCGTGAAGACTGCCCAGGTCTGTGCCCCGGCTGCGGGGTACCGCTCGACGAGCTGCCCGAGGGACACAACCACGAGCAGATCGACCCGCGCTGGGCAGCCCTGTCCCAGATCAAGACGTCAGAGGAGTAAGGTCCCGTGGCCGTTCCCAAGCGGAAGATGTCGCGCAGCAACACCCGGTCGCGCCGGAGCCAGTGGAAGGCCGTCGCGGTCTCCACCCAGCCGTGCCCGCAGTGCCGTTCGCCCAAGCTGCCCCACGCGGCTTGCTCGGTCTGCGGCACGTACAACGGCCGCCAGGTCATCGAGGTCTGACCATCGGATCCGGGTGACGCGATCCGACCGATCGCCGCACGGCGGGGAACTCCCGTCCGGCGTCGTGCGGATCGCCGTCGACCTCCTCGGCGGGGATGGGGCTCCCGCCGTCGTGGTTGACGGCGCTCTGCGCGCATGCAGCGCCGATCCAGACCTCCACCTCATCCTCGTCGGGCCGCGGGAGCCGGCCGGCGAGGTCATCGGCGCGCTCGCGGTCGGCGACCGCGAGCGCGTCAGCGTCATCGCCGTCGACTCGGTCATCGCGATGGCCGACTCGCCGCTGCGCAACATCCGCCGCGAGACGACGGTCCGCGCGGCCGCCGAGGCGGTGTACACGGGCCGCGCGGACGCGATGGTCTCGGCCGGCTCCAGCGGTGCCGCCGTGGCCGCCTCCGCGCACGTGCTGGGTCGGCTGCGCGGCGTGCGCCGGCCCGGCCTCGCCGCGCGGGTGCCCACCGAACGGGGCCCCGTGCTCCTCGTCGACGTCGGCGTGACCCTCGACGCGACCATGCTGGAGCTCGTCCAGCACGCCGTGCTCGGCACCGCCTTCGCCGCCGTCGGGCTCGGCATCGCGCGCCCGCGCGTCGGGCTGCTGTCCATCGGCAGCGAGCCCGGCAAGGGCGACCGGCTGCGCCGCGCCGTGTCGGTGGCGCTGTCCGACGTCCCGCTGCCCGCCGGCGGCCGCTACGTCGGGCTCGTCGAGGGCTTCGACGTGCCGCGCGGGGGCCCCGCCGACGTGGTCGTGACCGACGGCTTCACCGGCAACATCCTGCTCAAGGGCATCGAGGGGGCAATCACCGCAAGTCGCGGTGGATCCAAAATTTCCGATGTGTACGGCACGCGCCCCCACGAGGCCGCCGCCGTGCTCCTGGGCGTGGCCGGCGACGTCGTCGTCTGCCACGGCTCGGCCGGCGGGGCCGAGGTCGCCGACGGCATCGCCCTCGCCGCACGACTGCACCGCGACCGCATCACCCCGGCGGTCGCCGGTCTCGCCGACGATCTGCTGACCGAACTCTCCTCGGCCGGCGGCCTCACCATCCGTGACGCACTGGGAGAGCACTCGTGAAGAACCAGAACCATCTCGAGGCCGCCTTCGGCGTCGACTTCGACCCGGACATGCTCAAGCGGGCCCTGACCCACCGTTCGTACGCGTACGAGAACGGCGGCCTGCCCACCAACGAGCGGCTGGAGTTCCTCGGCGACGCCGTCCTCGGCGTCGTGATCACCACCGCCCTGTTCCAGAACCACCCGAAGCTCGCCGAGGGCCAGCTGGCGAAGCTGCGCGCCAGCGTCGTCAACATGCGCGCCCTCGCCGACGTCGCGCGGCGCCTCGGCCCCCACGGCATCGGCCCGTTCCTGCTGCTCGGCAAGGGCGAGGAGGCGACCGGGGGCCGCGACAAGGCCAGCATCCTCGCCGACACGCTCGAGGCGCTCATCGGCGCGGTCTACCTGCAGTACGGCCTCGACGTCACCGCGCAGGTGATCCACAAGCTGTTCGACGGGCTGATGGCCGAGGCGGCGCTGCGCGGGGCGGGCCTGGACTGGAAGACCAGCCTGCAGGAGCTCACCGCCGGGCGGGGCCTCGGGGTGCCCGAGTACCGCATCGACGAGGAGGGTCCCGACCACGCCAAGCGGTTCACCGCCTGGGTGATCGTCGCCAAGCAGCGCTACGGCGGGGCGCAGGGCGGTAGCAAGAAGGAGGCCGAGCAGCGCGCCGCCGAGGCCGCCTGGCGGGAGCTGTCCGGCGTCCAGCCGGAGTCGTCCGCCACCCCCGCGGAGCCCGCCGCCTCCGGGCCCGCGAACCCCGGTTCCGCCACCCACACCCCGACCGAACCCGCCGAGGAACCGCCCGCCGATGACGACGATGACGCCGGTCAGTGAGATCACGCAGCGCGGGCGCTCCTCGCTGATCGCCTTCCCCCTGGGGTTGTACGCCCTGAGCCGCCTGCTGCAGCTGGCGATTCTGTGGTGGATGTCGCCCGACGACAAGATCCGCGACCGGCTGCTCGCCTGGGACGGCGGGCACTTCGTGCGCGTGGCCGACGAGGGGTACCCGACCGGGTACAGCTTCGACGCCGACGGCAATCTGACCGGCAACGGCCTGGCGTTCTTCCCCGGGTACCCGATGCTGGTCCGCCTTGTGCACTACGTCACCCGGCTCGACTACGGCACCGCCGCGATCACCGTGTCGTGGCTGGCCGGCGGCGCGGCCGCGGTGCTGCTGTGCGCGCTGCTCACCCGCCTGTACGACGAGCGGGTGGGCCTGGTGTTCACCGCGCTGTTCTGCGTGCAGCCGATGTCGATGGCGCTGTCCATGGGGTACTCGGAAGCGCTGTTCACCGCCCTGGTCGCCGGCATGCTGCTGCTGGCCCACCGCGGCGCCTGGCTGGCCGCCGGCCTGCTCGGCCTGGGCGCCGGCCTGACCCGCCCGACGGGCGCGGCCGCGGCGATCGCGCTGGCGGTCGCGGCCGGGATCGCCGTGTACCGCGCCCGCGCGGGCGCGAACGACCGCCCCGACGTCGATCCGGACCCGGACGGGGACGGGGACGGGCGCGCCGCGGCGGGCACCGGCGGTAGGACACCGATCTGGAAACCCCTGCTCGGCGCGGCCATCGCGCTCGCCGGCGTGCCGGCCTACCTGCTGTGGGTCGGGCTGCGCGTCGGCGACCTCGGCGCGTGGTTCGACATCCAGACCGCCGGCTGGGGCACCACCTTCGACTACGGCTCCTCCAGCCTGCAGTTCGTGCGCGACGCCTTGCACGGGGGCGACGGTTGGATCCAGGTCAGCATCGCGTGGATGCTCATCGGCACCGTCATCCTCGCCGTCGCCGCACTGCGCGGGCGCGTGTGGCCGCCGCTGACCGTCTACGGCGTCATCGTGCTCGTGCTGGTCCTGGGCCAGGCCGGCTACTACCACTCCAAACCGCGGCTGCTCGTGCCCGCGCTGTTCATCCTGGTGCCGCCCGCGGTCGCGCTCGCACGCGCGCGCCCGCGCACGGCGGCGCTGGTCCTGGCGACCTGCGGCGCGTTCGGGCTGTGGTATGGCTCGTATCTCATCACTGTCTGGCACTACGCGATCTAGAAGGACTTCCATGCCTGAGCTGCCCGAGGTCGAGACCGTCCGCCGTGGCCTCGACAAGTGGGTGTCCGGCCGGCGCATCGCCACGGTCGAGGTGCTGCACCCGCGCGCGATCCGCCGCCATCTGCCCGGCGCCGAGCACTTCTCCGGCATCCTCGCGGGCCGCCGCGTGGGCGCCGTCATGCGTCGCGGCAAGTACCTGTGGCTGCCCCTGGACGACGAGGACGCGCTCGTGGGCCACCTCGGTATGTCCGGGCAGCTGCTCATGCAGCCGGCCGACGCCGCGGCGGAGACGCACCTGCGGGTGCGCTTCACCTTCGACGACGACGGGCCGGAGCTGCGCTTCGTCGACCAGCGCACGTTCGGCGGCCTCAGCGTGTCCGCGGGCGGCGCGGTGCTGCCCGCCGAGCTCGCCCACATCGCGCTGGACCCGGTCGACCCGCTGTTCGTCGACGACGCGTTCATCGAGCGGATGCGCCGCCGCCGCACCGAGGTCAAGCGGGCGCTGCTGGACCAGACGCTGATCTCCGGCGTCGGCAACATCTACGCCGACGAGGCGCTGTGGCGGGCGCAGCTGCACGGCGCGCGGGACACGTCGCAGCTTTCCCGCCCGGTGGTACGCCGCCTGCTCGGACACGTGCGCGACGTGCTCAACGAGGCGATCGGCCAGGGCGGCACCAGCTTTGACGCGCTCTACGTGAACGTCGACGGCGAGAGCGGCTACTTCGAGCGCGCCCTGAACGCCTACGGCCGCGAGGGCCTGCCCTGCAACCGCTGCGGCAGCCCGATCCGCCGGGAGGCGTTCATGAACCGGTCCTCGTACTCCTGCCCGCGCTGCCAGCCGCGGCCCCGTCTCGCACCACGCTGAGCTGCCGGTAGGTGCGCGGGTGGCGGGCCGCCGGGGTCGGCTTGCCCAGCTCCGCGCCGAGCTCGGCCAGGCCGGGCACGAGGCCGCACCAGGCGGGCAGGTCGGTGTACGGGTCGGGGGCGCCCAGGTCGGTGACGAGCCCGAAGCCGGCCCCGCGGCTGACCTGCAGCCGGGCCGCCTCGTCGAGCTCCCACGGCGGCACGGCGTGCACCAGGTGCCCGTCGCCGGGGCGCGCCCCCTCGCCGGACCAGCGCCGGTACTCCCGCCAGCTGCCGTCGAACACGCAGACGGGCAGGCCGAGGTCGCGGTACGCCTCGTCGGGTGGCTCCCCGGGGTTGAGCAGCACCTCCGGCAGCCCGGCGCGGATGGCGGCCTGCGCGATGACGGCGACGGGGCCGATCGCGTACGGGCTGACCGGCGTGCGGTCGAGGAACACGCCGCGCACCGGATAGCCGGCCCACCGGTACACGTCCGCGCGGATGTCCGCGACCGGGCGGGTGCCGTAGTCGATGTCGACGTAGCCGAGCAGCCGCACGCCCGCCGCTTCCAGGCGGCTCATGGCGGCCGTCCACAGCGGGTCCCGGCCGCTGCCGGGCCCGCGCGCGACGTCGACGACGACGGTGAACGCCGGACCGTGTCCCGCGACGATCTCCCATGCGTGTGGCCGGGCCAGCGGATGCGCCCGCAGCGGCAGGAGCGTCGGAACCCGGTCCACGACCGGATTAACGATGCTGGGCCCCCTCAAGCACGGCCGGTGTCCACGGTCCAGTAGGGCGTGCGGGCGCGCATCGCGGCCCCGACGCCGATCGATGTGATGTCGCAGTCGACCAGCACGGCGTGCGCGTTGTCGTCGTGCAGCCAGCGCTTGACGGTTTCGCCGGGGTCGCCGCCCTTGGCCGTCAGCTCGTCGGCGAAGGCGGTGTATCCGGCCGCCCGGACGCGCCCGGCCGGGTTGCTGCCGTCGCTGCCGCTGCTGCCGGTGAAGTCCCGGGCGGCCATGTCGGCGGCGTGCCCCCGCGCGGCCGTGCGCAGCCTGCCGTCGACCCGCAGCGGGTCGCATTTCTGCTTGCGCCGCTCGTTGTTGATCAGCTGGACGGCGCGGTCCTCGTAGCCGGTGTTGAAGTTCGCCGACACCAGCGTGGTCCGGGCCGCGGTCGGGGCGGTGCTCACGGGCGGCGCGCTGCTCGCCGCGGCGGGCGCGCTGGACGGGGCGGGCTCGGGGACGCTCGCCGGGGGCTCGGCCCGCTCGGCGTTGGACGTGCCGCCGCCGTTGCCGAGCGCTGGGATGATCATCGCGCCGAGACCGAACACGACCAGCACGCCGGCGACGATCGCGCCGATGCCCACGGGACCCAGCTTGGTCATGAGGCCGGGTCGCGGTGCCGTCATCGCGCTCTCCCGGTCGGTGTGGGTCCCAGAATTTCTCGGACAAGACGCTACTTTGCAGTGGCGCCGCGGGGCAACCGGTGGCACACTGCCACGATCGGCGTGGCGGTGCGGATCGCGCACCCGGGTGAGTGAGAACACCCTGGCCAGGACGTTTGGCGTGCCGGTTGGCTTGACTAAGTCGCGCCCCGGAAGGAACATAGAGGGGTCGCCAGTCGCGCCCATTCATGCCCTTGTGCTTCGGTCGCTGGGTGCTGGGTGCGCGTTTGCCGGAGTCGACCGGCTGCGCTTAACAAGGAGACGATATGGCTAAGGCCCTCTTCGGCCACGTAGGCAGCGCGCCTGACCGGCGCCTTGTCGACGAGGTCACCCAACTGCGCGCCAAGGTTCGGGCGCTCGAGTTCGAGGTCGTGCGGCTGCGTGCCGAAAACGACCGGCTCGCTGCAGCGGCGTCAGAGGCGGACCAGCTGGTCCGGCTCGTCGAGCCGGCGATGGCCTGAACACCTCAGGACACCGCAACCTGCGCAGAACTGCACAGTAAACCCGCGCGCCGACATCCAATGGGTCTCGGCGCGCAGTCATGTAACGACCCGGTCGTCCGGTTGGTTGCGGGCGCCGGTCTGGTCGGATCGGCGAAGCGTTCCGAGCCGGAGTTGGTGGCGTTGGGGCTCGAGTGGGCGCTGTGCCCACGACACGCGCATTATGGTGTGCGGTGCTGCAGGGGCGGGTAGTGTCCCCGGCGGTAGCCTGCCGGTAAGACACCTCGACCACCGTGGAGATCCGTGCACCTCAAGAGCCTGACGGTCAAGGGCTTCAAGTCCTTCGCGTCCGCCACCACGCTGAAGCTCGAGCCGGGCATCACCTGCGTCGTCGGGCCCAACGGCTCCGGCAAGTCCAACGTGGTCGACGCGATTGCCTGGGTGCTGGGTGAGCAGGGGGCCAAGGCCCTGCGCGGCGGCAAGATGGAGGACGTCATCTTCGCCGGCACCGCCAGCCGGGCCCCCCTGGGGCGCGCCGAGGTCACGCTCACGATCGACAACACCGACGGTGCGTTGCCGATCGACTACACCGAGGTGTCGATCACCCGCCGGATGTTCCGCTCGGGTGAGAGCGAGTACGAGATCAACGGCAACCAGTGCCGCCTGCTCGACATTCAGGAGCTGCTCTCCGACTCCGGCATCGGCCGCGAGATGCACGTGATCGTCGGCCAGAACCGCCTCGACGGCGTCCTGCACGCCCGGCCCGAGGACCGCCGCGCCTTCGTCGAGGAGGCCGCCGGGGTACTGAAGCACCGGAAGCGCAAAGAGAAGGCCATCCGCAAGCTCGAGGCGATGCAGGCCAACCTCAACCGCCTCGGCGACCTCACCACCGAGCTGCGCCGCCAGCTCAAGCCGCTCGGGCGCCAGGCCGAGGTCGCCCGCCGCGCCGCCGGCATCCAGGCCGACCTGCGCGACGCCCGGCTGCGCCTGCTCGCCGACGACCTCGCCACGCTGCGCGAGACGCTCAACCGGGAGATCGCCGACGAGACCGCGCTGCGCGCCCGCCGTGAGGAGGTCGAGGCCGAGGTCGAGACGATCAACGAACGGCTCGCCGCGCTCGAGGCCGAGCACGCCGCCGACGCGCCCGTCCTCGCCGAGGCGCAGGACACGTGGTATCAGCTGTCGACCCTGCAGGAGCGGTACCGCTCGCTGCACCAACTGGCCGCCGAGCGGCACCGCAACCTCTCCGCCGCACCCGTCGAGGAGCGGCTCGGTCGCGACCCCGACCAGCTCACCGCCGAGGCCGAGAAGGTCCGCGAGCAGGAGGAGGAGCTGCGAGCCGCGCTGGAGGCGAGCCAGGAGCGCCTCGCGGAGGCCGTCGAGCGCCGTCAGGACCTGGAGCGTCGCCTCGCCTTCGCCGAGAAGGCCATCGTCGCCGCGCACAAGGCCATCGCCGACCGCCGCGAGGGCCTCGCCAAGCTCGCCGGGCAGGTCGAGTCGGCACGCTCCCGCACGACCGCCGCCGCGGACGAGATCGAGCGTCTCGCGGTACAACTGGCTGAGGCCGAGGCACGCGCGGACGCCGCGCAGGGCCTCTACGACGAGGCGAGCGCCGGCGCGTCCGTCGCGGACAACGCCAACGCCGACCTCGAGATGCGCCACCAGGAGGCGACGCACGAGCTCGACGCGATCAACAACGAGGTCCGGCAGCACAGCGACGCCGAACGCGCCGCCGAGAAGGACGCCGCGCAGTGGAAGGCCCGCGAGGAGGCGCTCGCGATGGGCCTGCGCCGCAAGGACGGCGCCGGCACGCTGCTGGCCCGCGCGGAGCGCGTCCCCGGCCTGCTCGGCAGCGTCGCGGCCCTGCTGTCGGTCGAGGCCGGGCACGAGGCCGCCCTGGCCGCCGCGCTCGGCGCCCTCGCCGACGCCGTCGCGGTCGCCGGCGTGGACGGCGCGGTCGCCGCCGTCGAGATGCTCAAGCAGGACGACGCGGGCCGCGCCGCGCTGCTCATCGCGTCCGCGCCGATGCTCGACGCCGCCCCGGTCGAGCGGGTGCCGCTGCCCCCGGGCGCGGCGTGGGCCATGGACCTCGTCCGCGCCCCCGAGGAGCTGCGCCCGGCCCTGGAGCGCGCCCTCGGCGACGTCGTGTTCGCCCCCGACCTCGCCACCGCGCGGCGCATCGTCTCCTACGCTCCCGCGCTGCGCGCCGTCACGCCCGACGGCGACGTCATCGGCGCCTACGCGGCCGCCGGCGGCTCCGGCAAGCAGCACAGCTTCATCGAGGTCCAGGCCGCCGTCGAGGAGGCCCGCCAGCAGAAGGTCGACGCCGAGCGCCGCGTCACCGAGGCCCGGGAGCTGCTGACCCTGGCCCGCAACGCGGCCGCCGGCGCCAAGCAGGTCGTCGCCGAGACCGCCGCGGCCAAGAAGGAGGCCGACAGCGCCCGCAACGCGGCCGCGCGGCGCCTCGCCGAGCTCGGCGCCGCGGCCAAGTCCGCCCGCGCCGAGGTCGAGCGGCACGCCGCGGCGAAGGCCAAGGCCGAGGCGGCCCGCGAGTCCGGCCTGGCCAGCCTCACCGAGCTGGAGGAGCGCCTCGCCCTGGCCGAGGAGATCCCGATCGACGAGGATCCCTCGACCCTGGAGCGCGACGACCTGGCCGGGGAGGTGCCGGTCGCGCGGCAGCAGGAGATGGAGGTCCGGCTCGCGGTACGCACCGCGGAGGAGCGCGTCGGTGCGCTCGCCGGCCGCGCGGACGCGCTGCTGCGCCAGGCCGCAGCCGAGCGCGCCGCCCGGGAGCGCGCCGCGGCCCGCAAGGCCACCCGCGCCCGCGGCGCCCGCGTCGCGGAGGTCGTCGTCAACGGCGCCGCGTTCGCCCTGGAGCGCCTCGGGGACTCCATCGCCGAGGCACAGGAGACCCGCGACACCCTCGCCGCCACGCGCGCCGAGCGCGAGACCACCCTCAGCGGCGTGCGCGGGCGCGCCAAGCACCTCACCGCCGAACTCGAGCGGCTCACCAGCGCCGTCCACCGCGACGAGGTCGCCCGCGCCGAGCAGCGGATGCGCATCGAGCAGCTCGAGGCCCGCTCCGCCGAGGAGTTCGGCCTCGACGCCGACACGCTCGTCGCGGAGTACGGCCCGCACCTGTCCGTGCCGCCGACCGCGCCGGAGATCGCCGCCGCGGAGGCCGACGGCCGCCCCGCGCCCGAGCCGGTGCCGTTCGACCGGGCCACCCAGGAGAAGCGCGCCGCCAAGGCCGAGCGCGAGCTCAACCTCCTCGGCAAGGTCAACCCCCTCGCCCTGGAGGAGTTCGCGGCGATGGAGGAGCGCTACAAGTTCCTCTCCGACCAGCTCGAGGACCTCAAGGCGACCCGGCGCGACCTGCTCACCGTCGTCAAGGACGTCGACGACCGCATCCTCGAGGTCTTCGCCAGCGCGTACCACGACACCGCCCGCGAGTTCGAGCAGGTCTTCTCGGTGCTCTTCCCGGGCGGCGAGGGCCGCCTCGTGCTCACCGACCCCGAGGACATGCTCACCACCGGCATCGAGGTCGAGGCCCGCCCGCCGGGCAAGAAGATCAAGCGCCTCTCGCTGCTGTCCGGCGGCGAGCGCTCCCTCACCGCCGTCGCGCTGCTCTGCGCGATCTTCCGCGCCCGCCCCAGCCCCTTCTACATCATGGACGAGGTCGAGGCCGCCCTGGACGACGTCAACCTGGGCCGCCTCATTACGCTGTTCGAGCAGCTCCGCGAGCGAAGCCAGCTGATCATCATCACCCACCAGAAGCGCACGATGGAGGTCGCCGACGCGCTCTACGGCGTCACCATGCGCTCCGGCGTCACCGAGGTCATCTCCCAGCGCCTGCGAACGGAAGAGGCAGCGTGACTCAAGCGCCAACGGCCCTGCTCATCGATTTCGACGGGGTCCTGCGCACGTTCGACCCGTCCATCAACGCCAAGATCGAGCAGCGATACGGCCTGGAGCCCGGCACGGTCCTCGACGTCGCCCTCGAGTGGGACCGCCTCCAGCCGGCCATCACGGGCCGCATCACGCGCTCCGAGTGGCTCGCCACGGTCGCGGCCGCCCTGGCCGAGCGGGTGGGCGGCCCGCAGCGCGCCGCCGAGCTGATGGAGGAGTGGGTCGTCTATCCGGGCGTCGTCTCCCCGGAGGTGCTGCAGTTCGTCCGCGAGGTGCGGGCCGCCGGCCACCCCGTCTGCATCGCCACCAACTCCACGGTCGAGTTCCGTGACGTGCTGGAGACCTTCGACCTGGTCGGCGAGTTCGACGCGGTCGCCAACTCCGCCGAGATCGGCGTGCACAAGCCGGCCAAGGAGTACTTCCTCGCCGCGTGCGCCCTCGTCGACACCCCGCCCGCGCGGTGCATGCTCGTGGACGACACGGACCGCATGGTCCGCGGCGCCCGCGCGGCCGGCCTGTCCGCGTACCGCTACACGCCCGGCGACGACCTCTCCTATCCGCGCCGCGCCTTCGGCCTGTGACCGGGCACCCTCTGTGCCCGGTCACCGCCGTTTGCCTGGTTTTCGGTCTCCCTAGAGGCTGGCCTCGACCGCCTGGACCACCTCGTCCGACTTCGGCTCCGTCCGCGGCCCGAACCGCGCCGCGACAGTCCCGTCGCCGGCGACGAGGAACTTCTCGAAGTTCCACCGGATGTCCCCGGTGTGCCCCTCGGCATCCGCGGCGGCCGTCAGCAGCTCGTACAGCGGGTGCCGCCCCTCCCCGTTGACCTCGACCTTCTCCGTGATCGGGAACGTCACGCCGTAGGTGGTGCTGCAGAACTCGGCGATCTCCTCGGACGTGCCCGGCTCCTGCCCCGCGAACTGGTTGCACGGCACCCCGAGGACGGAGAAGCCCTGCCCCGAGTACTCCTTGTGCAGCGCCTCCAGGTCGGTGTACTGCGGCGTAAGCCCACACCGCGAGGCCACGTTGACCACGAGGACGGGCCGCCCGCGGAACTGCCCCAGGTCGAGCGGCTTGCCCTGCAGGTCGGCGATCTCGACGTCATAAAAGCTCATGCCAGCGATCGTATGCCGGTGTCGTGCCCATCCACCGCAGCCCGGCGACCACCGCCCGCTCCCTCGCGGCCCCCGCGCGCGCTCGCGTCCGCGCCCCGCGTCCGCGCGTCGTAGCCCGCTTCGCGGCGCCCGCGCGCCCGCGCCTTGTCCGTGCGTTTGGTCCGTGCGTCCGGGCGGCGGCCGGGGTCGGTTCGAGGCCGCGTCCGCGCGGGCGGCCTAAGGTGAGGCGTGACCGGTCACCAGCTTGCGGTCGGTGCCGTACTCCGCCGCGGCAAGGACGTCCTGCTGATCAGCGACCCTCCGGACTGGGCACTGCCCGGCGGCTCGGTGGAGCCGGGCGAGCCCCTCCTGACGAAGGTGACCCAGGAGGCGGGTTTCACGTCGGTACTCCCGGAGCGTCTCCTCTGGGTCGCCCGCTACCCGGCGGCCGGCGTCGAGTACGAAATGCTGGGCTTCGAGGTGACCGGCGTCGGCCAGCACGACGGCTCGGGCGCGTGGGTGCCGCTCCCGGAGGCGGTGGACCGGCTCGGTCGCATGTGGTTCGCCCCCATCAGGGACCCGGCTGTGGCATATCTCACCGGCCGCGCCCGGGTGGCGACCCTGTGGACCTGGACGGACCTCAACGAACCACCGGTGACCCACCCGCACGTCACCCCGGCCTGAGCACCACGCGTCCGGGCCTGCACCTCTGGCGCCCCGCTGGGCCCGAGCGCTGCGGTCTGACCCGAGGGCGTCCGCGCATCAGCTCAGCTTCAGCGCCGCCACCTCACCCAGCGTCTTGTCAGGTCGAGTGCCCTCGATCGTCACGTGCGCCGTCCGGCCGTCCAGGAGCAGCAGGCCGACCGCGTTGCCGAAGTACGGGCCCGCGGTCTTCCCCCACCGGACGACCGGCTTGCGCAGGCCCAGCGTCCGCGCCAGCGATCGCATCATCCGCGCCGCCGGCGGGTTCCAGCCGAACTTCATCGCGGGGCGGACGAGCTTCGGCATGTCGTTGTGGACGGGGGAGCAGGTCAGCTGGTGGACCGCGCTGACGACCTCGGGGCCGAGGTCGGCCCGGGCGGCGTACGAGTGGTGAACGTCACCCGAGAGCACGCTGATCGACGCCGGTGCGGGGGAGACGCCGCCGTGGCCGGCGCCGATCTGGGCCAGCAGCGCGCTCAGCGCGTCGAATGAGCGGCCGAATGCGGCCCAGTGTTCCAGGTCGACGGCCTGGCGCAGTTTCTCGCCGAAGCGGCCCACCCAGGCCCGCGGGGACTCCGCCAGGCGCTCGGTCGCGGCCTCCAGGTGATGGATGGCCGGCGGCAGGAGCCACGGCAGAGACGACCCGATCAGCAGGTGGTCGTAGTCGCCCGGCAACTGCTTGGCGAACCACGCCCACTCGCTGTCCGGCAGCATCGCCCGCTTGCCCTGCTCCAGTTCGCGGGCGGCGCGATTGTCGAGCACCACGAGGCGGGTGCGGTCGATGTCGACGGTGTAGCTCCAGCGGTACGACACGCGGTCGCGATCGGCGCGGGAGCCGAACTTGTCGAGCACCTCGGTGGCGTCACCGGCCGAGGCGACCGCGGCGTAGACCGGGCACTCCGCCAGCGCGCCCGGGGGCATATTGCCCATGTGCTGGTACACCCAGTACGACGCCAGGCCGGCCTGGATGCGCTGGTCCCACCAGCTGAGCTGGGCCATGCGCTCGCGCCAGCGCTGCGAGGTGTTCCAGTCGTCGATGATCTCGTGGTCGTCGAAGATCATCACGCTGGGCACGGTGGAGAGCAGCCAGCGGATCTCCGGGTCGCTCCACGAGTCGAGGTACAGCTTCGTGTACTCGTGGAAGTCGACCACCTGCGTCGCCGGCGCGTCCGCGCGGCGCTGCTGCCGGCGCCCGTGCAGCCAGCGCTGGATCTTTTCGGGCGTCTCGTCGGCGTACACCTGATCGCCGAGCAGCACCAGGAGGTCCGGCCACTCGGTCGGCGCGTCCGAGCGGATGGAGGCGATCAGCCGCCCGGCGTATGCGTCCAGCGCGTCCGGGGGATACCGCGTGACGCTCAGTGGGCTCGCCTCGCGGCAGGAACCGAACACGAGCCGCACCGGCGCCCCCGCGCGGCGGGTGCGGATGACGGGAGGCGGGCACGGGTCGTCCGGCCGCGGCCAGACCTCGACGCCGTCGATCTTGACGCGGTACGGCGTGACCGCGCCCTCGGGCAGCCCGGAGACCACGACGAGCGCGTAGTGGTGGCCGTGCACGGCGAACGTCCGGGCCGCCCCGCTCGCCGGCGCGGCGTCGACCTCGACCGTCGCCGGCCCGGCGGTCTCCACCCACACGGTCGCGCGGTCGCCCTCCACCCGCCGCAGCACCGGGCCAAGAACGAGCGGGCCCCGGTCGGTGTCGAGCTCGGTGTCGGACATGGCGACGCGACCTCCCAGGGTGGGCGGCGGGGGTGACCCGGGCAATCTGATGATGCTGCCTGGCTGGTCTGGGCGCCACCGCAGGCCACTCGGCGCCGCATCTGGGAGGATTCCAGTCATGGAGTCGTACATCGTCTTCGGCCTGGTGCTGCTCGTCGTGGTGATCGGGGCCACCCTGGCGCTGGTTGCGCCGCGTTTCCGTAAGCCCCCGACACTGCCGCCGGCTCCCCCGGAGCGGGCGCCCACGAAGCAGGTCCCGACCAAGGAGGCGCCCCCGCCCGTCGTCGAGAAGCCCGCCGGGGCCCCCGCGCCGGTCGAGGAGAAAGTCGAGGAGAAACCGGTCGAGGAGGCCCCGGCACCGCCGGTGGTCGAGGCGCCGGCCCCCGCGCCCGCCCCGGCGATCGAGATCCCGTTGCCGACCGCCGGCCGGCTCGTGCGCCTCCGCGCGCGCCTGTCGCGCTCGCAAACCATGCTCGGCAAGGGCCTGCTCGCCCTGCTGTCGCGCGACAAGCTCGACGACGACACCTGGGACGATATCGAGGCGACGCTCATCGGCGCCGACGTCGGCGTGCAGGCGACCACCGAGCTCGTCGCCAAGCTGCGCGAGCGGGCCCGGGTGCACGGCACCGCCTCCGCGGCCGAGCTGCGCGGCATGCTCACCGCCGAGCTCGTCGCCGCGCTCGAGCCGGACATGGACCGCTCCCTCGCCGCGACGCCGCGCGACGGCCGCCCGGCGGTGCTGCTCGTCGTCGGGGTCAACGGCGCGGGCAAGACCACCACCTGCGGCAAGATCGCCCGCGTGCTGGTCGCCGACGGGCACACCGTCGTGCTCGGCGCCGCCGACACCTTCCGCGCGGCCGCGGCCGAGCAGCTGACCACGTGGGCCGGGCGGGTCGGCGCCGACGTCGTTCGCGGCCCGGAGGGGGCCGATCCGGCGTCGGTGGCGTTCGACGCGGTGAAACGGGGTATTGACGCGGGTGTGGACACGGTGGTGATCGACACGGCCGGCCGGCTGCAGAACAAGGTCGGCCTGATGGACGAGCTGGGCAAGGTCAAGCGGGTGGTCGAGAAGCATGGGCCGGTCGACGAGACCCTGCTCATCCTGGACGCCACGACCGGCCAGAACGGGCTGGAGCAGGCGCGCGTGTTCACCGAGGTGGTGGACGTCACGGGCGTGGTACTGACCAAGCTCGACGGCACCGCCAAGGGCGGGATCGTCATCGCGGTTCAGCGCAAACTGGGCATTCCGGTGAAGCTCGTCGGCCTCGGCGAGGGCCCCGACGACCTCGCGCCGTTCGATGCCCGACAGTTCGTCGACGCCCTGGTTGGCGCGGACGCGTAACCTCGGACGGTACCTTGGGACGGTAACGCTCGGCCGCGCTCACCCGCGGCCGGGAAAACTGCAGTACAGCCAGGTTCCCCGGTCAGGTCAACGAAGGACGATCACGTGACGCAGCAGGAGATCCCGCTCCACGGCGGGAACACCTCCGTCGTGGTGCGCTCGGGCGACACGGTACGCCGCAATGCGGGCCCATGGACGCCCGCGGTGCACGCGCTGCTGCGCCACCTCGAGTACGTGGGGTTCACCGGCGCGCCGCGCGCGTACGGCATCGACGAGCGCGGCCGCGAGGTACTGCAATATCTCGAAGGTGAGTGCGGAGAGTATCCGCTGGCGCCGCACTGGGTGACCGACGAGGCGATGGTCACCGTCGCGACCATGCTGCGGATGTTCCACGACGCCCAGGCGGGCTTCCGGCCGCCGCCCAACGCGGTGTGGCGCTCGTTCGGCCCGCCGCCGCCGGACACCGAGGTCATCTGTCATCACGACGCCGCGCCGCACAACGTCATCTGGCGTCCCGACGGCACCCTGTCGCTGATCGACTTCGACCTCGCCTCGCCCGGCGCGCGGATCTACGACGTGGCGTACGCGGCGTGGACGTGGGTCCCGCTGTTCTCCGACCGCGACTCGTACACGCTGGGCTGGAAACGGCCGAACCGGCCCCGCCGGCTGCGCATGTTCGCCGACGCCTATGGTCTGACCCCGCGCGACCGGCACCGCCTGGTGCGCGTGATCCGCAAGCGCATCGTCGATCATATCGAGGGAATTCGACGGATGGCGGCCGCCGGAGATCCCGCCTTCGTACGTATCGTGCACAAGGGGCATCTCCGTCGTCCGGTACGTGACCTGCGGCTCATCGATTACGAGCGGCACACGCTCGAATATGCGCTGCGATAGGCGTTTCTCTGTGTGTGAGCGTTTCTTCACACGCTGGAAACATGACGTGACGCGGTAGAAACCGCGCAGCGCCGGTGCGTGAAACGTGAGCCCTGAAAGCTCTCGCGCAACCGGCTGAAGGGCAATGCTGCCTCGAAGGTCGGGAGGGAGGATCTCGACTACTAGGAGGCCCGCGTGCCTGCAGCGACCATCGATACCGGGAACACAGCGTGGCTTCTCGTATCGACCGCTCTTGTGCTGCTCATGACGCCGGCTCTGGCACTGTTCTACGGTGGCCTGAACCGCTCCAAAGGCGTCCTCAACATGATGATGATGAGCTTCTCGACGATCGGGCTCGTCAGCGTCCTGTGGTTGTTCTACGGCTTCAGCGCGTCGTTCGGCGCCGACAGCGCCGGCGGCCTGTTCGGTGATCTCGGCCAGTACTTCGGCAGCAAGACCTACATCGGCGAATTCTGGGGCGCGACGGCCGACAAGCCCAGCGGCGTCGGCGGCATCCCGACGTACGTCTTCATGGTCTTCCAGATGACGTTTGCCGTGATCACCGTCGCGCTGATCAGCGGCGCGATCTCCGACCGGGCGAAGTTCGGCGGCTGGCTGCTGTTCGCGTTCGGCTGGGCCACCCTCGTCTACTTCCCGGTCGCCCACAACGTGTGGGGCGGCGGCTGGATCGCCCAGCACCTGCACCCGCTCGACTTCGCCGGTGGTACCGCGGTCCACATCAACGCCGGTGCCGCCGCACTCGGCGTGGCCCTGGTCCTCGGCAAGCGCATCGGCTGGCCGCGGGAGAGCACGAAGCCGCACAACGTGCCGTTCGTCGCCCTCGGCGCCGGCCTGCTGTGGTTCGGCTGGTTCGGGTTCAACGCCGGTTCGGAGCTCACCGTCGACGGTGTCACCGGCCTGGCCTTCGTCAACACCCAGGTCGCCACGGCCGCCGCGCTCCTCGGCTGGGTCATCGTCGAGTGGATCCGCGACCGCAAGCCGACCCTCGTCGGCGCCTCCTCCGGTGCGGTCGCCGGCTTGGTCGCGATCACCCCCGCCTGTGGTTTCATCGACTCGTGGGCTGCTGTGCTGCTCGGCCTCGTCGCCGGCATCGTCTGCGCCCTGGCGGTCAGCCTGAAGTACCGCTTCGGCTTCGACGACTCCCTCGACGTGGTCGGCGTCCACTTCGTCGGCGGGTGGATCGGCTCGCTGTGGCTGGGCTTCTTCGCCAACGACAAGCTCAACCCGGTCATCACCGACGGCGGCGCCAAGAACGGCCTGTTCATGGGCGGCGGCGTGGGCCAGCTCGGCGCGCAGGCCGGGGCGAGCGCTATCGTCACGGTCTACTCGTTCGCGATCGCGTTCGTTCTCGCCTTCATCATCGAGAAGACGATCGGCTTCCGGGTCGGCAGCGAGGCCGAGGTCGAGGGCATCGACATCGCGGAGCACGCGGAGAGCGCCTACGACATGACCCCGGGCACCGGTAGTGCCGGCGGCGCGTTCGCCCTGGCGGGCGTCGGAACGAGCAAGACTCCCGCGCCGGCGGCGGAAGCCCCGGCGTCGGAAACGGTAGCCGGATAGCGTCGAGGAATGTCGGAGGGAATGGGCATGAAGCTGGTGACCGCGGTCATCAAGCCGTATCAGCTCGACGCGGTGAAGGAGGCGCTCCACGCGCTGGGCGTGGCCGGCCTCACCGTGAGCGAGGTTCAGGGGTACGGCCGTCAGAAGGGCCACACCGAGGTCTACCGCGGTGCGGAGTACACGGTGGAGTTCGTCCCCAAGATCCGGGTCGAGATCGTCACCGACGAACTCGACTTCGAGAAGGTCGTGGACGCCATCGTCACCGCCGCCCGCACCGGCAAGATCGGTGACGGCAAGGTCTGGGTCACGTCGGTCGACGAGGTCGTCCGGGTCCGCACCGGCGAGCGCGGGCTCGACGCCCTCTAAGCCGCTGCTGATCTCCAAGATGACACAACCGTCGGCGCCCGTTCCGGTCCTTTCCACCGGGGCGGGCGCCGACGCGCGTGCCGAGCGCTCGGCCGCGATCGACGAGTGGCTCTCGAAGGTTTTTTCAGAAGCCGGCGGCGGTACCTCGGGTGCCGCGCTCGTCGCCGTAGGCGGGCTCGGACGCCGCGAATGCGCCCCCCGCAGCGACCTCGACCTGGTCCTGCTGCACGACGGCGGCCCGGGCGCGGAGGCGTCCGCGGACCAGCTCGGCAGCCGCATCTGGTACCAGATCTGGGACGCGAAGTTCGCCCTCGACCACTCCACCCGCAGCCCCGAGCAGGCGCTCGAGCTGGCCCGCCAGGACCTCAAGGTGGCCCTCGGCCTGCTCGACGCCCGCCTGGTCGCCGGCAACGGCGAGCTCCTGACCCGCCTGCACGGCGACGCCGTCGCCCAGTGGCGGCGTGAGGCCCGCCGACTGCTGCCCGCGCTGCGCACCCTCACCCAGGATCGCTGGAAGGCCCACGGCGAGCTGGCGTTCCTCCTGGAGGGCGACGTCAAGGAGTCCCGCGGCGGGCTGCGTGACTTCGGCCTCCTGCGCGGCATCGGCTTCGCCGGCGTCGCCGACGGCCCCCGCCCCGCCGTCCGCGGCGCCCACCGCACCCTGCTCGACGTCCGCGACGCCCTGCACGCCGTGCGCGGCCGCCGCGTCGACCGCCTCCTCGCGCAGGACCGCGACGAGGTCGCCGAGCTGCTCGACCTCGGCGACCGCGACGAGGTGCTGCGCCGCATCGCGGAGGCCGCCCGCACCATCGCCTACGCCAGCGACGACGCCTGGCGCGCCGTGGAGCGCTGGTCCGCCCCCAGCAGCCGCGGCCACGAGGAGCGCCGCCCCCTCGCTCGTGACGTCGTCGAGCAGCGCGGCGAGGTCGTGCTCGCCCGCGCCGCCGTCACGCCGCGCCCCGACCCGGTCCTGCCCCTGCGCGTGGCCGCGGCCGCCGCCCGTGCCGACCTGCCGATCGCGCACGCCACGCTCGAGTGGCTCGGCAGTTTCGCCGGCCCGATGCCGCGCCCCTGGCCCGCCCCCGCGCGCGACGCCCTGCTCACCCTCCTCGGCAGCGGCCGGTCCATGATCTCGGTCTGGGAGGCCTGCGACCGGTACGGCCTGGTCGTCAACTGGCTGCCCGAGTGGGCGCGGGTGCGCAGCCTGCCGCAGCACAACCCGGTGCACCTGTTCACCGTCGACCGCCACCTGGTCGAGACGGCCCGCCAGGCCGCCCGTCTCACCCGCGACGTCGACCGCCCCGACCTGCTCGTGCTCTGCGGCCTGCTGCACGACATCGGCAAGGGCCTGCCCGGCGACCACAGCGTCGTCGGCGCCCCGATCGCCGCCGCCGTGGCGTCCCGCCTGGGCCTCAGCGCGGCCGACGTGGCGCAGGTCGAGAAGGTCGTACGCCTGCACCTCCTCCTGCCCGACACCGCCACCCGCCGCGACCTGTCCGACCCCCAGACCATCGCCACCGTCGCCGGTGCCGTCGGCGACGCCTCCACCCTCGCCCTGCTGCACGCCCTGGCCCGCGCGGACGCGGCCGCCACCGGCCCCGCCGCCTGGTCGGACTGGAAGGGCCGGCTCATCGCCGAGCTCGTCCGCCACGTCGAGCGCGCCCTGGACACCGGCGTGGTCGCCGCGCCCCTGTCGCCCGCCGCCGCGCTCGCCGTTCCCGAAACCCTCCCATCGGTACTGCTGGACACGGACTCGGTCTCCGTCATCGCCCCCGACCGCCGTGGCCTGCTCGCCGCCGTGGCCGGCTGCCTGTCGCTGCACCGCCTGGACGTGGTCACGGCCGACACGGCTACCGTGGACGGCCTGGCGAGGATGGTCTGCGCCGTCCAGCCCCGCTACGGCGGCGACGTCGACCGCGAGGCCGTGGTCTCCGACCTGCGCCGCGCCGTCACCGGCGACCTCCCGGTGGCCGAACGCCTCGCCGCCCGCGAACGCTCCACCCGCCGCAGCACCACCGCGCCCCCGCGCGTCGTGTGGCAGCCCCCCTCGGCCGCCACCGACGCCACGGTCCTGGAACTGCGCGCCACGGACACCCCGGGCCTGCTCTTCCGGGTGGCGAGCGCGCTGGAGGACATCGACGCCGACGTACGCTCCGCCCGCATCTCCACCCTGGGCGGCGAGGTCGTCGACGCGTTCTACCTGGCCGGCTCCTGGGACGCGGACGCCCGCGCCCGTGTCGGGGCCGCAGTCTTGCGGGCCGCGACCGCGTCCTGACGCCAACGCCTCGCGTCTTCGCGCCCGCGTCTTTGCGTCCGCGCCCGCGTCTTTGCGTCCGCGCCCGCGTCTTTGCGTCCGCGCCCGCGTCTTTGCGTCCGCGCCCGCGTCTTTGCGTCCGCGGCGCTCCCGCGTCCACGGCGTCCGGCTTCCCTCCTTCACCCTTCACCTCCTTCACCTCCGCGTCCGCGCCTCCGTGCGTGCGTCATGGGGCCGTGTCACTGCGACGCTTCGATGGCTTGCCGGCGAGGTCTGAGCCTCTGTGCCGTATTTGCGTAATTTCCGCCGGGCGATGGCGGGTCGTTGCCGCGCCGGGCCGGTGGCGGCGCGGACGCGGAGAACGCACTGGTCGCGGGCGCTTCGCCAGCGGCGGCGCGCGGGCGCGCGGCGCCGCGGACCGCGACGCGCTGTCCCCGGTCGCGTACCCTTCAAGGGTCTCCTACACCCGAGGACGGATGCGTCGTGTTTGACACCCTGAGTGACCGGCTTTCCGGCATCTTCTCGAAGCTGCGAAGCAAGGGGCGGCTCACCGACGCCGACGTCGACGCCACCGCGCGGGAGATCCGGCTGGCCCTGCTCGAGGCCGACGTCGCGCTGCCCGTGGTCAAGGCGTTCATCGCCCGGCTCAAGGAGCGGGCGCGGGGCGCGGAGGTGTCACAGGCCCTCAACCCGGCCCAGCAGGTCATCAAGATCGTCCACGAGGAGCTCGTGGCGACGCTCGGTGGCGAGGCGCGCCGGCTGCAGTTCGCCAAGAACCCGCCGACCGTGATCATGCTTGCCGGTCTGCAGGGTTCCGGCAAGACCACGCTCGCCGGCAAGCTCGCCCGGTGGCTCAAGGGACAGGGCCACCAGCCGCTGCTCGTCGCCGCCGACCTCCAGCGGCCCAACGCCGTCAACCAGCTGCAGGTCCTGGGCGGCCGCGCGGGCGTCGAGGTCTACGCGCCCGAGCCCGGCAACGGCGTCGGCAACCCCGTCCAGGTCGCCCGCGACTCGATCGATCACGCGAAGCGCCAGATGCGCGACATCGTGATCGTCGACACGGCCGGCCGCCTCGGTATCGACGCCGAGATGATGAAGCAGGCCGCCGACATCCGCGACGCCGTCGACCCCGACGAGGTCCTGTTCGTCATCGACGCCATGGTGGGTCAGGACGCCGTCAGCACCGCCGAGGCGTTCCGCGACGGCGTCGGCATCTCCGGCGTCGTGCTGTCCAAGCTCGACGGCGACGCGCGCGGTGGCGCCGCGCTGTCCGTGCGCCACGTCACCGGCCAGCCGATCATGTTCGCCTCCACGGGCGAGAAGCTCGAGGACTTCGACGTCTTCCACCCCGACCGGATGGCCTCGCGCATCCTCGGCATGGGCGACGTGCTCACCCTCATCGAGCAGGCCGAGCAGGCGTTCGCCGATGACGAGAAGGAGCGGATGGCCGCCAAGCTCATGGGCGGCCAGGACTTCACCCTCGAGGACTTCCTC
This sequence comes from Dactylosporangium sp. NPDC048998, assembly GCF_043197855.1. Lineage (NCBI taxonomy): Bacteria > Bacillati > Actinomycetota > Actinomycetes > Micromonosporales > Micromonosporaceae > Dactylosporangium > Dactylosporangium sp. NPDC048998. The sequence goes on from NZ_JBICTV010000001.1 coordinate 376,578, forward strand.
GAGCAGCTGCAGGCCGTGCGCCGCATGGGCCCGATCGCCAACGTGCTGGCCATGATGCCGGGCATGAACCAGATGAAGGACCAGCTGGCCGAGATCGACGACAAGCACTTCGACCGGGTCACCGCGATCATCCGCTCCATGACCCCGAAGGAGCGCGCCAACCCGAAGATCCTCAACGCCTCCCGCCGCGTACGCATCGCCAACGGCTCCGGCGTCTCGGTCACCGACGTCAACCAGCTGCTGACCCGCTTCGCCGACGCGCAGAAGATGATGAAGCAGATGGGCGGCATGATGGGCCTGCCCGGCGGCCGCCGCAAGGCCACCAAGTCGCCGAAGAACAAGCGCAAGGGCACCAAGAGCGGCAACAGCGGCGGCATGCGTCAGCCCAGGCTCGGTGGCGGTATGCCCGGTATGCCCGGCATGCCCCAGCTTCCGCCCGGCCTCGACCCGGCCGCGATGGACCCGAACGCGGCGGGCATGCCGCCCGGCTTCCGCCTGCCGAAGCTCGACTTCTCAAAGCTGCAGAAGCGTGACAAGGACGCCTGAAGCACCGGCCGTGACCTTGAACCCCGACGTGCCCTCGGGCGCGCCCACGACGTCACCCGCGTCCACGACCGCCGACTCGGCCCAGTCCACGACCGCGCCCGCGCGCCCGGGCACGGCCGCATCCGCGGACTCAGCCGCGCCAACGGACTCGGCCGCGCCCGGGCGCCCGGGCGGATCCGAAGGCTCAGGCCCGTCTGTCGGCCGGGACGCGTCGGCCAGGTCGGCCGCGGCCACCAGGTCAGCGGCGTCCGGGCCCGCGCTGCACGTGCGGGGGACACTGCTGCCCTCCGGTGAGCGGCGCGACCTCTGGCTGGTGGGTGACCGGGTGACGTTCGAGCCGGTCGCCGGGGCGCTCACGATCGCCGACGAGGGGTTCATCCTGCCCGGTCTCGTCGATGCCCACTGCCACATCGGCATCCAGTCCGGCGGCAGGCCCTCCGACGACCTCGACGCCGCGCGGTCGCTCGCCGTCGTGGACCGCGACGCGGGCGTACTGGCGATCCGCGACGCGGGGTCGCCAATCCCGTACCCGTCGCTGGACGACGACCCCGAGATGCCGAGGTTGGCGCGGGCGGGGCGGCACGTGGCTCCGCCGAAGCGGTACCTGCGCGACATCGGGGTCGAGGTCGGCGAGGCCGATCTGCCCGGCGAGATGGCACGCCAGGCCGCCCTCGGCAACGGCTGGGTCAAGCTCGTCGGCGACTGGATCGACCGCGGCAGCGGCGACCTCGCGCCCGCGTGGGACGTCGCCGCGATGGCCGGCGCGGTCGCGGCCGCGCATGCCGCCGGCGCCCGGGTGGCGGTCCACGTGTTCGCGGAGGATTCGGTGGCGGCCCTGGTCCGCGCCGGCGTGGACTCCGTCGAGCACGGCACCGGCCTGGCGGAGGCCGACATCGAAGAGATGGCCCGCCGCGGCACCGCCCTCGTCCCAACAATGATCAACATCGCGACGTTCGGCGGCATCGCGGCACAGGCGGAGGACAAGTTCCCGGTGTACGCCGACCACATGCTCGCCCTCCGCGACCGCTTCCCGTCCGTGGTCCGCGCCGCACACGAGGCGGGCGTGCCCATCTACGTCGGCAGCGACGCCGGCGGCGGCATCAACCACGGCCTGGCCGCCGAAGAGATGCTCCTGCTGCACCGCGAGGCCGGCCTGCCCGCCGAGGCCGTGCTGCGTGCCGGATCCTGGGGCGCCCGGGAGTGGCTGGGCTTCCCCGGCCTGGTCGAGGGCGGCCTGGCGGACCTGGTCGTCTACGCCGAGGACCCCCGCCGCGACCTGACCACCCTCCTCCGCCCGCGCCGCATCGTCCTGCGCGGCCGGGTGATCCGCTGATCTCTGCCCGCGTCCGCGCGTGTCCGCCTGCCAAAGCCGGGACGTGGTGGCGGCGTCCGCGCGGTGGCGCTTCGCTTCCAGAAGAGGCGGCGGCCGAACCTCAAGGCGGCGGCAAGGCGGCGGCCAAGCGGCGGGAGCGGAGCGGCGACCGCAAAGGAACGGTCGCCCGCAGCGGACACCGGGGCGCAGCGCGGAGCCGATACAATCTCAGGCGTGCCGCTGCGTCCCGGAAGACCGGTCCTGCACCGGCACTTCACCCATGACACGCTGGTCTGGGCGCCGCTGACCCGGGTGGTCTCCGACGATGAGCAGGGCACGCGACTGTGGCTCGCGACCGGTAGCCCGCTCATCCGTCAGGTGAGCGAGGACGGCCGCGGGCCGCGTGACATGCCGTTCGGCGAGTGGATCGAGGCGCCGAAGAAGGTCATCCAGGATGTGTACCGCGGGCCGAGCACGCTGAAGTTTCATCCGCTCGGGGCCGCGTTCTCCGTGTGGTGGCTCTTCGACCCGCAGGGCGGCTTCCGCGCGTGGTACGTGAATCTCGAGGAGCCCGGCGTCACCTGGGACGACGGCGTGGTCGCCGGCGTCGACCTGACCGACCAGGACCTCGACATCTGGGTCTGGCCCGACCGCCGCTGGGACTGGAAGGACGAGGACGAGCTCGAGGAGCGCCTCGCGTACCCGGACGCGTACTGGGTGGGGGACCCCGACGCCGTGTGGGCGCAGGGGCGCGAGATCGTGCCCGCCATCGAGGCGGGGGCGTGGCCGTTCGACGGCACGTGGACCGACTTCCGGCCGCCGGCCGGCTGGACCATCCCGGAGCCCGTGACCGAGGGCTGGGACCGACCGAGGGAGCGCGGTTGAGCGTCGTCTTCACGCCCGGCCAGGTGATCATGCATCGCAACGTGCGGCGGGGGCGGATCGGCTGGGTGCGCCCCGCCCGCGTGGTGTCCGACGACGAGCGCGGGCTGCTGATCTGGATCACCCGGCGCACGCCGGTCGTGAGTGAGGTCTCCGGCGACGGGCGGGGGATGCGCACGATGCCGTTCGCCGAGTACGTCACGCTCGGCACCGGGCTCGAGCACAGCATCTGGAACGGGCCCGGGGTACTGAAGCTGCACCGGCCCGGCGACCCCGCGCACTCCGTGTGGTGGTTCCGCGACGACGCCGACGTTTTCACCGGGTGGTACGTCAACCTCGAACGCCCGGCGATCCGCTGGAGCGACCCGGGCGGCGCGTCCGGGGTCGACGTGACCGACGAGGACCTCGACATCGTCGTCGCGCCCGACCGCAGCTGGCAGTGGAAGGATGAGGAGGAGTTCCTCGAGCGCCTCGCGATCCCGGAGCACTACTGGGTCGCGGACGAGGCGGCGGTACGCGACGAGGGCCTCCGCGTCGTCAAGGAGATCGAGGCCGGCGGGTTCCCGTTCGACGGCACGTGGACGGACTTCATGCCGCCGCCGGAGTGGGGGATCCCGGGCCTCGAGCCGGGCTGGGACCGCCCGCCGCTGCGCTGAGCGACGCGCACGACGCGAGCACGGCGCGGGGCGCCGGGCCGTCGGGACAGGGCCCCCTTTTTGCGCACGGTAGCGGGTCTGGCACAATGGTCTGCTGGTATCCGGTGTGCGTCCGAGCCCTCTAACCCGGCGTTACGCCAGTCCAACAGAGCAGCCGACGGCACCATCCCCACGGTGTCCGGGCGGTCGCTCGGCTTCCAACAGATCCAGGAGCGAGCAACCAAGTGGCCGTCAAGATCCGGCTCCTGCGGATGGGCAAGATCCGCAACCCGCAGTACCGCATCGTCGTCGCCGACTCGCGCACCAAGCGCGACGGCCGGGCGATCGAATTCGTCGGGCTGTACCACCCGAAGGAGGAGCCCTCGCGTATCGAGGTCAACTCCGACCGCGTCCAGCACTGGCTCTCCGTCGGCGCGCAGCCGAGCGAGGCCGTGCAGGCCATCCTGTCGAAGACCGGCGACTGGCAGAAGTTCAAGGGCCTGCCCGCCCCGGCCGAGCCGCTGAAGGTGGCTGCGGCGGCCCCAGACCGCCGCGCGACGTACGAGGCCGAGGCGCAGGCCGCCGCCGGCCTGGCCGACGCGCCGAAGGCGAAGAAGACCGCCGAACCGAAGAAGAAGGCCGAGGCCGAGGCTCCGGCCGCGCAGGCGGAGGAGCAGTCCGGTGCCGGCGCCGGCGCGGAGGCCTGACGTGCTGCGCCCAGCGCTCGAGCACCTCGTCAAGGGCATCGTCGACAACCCCGACGATGTCCGCGTCCGCATGGTCGACTCCCGTCGCGGTCAGCGGCTGGAGGTCCGGGTCAACCCGGAGGACCTCGGCACGGTGATCGGGCGCGGTGGCCGCACGGCCAAGGCGCTGCGGCAGGTCATCACGTCGATCGGTGGCCGTGGAGTGCGCGTCGAGATCGTCGACGCGTACTGACCGCATGCTGCTCGTCGTCGGCCAGGTAATCCGCGCGCACGGCGTCCGGGGCGAGGTCCTCGTGGACGTGCGCACGGATGCGCCAGCAGAGCGTTTCGCCGTCGGGTCGGTCGTCCAGACCGACTCGACGGCGGTGCGGCATCTGCAGACCGTTCCTCCCGGCGCCTGGCGGCCACCGCCGACGCTCACCATCGAGTCGGTACGCCCGCACCAGAGCCGCCTCCTGGTGGTCTTCGAGGGCATCTACGACCGCAACCTCGCCGAGGACATGCGCGGCGTTCTGCTGTGCGTGGACAGCGCCACGATCCCGGCCAGCGAGGACCCCGACGAGTTCAACGACCACGAGCTCATCGGCCTCGACGTCGTCGACGCCGCGGGGGAGCGCGTCGGCGAGCTGTCGCGCATCGACCACGCGCCCGCGCACGACCTGCTGGTGGTGCGGCTCGAGGACGGACGCACCGGCCTGGTGCCGTTCGTGCGCGAGATCGTGCCCGAGGTCGACGTGCCCGGGCGCCGTATCGTGATCACCCCGCCGGAAGGCCTGTTCGACCTATGAGGGTCGACGTCGTCACGATCTTTCCCGAGTACCTCGCGCCGCTCGATCTGTCGCTCATCGGCAAGGCCCGCGCGAACGGCGCCCTTCGGCTGGCCGTGCACGACCTGCGCCGATGGACCCACGACGTGCACCGCACCGTCGACGACACCCCATACGGCGGCGGCCCCGGCATGGTCATGCGCCCCGAGCCGTGGGGCCAGGCCCTCGACGAGTTGGCCGGCCCGGAAACGCACCTGATCGTCCCCAGCCCGGCCGGAACACCGTTCACCCAGGCGACCGCGCGCGCCCTGGCCGCGGAGGAGCACCTGCTGTTCGCCTGCGGCCGGTATGAGGGCATCGACCAGCGGGTCTTCGATCACGCCGCGACCCGGATGCGGGTGAGCGAGATCTCCTTGGGCGACTACGTGCTCTTCGGCGGCGAGGTCGCGGTGCTCGTCGTGCTGGAGGCGATCACCCGGCTGCTGCCCGGCGTGCTGGGCAACGCCGACTCGCTCGTGGACGAGTCGCATGCCGACGGCGTCCTCGAGGCCCCGATGTACACGAAGCCGCCCAGCTGGCGAGGCCTGGACGTGCCGGAGATCCTGCGCTCTGGCGATCACGGCCGCATCGCCCGGTGGCGGCGCGAACAGGCGCTGCAGCGCACCGTCGAGCGGCGCCCCGACCTCATCGAGGCGCTGGAGCGGCGGGCCCGCAGCGCCGATGAAGGGGCCTGATTTCAGGTTCGGCGCGTCGATGTGGCAAAGTAGTGAGGTTGCCGCGGGCTGATGAGCCGGGCACCCATGATCACCTAACCCTCGCGCGCCGCGGAAATCGGGCGTGCCTTGAGTGACGAGGAACAGCCGCGATGAACACGCTGGACGCGCTGGACGCACAGTCGCAGCGGACCGATATCCCGAGCTTCCGCGCCGGCGACACCATCAAGGTGCACGCCCGGGTCGTCGAGGGCAACCGGTCCCGGGTCCAGGTCTTCCAGGGCGTCGTGATCCGTCGCCAGGGCGCTGGCCTGCGGGAGACTTTCTCGGTTCGCAAGGTGAGCTTCGGCGTCGGCGTCGAGCGCACCTACCCGGTCAACAGCCCGGCCGTCGACAAGATCGAGGTCGTGACCCGCGGCGACGTGCGCCGCGCCAAGCTGTACTACCTGCGCGACCTGCGGGGCAAGAAGGCCAAGATCAAGGAGAAGCGCGAGACCAAGGTCAGCAGCTGACCGCGCGTTTCACTGAATCGTCGTCGGGGAGGGGCGCTGTGCGTACCCTCCCTGAGTCGCGTCCGGGATCGGGTCTTTTGGTCAAGCGGAACCGGGCTCCCCAAAGTGGTCTTGTGCCTCTAGGCTGACGCCGATGGCAAGCGACCCCTACGGACGCGATGGTTACGACGATCGCGCCGAAGACCTACACCCACGTAACCGCCACCTGGACCAGGCGGGCGACGAGCGTGGGCAGCAGCAGGAACACCCCTTCGGCAGCGTCAGCTACCCGGGCCACGACTACTGGGCCGCCACGGGCCGCCCGGACGCCCCGGAGGAGCAGCGCGCCTACGACGGTGGCTGGACGCGCGGCGACGCCCACGGGCGCCGCGACGTCGCGCCCCGCCAGGGTGACCAGCGCGACGACTCCGACCGCGGCGACTGGAACCGCGGCAGCCGGGCCTGGGACGACCCGTACGGCTCGCGCCGCGGCCGCCGGGACAGCGACGAGCCGCCGATCGTGCGAGACCGCGCGTTCGAGGACGACGACGGCTACGGCGACCGCCGGGACCGAGGCGAGCGGTACGAACGAAGCTATGACCGCGGCGAGCGCTCCACGGGGTCGGGGTCGCGCTCCCGCGCGCGCGGCGACTACGACGACGACGATTCGACGTCCTCGTGGGGCAGCAAGGTCCGCCGCAAGCGCAAGAACATGCCGCTGTGGCAGGAGCTGCCGCTGCTGCTGATCGTCGCGTTCTGCCTCGCCGTGCTCATCCGCACGTTCCTGGTGCAGGCGTTCTTCATCCCGTCGGGCTCGATGGAGGAGACCCTCCTCGTCGGTGACCGGGTGCTGGTCAACAAGGTCCTCTACGACGTGCGCGAGCCCGAGCGGGGCGAGGTCGTCGTCTTCACCGGCCCCGACGCGTGGGCGCCGGAGAACCAGGTCGACAAGGACGCCGGCTTCTTCGCGGAGCTCGGCCGTACCGTCGGCGATCTTGTGGGCTTTTCCCAACCCGGCGAGAAGGACTTCATCAAACGGGTGATCGGCCTGCCCGGAGACACCGTGGCGTGCTGCGACGTGGACGGCAGGGTGACGGTCAACGGTTATCCGCTCGACGAGTCGCCGTACCTGTACGAGGACTCGCCGCTGGACGCCGCGCCCAACCCGAAGCAGTGCACGGCGCGCCGGTTCGGCCCGGTGAAGGTGCAGCCGGGCCAGATGTTCGTGATGGGCGACCATCGCGGCGTGTCGCAGGACTCCCGCTGCCAGGGACAGGTCCCGATCGCCAACGTGATCGGCCGCGCGTTCGTCATCCTGTGGCCCAGCAGCCGATGGGGCTGGCTACCGGTGCCCGACACGTTCAAGAACGTCCCGAAACCCGCGGCTATGGGGCCTCCGGGGCCGCGAATCACGCCTGCGCCCGCCATCCCGCCCGTCCCGGACATGGTGATTGCCCCGATCGTGGTTTCCCTGGGGCTTTCGACCCGTTCGGCGCGTCAGGAGCGGTTGAGGCATCGCCGATGGTGACGAGCACGTACCCTTCAGGGCGTGATTGACGAGCAGACCAAGAAACCCAGTACGTTCTGGCGCGAACTGCCGGTGTTGCTGGGCGTGGCGATCATCGTCGCCGTGGTGGTGCGGGCCTTCGTCCTGCAGACGTTCTACATCCCGTCCGAATCGATGGAGAACACGCTGCTGATCAAGGATCGCGTGCTCGTCAACAAGCTGGTGTACGACTTCCGCTCCCCCCACCGCGGCGAGATCATCGTGTTCCGGGCGCCCGACTCGTGGCGCAACGACCCGTCCGAAGAGGACTTCATCAAGCGCGTCATCGCCGTCGGTGGCGACCACGTCGTGTGCTGCGACGACAAGCAGCGGATCACGATCAACGGCACGGCGCTGGACGAGCCGTACATCTACACCAACCCGGACGGGCTGCAGGACCTGCCGAGCGAGGAACAGTTCGACGTCACCGTCCCCAAGGACCGTCTCTGGGTGATGGGTGACCATCGGTCGCGGTCGGGCGACTCGCGGTACAACTTCATCCGCACGAAGGACCCGAACCAGGCGACGATCGCCGAGAGCGACGTCATCGGACGCGCCTTCGTGGTCTTCTGGCCCTTCTCGCGAGCGAATTGGCTCAGCGTCCCCGACGGCTTCGACAAGGTGCCGGATCCGACTTCCAAGTGACAACGCCGTAGTCTCGTCGGTATGACGGAGGCTGCGGCGGACATCGACCGCCGGGCGGCTCGGGTGCTGCTGCTCGACCCGTCCGGGCGTGTGCTGCTGCTGCGCGGATGCGATCCGGCGCGCCCAGAGCACCGCTACTGGTTCACCGTCGGCGGTGGCGTGGAGGCGGGTGAGTCGCTCACCGAGACGGCCGTGCGCGAGGTCTACGAGGAGACCGGGCTGCGCATCACCCCCGCCGACCTCGTCGGCCCCGTCCGCACCGACCGGGTCGAGTTCCCGTTCGACGGCCGCTGGTACTCGCAGCGGCAGTCGTTCTTCGTCGTGCGCGCGGACGCGTTCACCGCCGACCTGGCCAACCTCGCCGACTACGAGGTCACCAGCGTCGACGCCACCCGCTGGTGGTCCGCAGGCGAACTCGACGCGACGTCGGAGCGTTTCTACCCGCCGGACCTCGCCGATCTCCTGCGGGAGGTGGGCTGAGCATGCTCGCGCCTCCGCGCACCGTCGTGCACCGCGCAGCGGGCCTGTGGGCGCTCGAACGGGCCCTGCAGCGGCGAGGCTTCACCCGGGTGGCCGGCGCCGACGAGGCGGGCCGTGGGGCCTGCGCGGGGCCGCTCGTGGTCGCCGCCGTCATCCTGCCGCCGGGCCGCCGCGGCGAGATCGAGGAGCTCAACGACTCCAAGCTGCTCACCGCGGCCGCGCGGGAGCGCATCTACGAGCAGGTGATCAGGCGCGCGGAGGCGTGGAGCGCCGTGATCATCCCACCCGGCGACATCGACCGCCGCGGCCTGCACGTGTGCAACCTCGCCGGCATGCGCCGCGCCCTCGCGGGCCTGTCCGTGCGCCCCGACTACGCGCTCACCGACGGCTTCAAGGTCGACGGCATCGGCATACCCGGCCTCGCGGTGTGGAAGGGCGACCAGGTCGCCGCGTGCGTCGCGGCGGCGAGCGTCGTGGCGAAGGTCACGCGAGACCGCATCATGGAGAAACTGCACGAGTCGTACCCCGAGTACGGCTTCGACGAGCACAAAGGTTATTCGACGCCGGACCACGGCGCCGCGCTCGCCGCCCACGGGCCGTGTCCCGAGCACCGTTTCTCCTACGCGAACGTGGCGGCGGTGGAGCGGCCGGGGCAAAGGCGCGGTAACGTCGGCGTGGCGCCCGGCGAGGCCGCACGGGTTCCGGCGCAAGTGGGCGACAATGTGGCTATGGAAGGCGGACCGCGATGAGCGCCGAAGATCTCGAGAAGTACGAGACCGAGATGGAACTCCAGCTCTACCGGGAGTACCGCGACATCGTCCGCCAGTTCTCCTACGTGGTGGAGACGGAGCGCCGGTTCTACCTGGCCAACCAGGTCGACCTGCACGTGCGCAACTCCGACGGCGAGGTCTACTTCGAGGTCGAGATGCACGACGCGTGGGTCTGGGACATGTACCGTCCCGCCCGGTTCGTGAAGAACGTCCGGGTGATGACGTTCAAGGACGTCAACGTCGAGGAGCTCGAGAAGCCCGACATCTCGCTGCCGGACAACGGCTTCGGCGGCTGACGCCTCGCCGTCGCGCGGACCCGGAGAAGAAATTTTCTACCAGCGCCGGGTCCGCGTCGGCTTGCCATAGCGGTTGTACACGTACCAGCCCGCGCCCACGACGAGCGCCCCGACGACCAGGTACAGCACCAGGCTGAACACCAGCTTGAGCAGCCACCACGCGAGCATGCCGACCACGATCAGCCCGACGACGACGAGCACGGCCTTCAATGCGTTCATGCCGGTTTCCTCCCGATTTGTCCGGCGCTTCTAGCACATTTCGCGGCGGCGCGCGGGTTGTCCACAAGCGGTGCTTTGTCCACAGGATAGCCATGATCGCGTTTGCCGCGAACGCCCGTTTCGGCAACGCTGCCCGCCATGTTCAAGACGCTGGTTCGTTTCGGGATCCTGGTCACCGCCGCTACCGTCCTCGCCGCCGCCGGTGCCGCCGTGGCGGCCGTCGGCTCCGCGCTCGCCTCACCGCCGGTCTCCCGCGAGACGCCGGTTGCCCATGAGCCCCTGGCTGAGGGGTACCAGGCGCCGCTGGACGGCCCCGTGACGGTCACCAGGGGCTTCGAGCCGCCCTCGGACCGGTACGCCGCCGGCCACCGCGGCGTCGACCTGGCAGGCGCCCCCGGGCAGATCGTGCGCAGCGCCGGCCCAGGCACGGTGATCTTCGCCGGGACCGTCGGCGGGCGGCCGGTGGTGAGCGTCCGGCATCCGGGCGGGTTCCGCACCACGTACGAGCCGGTGGCCCCCACCGTCGTGGAGGGCCAGGCCGTGTCCCCGGGGACGCAACTGGGCACGCTGAGACCGGGCCATCCGCGCTGCCCGGTCGCGGCCTGCCTGCACTGGGGCTTGCGCTCGGACGAGGGGGTGTACTCCGATCCGCTCACCCTGCTGCACCGCGCCCGCGTCCGCCTGCTTCCGCTGAGGTAGCCCGTCGGCCCGGCGCGCTGTTCCTGATGCCGCACGCGGCTCGGTCTCTGCTTCAGTGCGCCCGCGCGCGCTGTGCTCGTTTGGTGGGTGCCGCGTCCGCGCGTGGGCTACGGGCGTTCCAGTAGTTTTGGCAGGCCCTCGGCGAGCCGCTGGTAGTCCTCGGGCCGGTTGTACACCTGGGCCGACAGCCGCAGGTATCCGCGCCCGCGCCAGCCGGCGAGCCCCACCTCGGCGGCGAGCTCGTCCGAGATCCGCCGGCGCAGCGCGGCCGCGCCCGCCTGGTCGACCGCCACGCCCGCGGGCAGCGGGATCAGCGTCATCGGCAGCCCGGTAGCGGCCGGCACCTCGGCCCCGAGCGCCTCCGCGACCACGCCCTGCCCGTATTCGGCGAGCGCCGTGTTGTGCCGCCGCACCACCTCGATGCCGAGCGAGCGCAGCACGAACAGCCCCGTCGGTGCCGCGAGCCACGACGTGTAGTCGTGCGCGCCGAGCCACTCCAGGCTGGCCGGGAAGCCCGCCTCGGCCGACCACGACAGCACCAGCGGCCGGATCCGGTCCCGCCACGCGGGCGCGACGGCCAGCAGCGCGGTGCCCCGAGGCGCGTACGCCCACTTGTGCAGGTTGCCGACCCAGAAGTCCGCGCCGAGCTCGCTCACCGCCGGGTCGAGCATGCCCGGCACATGCGCGGCGTCGACGTGGACCGCCACCCGGTCGCCCCAGCGCCCCCGCACCGCCTCGATGATGCGCCGCACCGGGAACACCCGCGCGGTCGCGGCGGTGACGTGGTCGACGATCACCAGCCGCGTCCGCGCGGTGATCGCGTCCAGCACGGCCGCGATCACCGTCGCATCGTCCGCCGCCAGCGGCACCCGCGCGACCCGATGGACCGCCCCGGTCCGCCGGCAGGTCGCCGCCACGGCGAGATCCACCGCGCCGTAGCCGTGATCGGTCGTCACGATCTCGTCCTCGGTACCGAGGGAGAGGCTCCCGAGCACGATCGACGTGCCCGTGCTGGCGTTGCCGACCAGCGCCGTACCCTCCGGATCGGCGCCCACGAACGCGGCCAGGTGCCGCCGTACGTGCGCGATACGCTCCTCGAGCCCGACGGCGAAGAATCGGTGCGGGTTGGCGTCCATCTCCTCGCGGAGCCGCTGCTGGGCCCGCTGAACGGTGATCGGCACCATGCCGAACGCCCCGTGGTTCAGATGCGCGACGGCTGCATCGTGCGAGAAGAGCAGCCGCGCGCCCGGAAGCGGCTCGGGTGCGGACACATCCACGATCTTAGGGCTCCAACCCGCGTGCCCGCGGCTGCTTGGCCCTCCACGCCCCCCGACGCGCGCCCACGCCCCGCGCGCTACCGCGCCCGCCCCGCCCCGGATGGACCTCGGCACGCCGGCGCGGCCACGGGCCGGGTCTGGCCGCCATCGCGCGGACCCGTCGCGCGCGGACGCGCCAGCTCGGCTGTCTCCGCGCCTGGACGCGCTGGCGGGGTGTCTGACGCGCGCGGCCGCGCCGGCTTGGGTGCCTACGCGCGCGGATGCGCCTGCTCGTACGCGCTCCGCAGCCGCTCGATCGACACGTGGGTGTAGATCTGCGTACTCGACAGCGAGGCGTGGCCGAGTATCTCCTGCACCGAGCGCAGGTCGGCGCCGCCCTCCAGCAGGTGCGTGGCGGCGGAATGACGCAGGTCGTGCGGCGAGGTGGGCGGCAGGCCGGCGGCCCGGGCGTACCCGTCGACGACCCGCCGGGCCGCCCCGGCCTGCAGCCGGCCACCGCGGGCGCCCAGCAGCAGTGCCTGGCCACTCTGCGCGGCCTCCAGCGCCGGCCGGCCGTGCCGCAGCCATTCGGTCAGGGCCTGGTCGGCCGGCAGCCCGTACGGCACCGAGCGCTCCTTGTCGCCCTTGCCGACGACCCGCACGACGCGGCGCATCCGGTCCACGTCGCCGAGGTCCAGGCCGCACAGCTCGCTGACCCGGATCCCGGTGCCGTACAGCAGCTCCAGCACCGCCCGGTCGCGCAGCCCCAGCGCGTCCGCGCGCCCGGAAGGGGACGTCACCAACGTCTCGGCCTGATCCGCGCGGAGCACGGTCGGCAGGTCGCGGTGCGCCTTCGGGCTGGCCAGCCGCTGCCCGGGGTCCGCGTCGGCGAGGCCCTCCCGCTTCGCCCATGCGGTGAACGTCCGCGCGGCCGCCGCATGCCTGGCCAGGCTCGTCCGGGCATGCCCGGCCGCCCGCCTCCGCGCGAGCCACCCGCGCAGCACCGCCAGCGTCAGCGCGGCGGGGGCCTCCGCGCCCGCGGCCACGGCATGGTCCAGCAGCGACACGACATCGCCGACATACGCCCGCACCGTGTGCACCGACCGGTTCCGCTCGGCCGCGAGGTGCCGCGCGAAGTCGTCGACGGCCTCCCGCATCGCCGGGGGCAGCCGCTCGTGCAGCTCGGCGGTCCCGGCCGCGGTCCCGGTCGAGGCTGCCTTGCGCGGCTTCACCTGCGCTGCTGCTCTTCGAGGAACCGTTCGATGAGCCCGCGCACCACGGCGGCCATCGTGAAGCCGTGTTCGGTGCACCAGGCGCGCAGCTCGGCGTGCCGCTCGGCCGGCAGGCGGAACGTCACCAGCTGGCTCTCCTCGCCCACCGGCAGCGAGCCCCCGAGCGCGCCGTGGCTGCTCTCGGGGCGCAGGTCGGGTGCGCCCATCAGGTTGCGGCCGCGCAGCGTGGCGCTGGCCAGTAGCGCCCCCGGGCCGGCGGGGACGGTGCGGTTGAGCAGCCAGACGGTGATCTCTTGACGGTCGGCGGGCGGGAGCGATTCGAGCAGCTCCACGAGCTTGTCGACAGGAGCGGTCATAGCGCCACGATAGCGCCCGCTATCCCGCTATCGGTGTCGGTCGGCACAACCGTGAGTACACGAACTCCTTGAATTTCTTCGAGAAGCTCCGGCAGCGTCCGGTCGATGACCGGGCCCGGCACGCTGACCACGAATTCGTCCGTCGCCACCGCGCCGTCGCGGCTCAGCACCCGCATCTGGCGGATGTCGACGCCGAGGCGCCCGAGGAGCGTGGTCACCTGACCGAGGGAGCCGGGTCGGTCGGGAAGCTCGACGATTACGTGACGTAGCGACATGGGGCAAGCCTGACGACGCCGCGTTTCCCAACAGTTACGACGCCACGTCGCCCGGCTTTCCGGGAGATCGTTGACAGAGTCAACGGATCGCATGACGATGTCAACTATGACTATCGAGACGGTGGCCGCGGTGAGGCGATTCAACCGCTTCTACACGAACCTGATCGGCGTTCTGCGGGCCGGGCTGCTCGACTCGCCCTACTCCCTCGCCGAGGCGCGAGTCCTGTACGAACTGGCCGCCGCCCCCGCGCCCGCGCTGGAGGTCGCCGACCTGCGGCAGGGGCTGGACATGGACGCGGGATATCTGAGCCGCATCCTGGGCCGCTTCGAGAACGACGGGCTGGTCGTGCGCGAGCGCTCGGACGCGGACGCGCGCAAGCAGCGCATCAGGCTCACCGACGCCGGCCGGGCTGCGCAGGGCGAGCTCGACAGGCGCTCGGACGCGCAGGCGGCCGCGCTGCTGACGACCGCGACGGAGGCGGACCAGCGGCGGCTGGTGGGCGCCATGGACGCTATCGAGTCCATTTTCGCGGGCGGCTCCGCGTCCGCGCGGACGGTCGTACTGCGCCCACCCGGCCCGGGGGACCTCGGCTGGGTCGTACAGCGCCACGGCGCGCTCTACGCCGCGGAGTACGGCTGGAACGAGCAGTTCGAGGCGATGGTCGCGCGCATCGTCGCCGACTACGCCGAGTCGCACGACCCCCGGTGGGACCGCGGCTGGATCGCGGAGGTCGACGGCGAGCCCGTCGGATCGATCTTCTGCGTCCGCGACTGCGAGGCGACGGCGAAGCTCCGGCTGCTGCTCGTCGAGCCGAAGGCCCGCGGCCTGGGCGTCGGCGGCCGGCTGGTCGACGAGTGCATCCGGTTCGCCCAGCGCGCCGGCTACCGCGAGATGGTCCTGTTCACGCACGACGTCCTCGCCGACGCGCGACGGCTGTACCAGCGCGCCGGGTTCGTCCTCGACAGCGAGGAGCGTAAGCCGGCGTACGGCCAGGAGCTCGTCCACCAGCACTGGCGCAAAATTTTTTGAATCCGGCCCGGTAGTGGCCCCACCCCGCCCGACCTGCGTCGCGACCCGGCCGCATACCAAAGTCAAATAACCTGTCCGAATTTATCCACAAGCACCTCGTTGTCCACAGGTTGATCTTCAACGCGCCGCATTGATCGCCCCGATCCGCCACAGTCGCCCGCATGACGAACCACAACCAGCTCGTCGGCGGCTTCGGCGAACGCGTCGCCTGCCGATACCTCGTGTCACAGGGGCTCGTGCTGCTCGACCGCAACTGGCGCAGCCGGTCGGGTGAGCTCGACGTGGTCGCCCGGGACGGCGCCGACCTGGTGTTCGTGGAGGTCAAGACCCGCCGCGGCACCCGATACGGCCAGCCCGCCGAGGCGCTCGTGCCGGCCAAGGTGCGCCGCCTGCGCACACTCGCCCTGATGTGGCTGGCGGCCAACGACGTGCGGGGCGAACGGCTCCGCTTCGACGTGGTCAGCGTGCTCGTGGGCCGGTCGGTGGCGGTCCAGCACCTGCGCGGGGCGTTCTGATGGGATACGCCATGGTCCGCTCCGTCGCCCTGCACGGCGTGGCCGGCGAGGTGATTGTCGTCGAGGCCGACGTCGCGCCGGGCCTGCCGAGCCTCGTCGTGTCCGGCCTGCCGGACGCCGCGCTCAGCGAGGCCCGCGATCGCGTCCGCGCAGCCGTGCACAACTCCGGCGCGTACTGGCCGCAGCAGCGCATCACCGTCAACCTTCTGCCTGCGCACGTGCGCAAACACGGCTCCGGCTTCGACGCCGCGGTCGCCATCGCCGTCCTCGCCGCCGGGTCGGACCTGCCGATCGGTCGCCTCGCCGACGCGGTCGTCCTCGGCGAGCTCGGCCTGGACGGCACCGTGCGCCCGGTCCGCGGCATCCTCCCGGCGGTCCTGGCCGCCAGCCGTGCCGGCGTCGGCTTCGCGGTCGTACCGCTGGCGAACGTCACCGAGGCGCGCCTGGTGCCCGACATCGAGGTCCGCGCCGCCGACTGCCTCGGCCGGATCATCGGGTACCTGTACGGATCGGAGAACCTGCTCGACCCGGCCGCGAAGCCCCCGCCGCCCGAGGCCGCACCCCTGGACCTCGCCGACGTTCTCGGCCAGGAGCGCGGCCGGCGGGTCATCGAGCTCGCCGCCGCCGGCCGCCACCACGTCGCGATGTTCGGTCCCCCAGGCGCCGGCAAGACGATGCTCGCCGCCCGCCTGCCCGGCGTGCTGCCGCCGCTGAATGACCAGGAGGCGATCGAGGCGACGGCGCTGCACTCGGTCGCGGGCCTCCTCTCGCCCGGCAGCACGCTCATCCGCCGGGCACCGCTGCAGGCGCCGCACCACACGGCCTCGGTCGCCGCCCTCGTCGGCGGCGGCAGCGGGCTGGCCAAGCCCGGCGCGATCAGCCTGGCCCACAACGGTGTGCTCTTCCTGGACGAATGTGCCGAGTTCGCCAATGGCGCGATCGAGGCGCTACGACAGCCCCTCGAGGAGGGCCAGGTGAGGCTCAGGCGCGCCTATGGCGAGACCGTGTACCCGGCCCGTGCCCAGCTCGTGCTCGCCGCCAACCCGTGCCCGTGCGCGAAGCCGGGCGGCCAGCACATGTGCGAATGCCCGTCGATCGTGCGCCGGCGCTACCAGGCGCGGCTGTCCGGCCCGTTGATGGATCGGGTCGACCTGCAAGTCGATCTGGACCCCGTGCGGTCGGCGGCCCTGATCAACGCCGAGGCCGTGGAACCAACGACGGTCGTCGCTGGCCGGGTGCGGGCGGCCCGCGGCGCAGCGGTCGCGCGCTGGGCACCGGACGCCAGTTCCAACGGCGACGTGCCCGGCTCGATCTTGCGGCACCATCGCTTCCGCCTGCCGAAACCGGTGGTAAGGCCGCTCACGGAGGCCATGGATCGTGGCCGCCTGTCCGCTCGCGGGTTCGACCGGGCTGTGCGGGTCGCGTGGACGATTGCGGATCTCGACGGGCGGGAGCGGCCCGAGGCCGGCGACGTCCGCGAGGCCCTTGAGCTGCGATCGAGGACTGTCCGATGAGCCGGGAGCCGTGGATGAGCGACGAACGGACCGCGCGGATGGCGCTTGGCATGCTGGTGGAGCCCGGCAGCCGCGAGCTCGGCCTGCTGGTCCGGGCCGTCGGCGCGCAGGAGGCGCTGGCCAGGGTGGTCGGCGGGTACAACATCACGGCCGGGCTGGCCGGGGCCGTGCAGGCCCGGCTGCGCTCGGCGGGCGTCGACGGCTCGGCGAACCCGGGGGAGCGTCTCACCACGCAGATGGGTGAGCTGGCCGAGCGGCTCGGCGCGCGGATCGTCACCGCCGTCGACGAGGAGTGGCCGCGTGCGCTCGACGAGCTGGTGCGGGCCAGCCGCGAGGGCAACATGCTGCGGCGGGACACGGACCCGCCGATGTGCGTCTGGCTGCGTGGGCCGCTGCGACTGGCGGAGACGCTGGAACGGTCCGTGGCGGTGGTCGGGGCGAGGGCGATCACGGGGTACGGCGGATATGTCGCCTCCGAGTTCGGCTTCGGGCTCGCGGAGCGCGGCTGGACGGTGGTGTCCGGCGGGGCGCTCGGGGTCGACGTGACCGCGCACCGCGGCGCGCTGGCCACCGGAGGGCACACAGTGGCGGTGCTCGCGTGCGGCATCGACCGCGCGTACCCGGCGGCCAACGCGGCGGTGCTCGAACAGATCGGCGCCGAGGGGCTACTGCTCACCGAGTGGCCGCCCGGCACGCAGCCGCACAAGACCCGGTTTCTGACCCGCAACCGGGTGATCGCGGCCGCGACCAAGGGAACGGTGGTGGTGGAGGCCGGGTCGCGGAGCGGGGCGCGCAGCACGCTCGGGTACGCACGGCTGCTGCACCGCTCCGCGATGGTGGTTCCCGGGCCGATCAACTCGGCGATGTCGGTCGGCTGCCACATCGAGCTGCGGCAGCCGGGCACGGTCCTGGTCACGCGGGTCGAGGAGATCATCGAGGAGGTTGGCAGCGTCGGCGAGCTCGCGGTGCCGATCCAGGGCGCGGGGCGGCCCGAGGACGTCCTGGACCCGCTGCAGGCGCGCATCCTCGACGCGGTACGGCCGAGACGGGCCACGTCGGCGGAGCAGATCGCCGCCGTGGCCGGGGTCAGCGGGCGCGACGCCCGGCGCAACCTGCCGCTGCTGGAGGAGCTTGGGTTCGTGGTGTCCAGCCCGGGCGGGTACCGGCTGAGCAGCCAGCCGCGGGCCGCGATCGGCGAGGAGGAAGAGGACCGGTGAACCCGTCAGAGCCGCTGCAGCCGGGCGACCGCCTCGTCGAGGACCTCGTCGCGTTTGCAGAACGCGAACCGCACGAGCCGACGGCCCGCCGCCGCGTCGTCGTAGAAGACCTGCGTCGGTACCGCGACGACACCACAGCGCTCCGGCAGCGACAGGCAGAACTGGATGCCGTCGGTGCCGCCCAGCGGGGTGATGTCGGCGGTCACGAAGTACGTGCCCTCCGGCTGCAGCACCGCGAACCCGGCCTCCGCCAGGCCCTTGCACAGGCGGTCGCGCTTGCGCTGCAGGTCGTCGCGGAACTCCTGGTAGTACGACGGCGGCGAGTCCAGCGCCACGGCGACGGCGGGCTGCAGCGGCCCGGCGTTGACGTACGTGAGGAACTGCTTGACCCGGGTCGCGGCGGACACCAGCGGCCGAGGTCCGCACGCCCAGCCGATCTTCCAGCCGGTGCACGAGAACGTCTTGCCGGCGGAGGAGATCTGCAGTGTGCGCTCCCGCATGCCCGGCAGCCCGGCGAGCGGCAGGTGCGGGGCGGCGGCGTCGCTGAACACCAGATGCTCGTACACCTCGTCGGTGACGGCGAGCACGTCGTACTCCACGCACAGCTCGGCGATCTGGGCGAGCTCGGCGGGGGTGAAGACCTTGCCGGTCGGGTTGTGCGGGGAGTTGAGCAGCACCAGCCTGGTCCGGGGGCCGAAGGCGGCGCGCAGCTCGGCGGGGTCGAAGGCGTACCGGCCGTCGTCGACCCGCAGCGTCACCGGGCGGCGGACCGCGCCGGCGAGCGCGATCGACGCGGCGTAGGAGTCGTAGTAGGGCTCGAAGCAGACGACCTCGTCGCCCGGCTCGCACAGCGCGAGGATGCTCGCGGCGATCGCCTCGGTCGCGCCGGCGGTCACCAGGATCTCGCCGTCGGGGTCGTAGTCCAGGCCCCAGAACGCCTTCTGGTGGGCGGAGATCGCGGCGCGCAGCTCGGGGATGCCGGGGCCCGGCGGGTACTGGTTGCGCCCGCCGTGGATCGCCGCGGCGGCCGCATCGAGCATGGCGGCGGGACCGTCGGTGTCGGGGAAGCCCTGCCCGAGATTGACGGAGCCGGTGCGCACGGCGAGCGCCGACATCTCCGCGAAGATGGTGGTGCCGAACGGGCGCATGCGGGCGACGAGCGGATCACGAGGGGCGTCAGTCACCCCCCGAGTATGCGGCCCACCCTCCCCGGGGCGGGACGGGAGACCGGCCCGGTGGCGTGCGTGAGCGGCGCCGGTGGACGGGGGCCGGTGCGCCGGGCCGCCGGTCACCGCCCGGCCGCGGCTCGTGCGGCGCCGCCCGCCCGCGCGACGTGGGCGGACGGGAGCCGCCGAAGACCGCGTGTGCCGCGTTACCTGTGGCGGGCGTTGCACCGGCCGGTCGCCGAGCCTTGGTACGGACGGGCGGTGGACCTTTCCCGCGGCTTGACCGGCAGGACGTCTCGGCCGGGCACGGCGGAGGTCGAGGTTGGCCGGCACGCAGGGGAGTCCGAGGTGAGCCGGCCGGTGGCACAGGCCATGCGGACTGTTGCCCGGCAGCGACGCAGATTACAGGCACCTTCGCCGGGTGGCGAGGATCTTTGCGAGGGCTTACCGTGACGCACCGTGGATGGACGCCGGAACTTCACCCCGGAGCCGGATGCGGATTCGCGCTGGTACCCGGACGACCGTGGATACGACGACCGCGGGTACGACGACCGCCGTGATGACCGGATGCGCGACGACCGGGGCCGCGACGACAGGGACTGGGACGACCGCCCGCGCGGCCGCGACGAAGCCGATCGCGGGTACGGCGACGAGCGCGAGGACCGCGGATACACGCCGACGCGGTACGCGGACGAGCGGGACTACGACGACGGGTATCGGGTTCCCGACCCGCGGGGCGGCGGTCGCGGGTACGGCGGCGACCCGCTGAGCTACGGCGAGAGCCCGAGCGGGCAGTTCAGCGCCCCGGCGGCCGCCGGTCGGTCCGTCGACACGGGTGATCTGTCCGGTGAGTTCGGCGGTCGCTCGCGGCGGTCGGAGGCGATCGACCGCGCCGCGCTGCAGCGGCCGGTGTCCGGCGGCGGTCCGTCCGGCGCGGGATCGTCGGGCCTGGGATCGTCGGGCCTGGGATCGTCGGGCCTGGGATCGTCGGGCGCGGGATCGTCCGGTCTGTCGAGCTCCGGCGCGCCCATCCCGGGCCTGCCGTCGCAGGGCATCCCGGGCCAGGGCATCCCGAGCCAGGGCATCCCGAGCCAGGGCATCCCGAGCCAGGGGATGACGACGCAACAGATCGGCGGGCCGGGGGCGCCGGGCCAGGGTGCGACCGGGCCGGTCTCGGGCGCACCCGTCTCCAGCGGGCCGACCGGGGCGCCGCCGAGCGCGTTCGTCGCGCCCACCACGCTGACCGCGGCCGTTCCGGCGCCGCAGCAGTACGGGCAGGGGGCGGAGCCGGGGGGTGCGGTGTACCGGAGCAAGCGGCCCGGGCTGGCGGTCGTGCTGGTCGTGCTCACGATCCTGTTCGAGCTGCCGATCCTGCGGCTGTTCCTCAGCGCGATGACGGCCAAGGAGATCCAGGCGGGGGCGACGCTCTCCGGCATTTTCATGATCCCCGCGCTGCCGATGTTCGCGCTCGGGCTGTACGGGCTGATCGGCGGGGCGGCCGCCGCGTCCCCTGGGGCGCGGGCGTGGCTGCGGACGCCGCTGGCGTATCTGCCGGTCGCGCTCCTGCTGTTCGTCGCCGCCGGGCTGGCCGCCTCCTAGCCGGGCGGGTCGTCCTTCCAGCCCGGCGGTGTCGTCAACGAGCTAGGCCGCTGAAATCCGAGCCGCCGAAAAGCCGAAAACGGACCGCCGGGCCTGGGCGACGACCGGGTCGCCGAAAAGCCGAAGACAGGGCCGCCGAATCACCCGAGTCGCGGGACGAGTCACAGGGGTTCGAACAAATCCCGAGAAGCCGGACAAAGCCGGACGCATCCCGATATGGGATGATCGAAAGTGCGGACAGAGCGGCACAAACAACCCGACACCGGGGGCATTCGATGTCGTCCGGGCCCGGCGCGTACACTTTCCTCCGGCGACCGCACACCGTGCGGTCGACCTCGCGCGCCCTCCCTTAGCCCGCCGCATTTCTTCCCGCGCCGGGCGAGCGTTCAAGGGCGGCGGCCGCCCTGGTCCCGATGCACGCCGGCTGGTAACGGCGGCGTGTGCGAAGGGTGAGACGGCCGACGACTGGGCGCCAGGACGGCGGTCCGACCGGCCCGCCGTGACAACCAGGATCGAAGGGATCCCGCACATGACCGTGACCATGCGCCAGCTGCTCGAGAGCGGCGTGCACTTCGGGCACCAGACCCGCCGGTGGAACCCGAAGATGAAGCGCTTCATCTTCACCGAGCGCAACGGTATCTACATCATCGACCTGCGCCAGACGCTCGACTACATCGAGAAGGCGTACGACTACATCCGCAACACCGTGGCCGAGGGCGGCTCCGTGCTGTTCGTCGGCACGAAGAAGCAGGCCCAGGAGGCGATTGCCGAGCAGGCGACGCGCGTGGGCCAGCCCTACGTGAACCACCGCTGGCTGGGCGGCATGCTGACGAACTTCCAGACGGTGTACAAGCGGCTGCAGCGGATGAAGGAGCTCGAGAGCCTCGACCTGACGGGCACCGCGCAGGGGTACACCAAGAAGGAGACCCTGCAGCTGTCGCGCGAGCAGACCAAGCTGAGCCGCACGCTGGGTGGTCTGCGCGACATGCAGAAGCTGCCGTCGGCGATCTGGGTGATCGACACCAAGAAGGAGCACATCGCGGTCGACGAGGCGCGGAAGCTGGGCATCCCGGTCATCGCCGTGCTCGACACGAACTGCGACCCGGACGAGGTCGACTTCCCGATCCCGGGCAACGACGACGCCATCCGCTCCGCGGCGCTGCTGACCCGCGTGGTCGCCGACGCCGTCGCCGACGGGCTGATCGCCCGGTCCGGGCGCGCCACCCGGGCCGACCAGAAGCCCGAGCCGGGCGTCGTGGCCGGTGACGAGCCGCTCGCCGAGTGGGAGCGCGAGCTGCTCGAGGGCGCCAAGTCCGCCGACGCCGCTCCCGCCGCTGCTCCTGCCGCTGCTCCCGCCGCCGAAGACAACCCCCAGGCATAACAGCCCAGGCGTTCACCACCAGAGCGAGAGAGAGTCATGTCCAACTTCACCGCCGCTGACGTCAAGCGGCTCCGCGAACTGACCGGCTCCGGCATGATGGACTGCAAGAAGGCGCTCGAGGAGGCCGAGGGCGACTTCGACAAGGCAGTCGAGCTGCTGCGCATCAAGGGCGCCAAGGACGTCGGCAAGCGCGCCGGTCGCACCACGGCCAACGGCCTCGTCGCGCACTACGGCTCGGGTCTGGTCGAGATCAACTGCGAGACCGACTTCGTGGCCAAGAACGAGGCGTTCGTCGAGCTGGGCCAGAAGCTGGCGCAGCAGGTGGACGCGACCAAGCCGGCCGACGTCGACGCGCTGCTGGCCTCGAAGGTCGGCGACGCCACGGTCGCCGACCTGGTCCAGGCCGAGTCGGCGCGCATCGGCGAGAAGCTCGTCATCAACCGCATCGCGGTACTGGGCGAGCAGGTGGCGATCTACATGCACCGCAAGAGCCCCGACCTGCCGCCGCAGGTCGGCGTCGCGGTCGAGTTCACCGGCAAGACCGACGAGGCGGCCCTCGCCGACGCCCGCGGCGTGGCGATGCAGATCGCCGCGATGCGGCCGAAGTACCTCACCCGCGAGGAGGTGCCCGCGGACGTCGTCGAGTCGGAGCGGCGCATCGCCGAGGAGACCGCCCGCGAGGAGGGCAAGCCGGACGCGGCCCTGCCGAAGATCGTCGAGGGCCGGGTCAACGCCTTCTTCAAGGACTTCGTCCTCATTGAGCAGCCCTCGGTGGGGGACAACAAGAAGACCGTCAAGCAGGTGCTGGCCGAGGCCGGTATCGAAGTGACGCGGTTCGTGCGCTTCGAGGTCGGCCAGGCCTGATCGGCCGTACAACGGAAGTCAGGGGGTCACGGTCCATCGGATGGAGACCGTGACCCCCTTTCCACAGAACCGGACAGACAGAAGGGTGCCCACATGACGAACACCGCCGTTGAAGCGGCAAGGCAGTCCCTGACCCCCGCCCCGATCGGGGCGCGGCGCGTCGTGCTGAAGCTCTCCGGTGAGGTGTTCGGAGGCGGCGCCGTCGGCGTCGACCCCACCGTCGTGCGCGGCATGGCACGCCAGATCGCCGCGGTCGTGCGGCACGGCGTGCAGGTCGCGGTCGTGGTCGGCGGCGGCAACTTCTTCCGCGGCGCCGAGCTCTCCCGGGCCGGCATGGACCGCTCCCGCGCCGACTACATGGGCATGCTCGGCACGGTGATGAACTGCCTGGCGCTACAGGACTTCCTGGAGAAGGACGGCATCGACACGCGCGTGCAGAGCGCGATCAGCATGGCCCAGGTCGCCGAGCCCTACATCCCCCGCCGGGCGATCCGCCACCTGGAGAAGGGCCGTGTGGTCATCTTCGGGGCCGGCGCCGGCATGCCGTACTTCTCCACCGACACGGTCGCCGTCCAGCGCGCCCTGGAGATCCACGCGCACACCGTGCTCATGAGCAAGAACGGGGTCGACGGCGTATACACCGCCGACCCGCGCACCGATCCGACCGCCCGCAAGATCGACCACATCACGTTCGCCGAGGCGTTGGTGCAGGGTCTGCGGGTAGTCGACCAGACGGCGTTCAGCCTCTGCCAGGAAAACGCGCTGCCGATGTTGGTCTTCGGTGCGGAGGGGGAGGACAACGTCGCTCGCGCGTTGAGTGGTGAGAGGATCGGCACGCTCATCACCGCCGAGCCCGTCCCGGATCGAGGAGGACAGACCACGTGATCGAAGAGACACTCTTCGAGGCCGAAGAGAAGATGGACCGCGCGATCGACCACGCCAAGGAGGAGTTCGCGGTCATTCGTACCGGCCGCGCCACCCCGGCGATGTTCGGCAAGGTGATGGTCGACTACTACGGCACCCCGACCCCGCTGCCGCAGATGTCCTCGATCGGGATCCCCGAGCCGCGCATGGCGATCATCAAGCCCTACGACGCGTCGCAGATCGGCGCGATGGAGCGGGCGATCCGCGACTCCGACCTCGGCGTGAACCCGAACAACGAGGGCACCCAGATCCGCATCCTGCTGCCTCAGATGACCGAGGAGCGGCGCCGCGACATGATCAAGGTGGCCCGGAACAAGGCGGAGGACTCCCGCGTCGCGATCCGCAACGTGCGCCGCAAGGCCAAGGAGGAGCTCGACCGCATCGTCAAGGACGGCGAGGCCGGGGAGGACGAGGTCCGGCGCGCCGAGAAGGAGCTCGAGGACCTGACGCACAAGTACGTGGCGCAGGTCGACGAGCTGCTCAAGCACAAGGAAACCGAGCTACTCGAGGTCTGATGGCCCATCTCGACCGGGCTCACCGGGCCCCCGACCCGTCACCGACGCGGGCGCGGCAGAACGATGCCGCGCCCGAGCCGTCTGCGCAAAAGACGCCGTCTGTGCAAAAGACGCCGTCCGTGGGAAAGACGTCGTCCGTGGAAGAAACCCCCGAGCCGCCGCAGCAGCGCAAGAGCCGGGCCGGGCGCAACCTGCCGGCGGCGATCGGGGTGGGCGCCGGGCTCGGCGGGCTGGTCGTCCTCTCCCTGTTCGTCTGGGACAAGTGGCTCTTCCTCGGCCTGGTCATCGTCGCCGTGCTGGTCGGCGTCTGGGAGATGGTCCGCGCGGTCAGCGTCCGCAAGGCGCGCCCGCCGCTGGTACCGCTGCTGCTCGGCGCACCGCTCATGGTCTGCCTGGCCTGGTTCGGCGGCGCGCAGCGGCTCCCGCTGGGCCTGCTCGCCACGCTGCTGCTGGTCTTCCTCTGGCGCTTCGCCGACGGCGTCCAGCACTACCAGCGCGACGTCACCGCCGCCGCGCTCATCGCCGTGTACGTGCCGTTTCTCGGCTCCTTCGCGGCGCTGTTGGCCTACCCGGCCGACGACGGCAGCGTCCGGGTCCTGGTGACGATCCTCGCCGTCGTGCTCTCCGACACCGGCGGGTACGCCACCGGCGTCTTCCTCGGCCGGCACCCCATGGCCCCGTCGGTCAGCCCGGCCAAGTCCTGGGAGGGCTTCGCCGGTTCGATCGTGTGGACCGGCGCCGGCAGCGCGATCGCCCTGCCGCTGCTGCTCGACGGCGCCGTCTGGTGGCACGGCGCGATCTTCGGCGTGGCCGTGTCGATCGCCTCCGTCCTCGGCGACCTCGGCGAGTCGTTGATCAAGCGGGACCTCGGCGTCAAGGACATGAGCAACCTGCTGCCCGGGCACGGCGGCCTCATGGATCGCCTCGACTCGGTACTGCTGGCCCTGCCCACGGCCTATGCGGTCCTCGCCTTCCTGGTGCCCCCCAGGTAGCCCTCGTCGCCCTGCCGCGCTGTCCGGCGGTCTTGGAGACGATGCGGCGCGGCATGGGACACTGGAAACCTCATGACGCAGCTTCCCCTACTGAACCTGTCCTCCAGCGCGACCGGCACCACGAGCGACGGCCGCCGCGCCGCCCTGCCCCCGCGCCACCTGGCCGACCTCGACCTTGCCGCACGGCGCGCCGCCGTCGCCGAGCTGGGTGAGCCCGCCTTCCGCGCCGGGCAGGTCTCCGCGCACTACTTCGGCCGGCTCGTGCGTGACCCCGAGGCGATGACCGACCTGCCGGCCAGCACCCGCGCCGCGATCACCGGGGCGCTGATGCCGCAGCTGCTGGAGCCCGTGCGGGAGCTCGCCACAGACAGCGGCGCAACCCGCAAGACGCTGTGGCGCCTGCACGACGGCTCGCTCGTGGAGAGCGTGCTCATGGGATACCCGGACCGGGTCACCGTCTGCGTGTCCAGCCAGGCCGGCTGCGGCATGGCGTGCCCGTTCTGCGCGACCGGGCAGGCCGGGCTGACCCGCAACCTGTCCACCGCGGAGATCGTCGACCAGGTCGTGTGGTTTGCCGGCCTCGCCGCTCGCGGCGCGTTGCCAGGCTGTCCCGACCGGCTCTCCCGCGTGGTGTTCATGGGCATGGGCGAGCCGCTGGCGAACTACAACCGGGTCGTCGCGGCCGTGCGGCGGCTCACCGAGCCGGCGCCGGAGGGCCTCGGCCTGTCGCAGCGGCACATCACGGTGTCGACCGTCGGGCTGGTCCCCGCGATGCGGCGGTTGACGCAGGAGGGGCTGTCGGTGACGCTTGCGCTGTCGCTGCACGCGCCCGATGATGATCTGCGCGACACGCTCGTGCCGGTCAACCAACGCTGGAAGGTCGCCGAAGTGCTTGATGCCGCGTTCGAGTATGCGGCTCGCACGGGTCGGCGCGTGTCCATTGAATACGCAATGATCCGGGATGTGAACGATCATCCGTGGCGGGCGGATTTGCTCGGTCGGCTCTTGTCCGGCCGTCTCGCACATGTCAATCTCATCCCGCTCAATCCGACTCCGGGCAGCAAGTGGGACGCTAGCCCTAAGCCGGTTGAGCGGGAGTTCGTCCGGCGGCTCCGCGCCGCCGGTGTTCCCACTACGGTGCGTGACACCCGGGGTCGGGAGATTGACGGAGCTTGCGGGCAGCTTGCGGCCTCCGGAGGTGGCAAGGTGGGAGAAGACAGCTTGCTAGCACGGCGAGCGAACAAGGAGACACAGTGAGTCAGGGTCAGCGGTTCCGGCGCCGTGCGATGCGTCGGGGATACAAGGTCGACGAGGTCGACTCGTTCCTCGACCGGGTGGAGGCAACCCTCTCCGGAGACCCGATGGGTGCGCCGGTGAGCGCGCAGGAGGTCCACGACGTGGTCTTCCGCGTGCGCTTCGGCGGATATGACGAGTGGCAGGTCGACCTGCACCTGGACCGCGTCGAGCGCCAGCTGGCCGAGCTGGAGGAGCGCGGCAGCGGCGGGTTCGGCCGGTCCCTGGAGCCGCGCAGCGGCGAGCTGCGCATGGCGCCCGAGCGGATGCCGGAGCGCATGGAGCCCCAGCGCATGCCGGAGCGCATGGAGCCGCCGCGGATGCCGGAGCGGATGCCGGAGCGGATGCCCGACCGGGTCGGCATGGCGCCCCCGCCGCCCGACCGCATGGGTCCGCCCCCGATGGACCGGATGAGCCCGCCGCCGATGGATCGCATGGGCCCGCCGCCCATGGACCGCATGGCGCCCCCGCCGCCCGGTGCGCCCCTGCCGACGCGGCCCACCCCGCCGCCGCCGGCCGGCCCGCCGCCGCGCGACCCGAGCTACGGCCGCTACGACGAGCCCACCTACGGCGGCGCCTTCGACGAGGACCGCGGCCCCTACGACCAGGGCCCCCGCGGGCCGCGGGCGGACATGACCGCCGAGATCCGCCTGGACCGGCCCGAGCCGGTGACGTATGGCGGCGGCCCCGACCGCGACCCGTACGGCGGCCCGCCCGAGCGTGACCCCTACGGCCCGCCGGCCGACCGCGACCCGTATGGCGGCGCCCCCGCCGACCCGTATGGCGGCCCTCCTGGCGGCCCGCCGGTCCAGCACCAGTCGGCCGAGGTGGCGCGCATCGACCAGCTGCGCCGCACGTTCCAGCTGCGCCGCTTCGGCAGCGGCTACGACCGGGCGCAGGTCGACCGCCTCTTCGAGGGCGTCATGGCGTCGCTGACCGGCCGTGGCGGCCCACTGACCGACGGTGACCTCGACCCGTCGCACTTCAACCTGGTGCCCGGCGGCTACTTCGAGGCCGAGGTCGACGCGGCGCTGAAGGAGGTCCGCGACATCGTCACGCGGCGTCGCTGATCAAGCACGCAACATCGAAGAGGGCGCGCCCGGCGGATGCCGGACGCGCCCTCTTCGTGTGCACAGTTCGAAACATGACAGTTGCTCGTCATCACCCAACGTCACGGTGGGTGACGAGGCGGAAACCGCCTCAGCGCAGGCCGTTGCGGCGCAGCACCCAGTCGCCGACCAGGGCGAGCACGAGCAGCGAGGCGCTCACGATCAGGAAGATGTCCTCGACGCGGCCGCGGTGGTTGCCGATGAGCATGCTCAGCAGGATCAGCGCCGAGACGGCCGCACCAATGCGGGCCGCGCGCGGGTGACCCGGCTTGAGCTGGTCGGGGGAGGTCACAGGCTCGTGCTGCTCGGACACGGCTCGTCCTTTCGGCGCTCGGGGCCGCCGCGGAGGATCAGGCGGCCGGGGTGGTTCTGCACAAAGTCTGGCATGCGGCACCGGCAGGGACGGCTGCGGGTCGGTCGGGTAGCGTCGGTGCGGGCAGTACGCGGTACCAACTCAGGCGGTACCAACGAAGGAGGAAGCACGGTGCGTATCACCGGGACCGGCCATGCCAGCCTGCGCATCGACACGCCGGCCGGGAGCATTCTGTGCGACCCGTGGGTCAACCCCGCCTACTTCGCCTCGTGGTTCCCGTTCCCGGACAACTCGCTGCTGGACTGGGAGACGCTCGGCGACTGCGACTACCTGTACGTGTCGCACCTGCACCGCGACCACTTCGACGCCGAGCACCTGAAGCGGTTCGTGTCGAAGAAGGCGACCGTCCTGCTGCCGGAGTTCCCGACCAGCGAGATGCGCGACGAGCTGGAGGCGCTGGGCTTCACCCGGTTCCTGGAGACGAAGTCGAACGAGGTGCACGAGCTCGACGGCGGCCTGAAGATCATGGTCCAGGCGCTGACGTCGCCGACGGACGGGCCGATCGGCGACTCGTCGCTGTGGGTCGAGCACGACGGGGTCCGGCTGCTCAACCAGAACGACGCCCGCCCGACCGACCTGACCACGTTCCACGCGCTGGGCCACGTGCACGCCCACCTGCTGCAGTTCTCCGGCGCGATCTGGTACCCGATGGTCTACGAGCTGCCCGAGGCCGCCAAGCGCGCGTTCGGCAAGCAGAAGCGGGACCGCCAGTTCGACCGCACCTTCCGCTACATCGCCGACCTGAATGCCTCGCACGTGGTGCCGATCGCCGGGCCGCCGTGCTTCCTCGACGACGAGCTGTGGCAGTTCAACGACATCTTCGGCGACGAGGGCAACATCTTCCCCGACCAGTGGGTGTTCCAGCAGGAGTACGCCAAGGTCGGCGGCACCAACTCGACGGTCCTGCTGCCGGGCTCGGTGATGACGCTCACCGCCGACTCCGCCGAGACGACGCATCCGACCGACGTCGAGGAGTTCTTCGCGCACAAGCGCGAGCACCTGGAGGAGATGCGGGAGCGCAAGCGGCCCGTCATCGAGGCGGCGAAGGCGAGCTGGCGGCACCCCGAGGTCGACGTGCTCAAGGAGATGAAGCGGCGCATCGAGCCGCTGCTGGACGAGTCGGTGTACCTGGCCAAGGGCGTCGGCGGCCCGGTCCGCTTCGACCTGGTTGGCTACGACGGCGAATCCGTCGAGTCGATCGTCGTGGACTTCCCGGACAAGCAGGTGCGCGCCTACGCCGACGAGAAGGTCCGCTACCGGTTCCGCACCGAGCGGGCCCTGATCGAGCACCTCCTGTTCGTCGAGGAGGTCGACTGGGTCAACTCGCTGTTCCTGTCCTGCCGGTTCTCCGCCGCGCGCATCGGGCAGTACAACGAGTTCGTCTACTCGTTCTTCAAGTGCCTGTCCGAGGAGCGCCTGCAGTACGCCGAGGGCTGGTTCGCCGAGCAGAAGCCCGACGCCGAGGACATCAAGCTCGGCGACTGGGTCGTGCAGCGGCGCTGCCCGCACCTGAAGGCGGACCTGACCCGGTTCGGCATCGTCGACGGCAACACCCTGACCTGCCAGCTGCACGGCTGGAAGTTCGACCTGCCCAGCGGGCGCTGCCTGACCAGCGTCGGGCACGAGCTGCGCTCCCGCCCGGCCGGCACCCCGGCGCCGGACTCGGCCGCGATCGAGGCCCCGATCGAGGCTCCCGCCGGGGCCGCGGCGGACGGCGACTAGGCGCGGCCGGTGCTCGACAAGGTCCGCAAGCTGCTGGCCAAGGCCGAGGACCCGGCGTGCACGCCGGAGGAGGCGGAGGCGCTGACCGCGAAGGCGGCCGCGCTCATCGCCAAGTACGGCATCGACCAGGCGTTGCTGGACGCCCGCGAGGAGCGGCCGCAGGTGGTCGGCAACCGGGTCGTCGAGCTGGCCGCGCCGTATCTGCGGGAGAAGGCGTACCTGCTGCACATCGTGGCGGCGGCGCTGCGCTGCCGCTCGATCCGCCTGGAGCGGCGCGCCGCCGAGGGGCTGCGGGTGTCGGTGCACCTGTTCGGCTTCGAGCCCGACGTCGCCGGCGTCGAGCTGCTCTTCGCCTCGCTGCTGGTCCAGGCGGCGCGCGGGCTGCTGCGCGAGCCGGTGCCGCCGGGCCAGCAGGCCGCGGCGTGGCGGCGATCCTGGCTGGTCGGGTTCGGCTCGGCGGTCGCGCAGCGCTTCGCCGCCGCCTCCCGTCCGGACGAGCTGGCCGAGCCGGGCACCGCGCTGGTCCTCGCCGACCGGGAGCGCGCGGTCGACGCCGCGGTGGCCGCGGAGTACCCGAACGTGCGCGCCGGGCGCCGGCGGCGGCTCAGCGGCGGCGGCTTCGAGGCCGGCAGCGCGGCCGGGCAGCGGGCCGACCTCGGCGGGGCCCGGGTCGACGCGGCCGGCCGGGCCGGGGTCACCGCCCGCTGAGGACCACGTCGGTGGCCGGCCGGGCCGGCACCCACCGGCCGGGCACCAGGGGGCTGCTCACCCGAGCGGGAATTCCGTCGCGCCGGATCGGCGAACCCGGCATCCTCGATGGTGCGGGGCGGCGGGTGACGACCGCCGTGGATGCCCCGCCGGCCGGCCCCCCGTCACCGGGGCCGAGAGGCCGCGGCGTCCCGCCGCGGTAAAGGTGTGGTGGCACCGCGACCGGCCCCATCGCCCACACCTCCGGGGAGCGTCCCTTCCGAGGAGGTGTTTCATGTCGTACCGCGTGTTGTCCGGCGAGCTCGCCCGGCACACGGGAGCCACGATCCGGCTGTGTGGCTGGGTCCATCGCCGCCGGGTGCTGGCGAAGGTCACGTTCCTGATCGTGCGCGACCGCGCCGGGCTGGCCCAGGTGGTGGTGCCGCCGGGGGTGCCGGTGCCGGGCGAGGAGTCCGTGATCGAGGTCACCGGCCGGGTGGTGGCCAACGACGTCGCGCCGGGCGGGTTCGAGGTGGTGCACGAGTCGATCGAGGTGCTGTCGGAGGCCCAACCGCCGCCGGTCGAGCTGTTCCGCCCGGCGGTCGAGGCGGGCCTGCCGGCGTTGCTGGACCACGCCGCGGTGACGCTGCGCCACCCGGCGCGCCGGGCCGTGTTCGCCGCGGCCGCGGCCGCCGTCGGGGCGTTCCGCGCCACGCTGGACGGCCTCGGCTTCACCGAAGTTTTCACCCCCAAGATCGTCGGTACCGCGACGGAGAGCGGCGCCAACGTCTTCGCACTCGACTACTTCGGCCGTCCCGCGTACCTCGCCCAGTCCCCGCAGTTCTACAAGCAGACGATGGTCGGGGTGTTCGAGCGGGTCTACGAGGTCGGGCCGGTGTTCCGGGCCGAGCCGCACGACACGTCGCGGCACCTGGCCACGTACACCTCGCTGGACGCCGAGCTCGGCTTCGTGCGCGACCACCGCGACGTGATGGCCGTGCTGACCCAGGTCGTGCGGGCGATGACGGCCGCCGCGGGTCTGGACGCCGTGCGCATCCCGGACGAGGTGCCGGTGGTGCACTTCAGCGAGGCGCTGCGGCTGGCCGGCGCGCCCGGGGACGAGCCCGACCTGGCGCCCGAGCACGAGCGGGCGCTCGGCGCGTGGGCGCTGCGGGAGCACGGCTCGGACCTCGTGTACGTCGAGGGGTACCCGATGGCCAAACGCCCCTTCTACACCCACCCGCAGCCGTCGGATCCGCGCTGGTCGAACTCGTTCGACCTGCTGTTCCGGGGCGTGGAGCTGGTGACCGGCGGGCAGCGGCTGCACCGCCTCGGCGACTACCTCGCCGTGCTCGGCCCGCAGGCCGAGCACCTCGAGGGGTACCTGGCCGCGTTCCGTCACGGGATGCCGCCGCACGGCGGCTTCGCGATCGGCCTGGAGCGGTTCCTGGCCCGGCTCACGGGGGCCGCGAACGTGCGCGAGACGACGCTGTTCCCGCGGGACCTGCACCGCCTGGCGCCGTAGTAATTCGATTGCCGGGCGGCAAGTGATGATCTATAATTAATACATGCGTACGAACGGGGATGGCATCTGGGATTCACCACGCTGATGGATGGGGGCGCGCCCTGCGCGCATCGCATCGGCCCAGTTCATACCGCTGTTGATCGCATCCGGCGGTAGCGGGCTGAGTCATAGTGGGGCACGGCCGGCGGGGGGATTTCGTCGGCCGTGCCTCGACGTAATTCCACATAGGACACCGTGTCCGGCGGGGGGTTCGTGAAGGTTTGCGGCGGGCACGGTGCACGGCCGGGGCGGCCCGGGCCGGCGCCTGACACAATGAGGGTGTGACACCCCGAGAGATCGTGCTCCTCGGCTCCACCGGGTCGATCGGCACTCAGGCGATCGACATCGTGCGGCGTAACCCGGACAGGTTCCGGGTCGTGGCGATCGGTGCCGGCGGCGGCAACGTCGGCCTCCTCGCCCGGCAGGCGCTCGAGCTCGGCGTCGAGGCCGTCGGGGTGGCCCGGGCCAGCGTCGCCCAGGACCTTCAGCTCGCCTTCTACGCCGAGGCGCAGCGCCGCGGCTGGGCGACCGGCGACTTCCGGCTGCCGAAGATCCTCGCCGGGCCCGACGCGATGACCGAGCTCGCGCACTGGCCCTGCGACACCGTCCTCAACGGCGTCGTCGGCTCGCTCGGGCTCGCCCCGACGCTCGCCGCCCTGGGCGCCGGGCGCACCCTCGCCCTGGCCAACAAGGAATCCCTGGTCGCCGGCGGCCCGCTGGTGCGCGCCGCGGCGCGGCCGGGCCAGATCGTCCCCGTCGACTCCGAGCACTCCGCGCTGGCCCAGGGGCTGCGCGGCGGGAGCCGCGGCGAGGTGCGCCGGCTCGTGCTGACCGCCTCCGGCGGCGCGTTCCGCGGCCGCACCCGCGACCAGCTCGTCGGCGTTACCCCGCAGGAGGCCCTCGCCCACCCGACGTGGGACATGGGGCCCGTCGTCACGATCAACAGCGCCACCCTGGTGAACAAGGGGCTGGAGGTGATCGAGACGCATGAGTTGTTCGGCGTGGAGTACTCCGCGATCCAGGTCATGGTCCACCCGCAGTCGGTGATCCACTCGCTAGTTGAGTTCACCGACGGCTCCACCCTCGCCCAGTGCAGCCCGCCCGACATGCGCCTGCCGATCGCCCTCGCACTGGGCTGGCCCGACCGGGTCCCCGACGCCGCCCCCGCCGTGGACTGGACCAAGGCGCACACCTGGGAGCTGCGGCCCCTGGACGAGGAGGCGTTCCCGGCTGTGGCGCTGGCCAAGGCCGCGGGAGAGGCCGGCCGATGCCGTCCGGCGATCTACAACGCCGCCAACGAGGAGTGTGTGGCCGCGTTCACGGCGGGTGATCTGCCGTTCCTGGGCATCGTCGAGACGCTGGAGCGAACCCTCGCCGAGGCCCCGGATTTCGCCGAACCAGGTACCGTCGATGACGTGCTCGCCGCCGAGTCCTGGGCGCGGGCCCACGCCCGTGCGCTCATCGCCGCGGGCGCCGACCGGAGAGGGGTCTGATGACCTTCGCGCTGGGCGTCGTCGTGTTCGCCCTGGGCATCCTGATCGCCGTCGGCCTGCACGAGGCCGGGCACTTCTGGACGGCCCGCTGGTTCGGGATGAAGGCGACCCGCTTCTTCATCGGGTTCGGTCCGACGATCTTCGCGTTCAAGCGCAAAGGCGTCGAATACGGGCTGAAGGCCCTGCCGTTCGGTGCGTTCGTCAAGATCGTCGGGATGACCCCGAACGAGGAGGACGTCGATCCCGAGACCGGCAAGCCGGGCTCCGACGATCCGAGGGCCATGTGGCGATACCCGGTGTGGAAACGCACCATCGTCATGGCCGCGGGCTCCATCACTCACTTCGCGCTGGCCCTGGTCACGCTGTGGGTGCTCTTCTCGTTCGTCGGGATCCCCGACGTGACCAAGGCCAACCAGGTGCCCGTCCGGGTCGGCGCGATCTCCCAGTGCGTGAGCCCCACCTACGTGGTCGACCCGCAGACGAAGGCCCAGAAGCCCTGTGACCCGGCCAAGGACCCGAAGAGCCCGGCCGCCCAGCTCGGTCTGCAGCCCGGGGACATCATCCTGAGCATCGACGGGCACGCGATCGGCGGCAACCAGGCGCTGCGCGACGAGCTCAAGGACGACGTCGGGCAGACGGTGACCGTGCAGTACAAGCGCGGGGACCAGACCCTCTCGGGCACGGCCCTGATCCCGGAGGCGCAGCGGCTCAAGCTCGGCATCACGGACAAGACCCCGGACCAGATCACCCCCGACGACCTTGAGCGCGGCGGGATGCTGGGTATCAGCGTCGACATCCGCAGCTCCGACCTGCCAGTCCTGCGCTACGGCCCGGCCGGTGGCGTCGGCCAGACCGCGTCGGCCACCGCCACCCTCGTCGAGCGCACGTTCGAGTCGTTCAAGGCCATCCCCGGGCGCATCCCGAACCTGTTCAAGGCGATCCTCGGCGAGCCGCGCGACCCGAACACGCCGGTCAGCGTCGTGGGCGCCAGCCGCATCGGCGGCGAGCTGTTCGCGCTCGGCGACTGGCCGACGCTGCTGTCGCTGTTCGCGACCCTCAACCTGTTCTTCGGCATCTTCAACCTGTTCCCGCTGCTGCCCATGGACGGCGGGCACATCGCCATCGCCTGGTTCGAGCGGATCCGGTCGTTCATCGCGGCCCGGATGGGCCGGCCCGACCCGGGCCGCGTCGACTACTACAAGCTGGCGCCGATCACCCTGGGCGTGATAGGTGTCCTCGGCGTCTTCGTCCTGCTGACGATGACCGCCGACTTCGTCAATCCGATCACGCTGAAATAACACCTCTCCGCGAAGGTAAAGGTAAGGGCGCATTCATGACCGCAGTCAGCCTCGGCCTGCCCGCCGTGCCGCCGCCACCGTTGGCGCCCCGGCGCGAGTCCCGTCAGATCATGGTCGGCCAGGTGCCCGTCGGCGGCGGCGCGCCGGTCTCGGTGCAGTCGATGACCACGACGCTCACCGCGGACGTCAACGCCACCCTGCAGCAGATCGCCGAGCTCACCGCCTCCGGCTGCCAGATCGTGCGGGTCGCGGTGCCGAGCCAGGACGACGTCGAGGCGCTGCCGGCGATCGCGAAGAAGTCGCAGATTCCGGTGATCGCCGACATCCACTTCCAGCCCAAGTACGTCTTCGCCGCGATCGACGCCGGCTGCGCCGCGGTGCGCGTCAACCCCGGCAACATCCGGCAGTTCGACGACAAGGTCAGGGAGATCGCGAAGGCGGCCTCCGACGCCGGCGTGCCGATCCGCATCGGGGTCAACGCCGGCTCCCTCGACAAGCGGCTGCTGGAGAAGCACGGCAAGGCCACCGCCGAGGCGCTGGTCGAGTCGGCGCTGTGGGAGTGCTCCCTGTTCGAGGAGCACGGCTTCCGCGACATCAAGATCTCGGTCAAGCACAACGACCCGGTCGTCATGATCCGCGCGTACCGGCAGCTCGCCGAGCGGTGCGACTACCCGCTGCACCTCGGCGTCACCGAGGCCGGCCCCACCTTCCAGGGCACGATCAAGTCGTCGGTCGCGTTCGGGGCCCTGCTCGCCGGGGGCATCGGCGACACCATCCGGGTCTCGCTGTCCGCGCCGCCGGTCGAGGAGGTCAAGGTCGGCATCGCGATCCTCGAGTCCCTCGGCCTGCGCGAGCGCGGCCTGGAGATCGTCTCCTGCCCGTCCTGCGGCCGTGCCCAGGTCGACGTCTACTCGCTCGCCGAGCAGGTCACCGCCGCCCTCGACGGGTTCCCGGCGCCGCTGCGGGTCGCGGTCATGGGCTGCGTCGTCAACGGCCCCGGCGAGGCCCGCGAGGCCGACCTCGGCGTCGCGTCTGGCAACGGCAAGGGCCAGATCTTCGTCAAGGGCCAGGTCATCAAGACCGTGCCCGAGTCGCAGATCGTCGAGACGCTGGTCGAGGAGGCCCTGCGGCTCGCCGAGGAGCAGGGCGTGGACCTGCCGGAGGAACTGCGCGGCCTCGGCCCGTCGGTGACCGTGCACTGAACGGGTTGTCTTCCGGGTGATTCCCCGCCGATCCCGGGCGGGGGAGCGCCTTCACTGGCCCGGGGGTATGTAGAGCCATACCCCGGCGGATCTGGCAGGCTGGTACGCATGCTGACGGTGGCAGCGCGCCTCCTCGGCGACGCTGAGCGCGGTTCGGTCGAGCGGCTGCTCGACCGAGACCCGTTCGGCGGCGCCCAGGTCGCCGAACGCGTCTCGATGGCCGGGCTTGCCTGGTGGCGGCAGGACGCGCGGATCTTCGGCTACGGCTCGCGCCGCAACCTCGAGTCGCTGTGCTGGATCGGCGCCAACCTCATCCCCGTGCATGCCTCGGCCGCCGCCGTCGCCGCGTTCGCCGAGATGGTCGCCAATGAGCCGCGCGGATGCTCCTCGATCGTCGGCTCGGCCGACGCCGTCCTCGGCCTGTGGTCGCACCTCGCACCGACCTGGGGCCCGTCCCGCGACGTGCGCCCCAACCAGCCGCTCATGGCCGTCAGCGCCCCGTCGCCGGTCTCTCCCGACCCGAACGTCCGGCTGGTCCGCCCCGACGAGATCGACCTGCTCTTCCCCGCCGCCGTCGCCATGTACACGGAGGAGGTCGGCGTCTCGCCGACCGCCGACGGCGGCGAGCGCTCCTACCGCGAGCGCATCGGCGAGCTGGTCCGGGCGCGCCGGGCGTACGCCCGCTTCCACCACGGCCGGGTCGTGTTCAAGGCCGAGCTGGCCGTCGTCACCCGCCACACCGCCCAGATCCAGGGCGTCTGGACCGACCCCGAGCTGCGCGGGCGCGGCCTGGCCACGGCCGGCATCGCCGCGGTCGTCCGCGATGCGTTGCGCCGCGTCGCGCCATCGGTCAGCCTGTACGTCAACGACTACAACACGCCGGCCCGTCGCGTGTACGAGCGCTGCGGATTCCAGCAGGTCGGCACGTTCGCGACAGTTCTGTTCTAACTTCGGGTTTGCTCTAACTTCGGACAAATCGCCCTTGCGAGGCGCATGATCACGAGGGACCCCGCAGCGGCCGAACGAGGGGATGCTCGCATGGGCCAGATGATCCGGCAGACCGGGCCGAACACCACCCGGTACTACTGGTACCCCGGCGACAAGAAGGAGTGGCTGCGCGCCCTCGTCGCGCTCGTCGCCGGCGGCGCCGTGCTCGGGCTCGCCTACTGGCTCACCCGAAGCTGGCTCACCGCGACCGTCCTGGGCCTGTCGACCGCCTGCGGCATCGCCGGGTTCAACCTGGGCCGCCGCGACCTCAACGCCGCCGACGCGCTCAACGCCCGCACACCGCGCCGCGAGGTCACCTCCGCCGCGGGCCGGGCCGCGTGGCGCGGCCTCGTCGAGGGGTCCGCCGCCGCGTTCGCCGCCCTGATCATCGTCCAACTACCCGCCACCGGCCTGGTCGCGGACTGGCTGCTACCCCTGGTACCAGCGGTCGTCGGCGGCATGTCGCGGCAGGCCGCGCTGCTGGCGGGCCGGCTGAGCCACGCGTCCGAGCCCGCCTCGGAGTTCGCCGGCCCGGACGCCACCCGCCGCATACCCGACGCCGACACCGACGCCACGCAGGTCGCGTCCTAGCCGCACAGGCTTCGGGAGGCTTCGGGAGGCTTCAGGAGGCTTCAGGAGGCTTCAGGAGGCTTCAGGAGGCACTGACGGGCTCGCGCAGGTTGTAGAGGATCCGCGCGGTGCGGGAGCCCGGCGCGGCCGTGTAGAAGACGACGCGCTGACCCTGCTCGTCGGCGTGGAGCAACTGGCACTCCAGGACCAGCTCGCCGTACTCGGGATGGGTCAACGTCTTCGTCGTGGTGCGCCGCACGCACACGTGGTGTTCGTTCCATCGGCGCGTGAACTCAGGGCTGGCCGCGTGCAGCCGGGCGATCAGCGCGCGGATGCCCTCGTCGTTCGGGTATCGCACGGACGCGGCGCGCAGGTCGGCCACCGACTCCTCGGCGAACCTGTGGACCTCTGCCGGCGAGTCGGGCGTGATCGGCCACGGCCCGCAGAACGCGTTCCAGATCATGTTCCGCTCCGGCGGCGGCGCCCCCATCAGCTTCACCGCCATGCGGTTCCAGGCCAGCAGGTCGTACTTCGCGTCGATGACGAAGGCCGGCGTGTCGTCCAGCCGGTCCAGGAGGTGCCGGATGCCGGTCGACACGACCCGGCTCGGCCCCGCGGGCGGGCCCGGCTGCTCGCCGGCCAGCTGGAACAGGTACGCGCGCTCGTCCTCGAACAGCCGCAGCGCCCGGCCCAGCGCGCCCAGGACCTGCCGCGACGGGTGCGGCCCGCGCCCCTGCTCCAGCCGGGCGTAGTAGTCCACCGAGATCCCGGCGAGCCGGGCGACCTCCTCGCGCCGCAGCCCCGGCGTGCGCCGCCGCGCCCCCGGTGGCAGCCCCGCGTCGGACGGGCTCACGCGCGCCCGGCGGTCCTTGAGGAACTCGGCCAGCTGTACCCGGTTCATGCCCCCATGTTGCTGGACGGCGCCGCGCCGAACCAGGGACCGTCGATCCGATGTTCCACGCGTCTCTCCCGCCCGGGCGCCGCCGGCCCGACGGTATTGCGCATGACGACCAAGACCGCCCTCGTCACGGGGGCCAACAAGGGCATCGGCCTGGAGATCGCGCGCGGGCTGCGGGCGCTGGGCATGACCGTGCTGCTCGGCGCGCGCGACCCGATCCGCGGCAAGGAGGCGGCGGAGGCGATCGGCGCGACGGCCGTGCGGCTCGACGTGACCGACGAGGAGTCCATCGCCCGCGTGGCCGAGCGCATCGAGGTGCTCGACGTGCTCGTCAACAACGCCGGCATCCTGCTCGACCGCGGCGCCCCGCCGAGCGCGACCCCGGCCCAGCTGCTGCGCGACACGTTCGCCGTCAACGTCTTCGGCGTGGTGGCGGTCACCAACGCGCTCCTGCCGGCCCTGCGCCGCGCGCCGGCCGCCCGGATCGTGAACCTGGGCAGCGGCCTGGGCTCGCTGACCTACGCCGCCGACCCGTCGCACATCTACGCCCGCAACACGCTGCTGTCGTACAACTCCTCGAAGTCGGCCCTCAGCGCGGTGACCCTTTCGTACGCCAACGAGCTGCGCGACACCCCGATCAAGGTGAACGTTGCGGACCCCGGCTACTGCGCGACCGACCTCAACGGCCACGCCGGCCCCCGTACCCCGGCCCAGGGCGCGGTGGTGGCGATCCGCCTGGCCACGCTGCCGGCGGACGGCCCGACGGGCGGCGCGTTCGACGACGAGGGACCGGTGCCGTGGTGAGCCACGGCCGTCATTGACCGCCCGGCCGCCGCGGTGAGTGGTCGGCGACCGCGCGGGCGTGGACGGTCGCGGTGCGCGGTGGGTGTCAGAGGTAGCGGCGGGTGTGGGTGAGCCACGCGGACGCGGCGGGGCTGGTCGGGCCGGCCAGGCGCCAGGCCAGCCCCAGACGGCCGCGCAGCGTTGGCCGGACGATGCGCAGCGGGTGCAGGTGCTCGCGGTTGCGCGCGATCGAGGCCGGCAGGATCGCCACGCCCAGGCGGCGGGCGGCGAGCTGCTCCAGCACCGCGGGGGAGCCGGCCTCGAACGCCACCCGCGGCGCGAAGCCCGCCGCCGCGCACGCGGCGTCGAGGACGGCCCGGATGCCGCCCCCGCGCGGCAGGCAGATCAGCGCGCGGTCACGCAGGGCGGACAGCGGGATCGTGTCGCGGGAGGCGAGCTCGTGGCCGGGCCACACGGCGGCGTCGATCTCCTCGTCGCTGATCAGGTCCACGCCGAGCCCCTCGGGCGTCTCCCCGAACGCGACGATCGCCGCGTCCAGGCGCCCCTCGCGCACGGCCTCGGCGAGGCGCTCGGACGCGTCCTCGACGAGGGTGACCTCCACGGCGGGGTGCGCGGCGTTGAAGTCGGCGAGGACGGCCGCCAGGTCGACGGTGTGCGAGGTGACGGTGCCGATCGCCACGCGCCCGCGCGTCAGGCCGGTCAGCTCGTCCACGGCCTGCCGCGCCCCGTCCACGGCGCCGAGGGCCGCGCGGGCGAACGGCAGGACCGCGCGCCCGGCCGCGGTGAGCCGCACCGTGCGGCCGGAGCGGTCCAGCAGCGGCTGACCAAGCTCCCGCTCCAGCTTGCGCACCTGGGCGCTGACCCCCGGCTGAGCGACCCGCAGCCGCGCGGCCGCGCGGGTGAAGCCACCCTCCTCGGCGACCGCGACGAAGTACTCCAGCTGGTGCAGCTCCATAACCAACGATTCTAGGGACGAACATGAACCGCTCTTGGACTTCTGGATCACACCGCGGGACCGTTGAGGCATGACCACGAAGGCGATGACCCCGGAAGACATCTCCCGCCTGTTCGTCGAGCGCGCCAACGCCGGCGACGCCGCGGGCCTGGCCGAGCTGTACGAGCCCGATGCCGTGCTCGCCTACCCGCCGGGCAGCACCACGCTCGGCCGGGACGCGATCCGGGCCGTCTGCGAGGAGATGCTCCGGCACGTACCGCGCTTCGAGGTGGAGGAGGCGTTGCCGACGATCCACCACGGCGACCTCGCGCTCACCTCGACCCGGGCGAAGGACGGCACCGGTGGCCGCGTACAGGTGGTGCGCCGCCAGCCCGACGGCAGCTGGCTGCGCGTGATCGACCGCCCCGAGCAGCGCTCCTGACCCACCGGCGGGCCGCGCACGGCGGCCCGCCTCCGCGCCCGCGGACCGCGCGTGGGCGCCCGCGGTCCGCGCCCCGGGCGCCCACGCGCGGACGCGTGCACGCTGCGGTGTTACGCGCGGACGCGGAGCATTTTGGGGTCGAAGAGGGGCTCCTGGCGTACCACGGCGGGAACCCACCGGTCGAAGACGCCGACGTCCACCGGGGTCCCGGCCGGCACGTCGCCGGGTAGGTAGGCGTAGGCGATCGAGGCGCCCACCCGGTAGCCGAAGCCGCCCGACGTGACGCGGCCGGCCGGCACGCCGTTGACGCGGACCGGCTCGCCGCCCAGGCAGACCGTGCCGGGGTCGTCGAGGACGAGGCAGCGCAGCAGGCGCGCGGGCGGGCCCCCGGCGCGCTCGGCCAGCAGGGCGTCGCGGCCCAGGAAGGGCTTGTCCAGGCGTACGAAGGGATCCAGGCCGGCGGCGAAGGGGCTCGCGTCCGTCGTGAGGTCGCTGCCCCACACGCGGTAGCCCTTTTCGAGGCGCATCGAGTCGATCGCGCGGTAGCCCGCCGGGCGCATCCCGAGCGGGCCGCCCGCCTCCTGCAGCAGGTCCCACAGCGTCAGCACGTACTCGGTCGGTGCGTACAGCTCCCAGCCGAGCTCGCCGACGAACGTGACCCGCTGCGCGAGCACCGGCACTGGGCCGACGAGCAGGCGCACGGCGCGCATGAACGGGAAGTCCGCGTTGGACAGCGACGCGTCGGTGAGCGGCTGCAGGATGTCGCGGGCGCGCGGGCCCCACAGGCACAGGCAGCCGTAGGCGCCGGTGACGTCGTCGACGAGCACGTCGGCGCCGGTGAGCAGGGCGTGCTTGCGGATCCAGTCCGCGTCACGCACGCCGCTGGCGGTGCTGGTGACGATGCGGAAATGCGCGTCGCCGAGCCGGGTGACGGTCAGGTCGGCCTCGACGCCCCCGCGCGCGTTGAGCAGCTGGGTGTACGTCATCGATCCGGCCGGCCGGTCGACGTCGTTGGCGCACAGGTGCTGCAGCAGGCCCAGCGCGCCTGGGCCGCGCACGTCGAGCTTGGCGAAGGATGACTGGTCGAACAGGCCGGCGGCCTCGGCGGTGGCGGCGACCTCGCCGGCGATCGCGGGTGACCAGTGGCGCCCGGCCCAGCCCTTCGGGCGCTGCGCCTGCGGCGTGAGGTCGGCGTTCACGCCGAACCAGTTGACCCGCTCCCAGCCGGCCTTCTCGCCGAGCGCCGCGCCGAGCTCGGTCAGCCGCGGCCAGACCGCGGAGCGGCGCAGCGGCCGCGCGGTCGCCCACTCCTGGCCGGGGTAGACGACGTCGTAGTACCGCGAGTAGCCGTCCAGCGCCCGCGCCCCAGCCCAGCGCCGGCTCGCCGCGTAGCCGCCGAAGCGGCGCACGTCCATCGTGGACACGTCGTACTCGGGCGTGCCCTCGGCGATCCACTCCGCCATCACCTTGCCGACCCCGCCGGCCGCGGCGAGGCCGTGCACGCAGAACCCGGCGGCGACCCAGAACCCGGCGACCGGCGTCTCGCCGAGCAGGAACTCCCCGTCCGGGGTGAACGCCTCCGGGCCGTGCACGACGCGCGCGATGTCCAGCTCGCGCAGCGCGGGCACCCGGTGGCGGGCGTTGCCCCAGGACTCGGCGAACTTCGCCATGTCGGGCTCGAACAGGGTGCGCGACTCGTCCAGCGGCGCGCCGGACTCCGGCCGCCACGGCGCCGGGTCGCGCACGTAGCCGCCGACGAGCAGTCCGGTCTCGTCGGCGCCGCGGAAGTACACGATGCGGTCCGGGTCGCGCACCGTCGGAAGGTCCATCGTGGACCCACCGGGAAGCGGCGCCGTCACGACGTACTGATGCTTGATCGGCACGATCGGCAGGTCGACCCCGGCGAGGCGGCCCACGTGACCCGCGGCCGCGCCGGCGGCGTTCACCACGACGTCGGCGGCGATCGGCCCGTCGGGCGTGACGACGCCGCGCACCCGGCCGCCCTCGACGGCGATCCCGGTGACCCGGGTGCCGGTGACGATGCGGACGCCGAGGCGGGTGGCGCCGGCGGCGAGGGCGGCGCCCAGGGCGGCGGGCTCCAGCCAGCCGTCGCCGGGCAGCCAGCCGGCCAGGCGCACGTCCGCGACGTTGAGCAGCGGCAGCCGGTCGAGCGTCTCGGCCGGGCCGAGCAGGGCCATGTCCAGGCCGTACGTCGTGGCCGAACTCGCCTGCCGGCGCAGCTCCTCGACCCGCTCGGGGGTCGTGGCCAGGCGCAGGCCGCCGACGCCGCGCCAGCCGGGGTCGAGGCCGGTGAGCTCGCGCAGCTCGGCGTAGAGGCCGGAGGAGTACATGATCATGCGGGTCTGGCTGACCGTCGAGCGCAACTGGCCGACGAAGCCGGCCGAGTGCCAGGTGGTGCCCTCGGTCAGCTCGTGCTGCTCCAGCAGCAGCACGTCGGTCCAGCCGAGCCGGGCGAGGTGGTACGCGATGGAGCAACCGGCGACGCCGCCGCCCACCACGACGGCGCGGGCCGCGTGGGGCAGGTCCGACTCGATCGACATCGCATGATTGTGGCCCCGTCGGTACGCCCCGGAAAAGGTCTGAAGGCGTGCCACTTGTTTCCAGGATGTAACGCGAGGACCGCTCTTGACGAGCGGCTGACAGGGGCGTTAACTCTGTCCCACCATGAAGCCGATCACTTCGAGCCAGCCGGGTTAAAGGCCTGGCTTCGCCCGAATTCGGCAAATGGATCGCGCCGAAGGGGCCGGATGTCATGAGTGCGGTGCCGTCCATCACGGACCTGCTGGAGCGGGTCCCCTCGTGGGTGGGCCGCG
This sequence comes from Dactylosporangium sp. NPDC048998, assembly GCF_043197855.1. Classification (NCBI taxonomy): domain Bacteria; kingdom Bacillati; phylum Actinomycetota; class Actinomycetes; order Micromonosporales; family Micromonosporaceae; genus Dactylosporangium; species Dactylosporangium sp. NPDC048998. The sequence goes on from NZ_JBICTV010000001.1 coordinate 420,332, forward strand.
CGGTGGAGTGGCAGCGCCTCGAGGGTGGCCTGTCGCACCATGTCTTCCGCGTCGACGCCGACGGGGTCCCGTACGTGTTGCGGGTGCTCGAGCCGGCGGTCTCCGCGGCCGGCCTCGGCGTCGCGCCCGAGCGGGAGATCGAGAACACGCGGCTGGCCGCGCGGACCGTCGGCGCGCAGGTGTACGCCGTGCTGCCCGACGTGCCGGCGATCGTGCTGGAGTTCCTGCCCGGGCGCACGCTCAGCGCCGCCGAGGTGCGCCGGCCGGAGGTGATCCCGGGGCTGGCCGAGGCGTGCCTGCGGCTGCACGCGGGTCCCGCCTTCGCCAACGACTTCGACATCTTCGCCAAGCGCGCCGAGTTGCTGGAGGTGTGCCGGCGTCACGACCTGCCGCTGCCGGCCGGCTACCTGGACGGTTCCTCCACAGTGGACGCGATCCGGGCGGCGCTCGCGGAGCGGCCGCTGCCCGCCGTGCCCTGCCACAACGACCTGCTCGCGGAGAACTTCATCGCCACGCCCAGCGGCGTGCGCATCATCGACTACCAGCTTTCCGGCAACAACGACCCGGCGTTCGAGCTCGGCGACATCGCCGCCGAGGCGGACTACGACCCGGACCTGACGGGCCAGTTGGCCGGCGCGTACTTCGGCGCCGACCTGACCCCGGCGCTGCTGGCCCGGGTCCAGCTGTTTCACATCGCGTCCAACGTCACGTGGGCGCTCTGGTTCACCGTCCACCATGGACTCCTCGCCGCCGCCCGCGGCGAGGACCCGGTGGGCTTCGACTACGAGGCGGAGGCGGCCGACAAGTGGGGCCAGGCGCGGCGTGCGCTGGAAGACCCCGGGCTCGGGCGGCTCCTCGCAGCGGTGACCGGAAGGAAACCCATCACCCCCAACGAATAAGAGGAGGTGCCATGTCGGCATCGCCGACCCAGGCCGACCTGCCGATCGACGACGACGAGAAGCGGCTTGCCGAACTGGGCTACAAGCAGGAACTCCGCCGCAAGTGGAGCGGGTTCTCCAACTTTGCCATCTCGTTCTCCATCATCTCGATCCTGGCCGGCTGCTTCACGACCTTCGGCCAGGCCTGGATGAACGGCGGCCCGATCGCCATCTCGTGGGGCTGGCCGCTCATCTCGATCTTCATCCTGATCATCGGCTTCTGCATGTCGGAGCTGGTCTCGGCATACCCGACGGCCGGCGGCATCTACTGGTGGGCGGCCCGGATGGGGCGGCCGGTGCACGGCTGGTTCACCGGCTGGCTCAACCTCGTCGGCCTGATCGCGGTCACCGCGTCGGTGGACTACGGCTGCGCCACGTTCCTCAGCCTCGTCCTGGACGCCTACAGCTCCTGGGACAGCACCAACCTCTACCTGACGTTCCTGCTGTTCGTCGTGATCCTGGCCGCGCACATGGCCATCAACATCTGGGGTCACAACATCATCGACGTGCTGCAGAACGTCTCGGTGTGGTGGCACGTGGCCGGCTCGGCCGCCATCGTGCTCATCCTCGTGTTCGTGCCCGAGAAGCACCAGAGCCTGCAGTTCGTCTTCACCGAGCGCTTCAACCACTCCGGGTACTCCGACGGCACCTACTGGTTCCTCGTCCTGCCGTTCGGGTTCCTGCTCACGCAGTACACCATCACCGGTTTTGATGCTTGTGCCCACGTCTCGGAGGAGACCAAGGGCGCGTCGACCGCGGCCGCGAAGGGCCTGTGGCAGTCCATCTTCTACTCGGCGATCGGCGGCTGGATCCTGCTGCTGTCGTTCCTGTTCGCCGCGACCAACGTCGACGCGATCACCGCGGCCAGCGGGTTCTCCGGCGCCATCTTCGAGACGGCGCTGAGCCCCGCCTTCTTCAAGGCGGTCATCCTCATCTCCACGATCGGGCAGTTCTTCTGCGGCATGAGCTGCGTGACGAGCATGTCCCGGATGACCTACGCGTTCAGCCGCGACCGCGCGGTGCCCGGCTGGCGGCTGTGGTCCAAGGTGGACCGCAACGGCACCCCGGTCAACGCGATCATCGGCGCGGCCATCGCCGGTGGCGTGCTGACCCTGCCGGCGCTGTACAAGAGCCCGACCGGCGCGCCGACCGCGTTCTACGCCGTCGTCTCCGTCGCCGTCATCGGCCTCTACGTCGCGTTCCTGATCCCGATCTACCTGCGGCTGCGGATGGGCGACCGGTTCGTGCCCGGCCCGTGGACGCTGGGCCGCAAGTACAAGGTGCTCGGCTGGATCGCCGTGTCCGAGATCGTGATCGTGGCGATCTACTTCATGATGCCGTTCACGCCGACCGCGATCCCGGGCCACGAGGGCTTCACCTGGACCGCGGTGAACTACGCACCGATCGCGCTGCTCATCGTCATCGGCGGCGCCGCGCTGTGGTGGGTGCTGTCGGCGAAGAAGTGGTTCAACGGTCCTATCCGGACCATCGACGAGGCCGTCGCCGACGACGCGGCGACCGTGGCGGAGTAGGGGATGATGGTCTCCGGGTCGGCCGGGGTGCGCCGGCCCGGGGACCGCTTCTGGGAGGTCGGATGCCGGTGGCGACGGAGCCCCTGTCGGGTGTGCCGATGTGGCGGCCGGTGCGGGGCGGCAACGCCTTCGAGATCACCGTCGCCCGACTGGCCCAGGCGATCCGGCTCGGGCTGGTGTCGGTGGGAGAGCGGCTCCCGCCCGAGCGTGAGCTCGCCGAGCGGCTCCAGGTCAGCCGCGTCACGCTGCGGGAGGCGATCGCCGCCCTGCGCGAGGCCGGGTTTCTGGAGTCGCGCCGCGGCCGCTCCGGCGGCACGTTCGTGGTCCGCGCCAGCGGCGAGGCGGTCGACGGCGCTCACGCGCTGGACGCCGCGGCGCTCGCCCGGGAGATGGGCGACGCGCTGCACGACGCGCTGGACTTCCGCCGCGTGCTGGAGCCGGGCGCGGCCGCGCTCGCCGCGACCCGGGCGCTGTCCGCGGCCGACCGTGCGCACCTGGTGGCGTGCCTGGCCGGCGCGCGCACCCGTGACCCGCTGACCCGGCGGGTCAACGACTCCCGGCTGCACCTGGCGATCGCCGCGGCCAGTGGATCCACCTCGGTGGCGGCGTCCATCGCCGACGTGCAGCTGCGGCTGGACCGGCTCCTCGCCTCGATCCCGGTGCTGCGGCGCAATCTCGACCACTCCGACGCCCAGCACGAGCGCGTGGTCGAGGCGATCCTGGCGGGCGATCCGGTGGTCGCCCGCAGCGAGATGGAAGAGCACTGCGACGGCACCGCGGCACTGTTGCGCGGTCTGCTGGGTTGAGTTTATGGTTTGGTTCTAGACCTTTAGGGGAAGCCGATGTTGACCGTCGAGCAGCTGCGCATCGCCGTGAACGAGGGCGAGATCGACACCGTCATCGTGGCCGTCACGGACATGCAGGGCAGGCTGCAGGGCAAGCGGTTCCACGCCCGGCACTTCCTCGCCGACGTCGTCGCGCACGGCACCGAGGGCTGCAACTATCTGCTCGCCGTCGACGTCGACATGAACACCGTCGACGGCTACGCGATGTCCTCCTGGGCCGGCGGCTACGGCGACTTCGCGATGATCCCCGACTTCGCCACCCTGCGCCGCATCCCGTGGCACCCCGGCACCGCCCTGGTCCTGGCCGACCTGCGGCTGCTGGAGGGCGGCGCCCCGGTGACCGCGTCGCCCCGGCAGATCCTGCAGGCCCAGGTCGCTGCGCTCGGCGGCGCGGGGTACACCGCCTGGACCGGCACCGAGCTCGAGTTCATCGCATTCAGAGATTCCTATGAGGACGCTTTCCGGCGGGGGTACCGCGAACTGACGCCCGTCACCCTGTTCAACTCCGACTACTCGGTGCTGCAGACCTCGCGCGTCGAGCCGCTGCTGCGCCGCATCCGCAACGAGATGGCCGGCGCCGGGCTGGCCCCGGAGAGCGCCAAGGGCGAGTGCAACCTCGGGCAGCTGGAGATCGCGTTCCGCTACGACGCCGCGCTGCCCAACGCCGACGGGCACGTGCTGTACAAGAACGGCGCGAAGGAGATCGCCGCGCAGGAGGGCGTCTCCATCACGTTCATGGCCAAGCCCAACGCCCGCGAGGGCAACTCCTGTCACATCCACTTCTCGCTGCGCTCGGCCGCCGACGACCGCCCCGCCGTGGCCGGCGACGGCGAGCACGGGATCTCGCCGGTGTTCCAGAGCGCGATGGCCGGCATCCTCGCGACGCTGCGCGACTTCACCCTCTTCTACGCGCCGAACATCAACTCCTACAAGCGCTTCCAGGTCGGCTCCTTCGCCCCGACCGCGGTGCGCTGGGGCCTGGACAACCGCACGTGCGCGCTGCGCCTCGTCGGCCACGGCCCCTCCATGCGCGTCGAGAACCGGGTGCCCGGCGCCGACGTCAACCCGTACCTCGCCATCGCCGCCATGACCGCCGGCGCGCTGCACGGCATCCGGCACGGGCTGCGGCTGGAGGACGTCTACCACGGCAACGCCTACGAGGACGCCGACGCCCCGCGCGTGCCCGCCACGCTGCGCGAGGCGCTGGAGCTGTGGGAGGCCAGCGACGCCGCCCGCGAGGCCTTCGGCGACGACGTCGTCGCGCATTACGCCAACATGGCGCGCATCGAGCTGGCAGCGTTTGACGCGGCGGTCACCGACTGGGAGCTCATGCGCGGCTTCGAACGGCTCTGAAAGGTATGCCCATGCACGACGTCATCTCTCCGGTCACCGAGGAGGTCGTGGCGACCGTACCGTCGCTCGGCCTGGCGGAGACCGACGCCGCGATCGAGCGCGCCCACGCCGCGTTCCCCGCCTGGCGCGCGGTCGCGCCGGGCGACCGCGCGCGGCTGCTGCGCCGCTTCGCCGCCGTCGTCGACGAGCACATCGAGGAGCTGGCGCGGCTCGAGGTGCGCAACGCCGGGCACACCATCGGCAACGCCCGTTGGGAGGCCGGCAACGTCCGCGACGTCCTCGACTACTACGCCGGGGCGCCCGAGCGGCTCAGCGGCCGCCAGATCCCGGTCCCCGGGGGCCTGGACGTCACCTTCTACGAGCCGGTCGGCGTCGTCGGCGTCATCGTCCCCTGGAATTTCCCGATGCCGATCGCCGGCTGGGGCTTCGCGCCCGCCCTCGCCGCGGGCAACACCGTCGTGCTCAAGCCGGCCGAGCTCACCCCGCTCACCGCGATCCGGCTCGGCGAGCTGGCCCTGGAGGCGGGCCTGCCCGAGGGTGTCTTCACGGTACTGCCGGGCAAGGGCTCGGTCGTCGGCCAGCGCTTCGTCACCCACCCGCTGGTCCGCAAGGTCTGCTTCACCGGGTCCACCGAGGTCGGCAAGCGCATCATGGCCGGCTGCGCCGACCAGGTGAAGCGGGTGACCCTGGAGCTCGGCGGCAAGAGCGCCAACATCGTCTTCGCCGACGCCGACCTCGCCAGGGCCGCCGCGTCCGCGCCCGGCTCGGTGTTCGACAACGCCGGCCAGGACTGCTGCGCCCGGTCGCGCCTGCTCGTGCAGGCGAGCGTCTACGACGAGTTCATGGGCCTGCTGGAGCAGTCGGTGCGGGCGTTCCGCTGCGAGGACCCGGCGCTCGAGTCCGCGCAGATGGGCCCGCTCATCTCGGCCGGGCAGCTCGAGTCCGTGCGGTCCTACGTGGACGACGACGCGGTCGCCTTCCGCGGCAGCGCGCCCGACGGCCCCGGCTACTGGATGGCGCCGACCGTCCTCACCGCGAAGTCGGCCCAGGACCGCCACTGGCGCGAGGAGATCTTCGGCCCGGTCCTGTCCGTGCTGCGCTTCGACGACGAGGCCGAGGCGATCCGGCTGGCCAACGACACCGAGTACGGCCTGTCCGGCTCGATCTGGACCCGCGACCTCGGCCGCGGCATCCGCGTCGCCCGCGGCGTGGAGTCCGGCAACCTCAGCGTCAACTCGCACTCCTCGGTGCGCTACTGGACCCCGTTCGGCGGGGTCAAGCAGAGCGGCCTCGGCCGCGAGCTCGGCCCGGACGCGCTCGCCGCGTTCTGCGAAGTCAAGAACGTCTACTTCAGCACGGAGGTTTAGGTGCAGGCACGTCTGCAGGACCGCGTCGCGGTCATCACCGGGGCCGGCAGCGGCATCGGCCTCGCTACCGCGCGCCGCTTCGCGTCCGAGGGCGCGAAGGTGGTGGCGGTCGACCTGAACGAGGACGCCGGCAAGGCCGCCGCCGACGAGGTGGGCGGCGAGTTCGTCGCCGCCGACGTGGCCGACGAGGCCGCGGTCAAGGCGCTGTTCGACGGCGTGGCGCAGCGCTACGGCCGGCTCGACATCGCCTTCAACAACGCCGGCATCTCCCCGCCGGACGACGACTCGATCCTCGATACGGGACTCGAGGCCTGGGAGCGCGTGCTCAAGGTCAACAGCACCAGCGTCTACTTCTGCTGCAAGTACGCCATCCCGCACATGCTCGCCCAGGGCAAGGGCTCGATCATCAATACCGCCAGCTTCGTGGCCCTGCTGGGCGCCGCCACCTCGCAGATCGCCTATACCGCCTCCAAGGGTGCGGTGCTGTCGATGACCCGCGAGCTCGGCGTGCAGTTCGCGCGGCAGGGCGTGCGGGTCAACGCGCTGTGCCCCGGCCCGATCGCCACCCCGCTGCTCATGGAGCTCTTCGCCAAGGACCCGGAGCGCGCCCAGCGCCGCCTGGTCCACGTGCCGATGGGTCGCTTCGGCACCCCGGAGGAGATCGCGGGCGCGGTGGCGTTCCTGGCCAGCGACGACGCGTCGTTCATCACGGCCTCCACGTTCCTGGTGGACGGCGGCATCACCGGCGCCTACGTCACGCCGCTGTAGCCGGGCCGGATCTCATGACGAGGCCCCTGGTCGGGATCACCGCCTACGCCGAGCCGGCGCGGTGGGGCGTGTGGGACACCCGAGCCGTGCTGATTCCCGAGGCGTACGTGCGGATGGTGCGCGAGGCCGGCGCGCGCCCCGTCGTGCTGCCGCCGGACGACCTCGGCGGCCCCGCGGACGCGGCCGCGCTCGTCGGCCGGCTCGACGGGCTCGTCCTGGCGGGCGGCGCCGACATCGAGCCGGCCCGCTACGGCGCGGTCGCGCACCCCACCACGAAGACGCGCCCCGACCGCGACGCCGGGGAGCTGGCGGTCCTCGCCGCGGCGCTCGACGCCGACCTGCCGGTCCTCGGCGTGTGCCGCGGCATGGAGCTGCTCGCGGTCGCCTGCGGCGGCACGCTGGTGCAGCACCTGCCCGAGCTGCTCGGCGACGGGCGCCACCAGCCGGCGCCCGGCGTCTACGGGGCGCACCCGGCGCGGTTCGCGCCCGGCTCCCGCGCCGCCGCGGTGTTCGGCCCGACCGCCGAGGTGAACTCGTACCACCACCAGGCCGTCGACAAGCCAGGCACGCTCACCGTCACCGGCTGGGCCGACGACGACGTCGTCGAGGCCCTCGAAGACCCCGGGCGCCGGTTCGTCCTCGGCGTGCAGTGGCACCCGGAGGAGGCGGGCGACGTGCGGCCCTTTGCCGCGCTCGTCGCCGCGATCTGAACTACGGTCGGGGGCTATGCGGATCGGGTTCGGGCTGCCGGTGTCGGGCACGTGGGCCACGCCGGGGCCGCTGGGGCGGATAGCGGCCGAGGCGGAGCGGCTGGGGTACGACTCCCTCTGGGCCTTCCAGAGACTGCTCGTCGGCGCCGACCAGGAGCCCGAGCCGGTGTACCGCACCGTGCTCGACCCGCTCGTCGCGCTCGGGTACGCGGCCGGGCGCACCGAGACCATCCGGCTCGGCGTCGCGGTCGTCAACCTGCCGTTCGTGTCGCCGGCATACCTGGCCAAGCAGGCCGCCACGCTCGACGTGCTCAGCGGCGGCCGGATCGACCTCGGGCTCGGCACCGGGTGGTCGGAGGCCGAGTTCGTCGCCACCGGCGTGCAGGGGGACCGGCGGCCCGCGCGGACGCGCGAGTACGTCGCGGCGCTGCGCACCCTGTGGCGTGACGACGTGAGTGAGTTCGAGGGGGAGTTCTACCGCATCCCGCCGAGCCGGATGCTGCCCAAGCCGGTACAGGCGGGCGGCGTGCCGATCCTGCTCGGCGGCTCGGTGCCGGCCGCGCTGCGCCGCGCCGGGGAGATCGCCGACGGCTGGGTGAGCCGCAGCGCCCAGGACCTCACCCAGATCGGCAAGGACGTCGAACTGGTGCGCGCGGGCGCGCAGAAGGCGGGGCGCGACCCGGCGCGGCTGCGCATCGTGTGCCGCGGCGTGCTCTTCCGCCCCGAGCGGGGCCTGCTCGACGGCTCGTGGGAGAAGATCCGCGAGGACGTCGCGTGGCTGGGCACCCAGGGCGTTACCGAGGTCTTCTACGACCTCAACTGGGATCCGCGGATCTCCGGGCCGGACGTCGACCCGGCCGTCGCTGAGGAACGCGCCCTGGACATCCTGCACAACCTCACCCCGATAGGGCTAAGTTGAGGTCATGTCGCGACCGGTCATCGGCCTGACCACGTACGCCGAGGAAACGCGCTTCGGCCTCAACGACACCTTCTCCGCGGTGCTGCCGCTGTCCTACGTGCACGCGGTGCACAGCTCGGGCGGCCGGGCGGTTCTCGTCACCCCCGACGATCCCGACGTCGACGTGCTCGAGGGCCTCGACGGCATCATGTTCACCGGCGGCTCGGACGTGAACCCCGACCTGTACGGCGAGCCCCCGCACGCCACCACCAAGGTCAAACCGGAGCGGGACGCCGCCGAGCTGCTGCTCATGCGGGCCGCACTCGACGCCGACCTGCCCCTGTTCGGCATCTGCCGCGGCATGCAGCTCATGTGCGTCGCGTATGGCGGGCGCCTGCACCAGCACCTGCCCGACGTCCTCGGGCACCACAACCACCGCCCGGTGAGCGGCCCGAAGTTCGGCGAGCACCCGGTGCGCCTCTCGCGCGGCTCCCGCGCGGCCGCGATCCTCGGCGACGCGGTGATCGTCAACTCGTTCCACCACCAGGGCTGCGCCGACCCGGGCCGGCTCGTCCCGACCGGCTGGTGCCCGGAGGACAACCTCATCGAGGTCGTCGAGGACCCGTCGAAGACCTTCGCGATGGGCGTCCAGTGGCACCCGGAGGACACCACCGACTTCCGCCTGTTCGCCGCGTTCGTGGAGGCCGCACGCGCCCACAGGGGGAATATGGCCACACGGCCATAATCCATGTTAACCTCGCGCAATGGGAAAGGTTGCCGTGCTGGACAGGAACGGGAGCCAGTCGGAGGGTCTCACCGTCCACGATGTCCTTTGGGGCATCAACCACGAGGAGGGCTTCCTCTACGAGCTGCACGAGGGAGCGCTACGGATGGCGCCGACGGCCGGCTACGAGCATCAGAGGCTTGGATATCGGCTTTGCCGCCACTTCGATGATCGGGGCCGCGAGGCGACGCAGGAAGTCGGTATCCAGTTCGATCAGTACAATTTTCGAATTCCGGACGTAGCGCGCCTTCGTCCCGGGGTGGTTCCGCCGCCAAGGGGCCCAGTTGCGCCCGATTTGTTCGATCTCGTGATCGAGGTCGAGTCGCCGACGACCCGCGACGAGGACCGGATCGTGAAGCCGAAGGTGTACGCCCAGGCTGGCATCCCCGAGTACTGGCGCGTCCAGGCCGAGCCGTCCGGTTACGTGGTTCACATCTACCGGCTGGAAGGCGTCCGCTACGTCGAGACCCGGGTGGTTCCGGTCGAGGAGTTGTTCGCCGAGGAGGCCTGACCGGCACGCGGGGCTGTCCGGTTGGCGCCCGGGCCGTCGATCATGGCTGGGTGGTTACCCGGACAGCCCGGTGTTGACGCGCGTTAGGCTTCTGGCCATGAAGGTTCGCGCACCGCTCGCCCCCGGCACGCAGAGTCCCTGGCGTCACGTCCCCGCCGACATCGTGCGCCCCGAGTATGTCGGCAAGCGGGCTCCGGCCAAGCACCGCGGGTCCGACGTGCAGCCGCCCGAGATCATCGAGCGGATGCGGGTGGCGGGCAAGCTGGCGGCGCAGGCGACCGCGCTGGCCGGCGAGCACGCGCGGCCGGGCGTGACGACCGACGAGATCGACCGCGTCGTGCACGAGTTCCTGTGCGACCACGGCGCCTACCCGTCGACGCTCGGGTACAAGGGCTTCCCGAAGTCGTGCTGCACCTCGCTCAACGAGGTGATCTGCCACGGCATCCCGGACTCCACCGTGATCGAGGACGGCGACATCCTCAACGTCGACGTGACCGCGTTCATCGGCGGCGTGCACGGCGACACCAACCAGACGTTCTGCGTCGGCGACGTCGCGGAGGAGGACCGGCTGCTCGTCGAGCGCACCCGCGAGGCGATGATGCGGGGTATCCGCGCGGTCGCGCCCGGGCGCCCGCTCAACGCGATCGGCCGGGTCATCGAGGCGTACGCCAAGCGCTTCCAGTACGGCGTGGTGCGCGACTTCACCGGGCACGGCATCAACGAGGTGTTCCACACCGGGCTCTACGTGCCCCACTACGACAACCCGCGGCTGACCACGATCATGGAGCCGGGGATGACGTTCACCATCGAGCCGATGATCACGTTGGGCACGCACGAGTACGACATCTGGAAGGACGGCTGGACCGTCGTCACCAAGGACCGCAAGTGGACGGCGCAGTTCGAGCACACGATCCTGGTGACCGAGGACGGCTACGAGATCCTGACCCTGCCGTGAGCTATGCCCGGCAGCTGCTGCTGGGTGCGGCGGCGGCCGGGGCTTCCTACGGTTGTGTTGTCGGCGATTTCATCGGTGTGGTGGCCTGAGCCCTCGCGGCCTGATCCGTCCCGGGGGCCGGTGTTCCCCGAGACGGCAGGCTCACGAGACGGCGTATTTGTTAACGACGCGGTTGCATCGTCGGACCGGCCCACGCGGTGCGGCGCATGTCGGGTCCTCCTCTCGTCTAGACGCTTGTGGCGTGATGCAACGATCGTCGCGGAGCGGACAGCCCGATGGGGTGGCGCGGCCTTGCTGTGGCACGCTTTCGGGAGTATCGCCGCCGCGTCCGCTTCGCGCCGACGCAACGGACTTTCCCGACTTATGTGGTTTTGCCCGGAAATGCCGGCACAAGCGGGGTCAGGCTGCCCGCCTTGCGGAACCCCACGGCCCGCGTCGTGCAGTCGACGAGCGCGTCCAGCACGATCTTGCGGACGTCGCCGTCGGTGGCCGGCAGCGCCAGGTGCCACTGGGCCGCCGTGCGGTCCTCCAGCAGTACCGCCAGCTTCAGCGCGGACGCGCGGTCGGCGAGCGCGAACGGCAGCTGGTAGCTCGCGGCGGTCGGCGGCGGCGTCAGCCCGGCCGAGGAAAGTCGCACGATCAGGGCGTCGCGGCGCGTCCGGTGGGCGTTGTCGGCGTTGTGCGCCAGGGCCACGGTCGCGCCGTCGAGCTTCGGCCCCAGCACCCCGTAGCCGTAGATGGCCGCGTGCTCGGCCTGCAGCACCGCCATGAGCCGCTCGTCGGCGGGAGTCACGCCAGCACCTCCTGATGTCCTGCGCGGCAGGCGGCGATGGAGCCGAGCAGCGCCGCGCGGTACGACGGCGCGGCCAGGCACGCCGCCTCCGCCTCCTGGCGGCCGGCCTTCTCCAGCGCGGCCAGGTCGGACAGGGCCGCGCTCTGCTCGGTCGGCACCGCCGTGGACGTGGCGGACGGCTCCGCGCCGGCCCCGGCGGAGCCGCTCGCGGCCGGGAACGGCCCGGCCTCCGGCAGGCCGATCTCGCGGGCGAGCGCGATCACGTGCTGGGCGTGGTCGTCCTTGAGCGGCCCGATGCGGTCCTGGAGAGCCGGGAACGCCGTGAGGACCTCCGCGTAACGGTCCCGCAACGCGACGGTCCGGGTCAGCAGTGGCAGCAGTACGTCTGGTGCCGGGCTCCACTGCGGCTGCTGCTTGCCACCGAGCGGGTTACAGCCCGCCACCGAGCCGGTTGTGGCCACCACGGCGGCGGCGAGCAGAGCGCGTCGGCGGATTGGCACGCGCATAGTGAACACCATCCGGGCGATTTGCGGTGCACCCGCCCTCGGTGAGGTGTTCCCCTCACCCGCCCGGTCGCGCGGCGCCGGCGTCGGGAACGCGCCGCCGGGGGCCGCGCGGGGGCGCGGCCGGGTGGCCTTCGGAGCGCCGCCGGGACGTCCCGAGTCACGTCGCGTTACGCTCTGCACGAGCCGCCCGCGCGTCGTGACGCAGGCGGCGATAAGCCGTGCGCCCGTGCGGGTGCCTGAAGGAGGGGTGTCGATCTATGGCGCAACAGCACCGACAGCGCCTCCTCGCGGTGGTCGAACCGGTCGTCACGCAGGGCGGCTACGACCTCGAGGACCTCACCGTCACCCGCGTCGGGCGGCGGCATCTGCTGCGGATCGCGGTCGACAGCGATGCCGGCGTCGACCTCGACGCCGTCGCCGAGCTCTCCCGGGGCATCTCCACCGCGCTCGATGCGGCCGAGGCCGGCGGCGACGAGCTGATCGCGGGCGAGTACGAGCTGGAGGTCGGCTCGCCGGGTGTCGACCGGCCGCTCACGCTGCCGCGCCACTGGCGGCGCAATCGCACCCGGCTGGTCAAGGTGAGGGCCGCCGGTCGCGAGGTGACCGGGCGGGTGGTCTCGGCCGACGACGCCGGGGTGACCCTCGACGTCGACGGCGACCGGCAGGCCCACGCGTACGGCGAGCTCGGCCCGGGACGGGTTCAGGTGGAGCTCAAGCGCCTCGCCGAACTGCCCGACCCGGATGATGAAGACATCGACGACGAAGACGATGAGGAAGGGGAGGACGGGGAGTGAACATCGACCTTGCGGCCCTCCGCGCACTGGAGCGCGAGCGCGAGATCCCGTTCGAGACCATCCTTGCGGCGATCGAGACGGCGCTGCTCACGGCGTACCGGCACACCGAGGGGGCCAACCCGCACGCCCGGGTCGAGATCGACCGGCGCACGGGCGCGGCGTCCGTGCTCGCCCAGGACCTCGACGAGGACGGCGCCATCGTGCGCGAGTACGACGACACCCCGCACGACTTCGGCCGGATCGCGGCGATGACGGCCAAGCAGGTCATCCTGCAGCGGTTGCGCGAGGCGACCGACGAGGCGCACTTCGGCGAATACGTCGGCCGCGACGGCGACCTGGTCACCGGCGTGATCCAGGCGCACGAGGCGCGCGCCGAGAAGGGCATCGTCACCATCGACCTCGGCAAGATCGAGGGCATGCTGCCCGCGGCCGAGCAGGTGCCCGGTGAGCGCTACGAGCACGGCCAGCGGATCAAGGCCATCGTCGTCCACGTGGCCAAGGGCTTCCGCGGGCCGCAGGTCACGCTGTCGCGCTCGCACCCCAACCTGGTGAAGCGGCTGTTCGCGCTGGAGGTGCCGGAGATCGCCGACGGTACCGTGGAGATCGCGGCCATCGCCCGCGAGGCCGGCCACCGGACCAAGATCGCGGTCCGTTCGACGGTCCCGGGGGTGAACGCGAAGGGGGCCTGCATCGGCCCGATGGGTCAGCGGGTCCGTGCCGTCATGAGCGAACTGCACGGCGAAAAGATCGATATCATCGACTGGTCGGAGGACCCCGCGCAATTTGTGGGAAATGCCCTTTCTCCCGCGAAAGCGCTCAACGTGGAGGTCGTCGACGCGGCCAACCGGGCCGCCCGGGTGACCGTCCCGGACTTCCAGCTTTCCCTGGCCATCGGCAGAGAGGGCCAGAACGCGCGGCTCGCCGCGAGGCTCACCGGATGGCGAATCGATATCAGACCGGACAACGCCGCGGACGGCAACGTCGATCACGTCACCGGACCGGGCGCGGCGCGCGCCGAAAGTGCAGGGTAGACTTCTTGACGGTACGTCGCACGCCCCCGGCTGGCATGCCCGCGATTCCGGCTACGCCGGTTCGCACCTGCATTGGATGCCGGAAGCGTGCGTCATCCTCCGAGTTGCTGCGATTTGTCGCGATCGAGTGCGGCCCTGGCCAGTTCAGGGCTGTCCCCGATCCGGCTCGCAGACGGCCGGGTCGGGGAGCGCACCTGCATCCTGATCCGGCTTGCCTCGCGCTAGCGGAGCGTCGGCGCGCCTTCGGGCGGGCTCTGCGCCTCACCGGGGTCTTCGACACCGGTCCGCTGGCCGAAGCCGTCGCCTCGGTGGCGGTGACGGAGCCGGAGCATATGCAGTGACCGGAACCGCCGGTGGTGGGAGCGCGACGCCCCACCCGGAATACGCAAGGTAGGACGACGGACATGAGCACACGATGAAGTCCCTGAGATGACCAGGCTTCAAGTGCACGAGTGAGGTCGGAGCGGAACTTGCCGCCCGGCCTCGAGGTGAGGAGTGTAGTGGCAGGCAAGGCCCGCGTACACGAGCTGGCGAAAGAGCTCGGGGTCGAAAGCAAGACCGTGCTCGCGAAGCTGCAGGAGCTTGGCGAGTACGTGAAGTCCGCATCCAGCACGGTCGAGGCGCCAGTGGCGCGCCGGCTGCGTGCGAGCTTCGAAAACGGTGGAGGATCCGCCCCGGCGCCCTCCGCGCCTCCTGCGCCGGCTCCGTCGGCACCGTCGGCACCCGCTCCGGCGGCCCCGCGCCCGACGCCGTCCCCGGCAGCCAAGCCCTTTGCGCCCCCGAAGCGGCCCCAGCCGCCGGCGAGCGGCGGACCAGGTGGTTCCGGAGGCGGGGGCGGCCGTGGCCCCGTTCCCGGCCCACCGCGTCCGACGCCGCCCGCGGTCCGGCCGACGAGCGCGCACGACATCGAGGTGGCGGCCGCTGAGCAGCGCGCCGCCGCGCTGAAGGCTGAGCAGGAAGCGACCATGAAGGCCGCCCAGCAGGCCCGTCAGCGTGAGAACACCCGGCGCGACACGCCTCAGCCGCCCAGCGGCGGCGGCCCCGCGCCCACGCCCGGGCCGCGCCCGGGCCCGGCCCCCGGTCCGTCCGGCGGCGGTGCGCCGACCCCGTCCGGGCCGCGGCCCGGCCAGGGCCCGCGTCCCGGTGGCGGCCGGCCGCCGGCCCGGTCCCCGGGCAACAACCCGTTCGGCGTCTCCGGCGGCGCGACTCCGCGCCCGCCGTCGCCGGGCAACATCCCGCGGCCCAACCCGTCCTCGATGCCCCCGCGGCCCAACCCGGCCTCGATGGGCGGCCCCCGGCCCAACCCGTCGCAGATGCCGAGCCAGCGGCCCGGCCGCCCCGGCGGCGGCCCGGGCGGTGACCGTCCCGGTCGTCCGGGCGGTGGTGGCGGCGGCTTCCGCGGCGGCCCCGGTGGTGGCGCCGGTCGTCCCGGCGGTCCCGGTGGCGGCGGCGGTGGCGGTGGCTTCCGTGGCGGTCCCGGCGGTGGTGCCGGCGGTGGCGGTGGCTTCCGTGGCGGTCCCGGCGGTGGTGGCGGCGGTGGCGGTGGCTTCCGTGGCGGTCCCGGCGGTGGTGGCGGCGCGCCCGGCGCGGGTGCCGGCACTGCCGGTCGCCCGGGCGGTGGCGCGGGCGGTCGCGGTCGTGGCGGCGGCGCCGCGGGTGCCTTCGGGCGTCCGGGCGGCCGGCCGACGCGCGGGCGCAAGTCCAAGAAGCAGCGCAGACAGGAGTTCGACAACCTCTCCGCGCCCACCATGGGCTCGGGCGCCCCGCGCGGGCAGGGTCAGGCGATCCGCCTGCCGCAGGGTGCGTCGCTGTCGGACTTCGCCGACCGGATCAACGCCAACCCGGGCTCGCTCGTCCAGGAGATGTTCAACCTGGGCGAAATGGTGACGGCCACCCAGTCGTGCACCAACGAGACGCTGCAGCTGCTCGGCGAGCACCTCGGCTTCGACGTGCAGATCGTCAGCCCCGAGGACGAGGACCGCGAGCTGCTGGCCCGCTTCGACATCGACCTCGACGCCGAGGTCGACGAGGAGCGCCTGGTCATCCGGCCGCCGGTGGTGACCGTCATGGGTCACGTCGACCACGGTAAGACGAAGCTGCTCGACGCGATCCGCCAGACGAACGTCGCGGCGGGCGAGGCCGGCGGCATCACCCAGCACATCGGTGCCTACCAGGTCCGCGTCGAGCACGACAGCGAGGACCGCGCGATCACCTTCATCGACACCCCGGGTCACGAGGCGTTCACCGCCATGCGTGCCCGCGGTGCGCAGGCCACGGACATCGTGGTCCTGGTGGTCGCGGCCGACGACGGCGTGATGCCTCAGACGATCGAGGCGCTCAACCACGCCCAGGCGGCCGAGGTGCCGATCGTGGTCGCGGTGAACAAGATCGACAAGCCCGAGGCCAACCCGGCCAAGGTGCGGCAGGAGCTCACGCAGTACGGGCTGGTCGCCGAGGAGTACGGCGGCGAGACGATGTTCGTCGACATCTCGGCGAAGAGCCGGATCAACATCGACGGACTCCTCGAGGCCGTGCTGCTCACCGCCGACGCCGCGCTCGACCTGCGCGCGCCCGTCGACGGCCCGGCCCAGGGCATCGCGATCGAGTCGCACCTCGACCGCGGCCGCGGCCCGGTCGCCACCGTTCTGGTGGAGAAGGGCACGCTCAACGTCGGTGACTCGATCGTCGCCGGTCGCGCCTATGGCCGCGTCCGCGCGATGCTCGACGAGAACGGCAAGCCCGTGCCGCACGCGGGTCCGGCCCGTCCGGTCCTCGTGCTCGGCCTGACCTCGGTGCCCGGCGCCGGCGACACGTTCCTCGCCGCCGACGACGACCGCACCGCGCGCCAGATCGCCGAGCAGCGGCAGGCCCGCCGTCGCGCGGCCGAGATGGCGGCGCGCACCGGCCGGGTCACCCTGGAGACGCTGTTCGACCAGCTCAAGCAGGGCGAGAAGACCACGCTCAACCTCATCCTCAAGGGTGACGGCTCGGGCTCGGTCGAGGCGCTCGAGGACGCGCTGGTCAAGATCGTCGTCTCCGACGAGGTCCAGCTGCGGATCATCCACCGCGGTGTCGGTGCGGTCACGCAGGACGACGTCAACCTGGCCAGCGCCTCGGACGCGATCATCATCGGGTTCAACGTGCGGGCCGAAGGCCGCACGCGCGACCTGGCCGACCGCGAGGGCGTGGAGATTCGGTACTACACCGTCATCTACCAGGCCATCGAGGACATCGAGTCGTCGCTCAAGGGCCTGCTCAAGCCGGTCTACGAGGAGGTCGAGCTCGGCCAGGCGGAGATCCGCGAGGTCTTCCGCTCGTCGCGCTTCGGCAACATCGCGGGCTGCATCGTCCGCACCGGCCTGATCCGGCGCAACAGCAAGGCGCGCCTGATCCGCGACGGCGCGGTCGTGTCCGACAACCTCACGATCGCCGGCCTGCGCCGTTTCAAGGACGACGCGACCGAGGTCCGCGAGGGCTTCGAGTGCGGTATCACGCTCGGCAACTACAACGACATCCAGATCGGTGACGTGATCGAGACGTGGGAGCTGCGCGAGAAGCCGCGGACCTGACGCCTTGAGGAAGGGGCCGTGGATCACCGATCCACGGCCCCTTTTGGCATGCCGATCCGCTCGACGGGGTGGCCCGGCGGGCGTAACGTCGCTCACATCATGGATCTGTCCTGGTGGTCGATCGAGGTCCGCGACGGCGAATACCCGGCGCGGCAGTGGCGCGACTCCTACAGCGCCGCCCTCATTGAGTCCGCGGTGACGCACGGCGCCCGCGACTGGTCCTGGCGCTCCGAGGACTTCGGCGTGGTCTTCGAGATCGGTTTCGCCGACGCGGACGACTGGCAGCGCTTCCGGCAGCTTCCGGCGGTCGTGGCCGCCCTCGACGCGGTGGCACCCCACTCGCTGTATGTGTACCGCGGCCGCGGTGGCAGCGCGGGCGCCGCCGAACCCCGGCGACGCGGCCCGCTCCCGGCCGCGGGCGCCGCCACGCTGCCCGTGGAGCCCGAGCCACTCATCGTCGCCCGGCCGCCGCTGCTGGTCGCCTGAGGCGCTCCCTCGGCTCTTCTTCGTTTTTGTTTCGTTTGTCATGTTCCGCCCGTGCTCTCGGCCTTCGTTGTGACATTTCTGATATGTCTGCATGAATATGGCAATACCTGTTCGGGCGCCGCGAAAAATCCGGCGGCGGAGAGCGGGGCGAGCGGATAGGATCTTGCGCCGTGTACACCGGAACCGCGGTCTTCGACCTCCTCCTGCCCGATGACTCGCGATCGCTGAAGGCCAAGCGCTCGTACGTGCGGCCCCTGATCGCGCACCTGCGGAAGTTCGAGGTCTCCGTCGCCGAGGTCGGGGCCCTGGACCTCACCGGGCGGACCGAGGTGGGCGTCGCCGTCGTCGCCGCGGAGCCGGGGCACGTGCGCGAGGTGCTCGACACCTGCGAGCGCGCGGTCGCCGGGCGTCCCGAGTTCGAATTGCTCTCCGTGCGCCGTCGGTTGCACGGCGACGACGACGAGTAATCCTGACTTCTCGACGCGGCTCCACCGGTGGGGCGCGGGTACTGTCAAGGCGTTGGTCAGATCTTCAGGTCCCCGGCCGGCCACAAGGCCACCGGCGGGCCGTTTGGCTGCGGAGGTGTTCGAGATGACGGATCCGGCGAAGGTGCGGCGGCACGCGGAGCGCGTGCGCGAACTGGTCGCATCGGTGGTACGGACGCAGATCAAGGACCCCCGGCTCGGCATGATCACGATCACCGACGCGCGGATCACGGCCGACCTGCGCGAGGCGACCGTGTTCTACACGGTGCTCGGCGACGCGGCGGCGCAGGCCGGCACCGCGGCCGCCCTGGAGAGCGCCAAGGGCCTGCTGCGCTCGACCGTCGGCAAGGCTCTCGGCCTGCGGCACTCCCCGAGCCTCACGTTCGTGCACGACGACGTGTCCGACCACGCCAAGCACATCGACGAGCTGCTCGCCAGCGCGCGCGACGCCGACGCCGAGGTGCAGCGCCTCGCGGCCGGCGCGCACTACGCGGGCGATCCGCAGCCGTACAAGCTGGATGACGAGACGGACGGCGACGTCGACGACCTGGGAGCCGACGGCGCCGACGACGAGGTGGTCGTCGGCCAGGACCGGCGGTGACCGGGCTCGCGCCCGGCAACGCACCGGGCGCGGGCCCCGAACTCGACACCTTCCCGGGCCGCCCGGCCGGGGAAGCGCCCGCTCCGGACCCCGTCCTCGCGACCGCCCCGAAACACGCCCGCGCAGACGCGCCCCAGCACGCCCGGGCGGACGCGCAAGAGGGAGCTCCAAGCGCCCACGCGGGCGCGCCCTGGCCTGGCCGTGCGGACGCGCAAGACGCCGTCTTGAGCGCCCAGGTGGGCGCGCCCTGGTCCGGTCGCGCGGACGCGCAGGACGGAGCTTCTAGCGACCGCGCGGGCGCGCAAGACGCCGTCTCGAGCGACCGCCCGGGCGCGCGATCGGCGGCGCCGGGTGGACGCGCGGGCGCGGGCGGGCAGCGGCCCGACGAGGCCGAGTGGGACGCGGCCGTCGCGGCGCTGCGCGGGCTGCCCGCCGAGGCGCGCGTGCTCCTCGCCTGCCACGTGAACCCCGACGGCGACGCTCTCGGCAGCATGCTCGGCGTCCTGCTCGGGCTGCGGCGCGTCGCGGGGGAGCTCGGCATCGGGCACCTCGCGGCGACGTTCCCCGGGCCGATGCGGCTGCCCGCGCCGTTCGACACGCTGCCGGGCGCCGGGCTGCTCGTCGCGGAGGAGGACGCCGACCCCGCGCCGGACGCGATGCTGGTCTTCGACGTGGCGAGCATCGAGCGGCTCGGCGGGCTCGCCGACCGCCTCCGCGCGGCGCCCGTCGGCATCGTCCTTGACCACCACGCGTCCAACCCCGGGTTCGGCCGCATCAACCTCGTAGACCCCGCGGCGGCCGCGACGTCCGTGCTGTCGGACGGGCTGTTGCGGCGTCTTGGCGTACCACTGGATCCGGAAATCGCCGAGTGCCTCTATGTGGCGCTGGCCACGGACACCGGCTCGTTCAAGTTCGCCTCGACGACGCCGGCCGTGCACGAGCTCGCGGCGCGGCTCATCGCGACCGGCATCCCGGTGGGCG
This sequence comes from Dactylosporangium sp. NPDC048998, assembly GCF_043197855.1. Lineage (NCBI taxonomy): Bacteria > Bacillati > Actinomycetota > Actinomycetes > Micromonosporales > Micromonosporaceae > Dactylosporangium > Dactylosporangium sp. NPDC048998. Next base: position 440,239 of record NZ_JBICTV010000001.1, read on the forward strand.
AGATCTCACGGCGACTGTTCGACACGCGGCCGATCGGCGCCGTGCGGCTGTTCGGCGTGGCCCTCGCACGCACCGTGCTCGAGCGCGAGGGCGCGGGCGGGCTGGGGTTCGCCTGGACGTACCTGACGCTCGACGACCTCGCCGCGCACGACCAGCCGCCGTCCGCGGTCGAGGCACTCATCGACACGGTGCGCAGCGTCGCCGAGGCGGACGTCGCCTGCGTGGTCAAGCCCGTCCGCGCGGGGGAGTGGTCGGTGTCGCTGCGCAGCAAGGGCGCGGTCGACGTCAGCGCGGTCGCGGTCGCGCTGGGCGGCGGCGGGCATCGGTTCGCGGCCGGCTTCAGCGCCGGCGGTACCGTGGCGGACGTCATAGCCGCCATCCGCGCCCTGCTGCCCGCTCCCGCGCGGGCCCCCGGCAACGGCCAGGACTGACTCGGCGGCGCCCGCGCCCCGCCGCCTGCGCTCTTACGCGTCCTCGGCGCGACGTTAGGGTCCGCGTCGCATTCGGCCGCTCCCGCGCTCCCGCGCGTGCGCTGGGTGCGCTTCCTGGTGGTGGCGTCCGCGTGGTGGCGTCCGCGCGCTGCCACCCGTTCCGCGCGGACCCCGGCGCGCGTCAGGGTCAATTCCGGGAGAATCTCCGGGCTATAACGGCTGGCCCGTCGGCATCCGCTGCGGTGACAATCGATAGATGGACCGACCCGAGCTTGCTGCGGAGGTCGACCGGGCCTGGGCCCGGCCGGTTGTCCTCACTCCCGTGTTCGCCCTGATCGCACTCGTCGGCGGCGCCCTACCCTCCTTCAGCCTCCGGGCCAACCTGCTGGTGCTCGGCGTCGGCGGCGCGCTGTTCTGTCTCGGTGTGTCGGCCGCGCTGCCGCGCCGCCCCGCGCCCGCACGGCTCTCGCGCCAGGCCGCGTGGTGGCTGCTGCCGCTGCTGCTGTTCGGTGTCGTCGAGGGCGCGACGTTCCTCAACGGCTCGCACGCCTACCCGACGCTGTCCCGCCTCGCCGACCCGGTGCTGGAGCACTACTGGGCCCGCGCGGCCGCGTACTTCGGCTGGCTGTGGGCCTTCTGGGCGATGATGCGCCGATGAGCACCGGTCAGCTGCTCGTCGCCGCGCTGTTCAGCGTCGCGCTGGGGCTCTTCGCCGCGGTCGAGATCGTCGCCCGCCGCGAGGGATCGCGCATACCGAGCCTCGGCGACGTGTGTGGCGTCGTCATGCGATACCGCGTCGGGCCGCTGCCAGTCGGCCGCATCGCGATGTTCGGCTTCTGGTGGTGGCTCGGCTGGCACTTCCTGGCGCGCTGAAACCCACGGCGACCCCGCGCCCGGGCCTGGACAGACTGGATCCCGCGCCGTGCCGGACGTGTCCGCGCCGAGCCCCCGTGGGCGCATTCCCACCCCGCAGCCGACGTCGCCGCGCCCCCGCGCGACCGTGCCGCGCCCCGCGCGACCGCGGCTGTGGTCTCTACGTCTGCGGCCGCCGCGGCGACACTCGGACGCGCTGCGCGTTAGGCGTCCGCGCGAGGGCCCGTGACGCGTCCGTGCGAGGGGCGGTTTGACGCGTCCGCGCCGAGGCCCGTGACGCATCCGCGCCGGGCTGAGCAGGGAAATCGATCGTGACGCGTGTGCGACACGCCGTTCCAGATTTCGGGATATCGTCGCACATGCTGGAACTGAACGATAACTTAGTCGGCATGCGCACAGTACGGATTCTTCGCTGCCCGCCCCGGGTCGCCCGCTTCTGACAGCGGACACCGGTGGCGGGCGAACGGCCCGATGCAACATGCCGCCGGAAGCGAGGAACCAAGTGCGCAGCAACCCGTGTAAACAGGCCGACACCACCCACGTCGGTCTCCTTGCCGTGCGTTGCGCATGTCTACCGGTGACCCCGGCGCGACCGAGCACGCAACGACCATCAGCACCATGCAACAGAGGAGACCAGCGTCATGTCTGACCCGCAGAAGCCCCAGCCCAAGCCGCAGGAGCCGGCCACCGACACCCGTGAGCGCGCCCGCGCCGCCCTGCAGATGTCGATGGACCGCCGCGGCTGATCCGCTCAATCGACACAAGCTCCGGGAAGCCGGGACGCCCCCGCACTGACGTCACGGTTTCCCGGAGGTTGTGCCGGTAAGCGTCGCTCCGGTCCTCACACCTTACGATGACCGGGTGACGGTAGATCAGACCTCCACGATGCGCCGGGTCGCCACGCTGGCGGTCCCGGCGCTCGTGGTGCTCGCCGCCGAGCCGCTGTACGTGCTCGTGGACACCGCCGTCGTCGGCCACCTCGGGCGCACCCAGCTCGCCGGCCTGGCCCTCGGCGGCTCCGTCATGTCGTTCGCGGTGTGGCTGGGGACCGTCCTGGCGTACGGCACCACGGGGCGCGCCGCCCGCCGCTTCGGCGCCGGACAGCGCGTCGCCGCCGTGGAGGAGGGCGTCCAGGCGTCCTGGCTCGCCCTGACCGGCGGGTTGGTCATCCTGCTCGTGATCGAGGCCGTCGCCGGGCCGCTCACCCGCGCCCTCGCGGGCGGTTCGGGCGACGTCGCCGACAACGCCGCAGGCTGGCTGCGCATCGCCGCGCTCGGCGCGCCCGGGCTCATGCTCGCCACCGCCGGCAACGGCTGGATGCGCGGCGTGCAGGACACCCGCCGCCCGCTGTACTTCGTGCTCGCCGCCAACGCGCTCTCGGCCGCGCTGTGCCCGCTGCTGGTGTACCCGGCAGGCCTCGGCCTGACCGGCTCCGCGGTGGCGAACGCGACCGCGCAGACCGTCGTCGGCGTGCTGTTCGTCCGCGCGCTGGCCACCGAGCGGGTGCCGCTGCGGCCCCAGCCCGCGGTCATCGGCCGCCAGCTCGCGCTCGGGCGCGACCTGCTGCTGCGCGGCGCGGCCTTTCAGGCCTGCTTCCTGTCCGCCTCCGCGGTCGCCGCGCGCTTCGGCGAGGCCGCGCTCGCCGCGCACCAGATCGCGATCCAGCTGTTCTTCTTCACCGCCCTGGCGCTCGATGCGATCGCCATCGCCGCGCAGTCACTCGTCGGCGCGGCGCTCGGGGGCGAGCGCGTGGCGGAGGCCCGCCACCTCGCCCGCCGCATCACCGTCGCGGGCCTCGTCGCGGGCGCGGCGTTCGCGGTGCTCGTGGCCGCGGCCCTGCTCAGCGTCCGCCCGTGGTTCGGCGCGGACGCGGAGGTGTACACCGAGGCCCGCCACGCCTGGTGGTTCTTCGTCGCGATGATGCCCGCGGCCGGCGTCGTCTTTGCCCTCGACGGGGTGTTCCTCGGCGCCGGGGACGTGCGCTACCTGCGCAACCTCACGCTGGTCAGCGCCCTCGGCGGCTTCCTGCCCGGCATCTGGCTGGCATACCTGCTCGACTTCGGCCTGCGCGGCGTCTGGGCCGCCCTGACGCTGTTCATCGCGCTGCGCCTGGCCGGCCTGCTGTACCGCCTCGCCGGCGACGGCTGGGCGGTCGCCGGCGCCGTGCGGTGACCGGCCGCGCTTCCAAGCCGGCCCGTCCGCTCCTAACCCGGCCCGCGCGGGCCCGAGCCAGCCCGTCCGCTCCCAAGCCGGCCCGCGCTCCCAACCCCGGCCCGCGCGCCCTCGCCCCAACCCGGGAGCGCGCGGAGGCGGTCCGGCAAGAACGCTAGGGTGTCGCGCATGGCACAGAAGACGGCGACCCAGGGCGGCCTCGTCGTCGTCGACAAGCCCGGCGGCATGACGTCGCACGACGTGGTGTCGCGCATGCGCCGCATCGCGCGGACGCGCCGGGTCGGGCACGGCGGCACCCTCGACCCGATGGCCACCGGCGTGCTCATCATCGGCGTGGAGAAGGCGACGCGGCTGCTGACATACGTGATCGGCAGCACCAAGCAGTACACCGCCACGATCCGCCTGGGCGAGTCGACCGTCACCGACGACGCCGAGGGCGAGGTCGTCGCGCGCGCGGACGCGTCCGCCGTCACCGACGCGTCGATCGCCGCGGCGGTGGCCCCGTTGCGCGGCGACATCCTGCAGGTCCCGAGCGCCGTCTCGGCCATCAAGGTCAACGGCGTGCGCTCGTACCACCGCGTCCGCTCCGGCGAGGAGGTCGAGCTCGCCGCCCGTCCGGTCACCGTCTCGCGCCTGGACGTCCTGGCGACCCGCCGCGCGGGCGCGTACATCGACCTGGACGTGGACGTGGCCTGCTCGTCCGGCACGTACATCCGCGCCCTCGCCCGCGACCTGGGCGCCGCGCTCGGCGTCGGCGGCCACCTGACGGCGCTGCGCCGCACCGCGGTGGGCGCGTTCACCCTGGCCGAGGCGGCCACGCTGGACGAGCTCGCGCAGCGCCCGGACCCGGTGACCCTCCCGCTGCCGGCCGCCGCGGACCGCTGCTTCCCGCGCCGCGACGCCACCGTCGATGAGGCGAGGACGCTCTCGCACGGCGGCCCGCTGTCCCCGATCGGCATCCCGGACCCGTACGCGGTCTTCGCCCCCGACGGCACCGTCCTGGCGATCGTGCGCGAGCGCGAAGGCAAGGCCCGCCCGGAGATCGTCCTCGTCCCGTGACCACCCACGGCGCAACCCGCCGCCGGCGAACGGGCGGGCCGGGCCGAGGCAGTACGCTCGGTGGCATGCAGCGGTGGCGGGGAACGGAGGCGGCGCCCGGCGGTTGGGGGCGCGCCGTCGCGACGATCGGCGTGTTCGACGGCGTCCACCGGGGACACCAGCAGATCATCGGCCACGCGGTGAAGCGGGCCGGGGAGCTCGGCGTGCGGTCGGTCGTCATCACGTTCGACCCGCACCCCTCCGAGGTGGTGCGGCCCGGATCGCACCCCGCGGTGCTCACCGAGCCGGGGCGCAAAGCGGAGCTGATCGAGGCGCTGGGCGTCGACGTGCTGTGCGTCATCCCGTTCACGGCCGAGTTCTCCCGGCTGACGCCCGAGGAGTTCGTGCACGACGCGCTCGTCGAGCACCTGCACACCGCACTGATCGTGGTGGGGGAGAACTTCCGGTTCGGCCACCGGCAGGCCGGCGACGTCGAGCTGCTGCGCCGGCTCGGGCGGACCTTCGGCTTCGCCGTCGAGGGGGCGCCGCTGGTCGCGGACGAGGGGACGGTGTTCTCCTCGACGTACATCCGAAGCTGCGTCGACGCGGGGGACGTCGTGGCGGCGGCCCGCGCGCTCGGGCGGCCGCATCGCCTCGAGGGCGTGGTGGTGCGCGGCGACCAGCGCGGCCGCGAGCTGGGCTTTCCGACGGCTAACCTGCTGGTCCCGGCCAACGCGGCGGTGCCCGCCGACGGCATCTACGCGGCGTGGCTCAACCGCGACCGCGACGGTGCGCGGCACCGGGCGGCGGTGTCGATCGGGACGAACCCCACCTTTTCCGGCAAGGAGCGGCGCGTCGAGGCGTTCGTGCTGGACTTCGAGGGCGACCTGTACGGCGAGCGGGTGAGCCTCGACTTCGCCGACCGGCTGCGCGAACAGCGCACCTACCAGGGCGTCGAGCCATTGATCGCGCAGATCGCGGAGGACGTCGCGCAGGCGCGGGAGGCGCTGGCCAGCGGTCCGATGCGGGACTGAAGAGGTCTGTCTGTTAGCCTTGGATTGACGCCGGGTGACTGGCGGGGGTCAGGCTGCCTGCACGACGCCGCGGGGGCCGGCCGATGAATCCACGGTAAAGGGAGAACATGGCGCTCGATTCTGCGCAGAAGACCGAGATCATGTCGAAGTACGCGACCGTCGAGGGTGACACCGGCTCGCCGGAGGTCCAGGTCGCGATGCTGACGAAGCGGATCGCGGACCTCACCGAACACCTCAAGCAGCACAAGCACGACCACCACAGCCGGCGCGGCCTGCTGCTGCTGGTCGGCCGTCGCCGCCGGCTGCTCAACTACCTGCAGCGCAGCGACATCGCCCGCTACCGCTCGCTGATCGAGCGACTCGGTCTGCGGCGATAACGACGCACCGGCGGGGGAGAGGCGACAATTCGCCGCTCCCCCGCCGAGTAGTGACACACTGGAATGGCAGCGCCCCGCCGAGCGGGTCGGCGCACCGGTCCTCGGTAGTGGCTTCCGGGCAGCCCATGAACGGGCCCTGAACGGGCCCCATGAACGGGCAAGGCCCCGTGAGCTTCGATCGAAGACCGGCCGCAGACAGCTCCGCCGAGGGCGAACCACGACCCAAAGGGAGCAACAAACCAACATGACCGAGCAGAACACTCTCGGTACGCACAGCAGCACCGCGGTCATCGACAACGGCTCGTTCGGCACCCGGGAGATCACGTTCTCCACCGGGCGGCTGGCGCGCCAGGCGGCGGGCTCGGCCCTCGCCCAGCTCGGTGAGACCGTGGTCCTGTCCGCGACCACCGCCGGGAAGCAGCCCAAGGACCAGTTCGACTTCTTCCCGCTGACGGTGGACGTCGAGGAGCGCATGTACGCGGCCGGGCGCATCCCCGGCTCCTTCTTCCGCCGCGAGGGCCGGCCCAGCGAGGACGCGATCCTCACCTGCCGGCTCATCGACCGGCCGCTGCGCCCGAGCTTCGTCAAGGGCCTGCGCAACGAGGTCCAGGTCGTCGAGACCGTGCTGGCCCTCGACCCGGCGCACCCCTACGACGTCGTGGCGATCAACGCCGCCTCGATGTCGACCAAGCTGTCCGGCCTGCCGTTCTCCGGCCCGATCGGCGCGACCCGCATGGCGCACGTCGACGGCCAGTGGGTGGCGTTCCCGACGATCGAGGAGCTCGGCCGGGCCACCTTCGACATGGTCGTGGCCGGCCGGGTGCTGCCCGACGGCGACGTGGCGATCATGATGGTGGAGGCCGAGGCCACCGAGCACACGGTCGGCCTGGTCGCGGGCGGCGCGCCGGCGCCGACCGAGGAGGTCGTCGCCGGCGGCCTGGAGGCGTCCAAGCCCGCGATCCGCGAGCTGTGCCGGGCGCAGGCCGAGCTGGCCCAGGTGGCCGCGAAGCCGGTCCAGGAGTTCCCGGTCTTCCTCGACTACCAGCCCGACGCCTACGAGGCCGTCGCCGTCGCCCTCAAGGACGAGGTCGCCGAGGCCTTGCGCATCGCCTCGAAGGCGGAGCGCGAGGAGGCCCTCGACCGGATCAAGGAGGCCGCGTTCCAGCGGCTCGCCCCGCAGTTCGACGGGCGCGAGAAGGAGATCGGCGCCGCGCTGCGGTCGCTGACCAAGAACGAGGTCCGCGCCCGCGTGCTGCGCGAGCAGGTCCGCATCGACGGCCGCGGCCCGCGCGACATCCGGCCGCTGACCGCCGAGGTGCAGGTCCTGCCCCGGGTGCACGGCTCGGCGCTGTTCGAGCGCGGCGAGACCCAGATCCTGGGCGTCACCACGCTGAACATGCTGCGCATGGAGCAGACGCTCGACACGCTGGCGCCGGAGAAGTCCAAGCGCTACATGCACAACTACAACTTCCCGCCGTACTCCACCGGCGAGACCGGCCGGGTCGGCGCGCCGAAGCGGCGCGAGATCGGCCACGGCGCGCTCGCCGAGCGGGCCCTGATCCCGGTGCTGCCGGCGCGCGAGGAGTTCCCCTACGCGATCCGGCAGGTGTCGGAGGCGCTGGGCTCCAACGGCTCGACGAGCATGGGTTCGGTCTGCGCCTCGACCATGGCACTGCTGTCGGCCGGCGTGCCGCTGAAGGCGCCGGTCGCGGGCATCGCGATGGGCCTGATCTCCGACGAGGTCGAGGGCAAGACGCAGTACGTGACGCTGACCGACATCCTCGGTGCCGAGGACGCGTTCGGCGACATGGACTTCAAGGTCGCCGGCACCCGCGACTTCGTGACCGCGCTGCAGCTGGACACCAAGCTCGACGGCATCCCGTCGGACGTGCTGGCCAGCGCCCTGCAGCAGGCCCACGACGCGCGGCACGTCATCCTCGACGTGATGGCCGAGGCGATCGAGTCGCCGGCCGGCATGAGCCAGTACGCGCCGCGGGTCACCACGGTCCGCATCCCGGTCGACAAGATCGGCATGGTGATCGGCCCCAAGGGCCAGACCATCAACGCGATCCAGGACGAGACCGGCGCCGAGATCAGCATCGAGGACGACGGCACGATCTACGTCGGCGCGACCGACGGTCCGTCGGCCGAGGCCGCGGTGGAGCGGATCAACGCGATCGCCAACCCGACCATGCCGAAGGTCGGCGACAAGTTCCTCGGCACCGTGGTGAAGACGGCCGCGTTCGGCGCGTTCATCTCGCTGCTGCCCGGCCGCGACGGCCTGCTGCACATCTCCAAGGTGGGCAACGGCAAGCGGGTCGACAAGGTCGAGGACTTCCTCAACGTCGGCGACAAGGTCGAGGTGCAGATCGCGGACATCGACAACCGCGGCAAGATCTACCTCGACAAGGTGCTGGCCGAGGGCGAGGCCCCGGCGGAGCCGGCCGAGGGCGGCGAGCGCCCGCCCGCGCGCGACCGGGGTGACCGGGGCGACCGCGGCCCGCGCCGGGAGCGCGGCGACCGGGGCGAGCGCGCCCCGCGCCAGTCCTCCGCAGACGAGGCCGCCCCCGCCGGGGAAGAGGGCGGCGAGGGCGCGGAGTTCCGTCGCCGGCGTAGTCGGCACAGCTGATCCATGGCGAGCCGAGCGCTGACCCAGACGCTGTCCGCCGACCCGCTGGGCGGCACGGTGCGACGCACCGTCCTGCCCAACGGGCTGCGGATCCTGACCGAGTCCATCCCGTCGATGCGCAGCGTGTCGTTCGGCGTCTGGGTCGGCATCGGTTCGCGGGACGAGACGCCCACGCTGTCGGGCGTCTCGCACTTCCTCGAGCACCTGCTGTTCAAGGGCACCAAGCGGCGCACCGCGCTGGACATTTCCGCGCAGATCGAGGCGGTCGGCGGGGAGACCAACGCGTTCACCGCGAAGGAGTACACGTGCTATTACGCGCGGGTGCTCGACGCGGACCTGCCGCTGGCCATCGACGTCCTCTGTGACCTCGTCACCGACTCGGTGCTGACCGAGGCGGACGTGGAGACCGAGCGTGGCGTGATCCTCGAGGAGATCGCCATGCACGACGACGAGCCCGGCGACGAGGTCCACGACGTCTTCACCGAGGCGGTGTACGGCCACCACCCGCTCGGCCGGCAGATCTCCGGCACGGTGTCGAGCATCTCGGCGCTGAGCCGCAAGCAGATCGACGGCTTCTACCGCCGGCGGTACCGGCCGGAGACGATGGTCGTCACCGCGGCCGGCAACCTCGACCACGCCAAGGTCGTGCGGGCCGTGCGCGCCGCGTTCGCCGAGGCCGGCTGGGGCGACACACCGGCCGTGCCCGCACCGGGGCGCTCCCGCACCACCCGGGTGCCGACCCGCTCCGGGCAGATCGTGGTGCGCAACAAGGACACCGAGCAGGCGCACCTGGTGCTCGGCTGCACCGGCTACCCGCGCCAGCACGACGAGCGCTTCGCCCTCGGCGCACTCAACAACGTGCTCGGCGGGGGCATGTCCAGCCGGCTGTTCCAGCAGATCCGCGAGCAGCGCGGGCTGGCGTACTCGGTGTATTCCTTCACCTCGCAGTACAGCGACACCGGTCTCTTCGGCGTCTACGCCGGCTGCGCCCCGGGCAAGGTCGAGGAGGTCCTCGCGATCACCCGCGACGAGCTCGCCCGGGTGGCCGACGAGGGCGTGACCGATGCCGAGGTCGAGCGCGGCAAGGGCATGCTCAAGGGCGCCGTCGTGCTCGGCCTGGAGGACACCGGGTCGCGGATGAGCCGCCTGGGCAAGGGCGAGCTGCTGTACGACGAGCTGCTCTCCGTCGACGACATACTGCGCCGCGTCGACGAGGTCACCCCGGAGCAGGTCCGGCGGGTGGCGAAGGAACTGCTCACTCGCCCGATGTCCCTCGCGGTGATCGGCGACGTCGAGGACAGGTCGTTCACCGACGCCCTGAGCTGACCACCCTGCGGACGGCGCCGCCCGACCCGATAGGTTGGGCGGCGTGAGTGCAGAGGTGGAGCCGATCCGGGTCGGCGTGCTGGGCGCGCGCGGCCGCATGGGCACCGAGGTGTGCCGAGCCGTCAACGCGAGCGACGACCTGGAGCTCGTCGCCATGGTCGACGACGGCGACTGGCTGTTCAACGTGTCCGACGCGGGCGCCGACGTCGTCGTGGACTTCACCACCCCCGACGTGGTGATGGATCACGTGCACTGGTGCATCGACCAGAACATCAACGTGGTCGTCGGCACCTCGGGCTTCACGACGGCACGCCTCGACCAGGTGCGCGGCTGGCTCGCCCACAAGCCGGACGTCGGCATCATCATCGCCCCGAATTTCGCGATCGGCGCGGTGCTGATGATGGAGTTCGCCGCCCGGGCCGCCCGGTTCTTCGAGTCCGTCGAGATCGTCGAGATGCATCACCCCAAGAAGATCGACGCCCCGAGCGGCACGGCGCTGCGTACCGCGCAGGTGATCGCCGAGGCCCGGGCGGCCGCGGGGCTGGGCGCGGTCCCGGACGCGACCAAGGACGAGATGGCCGGCGCCCGCGGCACCGACGTCGAGGGCATCCGGGTGCACGCGCTGCGCGCCACGGGGCTCGTCGCCCACCAGGAGGTGCTCTTCGGCGCCGCGGGCGAGACCCTCACCATCCGGCACGACTCCTTCGACCGGACGTCGTTCATGCCGGGTGTACTGCTGGCCGTGCGCTCCGCGGTGCGGCGCCCGGGCCTCACCGTCGGGCTGGGTTCCCTGCTCGGCTGAGTCTCGCCCGGTCCGGCTCGATGCGGTTTCGCGCCGATTGACCCGGACCGGGCGCCCACATCGTGGGAACTGGCGGCTCCAATTGGGTCGCAACAGCGTCACGCGCCGATAACAGGATCCTCGGAAGCCTCTTCAAGCGACACGTGCCAGCGGATCTGCGGGATCAGCAGATCATCGACGTCGAGCGATCGGCTGGCCCCGTCCGGGGCCCAGCCGGCGCTCTGCAGAAATCGACGCGTAACACGGTCGTCAGCGAACGTCCACGCAAGCGCTGTCGTGAATCCGTCAGTTCGCCACAAATCCACACTTGCCGCCAGCAATCGGCTGCCGTGGCCGCGCCGGCCCCAGCGGGGCTCCACCAGCAGGTCCGTGATCGCTGCAGTGGCCTTGAATGCCTTGTCAAGGGCGGTGTGATGTTCGTCCGGGGCGAGGGCGGTGTCGTCTGCCGGACCTGACGCGGCAAAACCGACGACGTATGCTGATTCGGGTCTTGCGTCCGGCTCCGGGGCGGGCGAATCGATCTGTTCGACTGCCACCAGCACCCGGTGCGCAGGACTTGGCGGCTCCGCGATTGCCTCCCGCCACCTGCGGGTAATCCAATCCTCGTCCAGCTGGTCGAGGATATGTTCAGGCAACAGGCGCCGATAGGCGACCCGCCAGGTCGTGAGTTGGATGCGCGTGATCTCGACGACGTCGTCGAGTCGCGCCGGACGGACGAACCCGAGCGTCATGAAGCACCAGCGTACGGATTTTGTGTGAAGGGCAACTCGGCGGGGTAGCGCCGGCTCGTCACAGTTGGACCGGCGGGACCGTTGAGGCTGCTGGAACTCAGTGGGCAGCGAGCGAGTGGGAGGGCAGAACAGGTGGCGGAGCGAGGACGGGTCGCCGTTTCGACGGCCGTCCGGCCCAAGCTGCGGCCCGGCGTCAAGCTGCGGCCCGGGGTCAGGAAGACGCTCATGGTGGTGGCCGTCTGGGCCGTCGTGTGGGCGTTCCTGTCGGTGGCGGCGGCGCACAACGGGTTCTTCGATCTCAAGGTCTACTACGGCGCGATGGACTACTGGGTCAACCGCGGCGGGGACATCTACGACTACCTGACGCCCGGCACGCCGTACGGCTTCACCTATCCGCCGTTCGCCGCCGCGCTGATGACGCCGATGTCGCTCATCGGCTGGCACACCGCGATCTTCATCAGCGTGACCATGAACGTGCTGGCCATGCTCGCGATCCTCACCTGGCTGCTCGGGCCGGTCATCAAGCGGCAGGGCTGGTCGTTCTGGTTCGCGATGGGCATCGCGATGGCCCTCGCGGCCGCGTTCGAACCGATCCGCGAGACGGTGAACTTCGGCCAGGTCAACATCCTGCTGCTGTTCCTCGTCGTGGCCGACGTGCTGGTGCTGGTGCGTGGTGGGCATCGCCTCGGCGGCCTGGGCATCGGCCTCGCCACCGCCATCAAGCTCACCCCCGGCGTGTTCATCGTCTACCTGCTCATCACCCGGCGCTGGCGGGCCGCTGCCGTGTCGGCCGCGACCGCCACGGCCGCGACCTGGGCCGCGGCGACGTTCGCCCCGGACGCCTCGCGGGTCTTCTGGACCGACGCGATGTGGAACACCGACCGGGTCGGCTCCCCGACGTTCGTGTCCAACCAGGCGCTCACCGGCCTCGTCGGGCGGCTCTTCAACCCCGACCCGATGAAGCCGCTGTGGCTGCTGCTCGTGCTGATCACCCTCGCCGTGTGGTACTGGCGTGCCCGCCGCGCGGTCAAGGCCCGCGACGAGGTCGCCGGCCTCGCCCTCACCGGCCTCGTCGGCTGCATGGTCAGCCCGATCACCTGGATCCACCACCTCGTGTGGGTGCTGCCCGCGATCGTGGTGCTGTTCGACTACGCCACCGACCGCTCGCTCGACCCGCGCCGCAAGCGCAACCTCGCGATCGCGTTCGGCTTCTCGTTCGCGCTGCTGTGCAGCCGCACCCCGTGGGCATTCCACGCGAAGTTCGACGGGCTCGGCCTCATCGGCAGCAACGCGTACATCCTGCTCATGATCGGGTTGCTGTTCGGCCTGCCGATCCGCGAGCCCGCCGGCACCGGCGCCGCGCAGGGCCCTTCAGGCGACCCCGGCCGCTCCAGCGGCCCGGCCGTCGAGGACGTACCGGACCTCCTCGAGATCGACCGGAAGGTCACTGCCGCGTTCGACGCGAAAGACCCCGGCGGCTCCGTCCGGCGCGAGGCCGCCGCCTCGGGCGTGGAACGGGCGCGCCCGCTCGTCGGCGCCTAAGCCCCACAGACGCACAGGGAAAGCGGCCCCGCGCGGCGAGTTCGCGCGGGGCCGCCGCCATGAGCGGGCCGGCCCGCTCCTGGTGCCCCAATGGTCCGGATCCGCGCAGATCGTCCCGACCGATTTTTGTCGTACCCCCCGGATAGCCTCCATGGCGATGACCGAGTACCTGACGCTCACCCAGGCCCGGCGGGTCGCCCTCGCCGCACAGGGCTTCGCCGATCGCGCCCCGGCGGGCGAGCCGGAGCGCCGCCACGTGCGCCGCGTGCTGGAGCGCACCGGCCTGCTGCAGATCGACTCCGTGAACATCGTCCAGCGCGCCCACTACCTGCCCGCCTACAGCCGCCTCGGCCCCTACGATCCGGCCCTGCTCGACCGGCTCGCCTACCGCCGGCCGCGGGAGCTGTTCGAGTACTGGGCGCACGAGGCCTCCCTGGTCCCCGTCCGGCTGCACCCGATGCTGCGCTGGCGGATGCGCTCCGGCGCCGCGTGGGGCCGGGTCGTCCGCATCGCCCGCGAGCAGCCCGACCTGGTCCGCTGGGTGCTCGAGGAGATCCGCGCCAAGGGGCCGGTCAGCGCCGCCCAGGTCGAGGGCGACCTCGTCCAGCCGCGGCGCAAGGACCACTGGGGGTGGAACTGGTCGGACACCAAGACGGCGATCGAGTGGCTGTTCTACTCCGGCGAGGTCAGCGTCGCCCGGCGCAACTCCTCGTTCGCCCGGGTCTACGACGTGCCCGAGCGCATCCTGCCGCCCGAGGTGATCAACGCGCCCACGCCCGAGCCCGCCGACGCGTTCCGCGAGCTGGTCCGGGTCGCCGCCCGCGGCCTGGGCGTGGCCGCCGAGGCGGAGCTGCGCGACTACTTCCGGCTGCCGCTGGCCGGGGCCCGCACCGCGATCGCGGAGCTGGTCGAGGCCGGGGAGCTGGTGCCGGTGGAGGTGCAGGGGTGGGCGCCGCGGGCGTATCTGCACGCGCAGGCCCGCATCCCGCGGCGGATCGGCGCCGCGACGCTGGTCAGCCCGTTCGACCCGCTGATGTGGGAGCGTGGCCGGGTGGAGCGGCTGTTCGGGTTCAACTACCGGATCGAGATCTACGTGCCGCCGTTGCAGCGGCTCTACGGGTATTACGTGCTGCCGTTCCTGCTGGGCGACCGCCTTGTGGCCCGGGTGGACCTGAAGGCGGACCGGAAGGCGGGGGTGCTGCAGATCCCGGCGGCGTGGGTGGAGCCGGGGGTGAAGGCGCCCGGTGAGGTGGCGGCGGCACTGGCGGCGGAGCTGCGGCGGTTCGCTGGGTGGCTCGGTCTCGACGCCGTCGAGCTGCCGCAGCGCGGGGACTTCGCCGAACGCTTGGGTAAGGAGCTCGTCTGAAAATCCTCGCGGCGTCCGTGGCGGGCCGCGGTTTGTGAAAGCCGATTTTGTACAGCGTGGTCCCGTGCGTGGGCGGTGTAGCGTGTTTGGCGTGAGCTCGCCGCTGTCGGCCCCCGTCACCGGGGTGGTTCCTGACGTGCCGCCGGACACGGCTCCCGTCCCCGGGGTTGTGCCGCCGGTGTATCAGTACGCCTACCAACCGCCCAAGGGGCGGTTCGCCCGGTTCATCGACCGGCTGCCGGGCTGGGCCGCGCCCGCCGGGGTCGGGGCGCTCATCTCCGGGGGCGTCGCCTACACGCTGCTGATGAGGCCGGCCTCCGCCGGTGCCACCGATGCGCCGACCTGCCTGGTCAAGCTGCTCACCGGGTTTGACTGCCCGGGGTGCGGGGGGACGCGGGCGGCCTGGTATCTGCTGCACGGGGACATCCCGGCGGCGGCGCACCACCACGCGCCGCTGGTGTTCGCGGCGCCGTTCCTGGCGTATCTGTACGTCGCCTGGACCGTCAACCGGCTCAACCTGCCGTTCAAGCTTCCCATGCTGCGCATCTCCAACGGGGCGCTCATCGGGTTCCTGGTGGCCTGGCTCGTGTTCTCGGTCCTGCGCAACCTGCCCTGGGCACCCTTCACCTACTTCTACGTGTAGCGGCTGTACGCTCAGCGAATGCTCGTCGTCAAAGCCATCGCCTGGACCCACTTCGAGCCTCCGGGCGACGTCCCGTGGGAGACCGATGCGGAAGGCGGGGAGGCGCTCGCCGAGTTCGCGGGGCGCGCCTGCTACCAGTCGTGGAGCAAGCCCAACCCGGCCACGGCCACCAACGCGGGATACCTGCGGCACATCCTCGAGGTCGGGCACCTCTCCGTGCTCGAGCACGGCACGGTCACGTTCTACCTGACCGGCGTGTCGCGGTCGTTCACCCACGAGCTGATCCGGCACCGGCACTTCTCCTACTCGCAGCTCTCGCAGCGGTACGTGCCGGGGCGGGACGCGGCCATGGTCGAGCCGGCCGTGATCGCCGAGGACCCGGCGCTGCACAAGACGTTCGTCGAGGCGAGCGAGGCGGCCCTGCGGGCGTACAACGAACTGCTCGAGGGGCTCGAGGCCAAGTTCGCCGACGTCGAGAGCGGCACGCTGCGGCGCAAGCAGGCGCGGCAGGCGGCCCGGGCGGTGCTGCCCAACGCGGCGGAGACGCGGATCGTCGTGACTGGCAACTACCGGGCCTGGCGGCACTTCGTGACGATGCGCGCGACCGAGGCGGCCGACGTGGAGATCCGCGAGGTGGCCGTCGCCTGCCTGCGGGAACTGCAGCGCATCGCGCCCAGCGTGTTCGGGGATTTCACGATCTCGACGCTCCCGGACGGCACCGAGGTGGCGTCCGCGCAGTACACCTGGGAATCTTGAGAAATGCACGGCGAAGGCTTCCGATAGGTTGTGCGTATGACACGCACCGGTTCCGTCCCCGGCCGGCCGTTCGGCCGGCTGCTCAGCGCGATGGTCACGCCGTTCGGGCCTGACGGTTCGCTCGACGTCGACGGCGCCGCCCGCCTTGCCACCTACCTGGTCGACGAGCAGGAACACGACGGCCTGGTGATCAACGGCACCACCGGCGAGTCGGCCACCACGAGCGACGCGGAGAAGGACCTGGTGCTCCGCGCGGTCGTGGAGGCCGTCGGTGACCGGGCGACCGTGATCGCCGGCGTCGGCACCAACGACACCGCGCACACCGTCGAGCTGGCCCGGGCCGCCGAGAAGGCCGGCGCCGACGGGCTGCTCGTCGTGACGCCGTACTACAACAAGCCCCCGCAGGCCGGTCTGGTGCACCACTTCCGGACCGTCGCCGACTCCTCCGGGCTGCCCGTGATGCTCTACGACATCCCCGGGCGCGCCGGCGTGGCGATCGAGACCGAGACGATGTGCCGCCTCGCCGAGCACGAGCGCATCATCGCCGTGAAGGACGCCAAGGGCGACCTGGGCGAGAGCGCCTGGGTCATCAAGCGCACCGACCTGGCGTACTACTCCGGCGAGGACAAGCTGACGCTGCCGCTGCTGTCGGTGGGGGCGGTCGGCGTCGTCGGCGTGCCCACGCACGTGTTCGGACCCCAGACCAAGCGGATGATCCTCGCCCACGAGTCGGGCGACGTCGCGCTCGCCCGCGAGCTGCACCTGCGGCTGCTGCCGGCGTTCTGCGGGTTCTTCCGCACCCAGGGCGTCATCCTGACCAAGGCCGCCCTCACCCTGCTCGGCCTGCCCGCCGGGCCGGTCCGCCCGCCGCTGGTCCCGGCGAATGCGGCGGAACTGGGCCGGTTGCGGGAGGATTGTGCAGAGGCGGGACGAACGATCGGATCCGCCGACCAGATGGCGCACCACAACGAACTCGGAGTGGCCCTATGACGGTGGCGCACGTCGAGCTCGATCCGCCGCCCCCTCCGGGGCCCAACACCCTGCGGGTCACCCCGCTGGGCGGGCTTGGCGCGATCGGCCGCAACATGACGCTGCTGGAGTTCGACGGCAAGCTGCTCGTCATCGACTGCGGCGTGCTGTTCCCCGACGTGGAACAGCCTGGCGTCGACCTCATCCTGCCTGACTTCTCCTCGATCCTCGACCGGCTGGACCAGGTTCAGGCGATCGTGCTGACCCACGGCCACGAGGACCACATCGGCGCGGTGCCGTACCTGCTCGCCCACAAGCCGGACATCCCGCTCGTCGGGTCGAAGTTCACGCTCGCGTTGGTGGAGGCGAAGCTCGCCGAGCGGCGCATCGAGCCCTACTCGCTCACCGTCCGCGAGGGCCAGGTGGAGCGGCTCGGCCCGTTCGAGTGCGAGTTCTTCGCGGTCAACCACTCGATCCCGGACGCGCTCGCGGTCGCCGTGCGCACCGCGGCCGGCACGCTGCTGCACACCGGCGACTTCAAGATGGACCAGCTGCCGCTCGACGGGCGCATCACCGACCTGGCCGGCTTCGCGCGGCTCGGCGCCGAGGGCGTCGACCTGTTGCTGTCCGACTCGACCAACGCCGAGATCCCCGGGTTCGTCAACCCGGAGCGGGAGATCGGCCCGGTGCTGGAGGGCATCTTCGGCCGGGCCACCGGGCGGATCATCGTCGCGTCGTTCGCCTCCCACGTGCACCGCGTGCAGCAGGTCTTCGACGCCGCGCACGCGCACGGGCGCAAGGTGGCGCTCATCGGCCGGTCCATGGTGCGCAACATGGGCATCGCCCGCGACCTGGGCCTGCTGCGCATCCCGCACGGCCTGGTCGTCGCGATCGACGAGGCGATGAGCCTCCCGCCGGAGCGGATCGTGCTCATGTCGACCGGCTCGCAGGGCGAGCCGATGAGCGCGCTGGGCCGCATGGCCAACGGCGACCACCGGCACATCGTCATCGGCGAGGGCGACACCATCGTGCTCGCCTCGTCGCTGGTTCCCGGCAACGAGACCGCGGTCTACCGGGTGATCAACCAGCTGTCGCGGGCCGGCGCGATCGTCGTGCACAAGGACGTGGCGAAGGTCCACGTGTCCGGCCACGCACCCGCCGGCGAGCTGCTGTACCTGCTCAACGTCGTCAAGCCGGGCAACTTCATGCCGGTGCACGGCGAGTGGCGGCACCTGCGCGCCCATGCCCAGCTGGCCCGGGAGGCCGGCGTGCCGGACGAGCGCGTGGTGCTGTGCGAGGACGGCGACGTCGTCGACCTCGTCGGCGGCGAGGCCCGGCTGGTCGGGCACATCCGGTCGCGGTACGTCTACGTCGACGGCCTGGCCATCGGCGACGTCGGCGAGTCGCTGCTGACCGAGCGGCGCATCCTCGGCGACGGCGGCTTCATCGCCGCGACGGTCGTCATCGACTCGGTCACCGGCAAGGTCGTCGCCGGCCCGACCGTGTCGGCGAAGGGCTTCTCCGACGACCCGGCGATCTTCAACGCGGTACTGCCACTGGTCACCGAGGCGCTCAACAAGGCCGCGACGGAGGGGATCACCGATCCGCACCAGCTGCAGCAGATCGTGCGGCGCACCGTGGGGCGCTGGGTCAACGAGGCCTACCGGCGCCGCCCGATGATCGTGCCGACGGTGGTGGAGGTCTGAGGTGTACGCGGCGCTGGCGACGACGGTGCTGGTGCTGCACTTCTGCTACCTCGCGTACGTAGTGCTCGGCGGGTTCCTCGTCTGGCGGTGGCCGAAGACCTTCTGGCCGCACCTGGCCGCCGCCACGTGGGGACTCGCCGTGGTCACGCTCCGGCTGACCTGCCCGCTCACCGTCGCCGAGAACTGGGCCCGGCGGCGGGCCGGGCAGAGCGTCAGCGACCGCGGCTTCATCGACACGTACATCGAGAACGTCCTCTACCCCCCGCGCTACGCCCACTTGATGCAGGTCCTGGTGGGTGTGCTCGTCGTCGGCTGCTACGCGGTGGCATTCGCGAAGTACCGGCACCGGCGTGCCGGGCGAAAAATGTCGGAGCCCCCCGCTACGGTGTGACCATGGCGGGCCGCACCTCCCAGGCCGGCCGCGGCGGAGGCACGTCCAACGCCCGCGGCGGTTCGAACACGCGTGCTACCCCGCAGAAGCGCGCCACGCCGCGCGCCCGGGCAGCCTCGGCCACCCCGGCGAAGGCGACGCCCGCGGTGCGGGGCCGGGCCGCGGCCAGGACGCGCACCGCGACCCCGGTGCGCCGCCGCCGCGCCGGGGCCGTGGTCGCCACGCCGCTCGGCCTGTTCGGCCGCGGCATGATCGCCGTCTGGATGGGGCTCGCGCACAGCGTCGGCTGGGGCGCCCGGGCCATCGGCCGGCAGGCCGCTACCGCCCGCGACCTCGATCCGGAGCACCGCCGCGACGGCGCCGGCCTCGCCATGATCGGCCTCGCGGTGCTGCTCACCGCCGCGCTGTGGTTCCAGGCCGCCGGGCCGGTCGGGCGCTGGCTGGCCGGCATCTGCCACACGTTCATCGGCGCCGCCGCCGCGGTGCTGCCCGTGCTGCTCCTCGTCGGCGGCATCCGGATCATGCGGGCCGGGCCGGACACCGATGACCACCGCGGCCGCGGCATCGTCGGCTGGGGCGCGCTGTTCATCGGCGGGACCGGCCTCATGCACCTGGCCGCGGGCAGCCCAACCGTCCCGGCCCGGATGGACAAGGCCGGCGGCCTGCTCGGCAGGGGCGGCGGCGGGCTGCTGGAGATGGCGGTCACGGCCTGGGTGGCGATACCGCTGCTGCTGCTCCTGTCCGCGTTCGGCCTCCTGGTCGTCACCTCCACCCCGATCAGCCGTATCCCGCACCGCTGGCGCCAGCTGCGCGACCTCGCTCTCGGCCGGGTCGAGGACCCGGCCCTCGCCGACGACGAGGAGTACGACGAGCTCTACGACGAGCCGGAGGCGCCGACCGCGCGGCGCGCGCCGGCCCGGCGCCGGCAGGGCTCCCGCGCCGGCGAGCCCGAGTCGCTGCCGCACCCGCTGGGCCTGGATCCCGCCGAGTTCGACGCCGCCGCGCCCGACCTCGACCCGGAGCTCGTCCACGACACCGTGGTCCTGCAGCGGATGCAGACCGCCGGGCGCAAGCGGAAGAAGGATTCTGCCCCGGCCGCGGCGAAGGAGCCGCCGGAGCACTCGCCGCTGCCCACCCGGGCCGAGCAGCTCGCGCTCACCGACACCGACTACAGGCTGCCCTCGCCCACCCTGCTCGGCACCGGCGACGCCCCGCGCGGGCGCACCCGCGCCAACGACGAGGTGATGGGCGCGCTGCAGGGCGTGTTCGAGCAGTTCGGCGTCGACGCCCTGGTCACCGGCTTCACCCGCGGGCCGACGGTCACCCGATACGAGGTGGAGATCGGCCACGGCGTCAAGGTCGAGCGGATCACCGCGCTGTCCAGGAACATCGCCTACGCGGTGAAGTCGGCCGACGTACGCATCCAGAGCCCGATCCCGGGCAAGAGCGCGGTCGGCGTGGAGATCCCCAACTCCGACCGGGAAAACGTCGCGCTCGGCGACGTGCTGCGCTCCCGCGCGGCCACCAGCGACCACCACCCGCTGATCGTCGCGCTCGGCAAGGACATCGAGGGCGGCTATGTGGTGGCCAACCTCGCGAAGATGCCGCACATCCTGATCGCGGGCGCCACCGGCGCGGGCAAGTCGTCCTGCCTCAACAGCCTGCTGGTGTCGCTGCTGACCCGGGCCACGCCGGACGAGGTGCGGCTGCTGCTGGTCGACCCCAAGCGGGTTGAGCTCACCAGCTACGAGGGCATCCCGCACCTGGTCACGCCGATCGTGACCAACCCCAAGAAAGCGGCCGACGCGCTGGACTGGGTCGTCGGCGAGATGGACATGCGCTACGACGACCTGGCCGCGGCCGGCGTGCGGCACATCGACGACTACAACCGCAAGGTCCGGGCCGGGCAGATCACCGCGCCGCCGGGCAGCGAGCGGGTGATCCGGCCGTATCCGTACCTGCTGGTCGTCGTCGACGAGCTCGCCGACCTGATGATGGTCGCGCCGCGCGACGTCGAGGACTCGGTGGTCCGCATCACCCAGCTGGCCCGGGCCGCCGGCATCCACCTGGTGCTGGCCACCCAGCGGCCCAGCGTCGACGTCGTCACCGGCCTGATCAAGGCCAACGTGCCGTCCCGGCTCGCGTTCGCCACCTCCAGCCTCGCCGACTCGCGGGTCATCCTCGACCAGCCCGGCGCGGAGAAGCTCATCGGCCGCGGCGACGCGCTGTTCCTGCCGATGGGCGCCTCCAAGCCCATCCGCATCCAGGGCGCCTGGGTCAGCGAGACCGAGATCAACGACATCGT
This sequence comes from Dactylosporangium sp. NPDC048998, assembly GCF_043197855.1. NCBI lineage: Bacteria > Bacillati > Actinomycetota > Actinomycetes > Micromonosporales > Micromonosporaceae > Dactylosporangium > Dactylosporangium sp. NPDC048998. The sequence goes on from NZ_JBICTV010000001.1 coordinate 461,330, forward strand.
CAAGTTCTGCAAGGACCAGCGCGAGCCCGAGTTCCAGCCCGAGGTGACGGCCAAGCGCGACGAGGGCAAGAAGAAGATCGACGAGGAGATCGGCGACGACCTCGAACTGTTGCTGCAGGCCATCGAACTGGTCGTGACCAGCCAGTTCGGCTCCACCAGCATGCTGCAGCGCAAGCTGCGGGTCGGCTTCGCCAAGGCCGGGCGGCTCATGGACCTCATGGAGACCCGCGGCATCGTCGGCCCGTCCGAGGGCTCCAAGGCCCGCGACGTGCTGATCAAGCCCGACACGCTGCCCGAGGTGCTCGGCGCGCTGAAGCCCGCCGAAGACGACTGACCTACGCGGCCCCGGGTCCGCGGGACGCGGCCGGTGCCGCCCCGCCGGGTTCGCCTGGAGCGCCAGCGGGCCGCCGGCAGCTCCGGCGGGGGCCGGGTCGTGGGGAGCGGCGGGGTAGGGCAGCATCCCCGGGGTGCTCGCCGCGTTCGTCCCGATCTGGGTCCTGACCGCCGTCGGCTACGTCACCGGCCGCACCGGCGTGCTCGGCCCGGCCGCCGTCGACGTGCTCGGCCGGTTCGTGTTCTACGTCGCCATGCCCGCCGCGCTGCTGGACACCCTGACCCGCCAGCCGGTCGGTGGGACGGCCGGGCGGGCGGTCGCCGCGTTCGCGGGCGCCACCGTGCTCATCGGCGCCGCCGGCTTCTGCGCCGCGCGCTGGCTGTTCCGCCGGCCCCTCGCGGAGCAGACCATCGCGGCCATGGCGTCCGGGTATGTCAACGCTGGCAACCTCGGCATCCCCGTCGCCGTCCAGGTGCTCGGCGACGCGAGCTTCATCGCCGTGGTCCTGCTCATCCAGACCGCGATCCTCACCCCGCTCATCCTCGGTACCCTCGACTTCGCGCAGAGCGAGCATCCGTCCGGGCGCCGGCGGCGGCTGCTGACCGTGCCGCTGCGCAGCCCCGTGATGCTCGCCTGCCTCGCCGGCGTGCTGCTCGGCGCCGCAGGGGTGCACCTGCCCGGGCTGGTGGGCGATACGGTCGCCCTGCTGGGCCGGGCCGCGGTGCCATCGGCCCTGGTCGCCCTCGGACTGTCGCTCGTGCCGCAGGGAACCGCGGCCGGCGAGGCACGCCGCCCGGCCGAGGTGGTCCTGTCGGTACTGCTCAAATCGTGTGCGCAGCCGGTGCTGTGCTTCCTGCTGGCCCGGCTCGTCCTCGGGCTGACCGGGCCGGCCCTGCTCGCGGCCGTGCTGTGCGCGGCGCTGCCCACGGCGCAGAACACGTTCGTCTTCGCCCGGGCGTACGGCGTCGACGGCACGTTCGCCCGGGACGTGATCGTCGCCTCCACCGCACTGTCGATGGTGACCCTGACGCTCGCCGCCACGCTGCTGCAATAGTGAACGCGTGCCGGACCTTCCCGACGACCAGGAGATCGACGCGCTCGCGGCCCCGGCGGATCCGCTCCGCAAATTGTCGGTCCCGGTCGGTACCCTCGACAGCATGTCCACCAACACTGACCGCCGCGTAGCCCTGCTCACCCTGGGCTGTGCCCGCAACGAGGTGGACTCCGAGGAGCTTGCCGCCCGCCTGGCCGACGGCGGCTGGTCGGTGACGACGGACGGCACCGACGCCGATGTCGTGCTGGTCAACACCTGCGGTTTCGTGGCCAAGGCCAAGCAGGACTCGATCGACACCCTGCTGGCCGCGGCCGACACCGGCGCGAAGGTCGTCGCCACCGGCTGTCTCGCCGAGCGCTACGGCGAGCAGCTGGCCGGCGAGCTGCCCGAGGCGCACGCGGTGCTCGGCTTCGACCACTACCCGGACATGGCCGCCCGCCTCGACGCGATCCTCGCCGGCGAGACGATCCCGTCGCACGCGCCCCGCGACCGGCGCACCCTGCTGCCGATCACCCCGGTCGAGCGGCGCAGCATCGAGGTGGTCACCCCCGGACACCTGCCCGCTCACCTGCAGGGCGTGCTGCGGCGGCGGCTGGACAACGGGCCGGTCGCGCCTCTGAAGCTCGCCAGCGGCTGCGACCGGCGGTGCACGTTCTGCGCGATCCCGTCCTTCCGCGGCGCGTTCGTCTCCCGCACCCCGGACGAGGTGCTCGCCGAGGCCGAGTGGCTCGGCGCCAACGGCGTGCGCGAGCTCGTCCTCGTCAGCGAAAACTCGACCTCCTACGGCAAGGACCTTGGCGACCCGCGCCTGCTGGAGAAGCTCCTGCCGCAGCTGGCCGCCACGCCGGGCATCGTGCGCGTGCGGGTCTCCTACCTGCAGCCCGCCGAGACCCGCCCCGGCCTCGTCGAGGCGATCGCGACCACGCCGGGCGTCGCGCCGTACTTCGACCTGTCCTTCCAGCACTCCAGCGAGCCCGTGCTGCGCCGGATGCGCCGCTTCGGCTCCACCGAGCGCTTCCTGGAGCTGCTCGCCTCGGTCCGCAAGCTCGACCCCGAGGCCGGCGCGCGCAGCAACGTCATCGTCGGCTTCCCCGGCGAGACCCGCGAGGACGTTGACGAGCTCGCGAAGTTCCTCACCGAGGCCCGCCTCGACGCGATCGGCGTCTTCGACTACAGCGACGAGGACGGCACCGAGGCAGCCGGCCTGCCGGGCAAGGTCTCCGCCGGCACGATCAAGAAGCGGTACGACTGGATGAGCGCCCTCGCCGAGGAACTCTGCGCGCAGCGGGCCGGCGACCGGATCGGCTCAATGGTCGACGTGCTGGTCGACACCGTCGAGCACCACGCCGACGGTGTCGACGTCGAGGGCCGCGGCGCCCACCAGGCCCCCGAGGTCGACGGCTCCACCACCCTCGTGCCGGGCGGTTCGATCGACCCGGCCAAACTTCGCCCAGGTGACCTCGTGCGCGCCAAGGTCACCGACAGCGTCGGCGTCGACCTGGTCGCGACGCCGATCGAGATGCTCAGCCCGGCGTCGACATGACCCCGGTGAAGCCCGTCCCCCTGCTCAACGCGGCCAACGTCCTCACGGTCGCGCGGATGGTGCTGGTGCCGGTCTTCGTGGTGTGCGTGGTCGCCAGCCGGATGACCCACGACGCCTGGCAGTTGGCGGCCGGCCTGACCTTCATCGTGGCCTCCGCCACCGACTACGTCGACGGCTGGATCGCCCGCGCGCACAACCTGGTCACGTCGTTCGGCAAGGTTGCCGACCCGATCGCGGACAAGGCCCTCACCGGCGCCGCCCTCGTGCTGCTGTCGTTCTACGACCGCCTGCCCTGGTGGGTGACCGCCCTCATCCTGGTCCGTGAGTGGGGCGTGACCGCGCTGCGCTTCTGGGTGATCCGCCACGGCGTCATCCCGGCCAGCCGCGGCGGCAAGGCCAAGACCGCCCTGCAGATCCTCGCCATCGGCTGGTACCTCACGCCGCTGCCCCCCGGCCTCGCCGCCGTCGGCCCCTGGATCATGTCCGCCGCCGTCATCGTGACGGTCGTCACCGGCCTCGACTACGTAGCCCGCGCGGTACGCCTCCGCCGCGTGCCACTGACAGCGGCCGGCGCTGCGCTTCCGGTGCCCCCCGACGCTTCGCCGGCGGCGTCTCCCGTCGCCGCGCTTCCGGTGCCCCCGGACGCGTCGCCCACGGTGTCTCCCGAAGCCGTGCTTCCGGTGCCCTCCGGTGCCTCGCCCATGGTGCCTCCCGGCGCCGCGCTTCCGATGGCCCACGAGGCTCCGGCCGTGGTCCCGCAGGCGGACGAGCCGGTCGCATGAGCGCCGGCCTCGAGGTGCGAGGCCGAGGCTCGGTGCGCCGTGAGGGTGCGGGTGAGGCAGTCGTGCCGGTGGGGCTGTCTGGCGTGCGGTGCGGGTGGGGCCTGTGGGGCGGCGTGTCCGTGGGTGGGTGAGGTCGGCGGGTGGGCAGGGTGGGGCGGCGCGGTTTGGGCGGTCCCTCGGCGTGTGCGGTACGGGCGAGGTGACACGCTGTCCGAGAGGTGTACGCCTGGGGATGGCTGGGGCGAGTTTCGCTTTCTCCGATGCATCCGCCGCTTCGCGACAGATAATTCGGAGATTTCGGTTATGTCCGAGTAGGCGGGTGGTGAAGGAGGGGTTCGGTGGGTGACGAAAGGGCGGGCGCGATCCTCGACGCCCTGCAGCGGCGCGGGGAGACGCTGGCCGTCGCCGAGTCGTTGACCGGTGGGCTGCTCGCGGCGGCCTTCGTGGAGGTGCCGGGGGCGAGCCGGGTGTTCCGGGGCGGGATCGTGGCGTACGCGACAGAGTTGAAGGCGAAGCTCCTCGGCGTGCCCCCTCCGCTGCTCGCCTCGCACGGGCCCGTCGATGCGGCGGTCGCCGCGGCGCTGGCCGCGGGGGCCCGCGAGCGGTGCGGCGCCGACTGGGCCGCGGCCACGACCGGGGTCGCCGGACCGGACCCACAGGCCGGTCAACCGGTCGGCCGGGTGTACGTCGCGGTCGTCGGGCCGCCGCCGGCGCATGGCGAACCGGAGCGCGTCGAGGTGCGCGAACTCACACTTCCGGGGGATCGCGCGGACATCCGGATCGGCGCTGTGGCGGCCGCGGTCGGGCTGCTCGCGGAGACCCTCGACGTCTCATAACGGGCGGGGCAGGGTGTCGATCCGCTCCGCACCAGGTACCGTGACGAGTACCAGTTTTCGCGGTCTTGCCAGCTGCGTCAGAGGGGGTGCCGCCGTGCTGCTTCGTCGGGTGATCGGTGACGCGCTGCGAGCGCGACGGCAGGCCCAGCATCGGACGCTCCGTGAGGTCTCCACCGCGGCCAACGTGAGCCTCGGATACCTGTCGGAGATCGAGCGCGGCCAGAAGGAGGCGTCCAGCGAGCTGCTGGCCGCGATCTGCGAGGCCCTCGGCGCGGCGCTGTCCGAGGTGCTGCGTGACGTGAGTGACACTCTCGCCCTCTCCGAGGACCTGCCACCGGTGCTCGTGCCGGTCGGCGGGCCCGACAGGGCGCCGGACGACGCCCCCAACGGCGCGACGAAGTCCCCTGCCGGGGTGCCGGCGCCCGCCGTTCCCGCGCCGGCCACGGCGCCCGCGCCGTCGGGCGAGCCCGTGCCGGCGGCGAGCGGACCGGCGGAGGCGCCGCAGGCACGCCTGATGCGGGGCGCTGCCAAGTCGAAGGTCTCCGCCGACGCGAAGCTGTCGGTGGCGGTCCTCCACGACGGGCCGCTCCGAACCACCCTGCGTGCCACCCTCGGCCCGGTCGACCGCGACCGCGAGCGCGACCGCGAGCGCGACCGCGACGTCGTCTACGCCTCCTGACGTTCCGCGCTAGCCGGCCGCAATCCGGAAAAAGCCGCGACTAGCCGGAAAAGCCGCAATGAGTCGGCCGTAAAGCTGGCCGTGCAGAGCTGACCGTCGAGAAGCCGAACGCACCAGCCGAGCCGCCAACCTGCCAGACGCGGCGGTGCGGCGTGCCTTGATCTCGGTTCGACGCGACCTGCCACACTGGTGCCGCGCCCGTCCGGGGCGCCAGTGAACGCAGCAGCGCGGAGGCGAGCGACCCGTGAGCTACCCGGCACCCAACCGGCGGCGCAATCCCCTTCCGATCATCATCGCGGCGGTCGTCGGCGTGTTCGCGATCTGCGGGGTGTACCTCTTCCTGGCCAACCGTGGCGACGACAACGGCGGCGACAAGAAGGCCGGCACGCCGCGCCGCGAGGGGTGCATCGCACTGAACGTCACCGCGTCCAGCGAGAAGGCCGCGTTGATGACGGAGTTCGCCAAGAGCTACATCGAGTCCGACCGGCGCTTCGACGGCAAGTGCGCCGACCCCGTCGTGCAGAGCAAGGCCTCCGGCGCGGCGCTCGACGCGCTGGCCGCCGGGTGGGACGTCGGGCGCGACGGGCCGCAGCCGTCCGTGTGGACGCCCGCGTCCGCGTCCTGGGTGGCGCTGCTCAAGCAGCGGCTGGCCAGCGGCGACAAGGGCGCGCTGGTCCCCGACGGCAAGCTGCCGATGATCGCGCAGTCGCCGCTGGTGCTCGCGATGCCCAAGCCGATGGCCGAGGCGCTCGGCTGGCCCGACAAGCCGATCGGCTGGGGCGACGTGCTCGGGCTGACGAACGACCCGAACGGGTGGGGCTCGAAGGGTCACCCGGAGTGGGGGAAGTTCAAGCTCGGCAAGACCAACCCGCACTTCTCCACGTCGGGGCTCAACGCGACGGTCGGCGCGTACTTCGCCGCCACCGGGCGCTCGACCGACCTGACGGACAAGGATCTCGCCGACCCCAAGGTGCTGCAGTACGTCAAGTCCGTCGAGTCGGGCGTGGTGCACTACGGCGACATCTCGCTGACGTTCCTGTCCAACCTGGCCGCCGCCGACCAGGCCGGGCGCGGGCTCAACTACATCAGCGCGGTCGCGATCGAAGAGAAGTCGGTGTACGACTACAACAGCGGCAACCCGACCGGCGACCCGGCGCTCGCGGGCAAGGGCAAGAAGCCGCGTGTACCGCTGGTCGCGGTGTACCCCAAGGAGGGCACCCTGCTGAGCGACCACCCGTACGTGGTGCTCAGCAACGCCAGCGACGAGCAGAAGGCGGCCGCCGAGGACTTCCTCGCCTACGTGCGCGACGCGCCGCAGCAGAAGCGCTTCACCGACCTGGCGTTCCGCACGTACGAAGGCAAGCCTGGCGCCGGGCTCACCCGGGAGAACGGGCTCTCGCCGGACGCGAAGTTCACGGTGATCGACCCGCCGTCGCCGCAGGTGCTGGAGAAGGCCCTGACGACGTGGGACGCGCAGCGCAAGCGAGCCAAGGTGCTGCTGGTGCTCGACGTGTCCGGGTCGATGAACTACGACACCGGCAACGGGCACTCGCGTATCGAGCTGGCGAAGAAGGCCGCGCTGCAGTCGCTGACGCTGTTCGCGCCGGACGACGAGGTCGGGCTGTGGACGTTCTCGACCGAGATCGCAGGGGCCAGCACGCCGTACACCGAACAGGTCCCAGTCGGGCCGCTGAGCAGCAACCGGCCACAGCTGCAACAGATGATCAACGGGCTGAGCGCGGACGGTGGCACGGCGCTGTATGCCACCACGCGCGCAGCGCAGCGCAAGATGGCCGAGCTCGCCGACCCGAACCGGATCAACGCGGTCGTGGTGCTCACCGACGGCAAGAACGAGTACTCGAAGGACAGCGATCTCGACGCCCTCGTGCGCGACATCGACACGTCGGACAAGGAGATCCCGGTGCGCGTGTTCACGATCGCGTACGCCGGGCAGGCCGACCTCGGGGTACTGCAGCGGATCTCCGCGGCGTCGCGGGCCGCGGCCTACGACGCGAGCGACCCGACGACCATCGACAAGGTTCTCGTCAACGTCCTGAGCAACTTCTGATCCCGCGGCGGAGAAGGCACACTTACGGGCGTGGGCGTCAAGGAGCAGCTGACCGAGCCGTGGGGCCTCGTCGCGGCCGGGGTGCTGGGCGGCATGGGCGGGGCGGTCGCGGCCGCACTCGCCCCGGCGGGCCTGCTGGTGGGCGTGCCGGTCGGGCTGGCGGTCGCCGGGGCGGTGTACGGCATTCGGGTCGGCCTCGGCGCCCTCACCGATCGCGGCTCCTCGCCCCGGGCGGTGACCGCGGCGCCCCCGCCGAGCCTGCCCACCCCGCCACGCGGCAGCGACGCCGAGCGCTGGCTGCGCCGGGCCGAAGCGGCGGTACGCACGCTGCGCCGGCAGTCCGAGGGCACCGGCGACCCGGTGCTGCGCGGCCAGATCGCCGAGGTCGACGACCAGGCCGCCGGCGCGCTTGCCGACCTGGCCCGCTTCGCAGGGCAGGTGACGCTCATCGAGCAGACCGCGTCGGGCATCAACACACAGCGGCTGCGCCAGGACTACAACCAGCTCCAGCGCGGCCTGTCCGGGCTGGAGGCCGGGCCGCTGCGCGACGAGCGCGAGCGGGCCCGGCGAGCGGTGGCCGACCAGCTCGACGTCGGCAAGCGGCTCCAGGAGGCCCGCGAGATGCTCCTGGCTCGCATGCAGTCCGCCGTACTGGGCATGGAAGGATTGGTGGCGCGGATGGCGGAGCTGGTCGCCTTGCACGCGACCACGGTCGGTGGCACGCCGTTTACGGCGTCGAAGGTGGCGGAGCTCACCAACGATCTTGAAGGACTGCGTGCAGGCCTGGCCGAGGCCGAGCGGCTGTCGCGGTCCGCGCTGTCGGGCGGGGATGTCCCGGGCGCACAGCCCTGAGTTCTCCCTGACTTGTGTCCGTAATACCCGGGTTTAGCGCTAATTTCCCGGCCGTTGCCTTCGAGGTGGGCGTGACGCTCTAGCGCGAGCCTGACACCATGGAAGCCTGCACGTCCAAGTGCTGGCCGAGAGAGGACCGCGAGATGGCGAATCCGTTCGCTAAGGGCTGGAAGTACCTCATGGCGCTGTTCGGCGCCAAGATCGACGAGTACGCCGATCCGAAGGTGCAGATCCAGCAGGCGATCGAGGACGCGCAGCGTCAGCACCAGGCGCTTGTGCAGCAGGCCGCGGCCGTGATCGGCAACCAGCGCCAGCTGGAGATGCGGCTGTCCAGGCAGATGTCCGAGGTTGAGAAGTTGCAGGGGTCGGCCCGGCAGGCGCTCGTGCTCGCCGACAAGGCCCGCGCCGAGGGCGACGAGGCCAAGGCCACGCAGTACGAGCAGACCGCGCAGGTGTTCGCCACCCAGCTGGTCGCCGCCGAGCAGGGCATGGAGGACCTCAAGACCCTCCACGACCAGTCGCTCAACGCGGCCGCCCAGGCGCGCAAGGCGGTCGAGAACAACGCCATGATGCTCCAGCAGAAGCTCGCCGAGCGCACCAAGCTGCTCAGCCAGCTGGAGCAGGCGAAGATGCAGGAGACCGTCGCCAAGTCGCTGGAGTCGATGAGCGGCCTCGCCGCCCCGGGCAACACCCCGTCGCTGGACGAGGTCCGGGAGAAGATCGAGCGGCGGTATGCCAACGCCATGGGCCGCGCCGAGCTCGCCTCCAACTCCGTCGAGGGGCGGATGCTCGAGGTCCAGCGCTCGACCCTCGACATGGCCGGCAGCTCCCGCCTCGACCAGATCCGCGCGAGCATGGCCGGCGAGAAGCTCGCCGCCGCGCCCGAGACGCCCGCCGTGGCCTCAGCCGGGCCCAAGGACGCCAGCGTGGCGCGCCTGGACGAGATCCGGGCGAGCATGAAGGACAAGCAGGCGGGGGACTCGGCCAGCGCCGGCTGAACCAAGACGAGGTACGACCCGGGGGGCGGTCATGGCCAGCGATCGGACCAAGCACCTGAAGCGACTGCGGAGGCTGCACCGCTCCGCGCGGGGATGGTCGGTGCGGGCCGGGCTGCTCACCGGCGCCACCGCCGTACTCGTGCCCTACGCCGGCCTCGGCCTGGCCGACGCGTTCTGGGCGGCCGCGGCCGGCGGCTCCATCGCCATCGCCATCTGGCGGTGGATCGACTACCGGGCCTTCCGGGCGTTGCCGATACCGCCGGAGCCCGACCCCGCCCTGGCCGGCGCGATGGCCCGCGACAAGCTCATCGGCCTGGTGCAGCGGCTGCCCGCCGGGCGCACCGCGGTCGCCGAGTTCGACCGGCAACGCGAGTCGTTCAAGCTGCGCGGCCTGACCGTCGCCGAGCCGTGGCGCCGCCTGGACCGCGCCTCCGGGATGCTCAGCGGCCTGGTCGGCCGGCTCGGCCCGGCCGCGGAGGCCGCGGTCCTCGACGCCACCGTCGCCGAGCGCCAGCTGCGCGACCTCGCCCAGCGCTGCGCGTCCGTCGAGCGCGCGATGAGCATCGGCCCGGCCGGCGAGGGCCTACGCCCCGCCCACCGGGCGCTCAGCGAGCAGCTGGAGCAGGGCGTGACCGCGTACGAACAGTTCGTGACCGCAGCGGCCGGCTGCGTGGCCGAGGACAGCGCCGCGGTGGGCAGCCTCACGGACGCGACCGCGTTCCTGCGCGGCGTCGCCGAGGGCCTGGCCGACCTGCGCAGCCCGCACACTGCACCGCGCCCGCAGACCGCCTGACCGACCCGGCGGGGCGTCGGTTCACTCGTTCGGGAGCAGGTAGCGCCAGCTGGCGCGGACGACGGTGCCGTCGGGCATGCGGTATACGGGCCAGGCGCCCCGCTGGTCGAGATCCCGGGTCAGCATCCGGACCGCCACGCGCGCCGCGTCGCCGTCCAGGTCGGCCTTGCGCAGGCCCTCGCGGTCGGGGGCGGGCAGCCGCACGTCCGCCGGCCACGACGTCGTCGAGGAGGAGGCGCTCGGGTCGGCCGCGACGGGGGAGCCGATGCCCGTCGAGCCGGCCGTGCCGTCCAGCGCCAGCACCGCGACGACCCGCACGCGCGTGGCCAGGTAGGGCTGCGCGGTCGCCGACACCGTCTTGTGCACGGCGGCGAGGCGGTCGCGGGCGTCGTAGAGCACGTCGGCGTACAGGTGATCGGCCTTGAGCTCGTCGAGCCCCTCGGCGGTGAACGTCAGCGTCCCGGAGGGCGACCACACCGACACCTTCGTCACCGGGGCGTCGAGGATCGTCGGGGTGACCGTCGGCTTCTTCTGGGCGGCGGTCGAGCGCAGGTCGTCGGCCAGCACGCCGGCGAGGGTGCGCAGCTGGTCGGGGTCGAGGCGGGACCGGTACGCCGCGTCCGCGATCGCGTCGCCGTCGCCGTACACGACCAGGCGGGGCGGGCGCAGGGCCGCCGTGCCGGCCGCGCTCAGCCCGCCGGTCAGCTCCCAGACGGCGACCGGGGCGTCGCCGGGCGGGTCGAACGACGGGGTGGGCGTCGTCGGCATGACGCTGGGCGCGCTCTCGCACGCCGACAGCGTGGCCGTCGTCAGGACGCCGGCGAGCAGGCCGCGCCGGGTCAGCCGGAGGTCCACCGGCTCGCCACCCCGCGCGCGGTCGCGGACCCCCTGCTGCGCATCGCCCCTCCCCATGAGACGCCCATGCCGATTACGTCCAGCACACTATCGCGTTCTCGCCAGCCGTCCCCGCGTGGTCGGGCGGGATAACACGCCCTGAAGTTTCCCTGAGGCAAGGTCTCACGCGAGGGTGGGTTGCGTAGCGTCACGGCGTGCACATGCGGTACGAAATCCAGGGCTTTGGCTTTTCGACATCGACGATGGTGGTGATCTCGTGCTCGTGCGGCGGCGCGGTCAGCCCGGCGGGAGGGCGCCCGGCTGGCAGTGCGGGCACCAGTACGTGATGCGCTCGTGGTCGCCACCCGTCCACCGTCGCAGCGTCGTGCGGCACCTGCGGCACGGCTGACCGGCGCGCCCGAAGACCCAGTTGGTCTCGCCGCGGCGCAGCGAGCCCGTCGTCACCTGGGTCCACCGGCCTCGGTTGGAGTTGAGCAGCGCGTGCGCCTTCTCCACGAGCGCGGTCAGGTCCGCGACCTGCCCGACGGGCGTCCAGGGTGACACGCCGCGCAGGAACAGCGTCTCGGCCTTGTACAGATTGCCGATGCCTGCCAGATTCTGCTGGTCGAGCAGCGCGTCGGCGATCCACCGCTCGGGCCGGGCGAGCAGCCGCCGGACCGCCTCGGCGGCGTCCCAGTCCGGGCCCATGAGGTCCGGCCCGAGGTGTCCGATCAGCCGCTCCTCCTCGCGGGTCGGCACGATTTCGAGTTCGTGCAGGTGGTAGCCGACGGCGACCGCGGCCGCGGTGTGCAGCGCGACGCGGATCAGGTGCGCCGGGCGGCCCGACCAGCGCTCCCCGGGGGCGTACGTGCGCCACGCGCCGTCCATGCGCAGGTGTGAGTGCAGGGTGAGCGGCTCGCGACCCTCCCGGGTCAGGCGCAGCAGCAGGTGCTTGCCGCGGCAGGCGGACTCGGCGGCGGTCCAGCCGGACAGATCGGCCGTGGCCAGCCGCGGGACGCGGAAGTCGCTGCGCTCGACGACCCGGCCCGCGATCGCCTCGCCGAGCACGCGGGCGGTGTTCCAGACGGTGTCGCCCTCCGGCACCCGACGCCTCCGATCTGTGACACAGCCGCTGGTATGAGCCGGCCGTCACTCCGCACGGTACGTCGCCCGACCCGGCGCTGGACGTGGGACGGCCTGGACTACGCCTCCGCCGCGGGGGCGACCGAGTAGCGCTGCAGGTGCCCGCGGGCCTCGAGCGCGGCCACGACCGAGTCCGCGTCGGAGCGGGACTCGAGCCGGGCGACCTCGTACCGCTCGCCGTCGTCGCCCTGCCGCAGCACCACCCACAGCCCGGCCTCGGCCCGCGCGCGGACCTTGCGGGCGTCCTTCTCGGCCTGCCGCAGGTGGTCGGCGGCCTGCTGCTCGGCCGTGCGCAGGATCTGCTCGACGCGCGTGCCGAGCCCGGACAGCGTGGGCCACGAATGCTCTTCGGGGTCGAGGGCGTCGGCGTCGCCGTCGGGCTCCGGCCGGCTGGCGGCGAACATCACCATGCCGACGACGGTCGCGGCCACGCCGGCCCACAGCGCCGTCTCCTGCGCCTTGGACGAGGCGAGCTGCGAGCCGGCGAACAGCCCGACACCGAGCCCGATCGTGAGCATTGACCAACGCCTCAACATGTTGCCTAGAGGCTAGCGGACCCACTCCAGTTGCATGATCCCGTCGCCCTCGGCCAGCGTCGATGTCCGCCCCGTCGGGCGGTAGCCGGCCTTCTCGTACAGCCGCCGCGCCCGCGCGTTGTCCGTGCGCGTCCACAGCGTGGTGCGCGCCCAGCCCTCGTGGAGCGCGGCGACGATCAGCGCGCCGTGGCCGCGTCCCCACCTTCCGGGATGGACGAACACCATGGACACGTGACCGTACCCGGCGACGGGCGCCCCCGCGCCGTCGTCGGCCCGGCCGGGCTCGGCGAGCCCCATCGCGACCGCCTCGTCACCGTCCGTGCCGATGACGACGACCGCGTCCGCGGCCGCCAGCTTCGTCCGTACCCGCTCGACCCGGGCCGGCGAGGGCGCCCGGCCGCGGGCCTCGTTCGCCGCCCGCCACACGTCGAGCGCCGCCTCCAGGTCGGCCGGGGCAGCCCGGCGTACCACCAGTGTCATGCCGACACTGTGTCAGCCCGTCAGCACCTGGCGGACCATCGGCGTCAAGCGCTGGCAGTGCGCCGGTGGCGGCCAGGTGACGCTGCGCAGCTCGTCGTCGTAGGACATCCAGTAGTGGCCGCTGCCGTCGTGGTCGAAGTAGGCGTGCGACTCGTACGCCACCCGGTCCGCCGGGTCATCGATCCACGCGTGTGGGTGCATCTGCCCCCACGAGGGCGGCCCCATCGGCACGTACCCGCTGACCAGGATCGCCCGCCGGTCCCCGTTCGCCCGGATCGCGTCGACGGCCTCCTGCGAGGCCCGCTCCCAGATCAGCGCGCCCGCGCGCCCGTCGGCGGCCAGCCGGGTCGGCTCGTTGAGCAGCCCGAGCCCGATGACGGACGGGTTGTCGGCCGCGCTGCTCATCCGTCGCCAGAAGTCCGCGAGCGCCGTCGTGGGCAGCTCGGCGTCGCCCAGCCGCAGCATGCGCAGCGGCCCCTCGCTGCCGCCGCCCAGCGCGTAGTCGCCGTAGTTGTGCAGGTCGATGATCACCGCCAGGCCCGCCTGCCGCGCGTGCGTGAGCGCGTCGCGGACCCGGTTGACCTCCGTCGCGTCGAGCGGCCCGAACGGCCGCGGCTGCAGCCGCTCCCAGTTCACGGCCAGGCGCACGAGCCGCACCCCGCGCCCGGCGAGGAATGTGTAGCTCGACGGGGTCTCGTACGTGTAGTCGAGGCCGTAGCGCCCAGGATTGCCGGTGCCGAAGCTGCCGTTGGCGTCCGAGCTGCCGAACGAACCGGCGGCGAGGTTCACGCCGCGCAGATATCCGGGTGTACTCCCATGGCGCTCGACGATCTGCGCCTGCGGCCCGGCGACGTCGACCTGCAGCCCCTGCGCGACCGGCCGGTAGACGGCCATCGGGTAGTTGGCCGGCCACGCCCCGGCCGCCCACGTCGTGACGGGCAGCCCGATCGCGTCGGCGGCCTCGTACCAGGCCTCGGCGACGGCGCTCCACTGCGCTTGGTCCTTGTCCGACGGCCACCCGATCTCGCCGATGAACCCGGCGGCGTGTTCGCGGCGCAGCCAGGCGGAGAAGTTGGCGAGCCCGGCCACGGCCCGGGCCTGCACGTCGTCGGCCACGCACAGGACGCGCACCGGCCGCGGATTCTCCAGTGGTACGGCGACCGCCGCCACCAGCAGCAGCATCACCGCCACCAGCGCCGGGCCCTTGCGGAGTATCAGCGGCACCCGAGGCTCCCGGCGCCGCCCGGGACTCCTGGAAACCCGCGGCACCGTCCTCGGTACGTCCGCTTCCGATATATCCGCTATGTCCGCGTCGTCCAGCGCTGTTTCCGACGCTTCCACACTCTCGGATATATCCGAAATATCCGTTTCGTTGGGGTCCGTGTCTGGCTCGCGCTCGTCGTCCCCGGTCGCGTCAGGCTGAGCTTCGTCGCGGTTGGAGGCCGCGTCGGGATGAGGTTCGTCGCGTTGGGGCCCGCCGGGCGGCGGTTGGTGTTCCAGATCCTCGCCCGGCGGCCTCTTCCGCAGCACCACTCCGAGCCTCTGCCCGGATTTTTCGTGATTTACCGGCCTCCGCCGTGATCAGGAGGGCATTGCCGCTACGGCAGCAGCGGCGCGACCTCCGCCGCGATCAGCTCCAGGTGCTCCAGGTCCCGCATGTCGAGCACCTGCAGGAACGCCCGGGACGCGCCCGCCTTCACGAAGTCGAGCAGCTGCTCGGCGATGCGCTCGGGCGTGCCGTACAGCTGCCCGCCCCGCTCCCGCGGACCGTTCGGGTCGAGCCCGACCGACTCGGCGCGGCGCCGGACATCCGCCTCGGTGCGGCCGCACACGATCGTCTGGGTGAACGAGAACACGATCGGCGCCCGGCCGTCGCGCCCCTCGCGCTCGATCGCCTCCACGACCCGCTGGTACTGCGCATCGGTGTCGGCGAGCGACGAGAAGGGCACGTTGAACTCGTCGCCGTACCGCGCGGCCAGTCGCGGCGTGCGCTTCGGCCCCTTGCCTCCGATGATCACCGGCGGTCCGGGCTGCTGCACCGGCTTGGGCAGCGCCGGCGACTCGACGATGTCGTAGTAGCGCCCCTCGAAGCTGAACGTCGAGCCGGCCGGCGTCGACCACAGCCCCGTCAGGATCTCCAGCTGCTCGCCCAGCCGGTCGAACCGCTCGCCCACCGGCGGGAACGGAATGCCGTACGCGGTGTGCTCCCGCTCGTACCATCCGGCGCCGAGCCCGATCTCGACCCGCCCGCCGCTCATCGCGTCGACCTGCGCGACGGCGATCGCGAGCGGCCCGGGGTACCGGAACGTCGCCGACGTCACGAGCGTGCCCAGCCGGATCGTCGACGTCTCGCGCGCCAGCGCGCCGAGCGTCACCCACGAGTCGGTCGGCCCGGGCATCCCGTCACCGAGCGTGGTCACGTAGTGGTCGGAACGGAAGAACGCCTCGAATCCGAGCTGCTCGGCCCGCTGCGCGATGGCAAGCTGGTCCTCGTATGTCGCGCCCAGTTGGGGCTCGGTGAACACGCAAAGCCGCATGAGACCCGACACTATCGTGATGACGCTGAGCACGATCTCGTTCACCACCGACTACGGCCTAAGCGACGGCTTCGTCGCGGCTTGTCACGGCACGATCGCGCGCCTGGCGCCCCGGGCCCGGATCATCGACGTCACCCACCTGGTCCCGCCCGGCGACGTCCGCCGCGGCGCCGCCGTTCTGGCGCAGACGGTACCGTCGCTGCCACTGTCAGTACACCTGGCGGTCGTCGACCCCGGCGTGGGCACGGCCCGGCGTCCGATCGCGATCGCGGCGGCGGACGGCGGCTTCCTGGTCGGCCCCGACAACGGCCTGCTGGTCCCGGCCGCCGAGGCGCTGGGCGGCATCGAGGCCGCGGTGCACCTCACCAACCGCGCGTGGTTCGCCCCGGAGGTCTCCGCGACCTTCCACGGCCGCGACATCTTCGCCCCGGTCGCGGCGCGCCTGTGCTCGGGCGCGGCGCTGCCGGACGCCGGCGAGGAGATCGACGACCTGGTGGTGCTGCCGGCGCCCCACGTCGAGCGGGCCCCCGGCCGCCTGGTGGCCGAGGTCCTGACCGTCGACCATTTCGGCAACGTCCAATTGGCGGCCACGCCCGACCTGCTGCCCGACGCCCCGCGCGAGCTCACGGTCAACGGCACCCCCGCGACGCGCACGAACACGTTCGGCGACGCACCCGCGGGCGCCCTGGTGGTGTTCGCCGACTCGGCCGGCCACCTGGCCCTGGCCGTGAACGGCGGCGACGCGGCCGCTCGCCTCTCACTCGCCCCCGGCGACCGGGTGACCATCACCTCCTGACCACGACCGGGGCGTCGCGCGGGCAGCGGGCGCAGGATCGGATCGCCGTCAGCCCGCCCGCCCGTTCCCGGCAGCGCGCCGTCCCATCGGCCGGGTCGGCCGCGGAGGCGCGGGCCGCGGGTGGACGCGGCGGAAGCCGACATCGGCCAGGGCGTCGCGCAGCGGCGGGCAGGATCGACCCGCAGCCGGCGCTCGCCCGCCCGCGACGGTGCGCTGTCTCCGCACTGGCTCGGCCGCGGAGGCGCCGGCCGTCCGATCGGCTCGGTCGCGGAGGCGCGGGGTCGACCGATCGGTTCAGCCGCGGAGGCGCAGACCGCGGGGGGTGCTGCGGAAGCCGGCGCTCGCCAGGGCGTCGCGCAGGGGTGAGTGCAGGATCGACTCGCCGTCGGCGCGCTCGACGGACAGGACGCCCAGCGCGCCGCCGTGGACGGCGTCGGCGAGGGCCTTGGCGGCGAGGGCGAGCAGCTCCGGGTCGTCGGCGTAGGACAGCAGGGTGCGGCCGCCGCGTTCGACGTAGAGGATCAGGTCGCCGCCGACGGTGACGACCAGGGACCCGGCCTTGCGGCCCGCGCGGTGCCCGGCGCGCTCGCCGTCGCCGGCGTCGACGACGCGCTCCGGCCAGGGCAGGGCCGCACCGTAGGGGTTGGCGGGGTCCGTCGCGGCCAGCACCAGCGCGTCGCGGTGCTCGGTGCCGCCGCGGAGGCGGTCGACGGCGCCCGGCAGCGCGAACTGCGCGGCGCCGAGGCCCTCGACGAAGTATCCGCGCCGGGCCGCGCCGCGCTCCTCCATCGCGGCGAGCACCGGGTAGACGCCGGCGAACGCGCCCGGCAGGTCCTCGGACATGACCGCGCCGCGGGTGACGACGCCGTGCCGGTCGAGCAGGAGCTCGGCGTTGGCGGTGGCGCGGCGGGTCGGGTCGAGGTCGCGCTCGGGCAGCAGATACCACCGCCCGGCCGCCTGCGGGGGCCCGGTGCGGGCCACGGCCAGCGACATGCGCCCGAGCGACGCCCCGCCCGGGCGCCGGTATCGCGACCGCGGCGCCGAAGGCCGCGACCGGTGCGCCCCGCCGCCGCTGAGCTTGGCCCGCAGCGGTGCGATGGTGTCGTTGGACAGCCGACCGGCCCAGACGAGGTCCCACAGGGCGGCGATGAGCTCCTCCTCGGGCGCGTGGATGTGCTCGGCGATGGCGCGGAAGAACAGCGCCTGCCCGCCGGCGAGGGCGTCGAGCACCGCCTCGTGCAGGGGCCCGCCCACGTCGGAGGGCGGTGGCAGGAGCAGTGGCGCGGCGTCGGCGAAGGCCAGGCTGACCCAGCCGTCGTGCTCGCCGATCGCGCCGGTGCCCGCCCACACCAGGTCGCCCGAGGCGGTGAGCTCGTCGAGCTGCGCCGCGCTGTAGTCGGCCACCCGCGCGGGCAGGATGAGCCGCTCCAGCGCCGAGGCGGGCATGGCGACGCCCTGCAGCTGCTCGATCGCGGACGCGACGGCCTCGACCCCGCGGGCGCGGGAGGCGCCGATGTGGTGCCACTGCGGCAGGAACCGGGCCAGCGCCCGGGGCGGCACGGGCTCGATCTCGCGGCGCAGCGCGGCGAGCGAGCGGCGGCGCAGCAGGCGCAGGATCTCCGTGTCGCACCACTCGGTGCCCGCGCCGCCGGGTGAGAACTCCCCGGAGACGACGGAGGGCAGCCGGCGCAGCGCCTGCTCGAGCACGAACACGCCGAGCCCGAACCGGGCCGCGGCCGCCGCGGCGGTGAACGGCCCGTGGGTGCGCGCGTGCCGGCTCACGAGGTCGCCGAGCGGGTCGGCGACCGGCTCGAGATAGGCGGTGGGCAGCCCGACCGGCAGCGCCACGCCGAGGGCGTCGCGGTATCGCCCGGCGTCCTCGACGGGGATCCAGCGCGGCTCGCTGGCAACGCGGACCTGGATCGCGCGCCGCCGCGCGGCCAGCTCGCCGGCCCACGCCGGGTCGGCGCCGCGCGCGGTCAGCTCGGCGTCGGAGAGGTCGCCCAGGACGCGCAGCATCTCCGCCACGTCCTCGGCGTCGCGCGGGGTGCGTCGCGGGCCGAGCCACTGCAGGCCCTGCTCGGTCTCGGCGACCACGGCCGGGTCGAGCAGCTCGCGCAGCTCCACTCTGCCCAGCAGCTCGGCCAGCAGGGTCGGGTCGAGCGCGAGGGCGGCGGCCCGCCGCTCGGCCAGCGGCGCGTCGCCCTCGTAGAGGAACGCCCCCACGTATCCGAACAGCAGCGACCGCGCGAACGGCGACGGCCGCTGGGTCTCGACCTCGACCAGGCGCAGCCGCCGCCCGGCGATGTCGCGCATCACCCCGACGAGGCCGGCCACGTCGAACACGTCCTGCAGGCACTCGCGGGCCGCCTCGAGCGTGATCGGGAAGTCCGCATACTCCCGGGCCACGTCCAGCAGCAGCGCGGAGCGCTGCCGCTGCTGCCACAGCGGCTGGCGGCGGCGCGGGTCACGGCGCGGCAGCAGCAGTGCCCGGGCCGCGCACTCGCGGAACCGGGCGGCGAACATCGCCGAGGTGCCGACCGTCTCCTCCACGATCCCGGCGATCTCGTCCGGGTCGAACGCGACCAGGTCGGCGCCGGGCGGCTCGTCGGCCACGTCGGGCAGCCGGACCACGATGCCGTCGTCGCTGGGCATGACCTGGGCGTCCACGCCGTATCGCTCGCCCAGCCGCCGGGCGATCGCCAGCGCCCACGGCGCGTTGACCCGGGCGCCGAGGACGCAGTGCACGGTCATGCGCCAGTCGCCGAGCTCGTCGCGGAACCGCTCGACGAGCACCGTCCGGTCGTCCGGCAGGTGCCGGGTCGCCTCGCGCTGCTCGCGCAGGTAGGCCAGCAGGTTGTCGGCGGCCCAGTCGTCCAGCCCGCCGGTGCGCAGGTGCGCCCGGGCCGCCTCGTCGCCGGACTTCACGAACCCGCGCAGCCGCGCGCCGATCGCCCGGCCCAGCTCGACCGGCCGTCCCGGCGAGTCGCCCTTCCAGAACGGCATCTTCGCCGCGGCGCCCGGCGCGGGGGAGACCAGCACCCGGTCGGGCGTGATGTCCTCGATCCGCCACGACGTCGAGCCGAGCAGGAACACGTCGCCGACCCGCGACTCGTACACCATCTCCTCGTCGAGCTCGCCGACCCGCGCCGCCTTCTCCGCGCCTGCCAGGAACACCCCGAACAGGCCCCGGTCGGGGATCGTGCCGCCGCTGGTGACCGCGAGCCGCTGCGCGCCCGGCCGGGCGGTGAGCACGCCGTCGGTGCGGTCCCAGACCACGCGCGGGCGCAGCTCGGCGAAGGCCGTCGACGGATAGCGCCCGGCCAGCATGTCCAGCACCGCGAACAGCGCCGAGTCGGGCAGGTCGGCGAAGACCGCGGCGCGGCGCACGAGCGTGGCGAGGTCGTCGACCTGCCACGGCTCCATCGACACCATCGCCACGACCTGCTGGGCCAGCACGTCGAGCGGGTTGCGCGGGTAGCGCAGCTCCTCGATGCCGCCCTCCACCATGCGCTCCGCGACGACGGCGCAGGAGACCAGGTCGCCGCGGTGCTTGGGGAACACCACGCCCCGTGAGACCGCGCCGACCTGGTGCCCGGCCCGGCCGACCCGCTGCAGCCCGGCCGCGACGCTCGGCGGCGCCTCGATCTGCACCACCAGGTCGACCGAGCCCATGTCGATGCCCAGCTCCAGGCTGGACGTGGCGACCACGGCCGGCAGCTGCCCGGACTTGAGCGCCTCCTCGATGTGCTTGCGCTCCTCGCGCGAGACGCTGCCGTGGTGCGCGCGGGCCACCACGGGCGGGGCGCCGTTGGCGGTGCCTGCCTGGGCCATCATCTCGGCCGGCGTGCGGGCCGCCTCCGGTTGCGGCACCCCGGCCCGGGCCCCGGCCAGCTCGTTGATCCGCGCGCAGAGCCGCTCGGCGCCGCGCCGCGAGTTGGTGAACACGATCGTGGACTGGTGCCCCTCGATGAGGTCGAGCACCCGCTCCTCGACCGCCGGCCAGATGGAGACCTGCCGTGGCGCCCCGTCGTCGTCCTCCCCGGGCGCGGCCTCCCCGAGCGCCGTCATGTCCTCGACCGGCACCTGAACCTCGACCTCGATCGTCTTCGCGCTGGGCGGCTGGACGATCTCCACCGGGGCCGACCCGCCGAGGAACCGCGCGGTCTCGTCGATCGGCCGGACCGTCGCCGACAGCCCGATGCGCTGCGCCGGACGCTCCAGCAGCGCGTCGAGCCGCTCCAGGGACAGCGCGAGGTGGGCTCCGCGCTTCGTCGCACAGACCGCGTGCACCTCGTCGACGATGACCGTCTCCACGCCGCGCAGCGCCTCCCGCGCCTGCGAGGTCAGCAGCAGATACAGCGACTCGGGCGTGGTGATCAGGATGTCCGGCGGGGTGCGGGCGAACGCGCGGCGCTCGTCGGCCGGCGTGTCGCCGGTGCGCATGCCGACCCGGATGTCGGGCGGATCCTGACCCAGCCGGGCGGCGGCCTGCCGGATGCCGGCGAGCGGGGCGCGCAGGTTGCGCTCCACGTCGACGGCGAGGGCCTTGAGCGGGCTCACGTAGAGCACCCGGCAACGCCGTGCCTGGTCGGCCGGCGGGTGCGCGGCCAGCTGGTCGAGTGACCACAGGAACGCGGCCAGGGTCTTGCCGGAGCCGGTCGGCGCCACGACCAGCGCGTGCCGCCCGGCGCTGATCGCCCGCCACGCGCCCGCCTGCGCCCTGGTCGGCGCCGCGAACGCCGCGCGGAACCACTCGCGCGTCGCCGCCCCGAAACCCTCCAGCTCTGCCATGCCCCCATCCTGCCCCGGGGGTACGACAATTCCTGGAGGCGGCGGCGATTTGCCCGAATTGAACCGGTTGGCTACTGTGTCTCAATCCCGCCGGGGGAACCCGGCGCACCCACCCCCGACGCGACTTGCCTGGCCGGGCACCGAAGGGTCCCCCGTCGGCCCCGGCGGGGGACCCCCATGCGGTTCAGGACAGGCTGGCCGTCGCCAGTTTCACGCTGAAGGCCAGGAACGCGGCCCCGACCAGCCTCGTCAGCCCCGCCGCCAGCCGTCGCCGGGCCCGGAACTGCCCGGCGAGGAACCGCCCGCCGAAGATCAGCAGGGTGAGGTACAGCGCGCTGAGCACCTCCGCGATGGTGCCGAGCACCAGGAAGCTGACGGCCGGGTGCGGATACGCCGGGTCCACGAACTGGATGAAGAACGAGACGAAGAACAGGATCGCCTTCGGGTTGAACAGGCTGATCACCAGCGCCCGCCGGAACGGCCGGTCCGCCGGCGCCGGCTGCTCCTGCGCGGGTGCCTCGGCCTGCCGCCGTCGCCACAGCGTGCCGACGACCAGCCGGACGCCGAGGTACGCCAGATATCCGGCGCCCAGGTACTTCACGATCCCGAACAGCCACGGATACGCGTGCAGCAGCGAGGCCACGCCGCCCGCCGACAGCGTCATCAGCACCGCGTCGCCGAGCCAGACGCCGGCGGCGCCCCGATAGCCGTCGCGCACCCCGCGCCGGGCGGCGACGGTCAGCACGTACAGCGAGTTCGGCCCGGGCAGCAGCACGATCGCCGCCGTGCCGAGCACGTACGTCAGGGGGTTGGTGACACCGAGCACGAAACGCCTCCCGCTTCCAGCGCCGCGGCCAGCCGGTCCCGTGCGGCGGGCCATTCGTCGGCGATCATGGAGTACAGCACGGTATCGCGCTGGCTTCCATCCGGGCGCTGCCGGTGGGCTCGGAGGATCCCCTCGCGCTGCGCGCCGAGTCGCTCGATCGCCCGCTGCGAGCGCTCGTTGCGCACGTCGGTGTGCCACTCCACGCGCAGCGCACCCAGCGTGTCGAAG
Source organism: Dactylosporangium sp. NPDC048998 (assembly GCF_043197855.1). Classification (NCBI taxonomy): domain Bacteria; kingdom Bacillati; phylum Actinomycetota; class Actinomycetes; order Micromonosporales; family Micromonosporaceae; genus Dactylosporangium; species Dactylosporangium sp. NPDC048998. The sequence goes on from NZ_JBICTV010000001.1 coordinate 483,443, forward strand.
GCGTGACGCAGCAACATCAGCTTCGACTCGGTGTTGACGCCGGTGCGCCACCAGGGACGGCCGACCATCGTGTGCCCGATCGCGACCGAGCGATGGACCGCGTTCGGCGCGTAGTACGACGTGCTGCCGATGACGCGCCCGGTCGCCGGCTCCCGCTGCACGAACGGCACGCGGTCGGGGTCGGCCAGGGCCGTCGCCACGATCGCCGCCATCCCGGCCACGGACGTGGGCCGCGGGGAGGTCAGGTGGGTCCACACCTCGGCGTCGTCGAGCGCCTGGAACAGCTCGGGGGCGTGTGCGTGATCGAGCGGATCGAGCGTGACGTGCCGGCCACGCAGCGTCGCTGGACTGTGCCAGGCGTCCCGCTCCGGCCTCAGATATTCCGGCAGTTGTACCGCGAGTGCCTCCGCGGGCACCGGGAGTCCGCGGATGAGCTGCAGCGGTACGACACCTGCCCAATGCGGCAGGTCCGCGTCCTGTGCGGAGTCCTTCGGCCCGCCGGCCCGCACCTTCGTCGAGACCTCCCGCAGCGGCACGGCCAGCACCGCCGTCTGTGCCGACTCCTTGCGGTCCGGCGAGCGGCTGTCGGCGGCCCGCCCCGGCGCGACCTTGTCGACCAGCGCGGCGAACGCGTTCGCCCGCTCCGCTTCGTCCTCGACCAGCCGCGCGATGCCGTGCACGACCACGGACCGGTAGTTGGCGCTGTGGTTGAACTGCGAGCGGGCCAGCACCAGCCCGTCGATGACCGTGACCGCGACGCAGACCGGCAGGCCGCCGTCGCGGGCCGCCAGCAGGGGCCGGCTGCCAGTGGAGCCGTGCAGGTAGAGCGTGTCGCCGACCCGGGCGTGCAGGGTCGGCAGCACCCGCGGCTCGCCGCCGGCGACGAAGCCGAGGTGACACACGTACGCCTCGTCGAGCACGGCGTGGGCGAGCTCGACGTCGTAGGAGGCCCGTTCGGGCATGCGCCGCGGGGTGTTCCGCGCCGTCTGCTGGTACGTCTCCACGTGGGTTCCTTTGTACTAGTACAAAACGCGAACTGTGGCAGTACAATAGCAGCCGCCTCCTGACCAGCCACAACCGAAAAATGTCAGACCCTCCCGCTAGCGTCCCCACCCATCGGGGCACCGCGCGCAATACGGGGGCGTGCGGTGCCGCCACCCAGCCGTCGACTACACGGACCAGGGCCAGCCGGTGCGGGTCACGGTGCCCAAGACGGGGGAGGTCGCGCCGGCCACGGCCGCTGTGTACAACCTGTTGAACAACTGAACTTTGGCTTTGCGGGCTCAGCCCGCCGGACGGGCGACCAATACACTCCGGCAGTCGACATCCTCCGCGCGGCGCAGGGATCCCAGGGATCCGTGGAAGGGATCAGATGAGCCGGACCGCAGCGGCAGGCAGGCGGGCGCTGCTCGTGGCGGCGGTGCTCGCGACGGCGGCGCTTTCCGGGTGTACCGCCGGAGAAAACGCCGGACCGGCGCCCACCGTCAGCGTGAAGGCCTCGCCCACGGGGCTCGCCGCCGGGGTCGGGGAGCTGGCGAACAGCAGCTACCGGTTCAAGGTGATGGTGAACGAGGGCAGCTACGAGGGGCGGATCGACCCGTTCGCGGACGTGCTCGACGCGTCGGTCAGCGTGAGTTCGAGCGGGGCGTCGCTGAAGATCGACACCGTGGCGGTGCGGGGATCCGCGTATACGCGGCTGACGGGGCTGCCGCTGCCGGGGTTCGACGGCGGGACCTGGTATCGGGTCGACCCGGCGCGCGTGACGCGGCCGGGCGCGCTCGGGCTCAGCGCGATCAAGGACCCGACCGGGGTACAGGCGCTCATCGCGGCGACCCACGACGTGCGGCGGGACGGTCGGACGTATCGGGGCACGGTCGACATGACGCGGGTGGTGGCCTGGGGGCCGGTGAACGTCGCGCAGGTGCAGCGGTTGGGCGACGCGGCGCGGGCGATCCCGTTCGAGGCCACCGTGGACGAACGGGACCGCATCACGGCCGTGAAGGTGAGCATCCCGAACGACACGGTCGAGGCCACGTACTCCGACTTCGGCGCGCCGGTGACGGTCGATGAGCCGAAGGGGGCCGAGCCGCTGCCGGACCACCTGTACGGCATGCTGGGACTCTGACGGCCCGGGCAAAGTTACGCTGGGCGAGACGGTGTCTCGCGTCGCACACTGGCCGGCATGGAGCAGCATCTGTACGAGGCCGAGCACCACGCGTTCCGGGACCTGTGCCGCGAGTTCCTCGCCCGCGAGGCCGTGCCGCACAACGACGAGTGGGAGAAGGCCGGGATCGTCGACCGGGAGATCTGGCGCAAGGCCGGCGCCGCGGGGCTGCTCGGTATGGACGTCGACGAGCGGTACGGCGGCGGCGGGCAGCGGGACTTCCGGTTCAACGCCGTGCTCGTCGAGGAGATCACCGCGGCGGGCGCGTCGGGGCTCGGGTTCGGTCTGCACAACGACGTCGTCGCGCCCTACCTGACGGAGCTGACGACCGAGGAGCAGCGCAAGCGGTGGCTGCCCGGCTTCTGCTCCGGCGACATCGTGACCGCCATCGCGATGAGCGAGCCGGGGGCCGGCAGCGACCTGGCCGGCATCCGCACCAGCGCGGTGCGCGAAGGCGACGCCTGGGTGCTCAACGGGCAGAAGACATTCATCACCAACGGCGAGATGGCCGACCTGGTGATCGTGGTGGCGAAGACCGATCGCGCCCGGGGCGCGCACGGCATCAGCCTGTTCGCGGTGGAGACCGGCACGCCCGGCTTCACGCGGGGGCGGCGGCTGGAGAAGGTCGGGCTCAAGGCCAACGACACCGCGGAGCTGTTCTTCGACGACTGCCGGATCCCGGCCGACCACCTGATCGGCCAGGAGAACTCCGGCTTCTACCACCTCACGGCCAACCTGCCGCGGGAGCGCCTCGGCATCGCCGTGGCCGCCGTCGCCGCGGCGGAGCACATCCTGGCGATGACGCTGGAGTACGCCAAGACGCGCGAGGCGTTCGGCCGGCCGATCGGCAAGTTCCAGCACAACCGGTTTCTGCTCGCCGAGCTCGACACCGAGGTCACGATCGCCCGCACGTTCCTCAACCAGTGCATCCTGGAGCAGAACGCGGGGCGGCTCAGCGTCGCCGACGCGGCCAAGGCGAAGTGGTGGACGACGGAGCTGCAGAACAAGGTCGCGGACCGGTGCGTGCAGCTGCACGGCGGCTACGGCTTCATGCTGGAGTACCCGGTGACCAAGGCGTGGCTCAACAGCCGGGTCCAGACGATCTACGGCGGCACCACCGAGATCATGAAGGAGATCATCGGGCGGAGTCTCGGGCTGTGACGCCCCCGGCCGTCACCTCGGCGAGGACGGCCAGGATCAGCGCGGTGGAGGTGGCGCCCGGGTCAGGGTGGCCGATGCTGCGCTCGCCCAGGTAGGAGGCGCGGCCCTTGCGCGCTTTCAGCGGCACGGTGGCGCGGACGCCCTCGGCCGCCGCGTCCGCCGCCGCCCGGGCCGCGGCCGCCTCACCCTCGCCGGCCGCGGCCGCGTAGGCGGCCACCGCCGGGGACAGCGCGTCGACCATGGTCTTGTCGCCGACGACCGCCTTTCCCAGCTGTTGTACCCCGTCCAGCGCCGCCTGCAGGCCGTCGGCGAGCGAGCCGCCCTGTCGCAGGGTCTTGCCCAGGGCGCGGAAGACCGTGCCGTACAGCGGGCCGGAGGCGCCGCCGACCTTCGACAGCAGCGTCGTGCCCGTCTTGCCCAGCACGTCGCCCGCGGTCGTCGGCTCGAGCGACTCGAGCGCCGCGACCGCGGCGTCGAACCCGCGGCGCAGGTTGACGCCGTGATCGCCGTCGCCGATCGCGGCGTCGAGATCGGTGAGCCGGTCGGCCTCCGCGCGCACCGCCTCGGCGGCGGCGGTGATCCAGGTCCGGGCCAGCGCCTCGTCCATGCTCACGCCCCCCAGCGCAGCGCCGGGGTGCGCACCGGGGCGTCCCACAGCCGCAGCAGCTCGTCGTCGGCCCGGCACACGGTGAGCGACATGCCCGCCATGTCGAGGCTGGTCACGTAGTTGCCGACGAGGGAGCGGGCGATGCGCGCCCCGGCGGCGTCCAGCAGGCGGGAGATCTCGCCGAACATGACGTACAACTCCATCAACGGCGTGCCGCCGAGCCCGTTGACCAGGACGATGAGCGGCTCGGGACCGATTGGTTTCGCGGCCCGCACGGCGTCGACGACCAGCGCGACGATCTCGCGCGCCGGGCGCATCTTCTGGCGGCTGCGGCCGGGCTCGCCGTGGATGCCGACGCCGACCTCGATCTCGTCGTCGGCGAGGTCGAACCCCGGCTTTCCGGCGGCTGGCGTCGTGCACGCGGTCAGCGCGACGGCAAACGACGCGGAGCGCTCGTTGACCAGGCGCCCGGCGGCCGCGACGGCGTCGAGCGGGGCGCCCTCCTCGGCCAGCGCCCCGGCGATCTTCTCGACCAGCAGCGTGGCGCCCGTGCCGCGGCGCCCGGCGGTCCAGGTCGAGTCCTCGACCGCGACGTCGTCGTCGACGAGCACGGTCTCCACCCGCAGACCCTCCTCGTCGGCGAGCTCAGCGGCGAGGGAGAAGTTCATGACGTCGCCGGTGTAGTTCTTCACGACGTGCACGACCCCGGCGCCGGCGTCGGCGGCCCTGGTGGCGGCCAGGATCTGGTCGGGCACGGGAGAGGTGAACACCTCGCCGGGGCAGGCGGCGTCGAGCATCCCCGGCCCGACGAACCCGGCGTGCAGCGGCTCGTGCCCGGAGCCGCCGCCGGAGACCAGGCCGACCTTGCCCGGCCGGGGCGCGCCGGCCCGCGCCACGAACTGCGCCTCGAGGTCCACCCGCAGCTCCGGGTGCGCGGCGGCGATCCCGGCGAGCGCCTCCCGGACCACGTCGGCCGGGTCGTTGATGAACTTCTTCATGCCTGCCATTTTGGCGGTACGGCGGGCACATAGCATTGCCCGACATGGGAGCAACGGGTGGGCAGTTGGTAGGAATCGTCCTGGTTTCGCACAGCGAGCGGCTGGCACACGGGCTGCGGGACATGCTGGTGCAGGTCGCGGGCGAGGAGGTGCCGATCGAGGCGGCGGGCGGGACCGACGACGGCGGGCTGGGCACCAGCTACGACCGGATTCTCGTCGCCATCGACCGGGCCGACCGCGGCGCCGGGGTCCTCGTGCTGACCGACCTGGGTAGCGCCGTGCTCACCGCGCGTACCGTCCTGGAGGACCGGGTCGCCAACGACGCCGTGCTCGTCGACGCGCCGTTCGTCGAGGGCGCGGTAGCGGCGGCCGTACTGGCCGGCACCGGCGCCGACCTCGACGAGGTCACGCAGGCGGCGGTGGAGGCCCGCGATGTCCGCAAGCTCTGAGCGCTCCGTGGTGCTGCCCGAGGATCTGCACGCCCGGCCCGCCGGGGCGCTGGTGCGGGTGGCGGCGCGTTTCCGCAGTACCGTCGAAGTGATCTTCAACGAGAAGCGGGCGAACGCGCGCAGCGTGCTGGCGATCATGGGGTTGAACGCGACGGCGGGCTCCACGGTGTTCGTCCACGCCCGGGGCGACGACGCGGACGAGGCGGCCGCGGCCGTCGTATTGGCCCTCTCCGCCGTGGCGTAATGGGTGGCGCGGGCCGCGGTCCGTACGCGAGGATGACCGGCGTGACCCCCGGCGTGACATCCACCGCAACGCCCGTCGATGTCTCGTCCCTGCAGCGGCGCACGCTGAGCCTGCTCGTCGGCACGCAGATCGTGGGCGGGCTCGGGGTGGCCAGCGGCGTCTCCGTCGGCGCGCTGCTCGCCGCGTCGCTGGCCGGGCCGTGGGCCGCGGGGCTCGTCGGCAGCTGCGCGGTCATCGGCGCGGCGCTGATCGCGATCCCGGCGACCCGGCTGATGCGCACCGGCGGGCGGCGGCCCGGGCTCGTGTTCGCGTATTCCACCGGCGCCGCCGGCGCGCTGCTCGTCACCCTCGCCGTAGTCGTCTCCAGCGTGCCGCTGCTGTTCCTCGGCACGCTGCTGTTCGGCGGGGCGAGCGCGGCGAACCTGCAGGCGCGGTACTCGGCCGTCGACCTCGCCGCCCCAGACCGGCGGGCGCGGCACCTGTCGATCGTGGTGTGGGCCACGACGATCGGGGCGGTGGCCGGGCCCAACCTCGCCCCGCTCACCGATCGGCTGCTGGCGCCGTGGGGCATGCCGGAGTACGGCGGGCCATACCTGTTCAGCGCTGTCGCGTTCGGCCTCGGGGCGGTCGTGCTGCTGACGGTGCTGCGCCCGGATCCGCTGCTGACGGCGCGGGGCCTCGCCGGCGAGACCGCCACGCCCGCGCGGGGCGTCTGGCGGGAGGCGGCCCGCACGATCCGCGACAGCGCCGGCGCCCGGACCGGTGTCGCCGCGGTCGCCGTCGGTCACGTGGTGATGGTCGGCGTGATGTCCATGACGCCGGTGCACATCGGCGCATACGTGCACGACCACGGCGACCTGCTGCGCATCGTCGGCCTGGTGATCAGCATCCACATCACCGGGATGTACGCACTGTCCCCGCTGGTCGGCTGGCTCGCGGACCGCTTCGGGCGCCGCCCCGTCATCCTCGGCGGCGCCGCGCTGCTGGTGCTCGCCTGCGCGCTCAGCGGCACCGCCGGCGAGCACACCTGGCGGCTCTCGATCGGCATGGCCCTGCTCGGGCTGGGCTGGAGCGCCACGATGGTCGCCGGTTCGACCCTGCTCTCCGAGTCGGTACCGCTGGAGCGGCGCGCCGGCGTCCAGGGGCTCTCCGACGTCGTCATGGGCGTGGCGGGCGCCTCGGCGGGGGCGCTGTCCGGGCTGGTGGTCGACCTGTTCGGGTACCCGGTGCTCACGCTGCTCGCCGCGGTGGCGGTGGTCCCCCTCGTCGCCCGTGTCCTCCGTTAGGTTGGCAAGCGTGCGTCTGACGGATTTCTGGCAGCGGCTGGAGCAGGTGTTCGGCCCGGCCTACGCGAAAAGCATCGCCCACGATCAGGTGTTGTCGCAGCTGGGCGGCCGCACGATCGAAGAGGCCCTCGCCGGCGGCTTCGAGACCGCGGAAGTGTGGCGCGCTGTGGTCGCGGCATACCCGGAGCGTGTTCCTGCCCGCCTACGCTGATGTTTTTCGGCGTGTTGGCATGTTGATCGTACAGATGTACGGGTACTCTTCTCGCTGGTCGGGCGTCACGCGGCAGTTTTTGTCATACCCGGCGCTTAACGTGTCAGCGTGACCAAGCGAACGCCGACGAAGACCGCGAACCCAGGGGTGACGGACATGGCAGTGCAACCGGACCGGGAGAAGGCGCTGGGGCTCGCCCTCTCGCAGATCGACAAACAGTTCGGCAAGGGCTCCGTGATGCGGCTCGGTGAGCGCGTCCAGCAGCCCCAGGCGGTGATCCCGACCGGCTCCATCGCCCTCGACGTGGCGCTGGGCATCGGCGGCCTGCCGCGCGGCCGGGTGATCGAGGTCTTCGGCCCGGAGTCGAGCGGTAAGACCACCGTCGCCCTGCACGCGATCGCCAACGCGCAGGCCGCGGGCGGCATCGCGGCGTTCATCGACGCCGAGCACGCGCTCGACCCCGACTACGCCAAGGCGCTGGGCGTCGACACCGACGCGCTGCTGGTCTCCCAGCCCGACACCGGTGAGCAGGCCCTCGAGATCGTCGACATGCTGGTGCGCTCCGGCGCCCTCGACATCATCGTCATCGACTCCGTCGCCGCCCTCGTGCCGCGCGCCGAGATCGAGGGCGAGATGGGCGACAGCCACGTCGGCCTCCAGGCCCGCCTCATGAGCCAGGCGCTGCGCAAGATCACCGGTGCCCTCAACAACTCCGGCACCACGGCGATCTTCATCAACCAGCTGCGCGAGAAGATCGGCGTCATGTTCGGCAGCCCCGAGACCACGACCGGTGGCCGCGCGCTGAAGTTCTATGCCTCGGTCCGCCTCGACGTGCGCCGCATCGAGAGCCTCAAGGACGGCACCGACGTGGTCGGCAACCGCACCCGCGTCAAGGTCGTCAAGAACAAGGTCGCTTCGCCGTTCAAGCAGGCCGAGTTCGACATCATGTATGGCAAGGGCATCTCCCGCGAGGGCTCGCTCATCGACGTGGGCGTCGAGCAGGCGATCATCCGCAAGTCCGGCGCGTGGTATACGTACGACGGCGACCAGCTCGGCCAGGGCAAGGAGAACTCGCGCAAGTTCCTGCGTGACAACCCGGACGTGGCCGCCGAGATCGAGAAGAAGATCAAGGAGAAGCTCGGCGTCGGCGTCGGCCAGGCGACCGACGCGGCCGGCGGCCCCGAGGCCGCCCCGGTCGACTTCTGACCCACCCCCACCGCCGCACGGGGGCCCGCCCTCGCGCCGCGGTGGTCGCGGTCGTGGTCGTCGCGGCGGTGCTGGTCACGGTCGCTGCGGTGTGGCAGTCATGGTTGTCGCGGTCGCGGTGGCGGTGGCGCCGTGACGCAGTCGTGGTTGCCGTGGCTCGGCGGCGGCGTGGTCGCTGCGGTGACGCGGGTCCGCGGTCGCCGTGGGTCGCGGGCGACGGTGTCGCGCCGCGGCCGCTTCGGCGTCGCGGTTGCGGTCGGCCGGCGGCGGCGTCGCGTTGTGGTGGTGTGGTCGCTGCGGTGTCGCGGTTGCGGTCACTGCGGCTCGGCGGCGTCGGTGTCGGCGTTGCGTTGGTCTTCGTTCCGTTCATGACTCCCGGTGCTGGCCAGGTGGGCCAAGCCGCTTGGCCGGCACCGGGTCTCTCCAGGGGCCGCGGTGGCCGGTCCGCCGTGAGGTTGCAGGTGGATCCGGCCCTGGAGCCGGTGCAGTTGTCGGAGGTGTGCAGATGCCCGGCGGGGATGAAGCCGCCGCTGCCGAGCCTTGGGCCGAGTCCGGGTCGGACGAGGAGAACCCGTGGCTCGCCGCCGGCGACCCCGCACGGCCCGCGCCGCCTCGGCGCCCCGCGGCCGCGGCTCCGGTGCTGCCCTGGGATGACCCGGGCGGCGAGAACCCCTGGCTCGCGACCTCGCCCGACCCCGCCGGCCCGGCTGCCTCCGCCCCGCGCGGCGATGCGCCCTTGCCGCCGGTCGGCCCCGGCGGCGGCTTCCCGATCGAGGCTCACCCGAGCTCCTTCGGCGATCCGCGGGCCTCTTCCGGCCGTTCCGACACCTCTTCGGGCCGTCCCGGAGAGCGTTCTGTCCGTCCCGGGGCGTCTACGGGCGATCGTCCCGAGACCTCTTCGGACAATCCCTGGACCTCGGCCGGCGATCCCCGGCCCGAGTCGGCGCCGGGGCCGGCGTGGGAGCCCGGGCCGGGCAACCCGTGGGCGGACGCCGACGCATCACGCTCGGCCTCGACGCGCTCGCCTTCTCGGCGTGCACCCGGCCGCGCATCCTCCTCGCGGAGTGAGGCCGCGTCCCCTTCGCATGGCGGGGCCGCATCCTCCTCGCAGGGTGGAGCTTCGCGGGGTTCGTCCTCCCCGCGGGGTTTGCCTGAGGCGTTCTCCTCGCGCTCTGAGGGTTTGTCCTTCTCGCGGGGTGAGGTTGAGCGGCATTCCGCGGACGATTCGGATATTTCAGGAATTCCCGATTCAAGCGGCGAGCGTGGTGGCGGGGGCGGCGGTCGAGCCGGGGATCGGCGGGGCAGGCGCGGGGAGCGTGGCCGGGAGCGTCGCGATTCGCAGCCGGCGGCGCCGGTCGATCCGCGGGAGGCGGCGCGGGAGATTTGCCTGCGGCAGCTGGCCGTACGGCCTCGCACGCGTGCCGAGCTCGCCGCAGCCATGCGCAAGCGCGGGGTGGAGGACGAGATCGCGGCGGAGATCCTGGAGCGGTACGACGATGTCGGCATCATCGACGATGCCGCGTTCGCTCGGGCCTGGGTCGCCAGCCGCCACCACGGGCGCGGGCTGGCCCGCCGCGCGCTGGCCGGCGAGCTGCGGCGCAAGGGTGTCTCCGCGGACGAGGTGGGCGAGGCGCTCGAGCAGCTGGCCCCGGAGGTCGAGGAGCAGACCGCGCGGGCGCTCGTAACCCGTCGCCTGCGCACCGAGACGCGCGGCGGGCCGGAGGCCGTGTTCCGGCGCCTGGTCGGGATGCTCGGGCGCAAGGGATACCCGGCCGGCCTCGCCATCCGCGTGGTCAAGGAGGCCATGGCCGAACGGGAGGAGTCCGCCGAGTTCGCCGACGGCATCGACCCCGACGCGCTGGCCGACGCCGCGCTCGATCCCGACGCTCAGTAACCGCCGATCCCCTCTGCATCGCCTGTTCTGCTGTATCGCGGTTCGTCAGGCCATCCGATCGGCGGGTGTCATATCCCCGCCACTTCGCTGTTCCGGTCCGGGATGGGGTGGCAGCCGGGTTCGTCGGGGACGCCATCCGTCATGCAGCGTGCTGCCATCGGTCCAGGTGTGCGGCTGCCACCCTGAATCAGGTCAGCCGCCTCTCCATGCGCCGTATGGCTTGCGTGACGGGCGTCGATGGCGGTGTTGGTGGGGGCCACGGTCTGTGGTGGAATGGTTGCAGGCTTGGCGAGGCGCGTGTGCGCTGCGTCGAAGAGTTCGTCACGCGGGGTGGAACTCGGCGACCGACATGCCGGAAAGATCCGGCCAAATGTTGTCGCTGGGGTGTTTCGGCTGGCAACGGTACTTGGCGGACTTACGTCCCGTATGGTGCCCGATCATGAGTCCTTGACCGAAGCGCCCTTCACGACCTAGCCTCGGCGTTACCAGATGGAGACCGCCCAACCACCGCGGGTTTACCGCACAACATAGATCGCGTCACAGATCAGCAACACTTACCACATTCATACCGGAAATGAGCGCCACGCCTTGCGGGAGGTGTCGGCGCTAGCGGCGACCCAGCAGCGGGGCGTTCTAAGCCTCGATATCGATACCCCTTGATGCGCAGTGGTCGGGCGTCTCCTCCACATCACCCGCCGTCGCAGATGCGCGGCGCCGAGCGGAGCGAGGTGACGTCGTGACGGAGTGCGCCCGTGTCATCCTCTGCGACCCCGAAAGCCCCGGCGGCCTGACGGCCACGGGAGCGAGCGCGGGACGAACCCGCAACGGCGGATGGTCCGGCACGGCGCCGGATGCCGACGGCGACGAGAGCGGCGAGGGAAGCCGAGCCCCAGGCCCGCACCTCCGGGTGGTCGCTACCGCGAGTGACCGGGACCCCGACGCGAGCGGCGACCGGCTCGTGGCGCGCGACGGTCGAGGCCCGACCGCCTCCTTCGCGCTCGAGCGACGAACCCGGGCCGCCGACCCAAGTAGGGTTGCAACCGGGGGCGGGACCGCCCGTGCGGACAGGGCGGTAGTTGTGGACACAGCGTGTGGGAACCGGGCGGGCGTGTACCGTGCGGCGGCCGGTGAGGTGGCGGCGTGACTGGGTTTCAGATCGCGCTGACGGTGGCGATGACCGTGCTCGGCGTCGTCGTGGTTGTGGCGCTCGTGGTCGCGTTGAAGGTGGTCCGGCGGCTCGGCGTGAGCGCGCCGCCCGTGGCGCCGGCGGGGGACGATCCCGCCTTCCTCGCCGAGAAGGACCGGCAGGAGCACTCGCTGGCGTCGCTGCGTACCGCGGCCGAGGACGCCACGGCGGCCGTCGACGAGGCGCGGGCGGCCGCGGCGGCGGCGCGCACCGAGGCGGCGGCGGCGAAGGCGGAGGCCAGCTCGGCCAGGTCGGAGGCGCGGCGGATCCTCGACGCGGCCCGGGCCGAGGCCGACTCGCTGATCGAGCGCGCGCACCGGCAGGCCGAGATCGACGCCGAGCAGGCGCGGTCAGTGGCGCGGCGGGCGGGGGAGCGCGAGGTCAACCAGCTCACCGCGGTGGCCAAGGAGCAGTCGCAGGACGCCGAACGCCGGCAGCGCCGGCTCGACGAGCGGGAGCGGCTGCTGGCCGAGGAGGCCGAGCGGCTGGCGGAGCGGGACCGGCGCATCAGCAGTACCGAAACGGATTTTTCGGAACGCGAAGCGTCCTTTGCCCGACGTGAGGCCGAGCTCGCCGAGGGTGAGGAGCGGCACCGCGAGGAGCTGGAGCGCATCGCGGGGCTGACGGCCGACGCGGCCCGGATCGAGGTCGTCGAGACGATCGAGGCGCAGGCCAAGCGCGAGGCGGCGCTGCTCGTGCGGGACATCGAGAACGACGCGCGCAACACCGCCGAGCAGCGGGCCCGGCACATCGTCGTCGACGCCATCCAGCGGGTCGCCAGCGAGCAGACCGCAGAGAGCGTGGTCAGCGTCCTGCACCTGCCCAGCGACGAGATGAAGGGCCGGATCATCGGGCGCGAGGGGCGCAACATCCGCGCGTTCGAGTCGACGACCGGGGTAAACCTGATCATCGACGACACGCCCGAGGCGGTGCTGCTGTCCTGCTTCGATCCGGTACGCCGGGAGATCGGTCGCCTCACCCTCGAGAAGCTGGTGCTCGACGGGCGGATCCATCCGCACCGCATCGAGGAGGTCTTCGAACAGGCGAAGCACGAGGTCGAGCGGCTGTGTCACCGGGCCGCCGAGGACGCGCTGGTCGAGGTCGGCATCACCGACCTGCACCCCGAGCTGATGACGCTGCTCGGGCGGTTGCGGTACCGGACCTCATACGGCCAGAACGTCCTCAAGCACCTCGTCGAGACCGCCCACATCGCCGGCATCATGGCCGCCGAGCTGCGGCTGGACCCGGCGCTGATCAAGCGGTGCGCCTTCCTGCACGACATCGGCAAGGCGCTCACCCACGAGGTCGAGGGCAGCCACGCGCTGATCGGCGCCGACGTGGCGCGCAAGTACGGCGAGCACGACGAGGTCGTCCACGCGATCGAGGCGCACCACAACGAGGTCCTGCCGCAGACCATCGAGGCCGTCCTGACGCAGGCGTCCGACGCGTGCTCCGGCGGCCGCCCGGGCGCGCGGCGGGAGAGCCTGGAGGCGTACGTCAAACGCCTCGAGCGCATCGAGGAGATCGCCGCCGGCAAGTCCGGCGTGGAGAAGGTCTTCGCGATGCAGGCCGGGCGCGAGATCCGGGTCATGGTCCGGCCCGACGACGTCGACGACATCGGGGCGGCGGTCCTGGCCCGCGACGTGGCGAAGCAGATCGAGGAGGAGCTGACCTACCCGGGGCAGATCCGCGTCACGGTCGTGCGGGAGTCGCGGGTCACCGAGATCGCCCGCTGACCGCCGCGCCCACCCCGAGCGCCGCACGGCGGGGTGGGCCACACCACCTGCGCGCTCGCCGTGCGGCCCGCGTGAGGATCAGGGCTGGATCAGGGAGTCCTGCACCATGTACTTGCCCTGCACCTTGTACGCCCAGATCAGCGGATCCGGCGCCGACAGGTTGCCGCTGCCGTCGAACTTGATCTGGCGGCCCGTGGCCACGCCCTTGGCGTTGTACGTCGACATGAATTCGACCATCTCGTCGCGAGTGCCCTTGCCCGCCAGGAAGCCGGCCAGGAAGACGCCCGCCGCGTCGTACGCCTCCGGGCCGTAGTAGCTGGATGACGTGCCGAACGCGCCCTGGTACTTCGACGCGAAGTCGGCGCCCGCCTCCTTCGACGGCACGCACGGGCAGGTGACGACGACGCCCTCGGCCTTGCCCTCGGTCTTGATCACGAAGTTCTGCGTGAACAGCTTGTCCGAGCCGACGACCGGCAGGTTGGGCTTCGCCGCCCGCAGCGCCTTCACGAAAGCGATGCCGTCGTCGGACTGGCCCGCGAAGTAGACGGCGTCCGGGTTGGAGTCCGTGACCTGCTTGACCGCGGAGGTGAAGTCGGTGTCGGTCTGGCGGATGTGCACCGTCTGGCCGGTGCCGCTGCCCAGCTCGTTCGACACCTGCTGGCGCCCGATCGTGCCGAAATCCGAGTCGTCGTACACGATGGCGCTCTTCTTCGCCTTGAGGGTGTTCTTCAGGTATTGCGCGCCCGCCCGCGCCTGGTCCTCGTCGGAGCCGATGATCCGGTGGAACGTGGCCCAGCCCTGCTTGGCGAGCTTCACGTCGGGCGCGAACGGCGCGATCATCGGCAGGTTCGCCTTGTTGAGGATCGGGCCCGCGGCGAGGATCTCGTTGTCGTACACCGGGCCGACCACGCCGATGACCTCCGGGTCGTCGACCGCGTTCTGCGCCTTCGTCTTGCTGCCGTCCTCGGTGCCCGTCGTGTCGAACTCCTTGAAGTCGACGTGGCAGTTCGGGTGTTTGGCGTTGAAGTCGTCGATGGCGAGCTTCACGCTGTTGCGCATCATCACGCCGTCGTCCGAGTTGTCGCCGCTGGACATCCCGAGGTAGCCGATCTTGTGCCCGCACGCGGGGGACACGGCCGGCGCCGCCTGGTCCGACGGGTTGTCGCCGGCCCGGCCGCCCCCGTCATCGCCCTTGGTGCCGAGCCAGACGATCCCGCCGATGGCGAGCAGGAGCACGAGGGCGCCGACGCCGGCGGCCGCGATGAGCCCGCCGTTGCGCTTGTTCGGCGGTCGTACCCCGGGCGGCCCGTACCCACCGGAAACGGGCTGGGCCGACATGGGCTGGGCGGAAATGGGCTGGGCGGAGACGGGGGCCTGCCACACCGGAGCGGGGCTCGCCGGCGGCCCGGTCACGGGCTGCGGCGGCACGACCGGCGGCCGGGGCTGGGCGTAGGCGGCGGGCTGCGCGGGCACCGTGGGCGCTGTGGGCTGCGCCGGCGGGCGCTGCTGCGGCGGGAAGCCGGCCGGGCGCTGCTGGGGCGGCGGCGAGGTGGGCTGCGGCGGCGCGACCGGGGGCGAGGTGGGCTGCGGCGGCACCGCCTGCATCGAGCTCGTCTGCAGCAGTGGCGGCAGGTGCGGCGTGTTCGACGGCATGGAGAACGCCGGCGACACCGGCTGCGCGGAGACGGGGGAGCCCGACACCGGCGCCGCGGCCACGTCCGCGCTGGGCTCCATGCCGGGGACGCCCGAGATCGGCGGCCCGGAGATCGGCGAGGAGGCGCCGCCGGCGGCGCCCGACACCGGGGCGCGCCCGGTCGGCGGGGCCAGGTGCAGCGCGCCCTCGGCGACGACCAGCTCCGGCTGCTCGATCGCGGTCGGCGCGAGCCCCATCGCGCGGTGCAGCAGCGTGGCCGCGAGCGGGATCCGGCTGGAGCCGCCGACCAGGAACACCGCCGACACCGGGCGGTCGCCGAGCGCCGCGGCGGTCACCGCGATCTGCGTCGCCGTGACCGTGCGGTCCAGGATCGGCCGGGCCAGCTGCTCCAGCTGCTCGCGGCCGATCGGCACGCTCTCGTCGAACAGCGGCACGTGGACGTACGTGGTGGCGGCCCGGCTGAGCATTTCCTTGGCCAGCCGCGCGTCCTCCCACAGCTGCCAGGCGGCTCGCCGGTCGGCCTCACTCTCCGGGTTGGTCAGCCGGCGCCACTGGTCGCCCTCACGGCCGGCGAAGTTGCGCCCGAGGTAGGCCACCACGGCCGCGTCCACGTCGAGCCCGCCGGCGTCGGGCAGGCCCTCGCTGGCCAGCACGTCGAAGCCGCCGCCGGCGTTGCGGCGCACGACGCTCGCGTCGAACGTGCCGGCGCCGAAGTCGTAGACGACCGCGATCCCGCCGACCGGCACGTGGGTGCCGACCGTACTGACGAAGTACGAGGCGGCGGCGACCGGCTCGGAGGACAGCAGCGGCGCGGGCAGCCCGGCCGCGACGGCGGCCTGGGAGAGGGTCTGGCGCCGCTGCGGCGGCCAGGTCGCCGGGTGAGTGATCATCACCTGCGACGGCTTCGCGCCGGCGACCCGCTCGGCCTCGGCCGCGACCCGGCGCAGCACGCTCGTGACGAGGTCGCCGACGGGCACGTCCCGCTCGCCGAGCCAGACGGTGCCCTCCTCGACGCGGCGCTTCGGGTAGGGCTCGAACCGGTGCGGCTGCAGCCGCGCGGAGTGCACCGCGTCGCGACCGGTCAGGATCGTGCCGTCGGCGTTGACATACACCGCCGACGGCAGCAGCGGCGAGCCGTCGAAGAGCAGAGGCTTGGTGCGCCCGTCCGGCCAGCGCAGCACCGCAACCGTGTTGGAGGTGCCGAAGTCGATGCCCAACCTGAAGCCGGTGTCCGCCACTCGCGCAGCGTACGCAGCGGGCGCAACCTTGCCAATCTCCACCCTAGAGCGCCGGACCGGCGGTCCCCTGGTCCGTCGTCAGCGGCACCGGATCTGCGGTTGTCCTGCGGCGAGGGCCGCCGATCAGACGCTTCTGCAGCCAGAACGCGAACCAGGACAGAAGGCCGCAGGTGGTGATGTAGATCGCGGCGACCACCAGGTAGCTCGGCACGTACGGCAGGCCGAAGGGCAGGCGTCCGCCGATCTGCTTACCGACGTACAGCAGCTCCGGCAGCGCGATGATGAACCCGAGCGCGGTGTCCTTGAGCAGCACCACGAGCTGGCTGACGATGGCGGGCAGCATGGCGCGCACCGCCTGCGGCAGCAGGATCGACAGCATCACCTGGGTCTTGCGCAGGCCCAGCGCGTAGGCCGCCTCCGACTGGCCCTTCGCCACGGCGAGGATGCCGGCCCGGAAGATCTCGGCGAGCACGGCGCCGTTGTACACCACGAGGCCGATCACCAGCGGCCAGAACGGTCCGACCTTGTAGCCGAGCTGAATCGGGCCGTAGTAGGCGAAGAAGATGAGCACGAGCAGCGGGATCGCCCGGAACAGCTCGACGAGGAACGTGGCCGGCGCCCGCAGCCAGGCGTGGTCGCTCAGCCGTACGGCGGCCAGCAGTGCGCCGAGCAGCAGCGCCAGCACGGCCGCGGTGCCCGCGACGCGCAGCGTGGTCAGGTAGCCGTCCAGCAGCTGCTGCTGGATCGCCGTGTACTCGAACTGCTGCCACTTGACCGGCTCGAACTGGCCGGTGTCGTAGAAGCGCGAGACGATGTACCCCAGCAGCGCCAGGATCCCGATGGCGCTCGCCACGCCGAGGATCCGGTTGCGCAGCCGCGCCTTCGGGCCGGGCAGGTCGTAGAGCACGTTGGTCATCGCGCGACCCTCCAGCGTCGCTCGAGCATCCGCTGCAGGGCGATCAGCGGTACCACCAGGATCAGGAATCCGATCGTCACCCACAGCAGGGCGTAGATCTGGTTCTCGCCACGCTCGGACAGGTATGCCTGGATCGCGCCTGCCTCGGCGACCGAGAAGCCGGCCGCGATCGTCGTGTTCTTCAGCATGGCGTTGAGCACGCTGATCATCGGCGGCACCACCGTGCGGAACGCCTGCGGCAGCACGACCGTGCCCAGCACCTGGGTGAACGTCATGCCCAGCGCGCGGGCGGCCTCGGCCTGCCCGATCGGCACCGTGTTGATGCCCGAGCGCAGTGCCTCGCAGACGAACGCGCTGGTGTAGGCGATGAGCGCGACGCACGCGCTGGGGAAGTAGTCGAGGTTGACGTCCAGCTTCGGTACCGCGAACACCAGCAGTGCGAAGACCAGCGTCAGCGGGCAGTTGCGCAGCAGCAGCACGTAGGAGGTGCCGAAGGCGCGCAGCGCCGGCACCGGGGACACGCGCATCGCGGCCAGCAGGGTGCCCACGACCAGCGACCCCGCGGCGGCGATCAGGAACAGCTCGATCGTGGCCAGGAAGTGCGACCCGATGACGTCCCAGTTGTCCGTCAGGACATGAAAGAACTCGTTCATCCGCTGCCCATCGGAGGGAAATGAGGCGGGACGCCGCCCCGGCAGGAGCGGCGTCCCGATGTCAGGATCAGTACTTCTCGAGCGGCGGTGCGGTGGCCGAGGAGCCCGACTTGCCCAGCGTGCCGTCGTAGATCTTCTGCCAGGTGCCGTCGCTCTCGGCGGTCTCCAGCGCGCCGTTGACGAAGTCGCGCAGCGCCTTGTCGTCGTGCGCGAGGCCGATGCCGTACTTCTCCGGGTACGGCTGGCTGGTCGCCGGGTTGATGAACGGCTTGCCCACGACCTTGAGCATGCTCGGGTTCTGAGCGGCGTAGCCCTTGAGGATCGCGTCGTCGGTGGTGACCGCGTCGACCTTCTTGTCGATCAGCTGCGACACGCACTCGGAGTACGTCTTGAACTCCACGATGTTGCTGTCCTCGGTGAGCTTCTGGTCGCGCACCCGCTGAATCGGCGTCGAGCCGGTCGCGGAGCACACCTTCTTGCCCTTGAGCGAGTCCGCGCCGGTGATGGACGTGTCGTCCTTGCGCACCAGCAGGTCCTGGGCCGCGATGAAGTACGGGCCGGCGAAGGAGACGTCGGCCTTGCGCTTGTCGGTGATCGAGTACGTGCCGACGTAGTAGTCGACCTCGCCGCCCTTGATCGCCGTCTCGCGGTTGGCGGACTGAATCTCCTTGTACTCGATCTTGGCCGGGTCGATGCCCAGCTTCGACGCGATCAGCTGGGCGATCTCGATGTCGAAGCCGCAGCGCTTGCCCGAGGCGTCCTTGTAACCGAGGTTCGGCTGGTCGAACTTGACGCCGATGACGACCTTGCCGGCCGCCTTGATCTTGTCGAACGTCGGGCTGCCGGCGATGTCCACACCGCTGGCCGGCGTGAACGACGTGCCCGAGGACGTGCACGCGTCGCTCGCCGCGGCGGGCGCGCCCGACTGGCCGGCCGGCGTCTCCGGGGTGGGGGTGCCGTCCTTGCCGCAAGCGGCGAGGCCGAGCGAAAGCGTGGCGACCGCGGCGACGGCCGCAATCCGCGTGATTCGCATCTTCTGCTGCTCCTTCCATAACTTCATGGCCGTCCGGGCATGCCGGCCGGCCGCGGGCGCACCAGGGTCGGTACGCCTGATCTCGTGTGCCGAGGTGTGCCTGAACGTCAGTGGGTGAGGATCTTCGACAGGAAGTCCTTGGCGCGCTCGGTGCGCGGGTTGGCGAAGAACTCCGCCGGCGTGGCCTCCTCGACCAGCTGCCCGTCGGCCATGAACACGACCCGGTTGGCGGCGTGCCGGGCGAAGCCCATCTCGTGGGTGACCACGACCATGGTCATGCCCTCGCCCGCCAGGGTCGTCATCACGTCGAGCACCTCGCCGACCATCTCCGGGTCCAGGGCGCTCGTCGGCTCGTCGAACAGCATCGCCTTCGGCTGCATCGCCAGGGCGCGCGCGATCGCCGCGCGCTGCTGCTGGCCGCCGGACAACTGGGCCGGGTACTTCTCCGCCTGCTTGCCGATCCCGACCCGCTCGAGCAGGCCCATCGCCCGCTCCCGGACCACGGCCGGCTTCTCCTTGCGGACCTTGACCGGGCCGAGCATCACGTTCTCGAGCACGGTCTTGTGCGCGAACAGGTTGAACGACTGGAACACCATGCCGACCTCGCTGCGCAACCTGGCCAGCGGCCGCCCCTCCTCGGGCAGCCGGGTGCCGTCGAAGACGATCTCGCCCTCGTTGATCGGCTCCAGCCGGTTGATCGCCCGGCACAGCGTCGACTTGCCGGAGCCGGACGGTCCGACGACGACCACGACCTCGCCCCGCCCGATGGACAGGTTGATGTCCTTCAACACGTGCAGCTCGCCGAACCACTTGTTCACGCCACTGAGCACGATCAAAGGCTGGTCAGTCATCATCCGCCCCACTGCATAACGATGGCCGTCTCCCTCTCCGGTTCGAACGACGTTAGCGGGGCAAAGGGCGTTGATCCCCGACACACTGGTCACGGGGCGATAACAACGGACGATTTGCCTGACCTATGCCCGACGGGCCGGATTTGGGCACAGTGGGCGACAAGCGGATCATGGTGACCAACGACGATGCTTCGGGTGCATAGTCATGCGGGCTGCGCGAGCGGCGAGGCGGCCGACGTGCACCTGCCCGGCCTCGTGGATACGGCCGGTGAGCACATCGGGGGCTAGTATTCGTCCTGCCATGACTGACAACCGCACCTTCCGCGTGATCACCTACGGCTGCCAGATGAACGCGCACGACTCCGAGCGCATCTCCGGGCTGCTGGAGGAGGCCGGCTACGTGCCGGCGGACGGCGACGGCGAGCCCGACGTCGTCGTGTTCAACACGTGCGCGGTGCGGGAGAACGCCGACAACCGGCTGTACGGCAACCTCGGCCATCTGCGCCCCACCAAGCTCGCCCACCCCGGCATGCAGATCGCCGTCGGCGGCTGCCTGGCGCAGAAGGACCGCGGCGACATCGTGAAGAAGGCGCCCTGGGTGGACGTCGTCTTCGGCACGCACAACATCGGCTCCCTGCCGGTGCTGCTCGAGCGCGCCCGGCACAACGCCGCCGCCGAGGTGGAGATCCTCGAGTCGCTCGAGGTCTTCCCGTCCACGCTGCCGACCCGCCGCGAGTCGACCTACGCCGGCTGGGTGTCGATCTCCGTCGGCTGCAACAACACGTGCACGTTCTGCATCGTGCCCGCGCTGCGTGGCAAGGAGAAGGACCGCCGCCCCGGCGACGTCCTGGCCGAGGTCCGGGCCCTAGCCGCAGAGGGTGTACTCGAGGTCACGCTGCTCGGACAGAACGTGAACTCCTACGGTGTCGAGTTCGGCGACCGCTACGCCTTCGGCAAGCTCCTGCGCGCCTGCGGCGAGATCGACGGCCTGGAGCGGGTCCGGTTCACCAGCCCGCACCCGAAGGACTTCACCGACGACGTGATCGCCGCGATGGCCGAGACCCCGAACGTCTGCCACTCGCTGCACATGCCGCTGCAGTCCGGCTCCGACGCCGTGCTGCGCGCGATGCGCCGCTCGTACCGCGCCGAGAAGTACCTCGGCATCATCGACAAGGTCCGCGCCGCGATGCCGGACGCCGCGATCACCACCGACATCATCGTCGGCTTCCCCGGGGAGACCGACGCCGACTTCGAGCAGACCCTCGAGGTGGTCCGCGCGGCCCGCTACTCCAGCGCCTTCACCTTCCAGTACTCCAAGCGCCCCGGCACCCCGGCCGCCACGATGGACGAGCAGGTGCCGAAGCGGGTCGTGCAGGAGCGGTACGACCGCCTGATCGCCACGCTGGAGGAGATCAGCTGGGCGGAGAACAAGCGGCTCGTGGGCTCCACGCTGGAGGTCCTGGTGGCCGTCGGCGAGGGCCGCAAGGACACCGCGACGGGCCGCCTCTCGGGCCGCGCCCGCGACGGCCGGCTGGTCCACTTCGCCGCCGACCCGGACGCGGGCATCCGCCCCGGCGACGTCGTGCACACCACCGTCACCTACGCCGCGCCGCACCACCTCAACGCCGACGGCCCGCTCGTCGCGCACCGCCGCACCCGCGCGGGTGACGCGTGGGAGGCCGGCCGGGTCACCCGCACCCCCGGCGTGTCCCTGGGCATGCCGGCGATCGGCGCCCCGCCGCCGCAGCCCGCCTCCCACTGCTGACCTCCCACCGGCGGGGTGAGCCCCGCGCGGTGAGCTTGCGGGTGATTTGTCGCATGGCGAACAGGCCTTGCGAACAGGCGCCGAAAAGCGTTGACCACTACACGCACGACGGCGTGTAGTGGTCAACTTTTCTATGTCGGACGGGACCCTGCCCGTCACAGGAGAAGTCCGTCAGCCGGTGTGCTCCGCCATGGCCAGGAACTTGCGCTTCGACTCCAGGGCCTTCTCGGCGTCCTTGATGCGGCGCTGGTCGCCCGCGGCCTGGGCGCTCGCCAGCTGCTGCTCCGCCCGCGCCACCTGCTCACGCATCTGCGCGAGGAGGGGGCTCGCCTCGGGCGGGGTGCGCCGCCACGCCGCGTCCATCGCGGACTTCACCCTGTCCTCGACCGCGCGCAGGCGGCGGTCCAGGCCGGCCTGTGCCTCGCGCGGCACCCGGCCCACGTCGTGCCAGGTGCCCTGGATCTCGCGGAGCCTGTTCTGCGCGCCCTTCGGGTCGCCGTCGACGTCGAGGGCCTCGGCCTGGGTGAGCAGCTCCTGCTTGCGGTCGAGGTTGCCCTTGAACTCGGCGTCGCGGGCCGAGAAGACCTCGCTGCGCCGCTTGAAGAAGGCGTCCTGCGCGGCCCGGAACCGCTCCCACAGCTTCTGCTCGCTGTCCTTCGCGGCGCGCGGGGCGGCCTTCCACTCGGTCATGAGCTCCTTGAGCCGGGTGGCCGTCGCGTTCCACTCGGTGGACTCCGACAGCGACTCGGCCTCGACGACGAGCTCCTCCTTGCGGCCCTGGGCCTGCTTGCGGCTCGCGTCGAGGGTCGCGAAGTGGGCGCCCCGGCGGCGGGTGAAGGCGTCGCGGGCGGCCGCGTAGCGCTTCCACAGCTCGCTCTCGGCCTTCTTCTCGACGCCGTGGATCGACTTCCACTCGTCGAGGATCTCCTTGAGCCGGTCGCCGGCCGTCTTCCAGCCGGTCGCATCGGCGGCGAGCACCTCGGCCTCCTCGACCAGGGTGGTCTTGCGGGCGAGGGCCTCGGCGCGCGCCGCGTCGCGGGCGGCCCGGGCGGCGCCGGCCTTCTCCTCCGCGATCGAGGTGAGCTTGTCGAGGCGGGCGGCGAGCCCGTCGATGTCGCCGACGACGTGCGCCTCGTCGAGGCCGCTGCGCAGGCGGCGGATGGTGGACAGTGACTGGCCGGCGTCGGCGGCGCCACTGCCCAGCCGAGCCTCGATCAGGTCGACCTCGGTCACCAGGTCGGCGAACCGGCGCGCGAAGTGGGCCAGGCCCTCCTCGGGTGTCCCTGCCTGCCAGGACCCGATCGCCCGCTCACCGGCGGCCGTCTTCACGAAGACGTTGCCGTCGGTGTCGATCCGTCCAAACTCCGTAGGGTCGCTCATCTGCCCATCCTCGCTCCCGGCGCCTGCAGGATCGGGTATCCCACCGTCACGCCGCCATCGCACAGCAAAGTTCCCCAGGGCATTCTCACAGGTGTGCCCCGGGGGCGGTCGAGTGCCTGCGGCCGAACCGTGACCATTCCGGTGCCATTCACGGGTCGCACGGCTGCGCAGAGACCGTCCCCGATAACGTTAGGCCGTGTCACTCGTCGCCGCCGCAGTCTGCCCACATCCACCACTACTCGTGCCGGAGGTGGCCGCCGGGGCGGCGGACGAACTCGACGACCTGCGGGTTGCCTGCCGCGCCGCGGTGGCGCACCTGACGAACGCCTCGGTCGACTCGCTCATCGTCGTCGGTTCCGATACCACGACGGTACGCCGTGACCCGCCGTTCGGGGGAGCCCTGTCCCCGTGGGGCATCGATCTGCCGGTCGGCGACCCGTCCGGCGAGCAGCTCCCGCTCAGCCTGCTGATCGGCGCGTGGCTCGCCCCGCACGCCGGAAACTTCCAGAGCGTCGCCGCCGACGCCCCGCCCGCCGAGTGCGCGCGGCTCGGCCGGGCGCTGGCCGGGGAGGCCGAGAGCGTCGGCTTGCTGGTGCTCGGCGACGGTTCGTCCTGCCGTACCGAGAAGGCTCCCGGCTTTTTCGACGCCCGCGCGGAGCCCTTCGACGCCGCCGTGGCGGCCGCCCTGGCCGGGGCCGACGCCGCCGCGCTGGCCGCGATCGACCCAGGCGAGGCCGACGAGCTGCTGGTCGCGGGCCGCGCGCCCTGGCAGGTGCTGGCCGGCGCCGCGGACCGGAAGATGGCCGGTGAGCTGCTGTACGAGGCGGCCCCGTACGGTGTCGGCTACTTCGTGGCAACCTGGCAGTAACCGAAGGTGAATTCTCGATGAACAAGGTCCTCGCCGTCGTCGGGCCCACGGCGGCGGGCAAGACGGCGCTG
This sequence comes from Dactylosporangium sp. NPDC048998, assembly GCF_043197855.1. Classification (NCBI taxonomy): domain Bacteria; kingdom Bacillati; phylum Actinomycetota; class Actinomycetes; order Micromonosporales; family Micromonosporaceae; genus Dactylosporangium; species Dactylosporangium sp. NPDC048998. The sequence goes on from NZ_JBICTV010000001.1 coordinate 507,014, forward strand.
AGCCTGCGCCTGGCCGAGGCCCTCGGCGGCGAGGTCGTCAACGCCGACTCCATGCAGCTGTACCGCGGGATGGACATCGGCACCGCCAAGCTCGCCCCCGCCGAGTGGGGCGCCGTGCCCCACCACGTCCTGGACATCTGGGACGTCACCGAGCCCGCCAGCGTCGCGGTCTACCAGCGCCTGGCCCGCGCCGCGATCGACGACATCGCCGCCCGCGGCCGGGTGCCGCTGCTCGTCGGCGGCTCCGGCCTGTACGTCCGGGCGGTGCTCGAGGACTTCGACTTCCCGGGCACCGACCCCGGCCTGCGCGCCGAGCTGGAGCGGGAGCTGGCCGAGGCCGGGCCGGCGCCCCTGTACGCCCGGCTGCGGGCCGCCGACCCGGTTGCCGCCGGGCGGATCCTGCCCAGCAACGGGCGCCGGATCGTGCGCGCCCTGGAGGTCAACGCGCTCACCGGCACGACGTTCACCGCGGCGCTGCCGGAGCCGCGCCCGGTGTACGACGCGGTGCAGCTCGGCGTTGACGTCGACACCGCCGTGCTCGACGCGCGGATCGAGGCGCGGGTGGACGCGATGTGGGCGGCCGGCTTCGTCGAGGAGGTGCGCGGGCTGTTGCGCGCCGGGCTGCGGGAGGGGCGCACGGCCGGCGGCGCCCTGGGGTACCGCCAAATCATGAACTATCTGGACGGACTGTGCGGGGAGGAGGAGGCGCGGGCGGAGACCGTGCGCGCCACCCGGCGCTTCGTGCGCAGGCAGCGGTCCTGGTTCCGCCGGGACGGGCGGATCCGCTGGCTCGACGGCGCCGCGGCGGACGTCACCGACGCGGCCCTGGGCGCGGTGCGGCAAGATTGACGCCATGCGCTTCGCGAAAGGCCACGGCACGGGCAACGACTTCGTCATCCTGCCCGACCCGGACGGCACCCTGCCGCTGACCCCGGCCTTCGTCGCCGCCCTGTGCGACCGGCGCCGCGGCATCGGCGCCGACGGCGTGCTGCACGTCGTGCGCAGCGCGGCCCACCCCGATGCCGAGGCGTCCGCCGCCGGCGCGGAGTGGTTCATGGACTACTGGAACGCCGACGGCTCGCAGGCGGAGATGTGCGGCAACGGGGTGCGGGTCTACGCGCGGTACCTCGCCGAGGCCGGCCTGGTCGACCCGGAGGGCTCGTTCGACCTGGTCACCCGCGCGGGCGTGGTGTCGGTCACCATGGGCGAGGAGATCTCGGCCGGGATGCCGCTGCCGCGGGTCTACGTGCAGAGCGAGGCCGGCACCAGCGGCGCGAGCTTCACCGGCACGGCGGTCGACGTGGGCAACCCGCACCTGGTCTGCGCCGTCGACGAGCCCACCCTGGAGCGGCTCGACCTGACCCGCGCACCCGCGGTCGACCCGCTGATCTTCCCGGCGGGGGTCAACGTCGAGTTCGCCGCCGTAGGCCCGGCCCCGGCGGGCGCCGACCTGTACCGGCGCATGCGGGTGTACGAGCGCGGCTCCGGCGAGACCCAGTCGTGCGGCTCCGGCGCGTGCGCGGTGGCCGCCGCGGCGCTGCACCACGCGGGCCTCGACGGCGGCGTGGTCGTGGTCGACCTGCTCGGCGGCCGGCTCACCGTCACCATGACGCCGACGGAGTGCCTGCTGCAGGGGCCTGCGGTCATCGTCGCCCACGGCGACGTCGACGCGCAGGCCATCCGGCAGCTCGCTCCCACCTACTCCTCGTAGCTGCGCACCACGCCGTCGGGCATGGAGTCCAGCTGCGGCCCCTTGGCCGCGGCCCGGACCGCCGCGGCGACGGCGGGGGCGACCCGCGCGTCGAACACGCTCGGCACGATCACCGTCGGGTTGAGCTTGTCCTCACCCACCGCGTCGGCGATCGCCTGCGCCGCTGCCAGGGCCATCGCGTCGGTGAACTCGCGCGCCTGGGCGTCGAGCATGCCCCGGAACACGCCGGGGAACGCGAGCACGTTGTTGATCTGGTTGGGCTGGTCGGAGCGGCCGGTGGCGACGATCGCGGCGTGCTCGCGCGCCTCCCGCGGGTCGACCTCCGGGTCGGGGTTGGCCAGCGCGAACACGATCGAGTCGGGCGCCATCGTGGCGATGTCGTCGCCGGTGAGCAGGTTGGGCGCGCTCACCCCGATGAAGACGTCGGCGCCGCGCAGCGCACCGCGCAGGTCGCCGGAGTAGTTGTCCCTGTTGGTGTTGTTCACCAGCCACTGCCAACTGGCCGACAGCCCGGTCATGCCGCGGTGCAGCGCGCCCGGCCGGTCGGTGGCGATCACGTCACCGACGCCCTGGCGCAGCAGGAGCTTCATGATCGCGGTACCGGCCGCGCCGGCGCCGCTGACGACGACCCGGACCTGCCTGATCGGCTTGCCCACCACCCGCAGCGCGTTGGTGAGCGCGGCCAGCACGCAGATCGCGGTGCCGTGCTGGTCGTCGTGGAACACCGGGATGTCCAGCTGGTCGCGCAGCCGCTCCTCGATCTCGAAGCAGCGGGGCGCGGCGATGTCCTCGAGGTTGATCCCGCCGTAGGCCGGGGCGATCGCCCGCACGATCGAGATGATCTCGTCGGTGTCCTGCGTGTCGAGCACGACCGGCCAGGCGTCCACCCCGCCGAAGCGCTTGAACAGGGCGGCCTTGCCCTCCATGACCGGCATTGCGGCGTAGGGCCCGATGTTGCCGAGGCCGAGCACCGCCGAGCCGTCGGTGACCACGGCGACCGTGTTGCGCTTGATGGTCAGGCGCCGGGCGTCGTCCGGGTTTTCGGCGATGGCCAGGCACACGCGGGCCACGCCTGGGGTGTAGGCGCGGGAGAGCTCGTCGCGGTTGCGCAGCGCGACCTTCGGCGCGACCTCGATCTTGCCGCCGAGATGCAGCAGGAACGTGCGGTCGGAGACCTTGCGCACGTCGACCCCGTCGAGCTTCTCGAGGCCCGCTACGACCTGCTCGGCGTGAGACGAGTCGGCGGTGTCGCAGGTGAGGTCGACCACGACGTTGGCGCTGTCGGAGTCGACGACGTCGACCGCCGTGACGATCCCGCCGGCCTCGCCGACCGCGGTGGTCAGGCGGCCGATGGCGGAGGCGTCGGCGATGACGGAGACACGAATGGTGATGGAGAACCCGGCGCTGGGCAGTCTGTGTGTGGCAGGTGTCACGACCCCATTCTCACCCCGGCGATCACCCGCTCGGCCACCCGGTACGCCCGGATTGTGGCGCGTCGATGCGCTGCCGCCGATATCAAGTGCCTCGGCGGGCGCGAAGTGTCAGGATTGCAGGGTTGATACAGTTTCACCGAGGAGATCATCTTGCGCGCACGAACGAGCTTTTCCGCAGACGCCTACGACGCGGACGCAGAGGAGTTCGAGGAATTCGTTGACGACGGCGGTCTCGAACTCGAGGAGCGGCACGCCCTGCGGCGCGTCGCCGGACTGTCCACCGAGCTCTCCGACATCACCGAGGTCGAGTACCGCCAGCTGCGCCTGGAGCGCGTCGTGCTGGTCGGCGTGTGGACCGAGGGCAGCGTCACCGACGCCGAAAACTCACTGACCGAGCTGGCCGCGCTTGCCGAGACGGCCGGCTCCCAGGTGCTCGACGGCCTCATCCAGCGCCGCGGCCGGCCCGACCCGTCCACCTTCATCGGCCGGGGCAAGGTCGAGGAGCTGCGCGCCGTCGTGGCCAGCAGCGGCGCGGACACCGTCATCTGCGACGGCGAGCTGTCCCCGTCGCAGCTGCGCACGCTGGAGTCGCAGGTCAACGTCAAGGTCATCGACCGCACGGCGCTGATCCTGGACATCTTCGCCCAGCACGCCAAGAGCAAGGAGGGCAAGGCCCAGGTCGAGCTGGCGCAACTGCAGTACTTCCTGCCGCGCCTGCGGGGCTGGGGTGAGGCGCTCAGCCGGCAGGCCGGCGGCTCGGCCAGCGGCAACGGCGGCGTCGGCTTGCGCGGCCCTGGTGAGACCAAGCTGGAGATCGACCGGCGGCGCATCCGCACCCGCATCGCGCGGCTCAAGCGCGAGATCGCCGCGATGGCGACGATCCGCGACACCAAGCGCGCCACCCGCCGGCGCAACCGAGTGCCCGCGGTGGCCATCGCCGGCTACACCAACGCCGGCAAGTCCAGCCTGCTCAACCGGCTGACCGGGGCGGGCGTGCTGGTCGAGGACGCGCTGTTCGCCACGCTGGACACCACGACCCGGCGGGCCCGGGCCGCGGACGGGCGCGTCTACACGCTGTCCGACACGGTCGGGTTCGTCCGCCACCTGCCCCACCAGCTGGTCGAGGCCTTCCGGTCCACCCTCGAAGAGGTCGCCGAGGCAGATCTTGTACTGCACGTCGTCGACGGTTCGCACCCGGACCCCGAGGCGCAGGTCAGGGCGGTCCGTGAGGTGCTGGCCGAGGTCGGCGCCGACGCCGTGCTGGAGCTGTTGGTGATCAACAAGGTGGACGCGGCCGACGAGGAGACCCAGCTGCGCCTCAAGCGGCTGTGGCCCGAGGCGGTCTTCGCCTCCGCGCGCACCGGCGCCGGCATCGAGGACGTGCGGGCCGCGATCGAGCGCCGGCTGCCGTGGCCGGCGATCGAGCTGACGGCCGTGGTGCCGTACGAGCGCGGCGACCTGGTCGCGCGGGTGCACTCGATCGGCGAGGTCCTGGAGACCTCGCACCTGGCCGAGGGCACGCGGCTGCGTGCCCGGGTGACGGAGGGCCTCGCCGCCGAGCTCGCGCCTTTCGCCGTGTGATTACGTAGCGTCACGCTGGACGATTACTTGGAGTGACAGCCGGACCGGGCGCCCCCAATCCTGGTCCGGCTCTGCCAGACTTGTGCGATGCGACGAAGGGTGGTGTTCGGGGCGGCTGCGGTGATCTGCCTGTCGACCAGCGTCCCCGCACCGGCCGCGGCTCACGCACCGTCAACCACGGCCGACCCGGCCCCGGGCACTTCCGTCTGCACGCCCAACTCGAAGGAAGTCAGCGAGATCTCCGGCCTGGTCGCCACCGAGACCGGCTACTACGCCGTCCAGGACAGCCAGCCGCCCCCCGGCAAACCGAAGATCTTCGTCCTCGACAACGCCTGCAAGCTCATCAACACGATCAACTACCCGACGAAGGCGCTCGATCCCGAAGACGCCGCCATCGACAAGAACGGCACGCTATACATCGCCGACATCGGCGACAACGACGAGGCCAGCGGCGGCTCGAAGGACCCGCGCCCGACGGTGGCGATCTGGACCATGGCCGACGGCGCGAAGCAGCCCACCATCAACCGGCTGACCTACCCCGACGGCAAGAAGCACGACGCCGAGGCGCTGCTGATCGACGGTGACGGCCTGCCGATCATCATCACCAAGGCGCCGCCGAGCGAGGTGTACGTGCCGGAGGCCGCCCTGGTGCCCAACACCGAGAAGGGCGTCAAGCTCAAGAAGGTCGGCACCTTCACCGCCCTGGAGACGAAGACGCCCAACCCGCTGGGCCTGCTCGGCTGGAAGCTGGTCACCGGCGCGGCGTCCTCCCCGGACGGCTCGAAGGTCGTCGTCCGCACCTACTCTGACGCCTACGAGTTCGACGTCCCCGGCGGCGACGTGGTCAAGGCGATCACGGCGGGCAAGCCACGCATCACCCCGCTGCCCAACGAGCCCCAGGGCGAGTCGATCACCTACACGCCGGACGGCAAGCACTACATCACCATCTCCGACGTGGAATCCTCGAAGAGGGCGCCGCTCCTGAAGTACACGCCGACCAACGTCACGGTCGGCACCGGCACCGGCAACGGCACTCCGTCGCCCAAGGGGAAAGACCAGGGCTTCATGCAGTCCCTCACTCTGCAGGACATCACCTACGCGGTCGCCTTCATCGGCGTTCTGGGCCTGGGCCTGGTGATCGCCGGCGTGGTCGGCATCCGCCGCTCCCGAGCGGCCCGTCGCGCCGCCGGCCTGAACGCCGCGCCCGACGACCTGGCCATGCCGGCCACGGTGGGCGCATACGGCAACGACCCCTTCACCCCCGCCGACCCCTACGGCCCCGGTGGTCCGCGCGCCGGCCGTGGCGGCCCGGGCGGCGGCCCCGGCGGCCCTGACGGTTCCGGCGGCGGCAACGTCTACGGCGGCGGTGGCCGCCAGCCCTCAACCCCCGCAAACCGCCCAGCCGGCGGCGGCGTCTACGGCGGCGGCCCAGGCGGCGGCGCGGCCGGCGGCGGCAACGTCTACGGCGGCGGCCCGGCCGGCCCAGGCAACTCGGGCGGCGGCAACGTCTATGGCGGCGGCCCGGCCGGCGGCGGCAACGTCTACGGCGGGGGCCCGGGCGGCCCCGGCGGCGGCCCGGGCGGCGGTGGCGGCAGCGTGTACGGCGGCTCGGGCGGTATGGGCGGCGCGGGCGGCGACGGCAACGCGTACGGCGGCGGCGAGCCGAGGGGCGGCTACGGCCGACAGTCCGCACAGGGCTTCGCCCAGGGCTCCCCACCGTCCGCGTACGACCAACGCGGCGGCTACGGCCACCCCGACCACAACGGCTACGACCGCGGCTACGCCCCACACCGCTGACACAGCCCTCACCGCTCTCCACATCCGCGCGCCCGTCGGCTAGCCGTCCGCGCGTTGGCGTTCGCGCCTGCCGCCTGGCTGTCTCGCGCCCGCGGTGCCTGCCGGGCTGCCTCGCACCCGCGAGGTGGCGTCCGCGCGTGCTCGCGTCGCGTTCGCAGGTGGTCACCCCGCCGGTTTGCGGCAGCCGGTTCGCATGCCGCCTACTGGCCGCGGGTGGTCGCCTCGCGTCACGATGGCCCTTCGTCGCCGCGCCCGCCGTCCGATTTGTGCGACTCTGCAAAAGCTGCAATCCCATGATCACGGAGCGTTGTGGTACCCAGGGCAACCAAATGTCCACGAGAGTGGAAAACGGCGACTCGGCCGGCGGGAGTCCGCATGATCGCGAGGCCGGGCGGCGGTTGGGCGCCACCAGTCGGCAAGCAGGGTTATTCGTGCTCGGGGTCGATCGGCCGCAACCGGAGTCGCGGTGCGCAAGAGTTCGCGCCTGGTGTAGTCCTGAGCCCGACGTCGCCCACGGCGGCGCAGCCTCACCACCTTTACGCCGCCGCCCAGCCCTGCCCTGCCTGACCCTCCGCCGCTGCGTTGCCCTGCCGCTGTCCGACTCCGCCTTGCCGTCCGGCCCGTCGCAGCCCGGGCCCTGCCCCGGCCGCTGCCCGACTCTGCACTGCCGTCCCGGCCGCCGCAGCTCGGCTTCCCGCAGTCCGGCCGCCCGTGGTCCGGCCCGGGCCCGCCCGGCCGGTGCCCAACCCAGCAACTGCCGTCCCGCCGCAGCCCGGCCGCCCGTGGTCCGGCCCGGGGCCCGCCCGGCCGGTGCCCAACCCAGCAACTGCCGTCCCGCCGCAGCCCGGCCGCTCGCCGCCCGGCCCGGGGGCCCGCCCAGGCCGGGGGACGGGGGTCAGATGCGGCGGACCACTGTTACGACGCGGCCCAGGATTGTGGCGTGGTCGCCGGGGATGGGGTCGAAGGCGGCGTTCTGGGGCATCAGCCAGACGTGGCCGTCGCGGTTGCGGTAGGTCTTCACGGTGGCCTCGCCCTCGAGCATGGCGGCCACGATGTCGCCGTTGTTGGCGTTGGGCTGTTGCCGCACGACGACCCAGTCGCCGTCGCAGATGGCGGCGTCCAGCATCGAGTCGCCCTTGACCTGGAGCATGAAGAGGGTGCCCTCGCCGACCAGCTCGCGGGGGAGCGGGAACACGTCCTCGACGGCCTGCTCGGCCAGGATCGGGCCGCCGGCGGCGATGCGGCCCAGGACCGGCACGTATGCGGGGGCGGGGCGGGCGGCGCGTGCGGCCTCCTCGTCGACCGCGACCAGTTCGCTCGGCGGGCGGACGTCGACGGCGCGCGGGCGGTTGGGGTCGCGGCGCAGGTAGCCCTTGCGCTCGAGCTCCTTGAGTTGGTAGGCGACGCTCGACGGGGAGACCAGGCCCACGGCCTCGCCGATCTCGCGCACGCTCGGCGGGTAGCCGTTGCGCTCCACGGCGGCGCGGATGAACTCCAGGATGCGGCGCTGGCGGACGGTCAGGTCGGCGGCGAAGAGGTCGGGGAAGGCGCTGACCACCGCCGTGACCGCGCGCATCTCCGGCTCGCCGCCGCGGCGGCGGGTGGCGCGCTTCGTGCCGGAGCGGCCGCTGATGGCGGTGACCTCGGCGCCGGGGCCGTCGATGATCTCGTCCGGCTCGCTCGCGGATGCGTCGGTGCGGTCGTCGGCTGACACGTCGTCCTCCCTCGTGTTGGCAGGAGCGGGCTGGCGCCGCGCCTGCTGACGGGCCGTGGGGTGGTCCGTCACCCGGGCTTCCCGCGGGTGCGGGGGAGCCGGTTGTCGCACAGTTCCGATAATCCCGATCAAAGGGCTTGATCGTGTGTGGATCACCGTATCGCCGAGGTACGACAGTTTCAAACATCTGTACTACGTGGCGCGCCGATTTTTCGGCGAGTCCGCTCGACACGGGTCTTCCCGCTCTGGTACACCATCGTACGACTGTTCTATCGAACGGGTGTACGGAAAAGGGGGCCGACATGGGGCGATGGGCCGCAAACGGGCACGGAAGGGCGCCGGTCCGCCTCACGCGGCGCGGCCGGATCGTGCTGTTCTGCTTCCTGCTCGCGCTCGCCGGCGGCCTCGTCGGGCTCGTCGCCGCGCCGGGGCAGGCCGCAGACCCGCCGGGGCCGGTGCCGACCGTCATCGTCCAGCCTGGCGACACGCTCTGGGGCATCGCGAGCGAGCGCCGGGGGCGGCGGGGGCGCGACGCCACGGTCGAGGAGATCCGCCGTCTCAACCACCTGGACGGCTACAGTATCGACGCCGGGCAGCGGCTGATCCTGCCCCGCGCGCGCTGACCTGCGGGGATCCCGCGGCCGCACCGTCCAGCCTGTTGAGACCCGCGACACAAACGTGTCGGGATCGGCGTTTGACTTGCGTCAGCGTAGGCGTCGGCATAGCGTCTACCCCTAGATGTAGTAGTTACAGGGGTGTAAGTCGTCCATAGCTTGTGGATTCGGCAGTTACCCATCACCGAACGTAGTTGTCCGGCGAAGCCCGCTCAGAGGGGCGCTCGCCGGGATTGGCATGCCCTTTTGCGCGGATTTGTCCGGCGTACCATGGAAAGAGGTCCATCGAGATGCGGTGCCCGTACTGCCGGCATGCCGACTCGCGGGTGGTCGACTCCCGCGAGGCCGAGGATGGTCAGATCATCCGGCGGCGCCGGTCCTGCCCGGAGTGCGGGCGGCGGTTCACGACCGTCGAGGAGGCCGTGCTCGCCGTGGTCAAGCGCAGCGGGGTGACGGAGCCGTTCAGCCGATCGAAGATCATCGCCGGGGTGCGCAAGGCGTGCCAGGGCCGGCCGGTCGACGAGGACGCCATCGCGCTGCTCGCGCAGAAGGTCGAGGAGACCGTCCGCGCCCGAGGCGCCGCCGAGCTGCCCAGCCACGAGGTGGGCCTGGCCATCCTGGCGCCGCTGCGAGAGCTGGACGAGGTCGCCTACCTGCGCTTCGCCAGCGTGTACCGCTCGTTCGACTCGCTGAGCGACTTCGAGCGCGAGATCGCGGCGCTGCGGGCGGGCGCGCCGAAGGCGGACGCGCCGCCGGCACAGGGCCAATCGGCGCCGGCGAAGCCGGACCAGCATGTACGAGGGGAGGGCCCGCCGGCCCCGCCCGCCCGCGCCGGCGAGCCGGCCGAGGGCGCGCTCAGCACCAGCGGCGCCGCCCGCGTGGCGCGCGGGACGGGCTGACCAGGGCGGCGGCATCACGCGGTACCAAACAGGGGAAGAGATCACCCGCGGACGGCGCGAAGTCGCCCGGCCGCGAACGACCACGCACGACGAACGACGACACAACGCTGATGAGGGGGCCGCGGATGGCGGGGGAGACGAAGACGAAGGCGTCGGCACGCAAGGACCAGCGGGAGGGGCTGAGGGTCGAGCGGGTCTGGACGACCGAGGGTGTACACCCGTATGACGAGGTGGCGTGGGAGCGCCGCGACATCGTCATGACGAACTGGCGGGACGGCTCGATCAACTTCGAGCAGCGGGGGGTCGAGTTCCCGGCGACGTGGAGCGTCAACGCCGCCAACATCGTCACCACCAAGTACTTCCGCGGCGCGGTCGGCACCCCGGCGCGCGAGCAGTCGCTGCGCCAGCTGATCGACCGCGTGGTCTCGACGTATCAGCGGGCCGGGCAGGAGCACGGCTACTTCGCGACCGACCACGACGCCGAGGTGTTCGGCCACGAGCTGACCTGGATGCTGCTGCACCAGGTGTTCAGCTTCAACTCGCCGGTCTGGTTCAACGTCGGCACGCCGTCGCCGCAGCAGGTCAGCGCCTGCTTCATCCTCGCCGTCGACGACTCGATGGACTCGATCCTCGACTGGTACAAGGAGGAGGGCCTGATCTTCAAGGGCGGCTCCGGCTCCGGCGTCAACCTGTCGCGGATCCGCTCCTCCAAGGAGCTGCTGTCCAGCGGCGGTACCGCCAGCGGCCCGGTGTCGTTCATGCGTGGCGCCGACGCGTCCGCCGGCACCATCAAGAGCGGCGGAGCCACCCGGCGCGCGGCCAAGATGGTGATCCTCGACGTCGATCACCCGGACGTGGAGGAGTTCATCGAGACCAAGGCGCGCGAAGAGGACAAGATCCGCGCCCTGCGCGACGCCGGCTTCGACATGGACCTCGGCGGCAAGGACATCGTCAGCGTCCAGTACCAGAACGCCAACAACTCGGTGCGCGTCTCCGCCGAGTTCATGCGCTCGGTCGAGGACGACGCCGAGTTCGGGCTGCGCTCCCGCCTCGACGGCACCGTGATCTCCACCGTCAAGGGCAAGGAGCTGTTCCACAAGATCGCCCAGGCCGCATGGGAGTGTGCCGATCCCGGCATCCAGTACGACGACACGATCAACGACTGGCACACCTGCCCGGAGACCGGCCGCATCACCGCCTCCAACCCGTGCAGCGAGTACATGCACCTGGACAACTCCAGCTGCAACCTGGCCTCGCTGAACCTGCTCAAGTACCTCAACGCCGACGGCACGTTCGCCGTCGAGAAGTTCGTCAAGTCCGTCGAGCTCGTCATCACCGCGATGGACATCTCGATCTCCTTCGCCGACTTCCCGACCGAGAAGATCGGCGAGACCAGCCGCGCGTACCGCCAGCTCGGCATCGGCTACGCCAACCTGGGCGCGCTGCTGATGGCCAGCGGCCTGGCGTACGACTCCGATGGCGGCCGGGCCGTCGCGGCGGCGATCAGCAGCCTGATGACCGGCACCGCCTACCGCCGCTCGGCCGAGCTGGCCGGCGTCGTCGGGCCGTACGACGGCTACGCCCGCAACGCCTCGGCGCACCGGCGGGTCATGCACAAGCACGCCGCCGCGAACGACGCCATCGGTACCGTGGGCGCCGTCGACGCCGCGATCAAGGACGCGGCGACGGCGCAGTGGGCGCTGGGCAACGACATCGGCGCGAAGAACGGCTGGCGCAACTCGCAGGCCAGCGTCCTCGCCCCGACCGGCACCATCGGCCTGATGATGGACTGCGACACCACCGGCGTCGAGCCCGACCTGGCCCTGGTCAAGTTCAAGAAGCTCGTCGGCGGCGGCTCGATGCAGATCGTCAACCAGACCGTGCCGCGGGCCCTGCGCACCTTGGGCTACCAGGAGGAGCAGGTCGAGGCGATCGTCGAGCACATCTCGGCGCACGGCCACGTCGTCGACGCCCCGGGCCTGCGCACCGAGCACTACAGCGTGTTCGACTGCGCGATGGGCGAGCGGGCCATCGCCCCGATGGGCCACGTGCGGATGATGGCGGCGATCCAGCCGTTCATCTCCGGCGCCATCTCCAAGACGGTCAACATGCCGGAGTCGGCGAACGTCGAGGACGTCGAGGAGATCTACTACCAGGGCTGGAAGCTCGGCCTCAAGGCCCTGGCGATCTACCGCGACAACTGCAAGGTCGGCCAGCCGCTGTCGGCCGTGTCGAAGAAGAAGGACGCGGCGCCCGAGCCGGTCGTCCAGGAGGTCGTCAAGACCGAGAAGGTGATCGAGTACCGCCCGGTGCGCAAGCGGCTGCCGAAGAAGCGGCCCAGCTCGACCGTCTCGTTCTCGGTCGCCGGCGCTGAGGGGTACCTGACCGCCTCGTCCTACCCGGACGATGGCCTCGGCGAGGTCTTCCTCAAGATGTCGAAGCAGGGCTCGACCCTCGCCGGCGTCATGGACGCGTTCTCGGTGGCGATCTCCATCGGCCTGCAGTACGGCGTGCCGCTGGAGACCTACGTCTCGAAGTTCGTCAACATGCGCTTCGAGCCGGCCGGCATGACCGACGACCCGGACATCCGCCTGGCCTCGTCCGTCATGGACTACATCTTCCGCCGCCTGGCGCTGGACTTCCTCGACTTCGACACCCGCTCGGAGCTGGGCATCCTGACCTCGGCGGAGCGCGCGGCCCAGCTGCGCGCCGAGGCCGGCGAGTCCGACGTCGACCTCACCGAGATGCGCAACTCGGCCCCGGTGGAGAGGCCGGCCGCCGCGGAGAAGCCCGCGACCGCCTCGAAGCCCGTCGAGATCGAGACCCCGCGCCGCATCGGCTCGTCCACGGAACTGCTCGAACTCGTCCAGGGCAAGGCCGCCGACGCGCCGCTGTGCTTCACCTGCGGCACGAAGATGCGCCCCGCGGGCAGCTGCTACGTCTGCGAGGGCTGCGGCTCCACCAGCGGCTGCAGCTGAGTGTGACCATTCTCAGCGTGTCCCCTCCAGGGGCACCTTGAGATTGCAGAGTCATCGACGAGTCTGACCAAGGGATGTCCCCCGGGCGCTACCGTCCGGGGGACTTTCCGTTGCGCATGCCGAACCGGGCTGCCAGGAGCTTTACGGCGAGGCGGTCACAATGTCCCATCCCCGGTCGGCGAGATGCTCGGTCAGGGCGGCGCCGAGCCCCCGGCCGCTGCCCGTGATCACTGCCAGCCGGGTGGTCACCGGAGTACCAGCAGATCGAGGGTATCTACGACCGGGCCGGACTCCGTTCGTGCAGCCTCCTGCAGGCGGACGACGCCTGCGGCGTACGCGTCGTCGCTGATCAGCTGCAGCGGGGTATGTGCCTCGCGCCGCAGGCGGGCGGCGGCGTCGGCCGCCGACGGGGCGGTCACCTGCGGGACCGGTTCGCAGCCGGCGGTCGTGAATCCGGCGGTGGCGAACGCCGCCTCGACGCCAGGAATGCTCGGGTAGCGGTCGAGCACGGCGACGGCTTCCGGGAACCAGCGGAACAGGTTGATCGCCTCGTGCCGGCCGGCGAACGCGGAGCGGATCAGCACCGGCGCGCCCGGCTTCAGCACCCGCCGGATCTCGCGGGCGGCCGCCTCGAGGTCAGGAACGTGGTGGATCACCGTGGAGAGCCAGACCCCGTCGAGGCTCGCGTCCGGGAACGGGATGTCGTCGGCGGCACCGGCCGCGACCGGCTGGAACACCGCGCGCTCGCGCATCGCCGCGGAGGGGTCGATCGCCACGACGTCGATACCGGGCCACCAGGTGTGGAATGCCCGCGCCCAGCTGCCGGTGCCGCATCCGAGGTCGAGCAGACGCGCCCCTGGACGGGGCTCGAAGTAGCGGCCGATTGCCGTTCGCCAGGTGGCGAGGTCGTCGTCCCGCAGGTGCCGGGTCTCTGTGAATGCCGCCGCGTCCTCACTGTTGTACGCGATGAGAGCCATGCGCCGACCCAATCCGGCTGACCGCACCGTGAGCAAGAGGAAGTGCACCGGTTCACATGGGGAACACTCTGTGCGCGCTGAATCGCTTAGGGTCACGCCCATGGGCTTCGACAAAGCGGCGCGGGCGTTTCTGCGAGACCATGGCGCGGAGCTAGGCGGTCCAGGCGGTGGAGAGGCGGTCCAGGTCCGGGCGGTACTCGATGCGGGTGTACCACTCGGCCGGCCAGGCGTGCTCGCCGTGGACGGCGCCGGCGAAGGCGCCGGTCAGGGAGGCTATCGAGTCCGAGTCGCCGGAGGACGCGGCGGCCCTCGCGATGGCGTCGACCGGGGAGTCGGGGAAGAGCAGCAGGCAGTACACGGCGGTGGCCAGGGCCTCCTCGGCGACCCAGCCGGCGCCGGCGGCCGAGCACGGGTCGGCGTCCGGGCCGACGTAGCGCACGGCGTCCTCGAGGCCGGACAGGGCGGCCTGGCACTCGTCCCAGCCGGTGGCGATGAACTGCTCGGGGGACTCCACCAGCGGGCGGCGCCACAGGTGGTCGCCGAGCCAGTCGCCGCGGTACACCTCGCGCTGGGAGTCGCAGCGGGCGCGCAACGCGGCCGGCAGGTCGGCGACCGGCAGGCCGTCCAGGAGCCAGCGCACCGCTAGGGCGGTCAGCTCCGAGGCGGCCAGGCCGGTCGGGTGGCCGTGGGTCAGCGCCGCCTGGAGTTGGGCGGCGCCGGTGCGCTCGTCGTCGGTCAGGCCGGGGGCCAGGCCCATCGGGGCGACGCGCATGTTGGCGCCGCAGCCCTTCGAACCGGCGATCGTCGCCTCCCACCAGGGCTTGCCGCCGGCCATCGCGGCGCACGCGTCCATGCAGGTGCGGCCGGGGGCGCGGTCGTTGTCGTCGCTGCGCCACCACTGCAGGAAGCGGCCGCGCAGGCGCGGCTCGAGGCGCTCGGCCGTCACCGGCGGCTCCGCCAGGGCGCTCAGCAGGCCGTCGGCGACGGCGAGGGTCATCTGCGTGTCGTCGGTGACCATCGCCCTCGGGGGCAGGTCGTGGGGGCCGCGGTCGCCGTACCGCCGCAGGATCTCCTCGTAGCTCAGGAACTCCGTCGGCGCGCCGAGCGCGTCGCCGAACGCGAGACCGAACAGGGAACCCTTCACCTTGGACATGGCGACCTCCAATGACAGCCGTCGCGCAAGCTATACCCGAACGACCTCGATGCGCGACCCCCGGTGACGGTCCCGCACCTCGATCGCGCGGCGCTCGGCGGCGTCGGAGAGGGCCAGCAGTCGGACCGGGCCGGGCACGGCGGTGACGGACGCGTCGAGCCGCCCGGGCGCGGCGATGTGCTTGGGGGTGGTGTCCGGCACGCCGGTATAACGGATTTTCCGGTCTTGCGTTTTTCCCACGTGGCCACCCTGCGCGACCGGTACGACCCCAAGAGCAACGGGCTGGGCCTGCTCCGGCTGGTCCTCGCGCTCGTGGCACCTCGTGGAGCGCCCGGCCCTGTCGCTGAAGGACCGCCTGGCCCCGGCCCGGCGCCTAACCTTGGCGCGATGACGATCTCGTACGCCTGGCGCGCCCCATTCGACGACGCCGAGCTGTCCGCCGTGGCGACCGCCTCCCCCGGCTGGTGGGTCCGGGTCAACCGGCACAGCCTGGGCTGGGTCTGCGCCCGCGACGCCGCCGGTGCCCTGGTGGGCTTCGTGAACGTGGCCTGGGACGGCGGCGGTCACGCGTTCATCCTGGACACGTGGGTGGCCGAGCGGGCCCGCCGCCGCGGCGTCGGCACCCGCCTCGTGGAGACGGCGGCGGCCGAGACGCGGGCGGCGGGCTGCGAGTGGCTGCACGTCGACTTCGAGCCGCACCTGACGGCCTACTACCTCGACGCGTGCGGCTTCACCCCGACCGCGGCCGGGGTGATCGCCCTCTGACGGTCACTTCGACTTGCGCAGCGCCTTCAGCTCCGCGTGGGCGGTCTTCGCCGCCTGCCGGACCGGGGTCACCGCGGCGCGGATCGCGTCGCCGTCCGGGCCCGGCTGCAGGGCCAGCAGCACGTCGGCCTTGCCCTGCAGGGACCGGGCGATCGCGTCCAGCTTCGCCGTGTCCGCGCCCGGCTCGGCGCGCATCTTCGCCACCACCGCCAGCTCCGTGTCGATCGCCGCGGTCAGGCGCACCTTCGGGCCGGTCAGGATGAAGATCCGGTAGTCGTACACCATGCTCCGCGCGTCGGCCCTCACGTCGGCCGCGGTGGCCTCGCCCTGGACCTTCGTCTTCAGCGCGGTCAGGCCCGAGCGCTGCTCGTCGATGAGCCCGGTGAGCGTCGCCTTGTGGCCGGCCTGCAGCTGGGCGGCGCCGTTCACGGTCGCCTCGAACCGCTTCAGGGCGTCGAGGCGCTTGTCGATGCGGGCCGCCACCGCGGTCTTGGCGGCGTCCAGCCCGGCGCCCGGCGACGGCGCGGCGCCGGCCGGGGCGGCGGTCACGAGCGTGGCGGCCAGCGCGGCGAGCAGGACTCCGGTGGTACGTGCGATTCGGTTCACGGTCAGTCCTCGTCCTCGGCGGGCTGGGCTTCGTTGCTGAGCTGCTGCCCGACCTGGTCGAGCAGGCCGTCCACGGAGGCGTCACCGGTGTTTGCGGCCGCCCCGGCCGTCGTCGAGGCCGGCGCCGGCGGGGCCGCCGGCGCCGCGGGCTGATGCGCACGCGCCCGGCCGCAGCCGCCCAGGAACAGCAGCCCGGCCGCCAGCGCGATGGCGAGGGTTCGTCTCATGCCGCACATGCTGCGGGCCGCGGGTAAGCGCAACCCGCGGCCCGATGTAAGAGGTTGGTCAGCGCGCCCCCGCGGCCGTCACCCCAGAATGAGACGCGGCGCGCAGTCCGTCACGTCTTGCTCGGCTACCGGGCCGGCGGCCACCTGGCGCCGGATCATGCCGGTGGCCTACCGCGCGGCCGGGGGCGGGGCCGAGTGGCGGATGCGGCGCAGGCCCACCGCGGCGGAGACGCCCGCCGCGGCGACGTCGGCGATGGTGAACAGCAGGCGGGAGACCAGGGTCAGGGCCCACGCCGTCGGCCACGGCACGCCGAGGCCGGCCAGCGCGATCCCCATGAGGAACTCGCGGGCGCCCAGGCCCGACGGGGCCACGATGACGAACGTGCTGATGCTCATCGCCAGGGCCATCGCGAAGACGCTGCCGATCAGGCCGTGCACGCCGGGCAGGTGGGAGCGGACCAGCAGCCAGATGTGCACGCCGGCGGCCAGGTAGCCGACGGCGCACCAGGCGCTGGAGACCAGGATCGGGCGCCAGGTGATCGGGCGGTCCAGGGCCGGGCGGCGCAGCATCCGCATCGCCCGGCCGACGAGCCAGGTGAGCAGCGGCGGGTAGCAGCAGACCAGGCCGAAGGGCAGCAGGATCACCGCGCACCACACCGCGATGGCGGCGAACGTCTGGTGTTTGGTGGCGTCGGCGCCGTCGAACGCGACCCCGAAGCCGGGCGAGGTGAGGACCAGGCCGACGGTGACGCCGAGGCCGGTGACGACGGCCGAGCCGATGAACACCTTCGCCCGGGACACGCCGACGCGGCGGCCGAGCTCCATCTGCACGACGTACGCCCAGACCGTGCCGGGCAGGTACTTGCCCAGCGCGCCGATGAGCTGGATCGGCGCCGCGTCGCGGATGCGCAGCGGGTGGTCGAGGTTGCCGACCATCGCCCGCCAGGCCATCATCGTCGCCCACAGGCAGGCGACCGCGGCGGCGAGCGAGGCGCCCAGCGACGGCCACGACAGGTTGCGGAACGTCGCCGACACGTCGGACCACTGCTGGACGGTAGTGGCCACGATGAAGTACGCAATACCTATGGCGGCGAGGATGCGCACCGCCTGGACGGCCCGCGCCCGCCACGGTTTCCGGCCGGTCGTCGCGGGCGGCGCGACCAGGTCGCCCGGCTCGGCCGGGGCGGCCGGTTCGGCGGGAGTGACCGGCCCGTCGTCCATCGCAGCTCCGGTGATCGTCTCGGGCTCACCACTCACGGTCGGTCACGCTAGCACGCCATCTCGGACCCCTAAGATGCAGCGATCCGACGTAGAGGAGTCAGCGTGCGGTACGTGGTCATCGGTGGGGGAATTGTCGGGTTGGCCACCGCCCACCGGCTGGTCCTGGACCGACCCGACGCCCGGGTCACGGTCGTGGAGAAGGAGGGCGTCTGGGGCGCCCACCAGACCGGGCACAACTCGGGCGTGATCCACGCCGGCGTGTACTACAAGCCCGGTAGCCTGAAGGCCACACTCTGCAAGGCCGGCAGCGCCTCGATGGTCGAGTTCTGCGCCGAGCACGGGATCGCGCACAAGGTGACCGGCAAGCTCATCGTCGCCACCGACGCCGAGGAGCTGCCCCGGCTGCACGCCCTGTTCGAGCGGGCGCAGGCCAACGGGCTGCCGGTGCGCATGGTGAACCAGGCGGAGGCGCGCGAGTACGAGCCGGAGGTCGCCTGCGTCGAGGGCATCCACGTCGCGTCGACCGGCATCGCCGACTTCAAGGCGGTGTGCGACAAGCTGGCCGAGATCGCCGAGAAGGCGGGCGCCACGCTGCGGCTCAACACGGCCGTCCTCGGCATCCGCGCCACCGACCGGGAGGTGGTGGTGCGCACCACGACCGGGGACATCGTCGCGGACGTGCTGGTCAACTGCGCCGGCCTGTACGCCGACCGGGTGGCCCGGATGGCCGGGATCCGGCCGCCGGCCCGGATCATCCCGTTCCGCGGCGAGTACTACGAGCTGCGCGAGGATCGCCGGCACCTGGTCAACGGCCTGATCTATCCGGTGCCGGACCCGCAGTTCCCGTTTCTGGGGGTACACCTGACGCGCATGGTCGACGGGAGCGTCCACGCCGGACCGAACGCGGTGCTGGCCATGGCGCGGGAGGGCTACACGTGGGGGAAGATCCGCCCCCGCGACGTGGTCGACGCCGCCACTTACGGCGGGCTGTGGCAGCTGGCGCGCAAGCATCTGCGGTACGGCGTCACGGAGGTCCGCCGGTCGCTGTCGAAGCGGCGCTTCGCGCAGAGCCTGGCCCGGCTGGTGCCCGCGGTGACCGCCGACGACCTGGTGCCGGCCGAGGCGGGCGTGCGGGCGCAGGCGATCACGCCCTCCGGCGACCTCGTCGACGACTTCCTCATCGTCGCCGAGGGCCGGCAGGTCCACGTGCTCAACGCCCCGTCGCCGGCCGCGACGAGCTCGCTGGAGATCGCCAAGTACATCACCGCGCGCCTGCCGGTATAAGGTGCCCGATGTGCGAAGGGTGCTGATGGCCGTCATTGCCTTGTCCGTCGCTCTCGTCGCCGGCTGCGACGACGCCGGCGCGAGCCCGGGCGCCAAGGCCTCGACCGCCCCGGCGGCGGCCGCCGGCGGCGCCTGCCAGCTGCTCGACTTCGGCATGGTCAACGCCAAGCTGGGCCTCGACCTGAGCGTCGCCGCGGGCGCGTCGCAGGACAACACGTTCAGCTGCGTGCTGCAGGCCAGCGGCGCCAGCTACCCCGACCTGGTGTTGTCGGTGAGCTCGACGACGATCGGCGCCGACGTGTTCAGCTCGATGATCCAGCCGAAGGACGCGACCCCGGTTCCGGGCCTGGGCGTGGTCGGCTACCAGATGCCGACCCCGGCCGCGGACAAGGCAGGCCCCGGCGTCGAGGTCGGCTGGCTGGCCGGCAACAAGCGGATCATCGAGCTGTCGCTGCGCTTCGCCCCCGGCACCCCCGACGAGAAGGCGGAGGAGGCCGTGCCGAAGGTCGTCGAGCTGGCCAAGCTCATCGACCTCAGCAGCCTGTGAGGACGCCCTTGAGCCCGGCGGACTTGCGGGCGGCGGCGAAGAGCTTCCCCGGGTCGCCGAAGTACCGCCACGGCCACACCGCGGCCCGGTCTCCGGCGAGCTCCAGGTGCGCCCGGGTCCGCCCCGTGTCGCCGGCCTGGTGGTAGAGCGCCGCGAACGCCTGGTGCGCCGGCATCGCCCACGGGTGCGAGCGGAACTCGCCGGCCCCCGCGAGCAGCCGGTCCGCGGCCGCGTCGGTCTCGCGCCGGACCTCGGGATCGCCGAAGTACCGCCACGCCCGCCAGAACCGCCCGAGCACGTTGCCGCGCAGCAGCCCGTCGACGCAGCCCTCGATGTGGGCGAGCGCGACGAGCGCGTGCAGCGGATGCCCGTCGGGCCGCCCCTCCACCCGCGTGCGGGCGAACGCCAGGAAGTAGTCCGGGGTGCCGTACCAGCGCCGGGTCAGCCCCATGAGGCGCCGCGCGTGCGCGAGGTACAGGTCGGGCGCGATGGTCGCGGCCCGCTTGAACATGTCGGCCGCCTCCGTGGCGTGCAGCGGCGCGCCGACCACGACCCCCGCGAGCTCGCTCCACGCCACCGGATCGTCCCGCCCGAGCGCCGCGGCGTGCCGCAGCGCCGAGCGCGCCTCGGCGACGAGCGCCTGCTGCTCCATCGTCTGCCGGTAGGTGGCCTTGTCGGACGCCGCTGGGTCGCGCACCTCCCAGGCCGCGGCCGCGAGCGAGGCCCCGAGCAGCAGCCACTGCTCGCGGCGGTACGCCTGCTGTCGCGCCAGTTCGCGCAGCAGGTCGAGCCGCCGCGCCCCGCCGGCGCCGAGCACGCTGACGGCGCGCTCCCGTTCGTGTACGTCATCGATGCCCGCGATCAGCTCCAGCGCGGGCGTGGCCTCGGCATCGTCGGCAAGCGCCCAGAGCGCCTTCTCGAGCCGTTCGTCGGAGAAGGCAAGATCAAGCCCCACCGGCTCAGCGTAGGCGCGGAAGAGGCCCGCTCAGCCCCCGCGCCCGTCATATCGAACCCGCGCGGCCGCAATATCACCCCTGTGCCGTCGCGCCCAGCCGGCGAGGGCGACGAGCGCCGCCCGGAGCTCGAGCGCCATGGGCGTGAGCGAGTACTCGACGCGCGGCGGCGCGGTCGGATGAATGGTCCGGACCACAAGCCCGTCGCGCTCGAGATTGCGCAACGTAACGGTCAGCATCCGCCGGCTGATCCCCGGAATGGCCCGCTCCAGCCCGGAGAACCGGATGGGCCCGTCCGCCGCGGCGAGCAGTATGCCGACGCTCCACTTGGACCCGACGCGATCAATGACCTCTTCAACGGAACACGAACCACAGGCAGCGCCCGGCATGTCATCCAACGGCACTTGCTCACGCCTCCCGGAACGTCGGACCGCGGGCCAACGGATCGTGCCAGACGGCAGACAGCCTGGCGGCGGCCGACGGATCCGGCCCTGGTGCCTGCTCGGGCCGGGGAGGGGCCGATGCCCCCGCCCCCGGACCCACGATCCGCAGGCGACCGTCACGCCGCCGCGACGAACACCCGCGACGCAACCTCCCGGGGAAGCCGAATCCGCTCCCCTTCGCGATCGATGCTGACCCCGTCCCGCTCCTGGGCGACCGTCACGGTCGCCCCTGGGTCGATCCCGGCCGTGTGCAGCTGCCGCAGCACGTCGGCGTCCGTCTGGACCGACTCGCAGATGCGGCTCACCACGACCGCGCCGGCCAGCCCCGGGAAGGCGAGGTTGCGCTCCCGATCGGCGGCCTTGTCGGTCGCCCCGCTGCCCAGCAGGCCCTCCAGCCCCGGGATCGGGTTGCCGTAGGGCGAGCGGGTCGGCCGCCCGAGCAGGTCGTAGACCCGCTGCTCCACGGCGTCGCTCATGACGTGCTCCCAGCGGCACGCCTCCTCGTGGGCCTCCTCGTAGGGCAGCCCGATCACGTTGACGAGGAGCAGCTCGGCGAGGCGGTGCTTGCGCATGACAGCGACCGCGTGCTCGCGGCCCTGGTCGGTGAGCGCCAGGTGGCGGTCGCCCTCGACGATGAGCAGGCCGTCGCGCTCCATGCGGGCGACGGTCTGGCTGACGGTGGGTCCGCTCTGGTGCAACCGTTCGGCGATCCGGGCGCGCTTCGGGACGACGCCCTCCTCCTCGAGCTCGAGGATCGTCTTCAAGTACATCTCGGTGGTGTCAACCAGGTCGTTCACTGCCTTGCCCTCCCGGTACGCGATGGTACTCGCTGCGTACGACAAGATTGGAGCGTGACAGCCAACCGGGCGATCTTGAACGTGTCCGTGCTCGCCGAGCTGGTGCGGTCCGCCCAACCGCCGACTGTTCTCGATGTGCGCTGGACCCTTGCGAAAGACGGCCGAGCCGCTTACGCGGCCGGACATCTGCCTGGCGCGGTCTTCGCCGACCTCGACGAAGACCTCTGTGGGCAGCCGGGCGCCGGTGGGCGCCATCCACTGCCCGATCCCGCCGCGCTGGAGGCCGCGCTGCGGAGACTTGGGGTCCGCGCCGGTCACCCGGTGGTGGTGTACGACGCAGGCGGCCCCAATCCTACCGGTGCCGCGGCCCGAGCCTGGTGGACGCTTCGCTGGGCGGGCATCGACGACGTGCGGGTGCTCGACGGCGGCTACGCGGCGTGGGTGGCCGACGGCCGGCCCGTGACCACCGACCCCGTCGAGCCGGCCCTGGGCGATGTCACGGTCACGCCCGGCGGGATGCCGGTGTGGACCGAGGCCGAGGCGTCCGACCCGCGCAACGTCCTGCTGGACGCGAGGATCCCGCAGCGGTACCGCGGAGAGATCGAGCCGGTCGATCCCGTCGCCGGCCACATCCCCGCCGCGCGCAACATCCCCGCCGCCGAGACGGTCGACGAGCGCGGGCTGCTGCGCCCGCCGGACATCGCCGGGGATCGCATCGGCGCCTACTGCGGTTCCGGCGTCACCGCCGCGCAGCTCGTGCTCGCGCTGCACGAGCGGGGCGTGCCCGCCGCCCTGTACGTGGGCTCCTGGAGCCACTGGATCACCGATCCCGGCCGCACCGTCGCGAAGGGTGACAACACATGAGCGGTACGGAGCGCAGCGGAGTGGCCGCTCATCAGGAATGCAGGTGCAACTCATGCCGCTGCCGGAGCGAAGCGGAGGTCTCGGCATGAGCACGCTGGTGGTGTGGGACGAGCGGCTCCTGCGGTACGACATGGGCGATCATCCCCTCGACCCCGTGCGGGTGGAGCTGACCATGGCGCTCGCCCGCGGCCTCGGCGTGCTGGACCGGCCCGGCGTCGTGCTGGAGCGGGCCGAGCCGGCGACCGACGAGATGCTCGCCACCGTCCACGACCGCGACTACATCGCCGTGGTCAAGGCGGCCTCGACGGGCCGGCGGATCAGCATCATGGGCCTCGGTACCACGGACAACCCGACGTTCGAGGGCATGCACGAGGCCAGCGCCCTGATCGCCGGCGCGACCCGGCGGGCGGCCGAGGCGGTGTGGCTCGGGCAGGCCGACCGTGCGGTGAGCATCTCGGGCGGCCTGCACCACGCGATGCACGACCGGGCGTCGGGCTTCTGCGTGTACAACGACCCGGCCGTGGCGATCAAGCGCGTCCTCGAGCTCGGCGCCGAGCGGGTCGCGTACGTCGACGTGGACGTGCACCACGGCGACGGCGTCCAGGACGCGTTCTACGACGACCCCCGCGTGCTCACGATCAGCCTGCACGAGTCGCCGCGCACGCTGTTCCCCGGCACCGGGTACCCGGACGAGACCGGCGGCCCGGGCGCGCCCGGCTCCGCGGTCAACGTGGCCCTCCCGCCCGGCACCGGCGACGCGGGCTGGCTGCGCGCGTTCCATGCCGTGGTACCGGGGGTCCTGCGCGCCTTCCGCCCGCAGCTGCTCTTCACGCAGTGCGGCGCCGACACGTACCGTCACGACCCGCTCGCCAACCTGTGGCTCACCATCGACGGCCAGCGCGCCGCGTACCTGGCCCTGCGCGACCTCGCCGCCGAGGTCGCGGGCGGGAAGTGGGTGGCGAGCGGGGGCGGCGGGTATGCGCTGGTCGAGTGTGTGCCGCGGGCCTGGACGCACCTGCTGGCGGTGATGACCGGGGAGCCGCTCGACCCGGGGCTGCCGATCCCGCAGGAGTGGCAGGACCTGGCCACGGCCCGGCGCCCGGAGCACCCGCTGCCGACCACGATGACCGACGGCGGCGACGCGACGTGGACGCCGTGGGTGCCGGGCGAGTCCCCGGACGCCGTGGACCGCGCCGTCATGGCGACCCGGCGGGCCGTGTTCCCGTTCTTCGGCCTCGACCCGCACGACCCGCGCGACTGATCCCCTGGAACGAGGCCCTAGCGTTGCACCGCTTCCTCGAGGCGGGCGAGGCGCTGCTTGATCCGGTCCAGCTCGGCGAGCATCTCCGTCTCGGCCGCCTTCGACGTGCCGTACGGGGCCTCGTCCGCGACCCCCCGCAGCGCCGTGATCTCGTCGTGCAGCGCGATCAGCGTCTGCGCGACCACGTCGACGAACTGGTCGACCTCGTCCTCGTCGTATCCGCGCTTGCCGAACGGCGCCTTGGCGAACCGCAGGGCCTGCACATCCGCCGGGGTGAGCATCATGCGAGACACCGTAACCCAACCGGGTGGGAAACTAGGCGGGTGAACGACGTTTCGGACCGGGCGGCCGACGTGCTGCTCTCCGACGGGACCACCGTCCACTTGCGACCGATCCGCCCTGGCGACGCGGATCGGATCGTCGCGCTGCACTCCCGCTTCTCCGAGCGGACCAGATATCTGCGGTACTTCTCGGCGTACCCCCGGATTCCGCAGCGCGACCTGGAGCGGTTCGTCAACGTCGACCACCACGACCGCGAGGCGTTCGTGGTCGAGCACGCGGGCGAGCTGATCGCGGTCGGCCGCTACGAGCGCCTCGGCGCCGGCTCCCACCAGGCCGAGGTCGCGTTCGTGGTGGAGGACGCGCACCAGGGCCGGGGCATCGGCTCGGTGCTCATCGAGCACCTGGTCGCCGCGGCCGGTGACGAGGGCATCACCGAGTTCGAGGCCGACGTACTGCCAGTGAACCAGGCGATGCTGCGCGTGTTCATGGCGGCCGGCTTCCACATCGAGCGCGAGTTCGCCGACGGGGTCGTGCACCTGTGGTTCCCGATCGCGGCCACCCCCGACTCGATGCGCGTGCAGCGGTCCCGCGAGCAGCGCGCCGAGGCCCGCTCGATCGCGCGGCTGCTCAACCCGGGCGGCGTCGCCGTCTACGGGGCCCGCGCGGACGGCTCCGGCATCGGCGCGGCGCTGCTGTCGCACCTCAGGGGCGCCGGCTTCGCCGGCAGTCTGGTCCCGGTCCATCCGTCCGCCGGGGTGGTCGGTGGTCTTCCCGCCGTGACATCCCTCAGCGGTACCGCGGGAATCGACCTCGCCGTCGTCGCCGTCCCCGCCGACGCGGTGCCCGCGGTCGTCGCCGACTGCGCCGCGGCGGGCGTGCACGGCCTCGTCGTCGTCTCGGCCGGCTTCGCCGAGTCCGGCCCGGCCGGCGCCGAGGCCCAGGCCGCGCTGCTGCGCGCGGTGCGGGACCACGGCATGCGCCTGGTCGGCCCGAACTGCCTCGGCATCGCCAACACGGACCCGGGCGTGCGGCTCAACGCGACGCTGGCGCCGCTGCTGCCCCGCGCCGGCCGGGTCGGGTTCTTCAGCCAGTCAGCGGCGCTGGGCACCGCACTGCTTGCCGAGGCCGACCGCCGGGGCCTGGGCCTGTCCGCGTTCGTCTCCGCCGGCAACCGCGCCGACGTGTCCGGCAACGACGCGCTGCAGTACTGGCGGGAGGACCCGCACACCGACGCCGTGCTGCTCTACCTGGAGACCTTCGGCAACCCGCGCAAGTTCGCCCGGATCGCCCGCGAGCTGGCCCGCCGCAAGCCGGTCGCCGCGGTCGCCAGCCCCGTCCGCCCGCCGGCGCTGGACGCGGTGACCGTCGGCCCCGACGCCCGCGGCGTGGCCGCGCTGTTCGCCAGCTCGGGCGTGATCCGCGTGGACACCGTCGCCGAGCTCTTCGACGTGGGCCTGCTCATCGCCGGGCACCCGCTGCCGACCGGGGAGCGTATCGCCGTCGTCACCAACGCCGCCGCCCTCGGCGTGCTCACCGTGGCCAAGGCCCCAGCGGCCGGGCTGCGCGTCGCCGAGGGGTACCCGCGCGACCTCGGCCCCACCGTGTCCGACGTCGACTTCGTCCGGGCCGTGCACGCCGCCCTCGACGACGAGCGCGTGGACGCCGTCGTGGCCGCGTACGCGCCCGCCCTCGCCGAGGGCGACACGCTCGGCGTCGCGGAGCTGCTACGGGTCTCCACCGCAGCCGCCCCGCGCCCCCTCGCCGTGGTGATGCCGGCCGACCCGTCGTTCGCGGTCGCACCCGCCTACGGCGACGACGACCCGCCCGCCCTGGCGATGTACCCCGCCATCGAGGAGGCGGTCCGCGCCCTGGGCCGGGTCGCCCGCTACGCCGCGTGGCGCCGCGAGCCGGTCGGCGCCGTGCCCGCCCTCCCCGGCGTGGACGCCCCCCGCGGCACCGAGATCGCCGCCCGCCTGGCCGCGGCCGGCGCCGGCGACCGCGGCGAGGCCGACGAGCTCCTGGCCGCGTACGGGATCCCCGTCGTACCGTCCCGCTGGGCCGCCGGCGACCGGGTCGCCGACGTGGCCGCCGAGGTCGGCTTCCCGGTCGCCCTCAAGGTCGCCACCAAACCCTGGCGGCACCGCATCGACCTGGGCGCGGTACGCCTCAACCTCACCTCGCCGGCCCTCGTCGCGGAGGCGTACCTGGAGCTCGAGCGCCTCTTCGGCCTGGGCGTCGAGGTCGTCGTCCAGCCGATGGTCGCCCCCGGCGTGGCGTGCGTGGTCGAGGTCGTCGACGACCCCTCGTTCGGCCCCGTCGTCGGCTTCGGCCTCGGCGGCGAGGCCGCCGACCTGCTGGGCGACCGCGCCTGGCGCCCCGTCCCGCTCACCGACCGCGACGCCGCCGCCCTGGTCCGCGCCCCGCGCGCCGCCCCGCTGCTGACCGGCTACCGCGGCGCCGCCCCCGTCGACCTGGACGCCCTGGCCGACCTGCTGCTGCGCATCGGTCGCCTGGTCGACGAGCAGCCGTCCCTGTCGTCGCTGACCCTGAACCCGGTCCTGGCCCGCCCGACCGGCCTGGCCGTCCTGCACGCGAGCGCCGACTTCGCCCCGCACCAGCCCCGCCCCGACAGCGGCCCCCGCCGCCTCTGATCATGGCGAACCGGCGCGGCAAGGAACAGCCACACAGCAAAAGGCCGCCCCGTAGGGCGGCCAACTTCGCGTGTGCGGGATCAGGAGGCGTACGCCTCGAGGCGCTTCGCCCGCGACGGGTGGCGCAGCTTCAGCAGGGTCACCTTCTCGATCTGGCGGATGCGCTCGCGCGACAGGCCGAACTCGCGGCCCACCTCGTCCAGCGTGCGCTGCCGGCCGTCGTCGAGGCCGAAGCGCAGGCGGATGACCGCCTGCTCGCGCTGCGACAGGGTGGACAGGACGATCTCGACCTCGGAGCGCAGCATGCCCTGCGAGACGCTGTCGGCCGGCTCCTCGCTCGGGTCGATGCGGGCCACGAAGTCGCCCAGCGCGCTCTCGCCGTCCTCGCCGACGGCCTGGTCGAGGCTGACCGGCTCGCGGTCGTACGAGATCAGCTCGATGACCTGGTACTCCTCGACGCCCAGCGCGGCGGCGACCTCGGCGACGACGGGCTCGCGGCCCAGCGTCGCGGACAGGTCGCGGCGGACCCGGACCATGCGGTTGACCTGCTCGACCATGTGCACCGGGATGCGGATGGTGCGGGCCTGGTCGGCCATGGCGCGGGTGATGGCCTGGCGGATCCACCAGGTGGCGTAGGTGGAGAACTTGTAGCCCTTGGTGTAGTCGAACTTCTCCACGGCGCGGATGAGGCCGAGGTTGCCCTCCTGGATGAGGTCCAGGAAGGCCATGCCGCGGCCGGTGTACCGCTTGGCGATGCTCACGACCAGCCGGAGGTTGGCCTCCAGCAGGTGGGCCTTGGCGGCGCGCCCCTCGCGGACCACGATCTCGTAGGTGTTCATCCACGCCGGGTGCACCATGCCGGCGGAGAGCTTCTCCTCGGCGTACAGGCCGGCCTCGATCTTCTTCGAGAGGTCGACCTCCTGCTCGGCCGTCAGCAGCTTGGTGCGGCCGATCGTGTTGAGGTATGCGCGAACCAGATCCGCTGAGACGCCCGTGTTGTCGAGCGCGCCGTGTTCCTGCTCGTGCTGTTCGTCGGCCTCAACGTCGACGGCGTTGAACTCCGTGGTGTCACTCAGCGGCTGGGCCACTTTCGCTCGCCTCCCGTGGTTTGACAAGTGGCGCGATCATTCCTGCGAGAAGTAGCTTCGCTGAGCGGGCGTGAAGTGGCGGTGAGGCGGCGGAGCCGTGGCACGAAACCGTGAGTCTCAGACCTCCAGCAGCACGGTGCGCGGTCCGACGTTCACACTTTCGACGAGCATGTGGGTGCGAAATCGCCCGGTTTCGACGGTTGCGCCCCGGTCGCGGAGCGCCTTGCAGAACTCCTCGATCAGCGGCTCGGCGACCTCGGGCCGGGCTGCGGCGATCCAGGTGGGCCGTCGCCCCTTGCGCGCGTCGCCGTAGAGGGTGAACTGCGAGACAACGAGCAGCGGCGCCCCGGTGTCGGCCGCCGATTGCTCGTCGTCGAGGATGCGCAGCTCGTGCACCTTTCGGGCGAGCGTTCCGGAAATTTCGGGAGTGTCCGAATGGGTCACCCCGACGAGCACCAGCAGTCCGTCCTCGATCGCGCCGACCACCGCGCCGTCGACGGTCACGCTGGCCCGGCTGACCGTCTGGACCAGGGCGCGCATCAGGTGGACTCTGCGGGGGACTCTGCCGGGAGCAGAATGCCGCGTTCGACGAGGTGGGCCACCAGGGGCACCGCCACGTCGGCGAGGACCTCCGGCGGTACCTCATGGGCCGCCGCCAGCACGTCCACCTGATCCCGCAGGGTCACCGACCCGTCGCACGCGCCGATGAGCGCCAGGGCCACCGGGTCCACCTCCTCGACCCACCGCAGGCCGTCCGGCAGCACCAGCAGCTGCCGCTCGACCTCCCAGCCCTCCGCGCCCAGGCCGGCCTCCTGCCGCAGCCGCAGGCCGGGCGCGGCGACCAGCCGGGTGCGCAGCAGGTCGCCGTGACGCAGGAAGTCCTGCCGGTCGAACCAGTCGCCGATGAGCGGACCCAGGGGGCCCTCGACGCCCTGGCGGAGGTCCTCGATGCGCACGGTCGGGTCGTCGTGGCCGGCGGCGCGCAGCGTGATCAGGCCGAAGCCGACCGCGTCCACCTGCTGGGCGTCGAACCAGTCCAGCCAGGCTGCGGCGAGGGCCGGCTGGCGCGCCGGGTCCTCGGAGGCGTCGGCGAGCCACAGGTTGACGTACGCGAGGGGATCGGAGATCTCGCGCTGGATGACCCAGGCGTCCAGGCCGGTGCCGGCGAGCCACTCGTTGACCCGGTCCCGCCAGTCCTCGCCGGCCACGTGCAGCCAGTTGGCCAGGAACTGCATGTGCCCGCCCTCGGCGAGCAGGCCCGGCGCGGCGGCGACCAGCTCCGCGCAGACGGCGTCGCCGGGGCGGCCGGAGTCGCGGTACGTGTGCGCGGTCGTCCCCGGCCCGGCGACGAACGGCGGGTTGCTCACGACCAGGTCGAAGCGGCGGCCCTCGACCGGCCGGGTCAGGTCGCCCTCCAGCAGCTCCCAGTCCAGGCCGTTGAGGGCGGCGGTGGTGGCCGCGAACCGCAGCGCCCGGGGCAGCACGTCGGTGGCGGTGACCCGCCCCGCGTGCGTGGACAGGTGCAGGGCCTGCACGCCGCAGCCGGTGCCCAGGTCCAGCGCGGTGCCGACCGGGCGGCGCAGGGTCGCGGCGGCGAGGGTGGTGGAGGCGCCGCCGATGCCGAGCACGTGGTCGCCGGGCAGCGGACGGCCGGGGCGCATTCCGGCGGAGAGGTCGGCGACGACCCACCAGTCGCCGTACGGCTCGAGCTCCAGCGCCGCGCGCAGGCCGTTGCCGTCGGGCTCCAGCAGCGGCCGCGCGGACTCCAGCGGCAGCGGCGCGAGCGCCGTCGCGACCCGGTCCGGCGGCTCGGTCTGCCCGCAGACGAAGAGCCGGATCAGCGTGGCGAGCCGGTCGCCCTGTGCCTCGGTGATGCGCAGCGCGGCGCGGAAGTCGTTGCGCGCGCACGCCGCCGCGGCCTCCTCGCCGAGGTGGGCCTTGATGCCTTCCGAGGTGTACCCCGCCGAGGCCAGCGCCTCGCGAAGCAATGCCAGTGCGGTGCCGTCCAGCAGTGCGTCCACCCTGACATCCTGGTACTTCAGCGTTGATCGATGCCTATGCAGGCCACGACCCGGGACGCGTCGGCGGTCAGGAACAGCTGGAAGTGGGTCGGCGGGTTGGCCACCTTCGCCTCGCCGATGCGCAGTGGCCGGTTGCCCGAGGTCTGCAGCTGCTCGATCGCCTCGGCGCCGCCGAGCATGGGGTTGCCGATCTTCGCCATGTGCTGCGCCCGGCGGGAGTAGCTGCGCGCGAGCTGGTCGGCGGGCAGGGTGTCGTCCCAGACAACGTATTCAGCGCCGGCCCGAATCGCGGCGCGGCACGCCTGAAAGGCCGCTCCCGGCTCCTCGGCGAGGAGCCGGAGCAGTACTTCACGCTCCATGCTCTATATGACCATAAAGCGGGAATTTGTACCAGCGCTCAGCCGCAGTTCTTGAGCTGTTTGCGGATGTCCTGGGGCGCCTTGTCGCACGCGTTGGCGGTGCCGCCGGCGAGCGCGACCCACAGCTGCTGGGTGCTGTCGTAGTGGAACAGCACCGTCGCGCGGTCGCCTTCGGTGCGGGCGGTGGCGTAGTCCTGCACGCAGCTGATGTCCGTGAGGCCCTTGCCGAGTTGCACGGCCGCGGCGAGCTGGGCGTCGGCGACGAGGGTCTTTTCGAGGCCGGCCGCGTCGACCGGGCAGCCGGCCTGCGGGCTCGCGCCGGGCTTGAGCGGCGCCGGGCCGGTCTGCGGGGCCAGGGACTGCTGATCGGGGGTGGGGACGGCGGGGGGCTTGGTGGGTCCGGTTGAGCCGCCGGAGCAGGCCGCAAGGGTGGCGGCCGCTCCGGCGAAGACAGCGAGGAGTGTGTATCTCACCCCGGCAATTTACGACAGCCGATCGACTAGTTCTGGCAACCCTTGAGGTGTGTCGCGGCATCCGCGGGCACGGTGTCCCGGCAGACGCCGTCGGTGCCGCCGACGAGCGCGGCCCAGCTCTTCTTCGCGGCGTCGTACTTGAACAGCACCACCGCCGGCTCGAGGTTGGTCGGCTGGGTGACCGCGGTGGCCCAGCCGCCGTAGCAACTGACGTCCTTGAGCCCCTTGCCCAGCACGATCGCCGAGGCGACCTTGACGTTGGCCCGGAACGCCTTCTCGAGCGTGGCCACGGTGACCGGGCAGCCGGCCGACGCCGCGCTCGACCCGGCCTTCACCGAGGACGAGGCGTCGCCCGGCGCCGCGCTGCTCGCCTCGGCCGCCACGCTGGACGGCGCGGCGGCAGCGGTGGTGGCGGCCGCTGCGGTATCGGCCGGCGTGTCGTCGGAACAGCCGGCCAGGACGGTCGCCAGAAGCATGCCCGAGACGGCGACGGGTAACGCGATTCGTGTATTCACATGCGGGATGCTGAGGCCTGGCCGTGCCGCGCGCTTGTCGGCATCATGACAGGGGGCCGAGGAAGCGACTGAGCACCTCGACGACCAGCGCGTGATCGTCCGCCTGCGGCAGACCCGACACTGTGACGACGCCGACAACGCCCACATTGCGGACACGGATCGGGAACGCGCCGCCATGGGCCGCGTACTGCGCGGGGTCGACCCCGTATCCGGCGTCGAACGCCGCGCCCTTCGCCGCCAGCCGCCGCCCGACGAGGAACGACGAGGCGTGCATCCGCTCCACCACCCGGATCTTGCGCTCGATCCAGCGGTCGTTGTCCGGCGTCGTGCCCGGCAGCGCGGCGTGGAACAGCTGCTGCCCGCCGCGGCGCACGTCGATCGTGATCGCCAGCGCGCGCTCCCGCGCCGCCTCCACCAGCATGCTGCCCAGCGCCCATGCGTCGTCGTTGTCGAACCGGTCGAACTGCAGCCGCTCCTCCTGCGCCTCCAGCTCGGTGATCAGCTCCTCCACGGTGTGCGCTCCTCGTCCCGCGGCGAACCAAGCCGCGCTCAAGTCGCCGGCAAGTCCGGCCCGGAGGATTCTGCAGCATGAGAACCCGGACGTTCACGCTCTACATCGCCGCCACCCCCGACCGGGTCTGGCAGGCCCTCACCGAGCCGGCGCAGACCCGCCGGTACTACCTCGGCCTCGCCGTCGAGTCGCGCTGGTGCCCGGGCGCCCCGATCGTCTTCCGCACCACGCAGGGGCCCGTCCCCGACGCCCTGCACGGCGAGATCATCCATGTGATACCCGGTGTACAGCTGATCCACAACCTCTACACGGGGGTCGGTGCGGAGCAGGAGGCCCACTGCTGGCTCACCTGGGATCTCGCCCCCGTCGAGCCGGCGCTCACCCGTGCCGCGCTGACCTGCGACGACCTCGACCCGTGGCCCGACCCGGAGCGCGACGACGCGTGGTCGCGGATCGTCAGCGGCCTCAAGACCGTGCTGGAGACCGGCGCGCCGCTGCCCGGCTAGGGCGGGGGCGGACTCGACGGCGGCCTCCAGCAGCGGGTTCGTGCGCCCCCGCTCCTCAGCTCTTGGCCGCCTTCGCCTCCGCCTTGACCTGCTTCTTGTACTCGCGCACCTTGACCAGCGAATCCTGGTCCACGATGTCGGCAACTGACCGGAACGAGCCCTCCTCGCCGTACCCCCCGGCGGCCTCCCGCCAGCCCTCGGGCCGCACCCCGCACTGCTTGCCCAGGAGGGCCACGAAGATCTGCGCCTTCTGCTTGCCGAATCCCGGCAACTCCAGCACCCGCCGCAGCAGCTCCGCGCCGTCTGTGACGCCGGCCCAGATCCCGGCGGGGTCGCCGTCGTAGCGGTCGACGATCACCCGGCAGACCTCCTGAACCCGAGCCGCCATCGCCTTCGGGAAGCGGTGCAACGCCGGCGGCGTCGCGAAGACCTCCACCAGCGCCTGCGGGTCGAAGTCGGCGAGCTCCTGCGCGGTCGGCTCGTGGCCGAGCCGCTCCGCCAGCACCCACGGCGATGTGAACGCCTTCTCCAACGTGATCTGCTGATCAAGTGTGAGACCCGTCACCAGTGCCAGCGCATCACGATCCAGCAGCGCGTTCGCCTCAGCGGGAATCGGTAACGAAAATGCCATACCGACATCGTCTCCCAACGTCAGCAGAATGTGCGGCGGCTCACTGCGCGGCCGCCCGCCAAGCCTCGAGGACCCCCGCCAGCCATGGCGCGTACGAGTGAGGGAACCGCGCGATCAGTTGCTCCAGCTCGGCGGGGTCGACCCACTCGACGGCCGCCACCTCGCCGGGGTCCACGTCCGCCGGGTTGCCGGAGTAGTCGCCGACGAGCACATGGTCGTATTCGAATTCGATCCGCCCGGTGTCCGGGTCGCCCGCTTGGTAGACATATACGCCGACCTCACGCAGGGGCACGGCCGTCACGCCGAGCTCTTCCACGAGCCGGCGGCCGGCGGCCTCGACCACCGCCTCGCCCGGACCCGGGTGGCCGCAGCAGGCGTTGGCCCACCGCAGCGGGAACCGGGTCTTCACCGCGGCCCGCTGCTGCAGCAGCAGCTTCCCGTCGGGGGAGACCAGCAGCACGGAGAAGGCGCGGTGCAGCTGGCCGGGCGCGCGGTGCGCCTGGTCGACGGTGGTTTCGCCGATCGGGGTGCCATCAGTGCCGACCAGCTCGACCAGGTGTTGCTCCCGTGTGTTCACGACACTCCCGCAGTGTGCTGCGCCGCAAGGCGGCTGGAGATGAGGACCGTTGGCACGCCGACGCCGGGTTGGCGCCGGGTCTTCAGAAGACCGTAGTTGACAGTGTGGGCTGGAGATCACCAAGTCGGTAGGGTCCGCGGCGACAGCTCGCGGACGAATTCACGCTGACCAGTGCAAAAGCCATGGGTGAGGTGTGCGGCAGAATGCCGGGTAGTGCGAGCGGAGAGACACCGGTAGGGTTTGCACTCGCATCGGCGTTGGCCAGCAGTTGTCGCCCGCCGGCTTCTTTGGGCTGCCCATGATTGGATTCGAGTTGGCGCGAAAGCAGGCCGACCCCGTGAGCAAACAACTTGGTTCGGATAAGCACGATCAGTCGACGGCGCCGAGCCGTTCGGGTGGCCGGCAGCAGTCCATCAAGCGTCAGGTCATCAGGCTGGTCCTGATACCCAGTGCCGTCGCCGTGATCCTTTGGCTCGTGGCGTCGGGATACCTGGTCTTTGAGGGCTTCTACAACCGGGAGGTCGCCAGCGGCGTCCGCCAGGTGTCGATTCCGGCGGTTTCCGCCCTGGCGTCGATCCAGCAGGAGCGGCGGCTGACCGTCGCCTTCCTCAGCCAGCCCTCGAAAGACACGCAGGAGCTGCTCAAGCAGCGGCAGCAGACTGATGAGCGACTGTCCGAGCTACGCACCGTCGCCGATGCGGGGATGGCGAGCGCTCCGCAGTCCATCCAGACGCGATGGAAGGCGGTGGCGGACTACCTGGACCGGCTTCCAGGTGTTCGAACCACGGTGGACTCCAGGTCGGGGGGCGTACAGCCCGCGTACGATTTCTACAACGAGCTGCTCGACGCCGCGACCGCCCTTTTCGACACTCAGGCCCGGATGGTGCCCGATGCCACGGCGACCAAGGGCGGCATCGCGGCGACCGAGGTGTGGCGGGCCAGCGACCTGATGTCCCGGGCCGGATCGATGATTGAGGCCGCGTTCGGCGCTCGCGCGCTCAACGATCAGGATCATCTCGAATTCGTGAGCCTGGCGGGCTCCTACCATTTCGGCCTGACCACCGTCGAGCCGCACATGGAGCCAGACGTACGTCAACGGTATGAGAGCCTCATCGCGGGCGACGCGTGGAAGCAGTTGATCGCCGCGGAGAACTCGGTCATCGCCAATGGGCCGTGGCGCAATGGCGTGCCTCGCGCGCTGTCCGTTGACCTGGCCCGTTGGCAGGCGCTCACCCGCCAGGTCTCCGACGAACTGATCAACTTGACCATCCTGCAGGCCGATCAGGTTTCGGCCCGGACGCTGAGCACCGGTAACAATCAGCTGCTCGTCGCGTCATTGGGAAGTCTGATCGCACTGGCGATCGCCGCCGGCGCGATCCTGTGGTCGGTCCGTCGGTCGCAGGTCCTCGTGGACCAGGGGCTGTCCGTCCGCTTGGCCCGGCTGGGCAGGGAGGCTACGGAGACGGTCGATCAGCGGCTGCCGGCCATGATGAACCGGCTGCGTCGGCGGGAACCGGTTGACCTCGAGGTCGAGCTTCCGGCACGGGACTACGGAGCCGACGAGATCGGCCAGGTCGCCGACGTCATCAACCGGTCGATGCGGGCCGCGGCGGGTGCCGCCATCGACGAGGCGAGGACCCGGGCTGCCAGCACCGAGATGCTGATGGGCGTCGCTCGCCGCCCGCAGCGTCCGCTGCAGCGCGGCCTCATGATCATTGAGGACCTGGAGAGCCGGATCGGCGACGAGAAACTGCTCACGCAGCTGTTCGACGTCAACCACCAGCTCAACCAGACGCGGCGCTTCCTGGAAAACCTCGTCATCCTGGCCGGTGGGCAGATCGGCCGGCGGTTCAAGAATCCGGTGCCGCTGCGCCGGGCGTTGCTGGCGGCATTCGCGGAAACGCACCAGTACCAGCGAGTCTCGCTGCGCAGCGCACCGGACGTGGCGCTGGCGGGTCCGGCGGTCGCCGGAACCATCCACCTCCTGGCCGAATTGCTGGACAACGCGCTCGCCTTCTCCCCGCCGACGACAACGGTCTGGGTCACGTGCGTCCAGGTGCGACACGGCGTCGCGGTGGAAATCGAGGACGCCGGCGTCGGCATGACGCACGAGGCCGTGGAGCGCGCCAATGTGCTGCTGGCGACCGCGCCCACGCCGGATGTGACCGAGCTGGAGGGCGGCAAACAGGTCGGCCTGTACGTGGTGGCCGAGCTGGCCAAGCGTGAGGGTGTGCAGGTCGGGCTCCGCAAATCGGCATATGGTGGGCTGCTGGCGATCGTGCTCCTGCCCGAGCGGGTGCTCGCCCAGGAGCTCGGCGACCTCAGCCAGCCTCTCGAAGTCGGCGTGCCCGACCTGGAGTTGGTGAACGCCGGCGCACTTCCGGCATCGGCTTCGGCCTCTCCGCTGGACGAGGTCCCTCGCTACGATGTGCGCCCCGCCGCCGCGGCTGCGACGGCCTCGAACGGATCAGTACTGGGTGTGCGCGATACCAACGTCGGCGCAAGCGGACGACCCGACCCTGCGGGCGGCATGATGAACGACCATCGACTCAACGGCAGCGCCGGCGTTCCCCGGCATTCCGCCGTGGCGCCCGTGGTCGGCACCGACTCGCCCGCACCGAAAGGCGCTGACCGGCCGGTGCTACCGCACCGCCAGCCGCAACAGCACCTGGTGCCCGAGCTGCGCGATGACGAGCCGCCGGTAACGGGCCCGCAGGATGAAACGCCGTCCACGAGGTCGCCGGAGGATTCTCGGGATCGGTATGCGCGGTACCAACGGGGACGGGCCGATGGGCTTGCTGCGAGCAACAACGACACACTTACGAGAGCTGATCAAGGCGGGATAGTGTGAACCACTCAACACAGCATAATGATCTGGCCTGGATGCTGGACGGTCTTGTCGAGGTCCCGCATGTTGCCTTTGCCGTGGTGGTGTCCACCGACGGGCTGATCGTTCAGAAATCCACGTTGTTGGCGCAGGAAACCGCGGAAATCCTGGCCGCCGGTTCATCTTCGATGTACAGCGTCGCGGCGGGAACGGGCCGGCGTATCGGCAGCGGGCTGGTGGATCAGATCGTCATCGAATATCACAATCACATCCTGTTCCTTGCCGCCGCCGGCCAGCACGCTCGCCTGGCTGTGCTGTGTGAGCCGAGTGTCGACATGGGAACGGTCGCCTATGAGGTGCGGCGCCTGGTGACCCGCATCGGCGAGTATCTCGGCACCGAAGCACGCCCGGCCGCGCTGTCCGTCAACGGTCAACCTGGCACGGGCCATGGCGTATGACGTTTGGGACGGCGATGACCCGGCGGAGGCAGGGCGGCTCGTCCCCCTCTACATCCTTGTCAATGGGCAGACAAGTCCGCGGAACACCAACCTGGACTTGGCGACCCAGGTCATCGCCATCCTGCCTCGTGGGCAACGGCTGGAGCCGGAGTACGAGGAGATCGTCAGTCGGTGTGTGAATTGGATGTCCATTGCCGAGCTTTCGGCGTATTTGCATCTCCCGCTCGCCATTATGAAAGTGATGGTCGATGTGCTCCTCGATCAAGGGTATCTAGGCGTCGGATCTCCGGCCCAGGAGCAGATCGCGGATCTTTGGGTGCTGCAAGAGGTTCTCGCCGGTCTCGAACGAATCTAGGCAAAGGGACTGATACACGTGGATCGCAAATCGGTCAAGGTCGTTGTGGCGGGCGGCTTCGGCACCGGCAAGACCACCTTGGTCGGATCGGTCAGCGAGATTCCGCCGTTGACCACGGAGGAAGTCCTTACCCAGGCCAGTGTCGGCGTCGATGACGTGACGGGCGTGGAGGGTAAGACGAACACCACGGTTGCCCTGGACTTCGGGCGCATCACCATCAGCCCCGATGTCGTGCTGTATCTGTTCGGCACACCGGGACAGGACCGATTCTGGTTCATGTGGGACGAGCTCGCGCAGGGTGCGGTCGGTGCGATCGTGCTGGTCGACACCAGAAGGCTCGGCACCAGCTTTCCCGCCATCGACTACTTCGAGCGGCGAGGCATCCCGTTCGTCGCCGCCGTCAACCGGTTCTACGGCGAGTGCCTGTACACCGCGGAGGAAATTCGTGCGGCCCTGGAGCTGGACGCCTCCGTTCCACTCTTGTGGTGCGATGCCAGGGATCGGGCCTCCAGCAAGCAGGCATTGATCACGCTGATCCGGCATGCGATGGCACGCATGCCGGTCGGTTGATCGACGGCCCGGCGTGCCCGGCCCGCCGCGGGCCGGCCGGGCATCGCACTAGCGGCTGGTGTCGATCGGCGTACGGGCCGCGACCTCGCTGAGGTAGCGGTCGGCGCCGTCGGGTGTCATGAACCAGTCGATGAGCCGGTTCGGGTCGGCGAACCCGTTGGCGAGGCGACTGGCCACCTCCGGGTGCTGCGCCGCCGTGCCCAGGATGCGCTGGACGTGTTCGGGTGGCGGCTGGAGCATCCCGTTGCTCAGGTCGGTGACCTGCGCGGCGGTGTCCACCCAGAACCGCTCGAAGGTGCTGTGCATCCAGTCACGGTCGAACGGATCGCCGTCGCGGCGGTCGAGGATCGCGGTCAGGTAGGCGACGGCACAATGTGCGGCGGCGTTGGCGCCCTGCGCGACGACGGGGTCGTTGGTCACAACCACGTCGGCGGCTCCCAGGACGAGGCCGCCGGAGGGCAGTTCGCCGATCGGTTGCCGCACGGTGGGGGTGAAGCGGCCGGTCAGGGTGGCGCTGGGGTCGGTCAACTCGACGTGGGCGCAGCGCTCGTACAGCCAGGGCGTGTGCTCGCGGACCAGTCCGACGGCCCGCGTCAGGTGTTCGCCCGGGTCGGGGCGGTCGCCGAACACGTCCAGCGGCCCGCCGGGGACGGCCTCCCAGAACAGGATGTCGCACAGTCCTGTCGTGGTCAGCGCCGGGATGAGGATGAGCTCGCCAGCGCCGGGCATGACGGTGAACGTGACGTTGGGCCAGAGATCGGTGTTCGGCTCGCGGCCCATGCCGTTGACGTAGGCGGCGGCCAGGCCACGCTGCGGCGTGGTGTACGGGGAACGGGACGGATCCCGGTCGAACAGCGCGGTCAGGTCGCCGCGGCCGGCGGCGATGACGATCAGGTCGTAACGGCGGGACTCGGCGATCTCGTCGAGCTCGCCGATGCTGATGTTCGTGGTGTGGACGGTCCCGCCGCGCTCCTCGAACAACTCCAGCCAGCCGGCCATCTTGACCCGCTGGTCGGTGCTTCGCGCCGGCGCGTCCAGGGCGCCGTAGATGTCGAGGCGGTCGCCGGTGGGTGGAGCGACGGTCCAGTGCAGCCCGGCGATGTCCGGCGTCTCGTCGGCCCACAGGTCGAGTCCGAGTTGCCGTTCGATGGCCACCGCCGGGCCGAACATGACCTGGGTGGAGGTGGGCGAAGCCCGACGGATCTCGTCGGGGCTTCGCGCCGTCAGGATGGTCACTTCGTAGTTGCCTGCCTGGAGCAGGCCGTGGCCGAGCAGCAGGCCGCATTGGCCGGCGCCCACGATCAGGATTCTGCGCATCGCTGCACCCTTCTCGGGAAATCGAGATCATGTTTTTGGGCGGCGTGCAGAAGCTGGAGTCGGGTAGGGGAGAGAGGACTTATCCAGCCAGTGGCTCCAGTCGCACCTTGAAGTGGCGTAGCAGACGCGGCGACGAGACGATCCGGTACCCGCGGACCCGCTCGGGCGCCTTGGCGATGCCGGCGAGCACCTCGGCCACGTACTCGAGATGACTGTCGGTGTAGACCCGGCGCGGGATTGCCAACCGCACCAGCTCGAACGGCGCGGGGGTCAGCAGCCGGTGCTTGTCGTCCATGCCGCCGAGGTAGAGCGACCCCAGCTCGGCGCAGCGGATGCCACCGTCGAGGTACAGCTGGCAGCCGAGGGAATGCCCCGGGAACTCCTGTGGCGTCAGGTGCGGCAGGAGCCGGCCCGCGTTGAGGTACAGGGCATGGATGCCGGCCGGCTGGACGGTGTCCACGCCGGCGTCGTTGATCATCTGCGCCAGCCGGGCGGTGGATTCGGCGCGCGAGCGCAGGTACGCCGGGTCGACCACCTCCCGTAGCCCCTGGGCCAGCCGTTCGAGGTCGTGGCCGGCCAGCCCGCCATACGTGGAGAACCCCTCGGTGGCGATCAGGTTCGCCTCGCACGCGGCGTGCAGGTCGTCGTCGCGCAGGCCGATGAATCCGCCGATGGCCGACAGCCCGTCCTTCTTCAGGCTCACCAGGCATCCGTCGGCGAGCTGGAACGCACGAGTGGCGATCTGCCGCGGCGTCCAGTCGCTGTACGCCGGGTCCC
Source organism: Dactylosporangium sp. NPDC048998 (assembly GCF_043197855.1). Taxonomy (NCBI): domain Bacteria; kingdom Bacillati; phylum Actinomycetota; class Actinomycetes; order Micromonosporales; family Micromonosporaceae; genus Dactylosporangium; species Dactylosporangium sp. NPDC048998. The sequence goes on from NZ_JBICTV010000001.1 coordinate 546,757, forward strand.
GCTGGTGTACCAGCCAGGCGTTCTCGGCGAACCGCGCCGCATCGAGAAAGAACGGCACGCTGTGGCGCCGGCACAGTTCGCCGACCTTTTCGAGGTTGGCCATCGACACCGGCTGCGCACCGAGGCCGTTGTTCGTGATGGTCATCAATACCAGCCCGACCTTGCCTCCCTCGGGCCCGGTCAGGATCCGTTCCAAGGCATCAAGGTCGATGTTGCCCTTGAACGGTTCCGCGCTGTCGAGGTCGGCCGCCTCGGGGCAGGGCAGGTCCCGAGGCTCGGCGCCGACCAGTTCGACGTTGGCGTGGGTGGTGTCGAAGTGGGTGTTGCTGATGCAGATCTGGCCAGGTTTGAGCAGGCTGGTGAACAGGATGCGCTCGCCGGCCCGGCCCTGGTGAACCGGCAGGATGTGCGGATACCCGGTGAGGTCGCCGACCTCGTCGCGGAACCGGAACCACGATCGTGCGCCCGCGTAGGACTCGTCGCCGAGCGCGGCGGCGGCTTCCTGCGCGGCCGAGGTGGCGCCCGTGCCCGAGTCGGACAGCAGGTCGATGGTGATCTGGTCGGCGCGAAGGTTGAACGGGTTGTAGCCGGCTTCGGCTAATGCCAGCCGACGTTCCTCCGTGCTCAGGAAGGGAATCTCTTCGACGACCTTGATCCGCCATGGCGGCGGCAGGTGGGTATTCACAACGCACTCCTCGCACTCAGAGGTTTCAGGCGGCGGTCTGTGTGGCCCGGCGCTTCGCGATGCTCCGAATCGCCGGCGCCTGCCGTGGACGCGGCGGAGCCACCTGGTACGCCTCGGCGGAGAGGTAGACGGTCACACCTGGTCGCGGCGGGCCCAGCCGCAGCGAGACGTGCGCGATCAGCCCGACGCCGGCGCGAAGCGGCCGCTGCGTGACCGCAGTGACCGCCCGGTCGAACGCTGAGCTGTCGAACCCGTGCCGGGCGAGCAACGCCACCACCCGGTCCCGGGCTTCCTCGTCGTCGTGGACGTAGCTTCTGATAGGTACATACACGCTGTAGCCAACCGGCGTGTCGACGCCCTCCGTGAGGGTGTAGCTGCCCACAAGCGGGCGGCCATCGAAAGGGCGGGGGCCGCCTCTGGCGACCGTGCAAAACTCGGCGAGCGCCTTCAGGTCGACGCCGTCGACCGCGCCGGCTGCCCGGACCGCGTCCTCAACCTCGGTGTCGTGATGGGTGACGTAGAGCTTCACGCGGGCGTGCGGCCCGTCGTGCAGGTCCAGCGCGAAGAACGTCAGCCGATCACCCTGGCCCAGCTCGCCTGGCCGGACAGCATGGTCCAGCATGGCCCGGTACGCCTTGTGCAGCCCGAGCCGGTGCAACGCCTCGGCCACCAGCTCCGGTGCGCGCTCGACGCCCTTGACCTCAGGATTGAAGTACACCTTGAGCTCGGGCCGCCGGCCGCTGCGAAACACCAGCGACCACCACAGGGCGAACTCCCCCTGGGGGTGCTCCGTGTCGAAGAGATCTTGGACCTGCTCCAAGCGGGACGTGGACAGGCCGAACCGATCAGCCTGCGTGCGGAGAAATTCATATGAGGCGGACAGGTTCGTCAGCACGCCGGGTGGTGAGCCGATCGTCTCACCAAGAATCCTCAGCGAGGGAGGCTCTCCCTCGTTGTATGCGATCGAGAACTCGACGGGCGTGTGATCGTCAGCGACGTCCGACGGCCACGCGGGCGGCTCGGACAATCGACGCGGTCCGACGGGACCGAGAAGGTCCCTCAGCAGGTCCATTGGTGCATCCGGATCAAGTCCAGCCACATCGCACAAGCGTGTTAATTGGCCACCCAAGTGCTCGAAAACGGACAAGCCGTCCATGAACCGGTCCTCCCGGGGGTTGATCAAATCGGCTAAGCCTCGCGTCTGCCTACGTCCTACGCATGGCGTTCGGGTTGATCGCGCCTGTTGTTTGGGTGCTGCTAACGCCACGGGCGTCGCATTCGGCGTGCTCGGCGATTCGGGCAGCGCGGTTGGTTATCGACTCGGTCGGCTAGAGGATCATCCTGTGCCCAACATCGTGGGCCATCGATAACGCCCAGTCGAGTGAGATGATAGTCACAATGAGACGTCACTCTGTTGCTTACGGTTACATTAATCGATGTTGATCAGCTATCATGCGCCAATCGCCAACGGCTGAGGTGCGGCAATGTCAAATCGAGGGCCACAACCAAGATGACCTAGTCGTGTCGAAGCGCTTACTGAGCGCAAGCCGCGCTGATTGGACCGGGCGAGGGCACTGCCATGCGGTGTAGGGCGCGGTGGCCGGACGTGCTAGCCTGCAGGGCTCAGATCGGGAGCCCTGCGGCTCGATGTGGCCCGAAGTGATGAGCGTCGGGCTGTCCAGCGGCAGCCGTGCGTCTTGCGGGACTGGCCTTGAGTGGGCTTGAGTCGGCAAGGCAGGTGGCACATTGATGTAAGGCTGTTCGCTGCCTGCCGCTGCGGGTGCGTTGCTGGTCGTAGTAAGCGCGGGCGTCGGGTGATCGGGTCCGGGCCACGCCGAGCAACCGCCGCGCCTCCGGGGCGTCGAGGACCACCACGACCCCCGGCGCGGCCACGGCGGCATCGGCCCGGCCGGGCGCCGTGGCGGAACGGGTTCGGCACGGCGCGTGACGACTAGGCTTGGGCCACACGATGCTGGAGGTGGCATGGCAACCCTGGAGCGGCCGCGGATCGAGCAGCGCACCCCGGAGGACCTCGTCCTCGACGTCCAGCGCGGCCTCGTTCGGATCCCGCAGTTCCAGCGGGGTTTCAAGTGGGACGCGGGCGACATCGTCAAGCTGTTCGACAGCATCCTGCGGGGCTTCCCGATCGGCAACCTCCTGCTCTGGCGCCGGCCTGCCAAGGCCCAGACGCTGCACGTCGGCCCGCTGACCGTCGAGGCACCGGAGTTGGACTCGGCGTTGTGGGTGGTGGACGGCCAGCAGCGCATCACCTCGCTCGTCGGTGCGCTGAGCGCCGCGCATGTCGCGACCGACGCCCGGTTCCGGGTACACCTCGACCTGGACACCGGCGAGTTCCACACCGCCGGTGCGCGGCAACTGGCGCCGTACACCTGGATTCCGGTGAGCTTCCTGCTCGACACCGCGACCTTGCTGCGATGGATGCGGGAGAACACGGACTGGCTTTCCGACGCGCATCTCGCGCTGGCGGACCAGGCCGCCAAGGCGATCCGCGAGTACCAGATCCCGACGTACGTGGTGACCACGGACGACGAGGAGCCGCTGCTGGACATCTTCACCCGCATGAACAACGCCGGGAAGCGGCTCACGAAGGCCGAGGTCTTCCAGGCGCTGCACTCTCAGACGGCGGCCGACGAGCCGCTGACCCTGGCGGCGATCGGCCGCATCTCGGCGGAACTCGGTTTCGGTGCGATGGACGACCAGCTGGTCCTGCGGTGTGTGCTCGCCTATCGCGGCGGTGACATTTTCCGCGACGACTTCACGCACGAGTTCGAGTCGCCGGAGGACCGGGCGGAAACGTTCCGGGGGCTCGGGGTGGCCCTGCGGGACGTGGTTGGTTTCCTGCGCGACGTGGCGGAGATTCCTCACATGAAGCTCCTGCCGTACTCCAACGTGGTGCCGGTCCTCGTCCGGTTCGTCCGGCTGCACGGAGCGCCGGAAGGCCGCGCCGCCACGCTCTTGCGGCGGTGGATCTGGCGCGGCGCGGTAGCGGGCACCCGCGCCCGCGGGCAGAGCGTGGCCGACATGCGGGGCCAGATCGGCGCGGTTGCCGGGCCAGACCAGGTGGGAGCGGCCAGCGCGCTGCTCAAACAGGTGCCACGGACCGCGGACTTCGCTGCCGAACTGGACAAGGTGCACTTCAACCAGGCGATGACGAAGATCAACGTTCTCTGCCTCTGCGCGGCCGAGCCTCGTGACCCGTCGACTGGCAGCCCGCTCGACCTCGTCCGGCTCCTGGAAGACGGCAACCCGCTGCGGCCGATCTTCGACAACGTCGCCCCCGCGCCACCGGCAACGCTGGCCAACCGGGCGGTGGTAACGGCGGGCCCCGCCATGCTCCTGCGTCGCCAACTCGCGACGGCACCGGCGGAGGTGGCCGCGAGCCATCTGGTCGACGAAGAGGCTCAGCGGTTGCTGCGCGAGCATTCGGCGGATGCGTTTCTCGAACGGCGCGGGGCCGCCCTGACCTCCGCGATCGAGGCGCACGTCGACCGGATGGCGGAGTGGGGCGCGCGCGACGGCCGGTCGGTCGCCGACCTGCTCAAGGCGGTCTGAATGCCGGCAACGACGACGGCCGAGGTCCGCCTGCACGACCGCCGGGTCGGCATGCTGCGTTACCTGAAGGGCCGCAGCGAGTTCGCCTACGAGGACGATCTCTCCGCACCTGCCCACCGGACGCTCGGGCAGATCTTTGAGGACGACCCCCGGACCGTCCGCCGTGCGCGCACCGGCGTGCCGGCGTGGTTCGCCAACCTGCTGCCCGAAGGCGCCCTGCGCAAGCAGATCATCCGCGAGATGGGCGGCGGCAACGTCGGCGACTACACCCTGCTGATACGTCTGGGCGCCTACCTACCGGGCGCGGTCTCCGTCCACGCCGACGCGGAGCCGGATGACGATTTCGTACCGGAGGCCTCGGGCGGGGCTCCCGACCATCCGCTTCGCCACTCGCTCGCCGGGGTCCAGCTCAAGTTCTCGGTTGCGGGATCGAGGCTGACCTCGCCGGTGAGCGGCGACGGCGGCTGGTGGATCGTGAAGCTGCCCGACCGCGTTTTCCGCGACCTGCCGGCCAACGAGTACCTGACCATGCGCTGGCTTGCCGCTGCCGGGTTCGAGGTCCCGGTCGTCGACCTGGTCGCGGCCGGGCGGATCGAGGGCATCGCTGACGGCCTGGCCGACCCGAGTGACCTGCTCTATATCATCGAGCGGTTCGACCGCACCCCGGGCGGACGGGTCCACGTGGAGGACTTCGCGCAGGTCGCGGACGTCGGGCCCATGTTCAAGTACGGGGAACCGGGTCAGTCCTACGACGGCCTCGGCGCGGTGGTCGCCCAGCTCTGCGGTACCGAAGGCTACCTTGACTTTGTACGGCGGCTGGCCGCGATGATCATCGTTGGCAACACCGACGCGCACCTCAAGAACTGGGCACTGCTCTACCCCGACGGCCACACGCCCCGGCTGGCGCCGGTCTACGACTTCCACTCGCTGACGATCTACTCGGCGTACAAGTACGATCCGCTCGCTCTGAGCATCAACAGCCAGAAGAGCCCGACCGGCATCACGCTGGACGACTTTCGCCGCTTGGCCGAGCGGATCGGCGAGGACCCCGACGTGACGGCGGACGCCGTCGCCCAGACCGTTGAGCGGATGAGGGAATCGTGGCGCGGTGAACTGCTCGACGAAGCCAACGCGCGCTTCGAAGCCCTTGCCAGGCACTACGGTGATCGCCTGCGCTCCCTGCCGATCTGCGGCAGCACCGTCTGAGCCGCGTCAGCGCGGGCGCGGCGGGTGGGTGGCCGGCGGCAGCGTCGACAGGATGTGCACCATCGTGGGCTTGCCCCCGCCGTTGGGGCCGAGCAGCGAGAAGATCGTGCCCGCCGGGACTTCCAGGTCGATGCCGGCGAGCACGACCTTGTTCCCGTATGCCTTGCGCAGCCCGGCGGTAGCGATGCCCGCATCGGTCATGACATCACTATGACGCCGTGAGTGGCGCCATCAGTGTGCCGTGAACGACGTGCGGTATGCCTCCATCCATTCCCGCTGTTCACGTAGCAGCTCGGTCTCCTCGGCCAGGGTGAACCGGAAGATGTCCTCGGGTTTCGGGTCGGGCAGCGCCAGGCACGCGGCCCGGGTCTCGGCCGCGACCTGCGCCGCCTCCTCCTCCAGTTCGTCGAAGAAGCGCTGGTCGGCCCAGTCCTGGGCACGCACGAGCCGTTCCAGGCGGGCGATCGGGTCGCGCTGGCGCCACGCCTCGACCTCGTCGTCGGAGCGGTACCGGCGCGGGTCGTCGGAGGTGCTGTGCCCGGCCATGCGGTAGGTGGTCGCCTCGATGAAGACCGGGCGCCCGCCCCGCCGTACCGACTCCGCGGCCTTGGCGGTGACCGCGTGCACGGCGAGCACGTCGTTGCCGTCGACGAGGTGGGCCTCCAGGCCGAAGCCTTCGGCGCGGCGGTGCAGCGGGGCGGCCATCTGCCGGCTCGTGCCGGTGGAGATCGCCCACTGGTTGTTCTGGCAGAAGAAGATGACCGGGGCGCCGGCCACCGCGGCCCAGTTCAGCGCCTCGCTCACGTCGCCCTGGCTGCTGGCGCCGTCGCCGAAGTAGGCGAGCACGATCTCGGCGGCGCCGTCGAGGCGGACGCCGACCGCGTATCCGGCGGCGTGCAGCGCCTGCGTGCCCAGCACCAGGCTGTAGATGTGGAACCGGTAGCGGGCCGGGTCCCAGCCGGCGTGCGTCACGCCGCGCCACTGCGCCAGCAGTTCGGCGGCGCCGACGCCCCGGCAGCGCGCGGCGGCGTGCTCGCGGTAGCTAGGGAACACGTAGTCGCCCGGCGCGAGCGCCCGTACCGAGCCGACCTGCGCCGCCTCCTGCCCCAGCGACATCAGCCACAGGCCCAGCTCGCCCTGGCGCTGCAGGGCGAGCGCCTCCTCGTCGAAACGCCGGGCGAGCACCATGTCGCGCAGCAGGTCGCGGCACAGTCGCGGGGTGACGTCGAGCGGCGCGCGCTCGTCCGCGCGTAGCGTGCCGTCGGGCGACAGCAGCTGGATCATGAACCCTCCCCGTTCAAAGCGTCATCATCATCATCATCTTCTCGTGGACGGCGGCATCGATGGCGCCGATGGCGCCATCGAATTTGCCATACTTGCCACATGGACCTCACCCGGTACGTCGACGGCCTGCGCGCCGAGCTGCTCGCCGCGGCCGGGCCGGACGAGGCGGCGCTGGCCGAGCGCCTGGCCGCCGCGGTGGCCTCGGCGACCCGGCTGGCCATGTTCGACGTGCTCTCCGACGCCGCCGACGAGATCACCCGGGACCTGGCGCCGGGCTCGGTCGAGGTCCGCGTGCGCGACCGCAACCCGTACTTCGTGGTCACCACCCCCGACGCCGACCCCGCCGAGCCGCGCCCCGAGCCAAACGCCGCCGAACCGGCTCCCGCGGACGGCCCGGTCGGCCGGATCAACTTCCGCCCGCCGGAGCGGCTCAAGCAGCGTATCGAGGAGGCCGCGACGCGCGAGGGGTTGTCGGTCAACGCCTGGCTGACCCGCGCGGTGACCACCCTCCTGGCCGGCGCCCCGGCGCCCCGCCCGCCCCGCCGCGACCAGGGGCGCACGGGCAGCTTCGTCGGCTGGGTGGGCTGAGCGCTCTTCGATCGGACGGCGATGTGCGTGGCGCCCCGCCCTCTCGTAAGGTGCCTACGTGCTGAAGGGTTTCCGGGATTTCATCTCGCGCGGCAACGTCATCGAACTTGCCGTCGCCGTCGTCATCGGCGCCGCCTTCAACGGCGTCGTCACCGCGTTCACCGAGGGTTTCCTACAGCCGCTGGTCAAGCTGAGCGGCGGCATCGGCATCGACGGCGCCCAGGGCCTCAAGATCGGCAAGCAGGTGCTCGAGTGGCCCACCTTCGTCAACGCCGTGATCACCTTCCTGCTCACGGCCGCGACGGTGTACTTCCTGATCGTGGTGCCCATGAACAAGCTCGCCGAGCGCCGCAAGCGCGGCATCGAGCCCGAACCGGAGGCGCCGAGCGACGAGATCCGCCTCCTGACCGAGATCCGCGACCTGCTGGCCACCGGAACCACGGCCCGCGAGCAGGGCGCGGGCATGGCCCACTCCGGGGCGCAGAATCCACCCACGAAACCGACCGACACCTGAGTCACGGTCGGGCGCGGGGGCGTGGCAGACTCGGATTAATGGCCCGTAGGGTACGACCGCAGCTGATCACCGACGCGGCGCGCAGCCCCGAACAGGAGCTTCGCGCCCGTGAGGTGCGGTATGTGTTCATGATGCTCCTGCGTGCCGCCTGCGTCGTGGTGGCCGCCATCCTGGTCGCGACCCGCCCGCCCCTGCTGTGGCTGTGGCTCACCCTCTGCATCGTCGGCGGCGTCAGCCTGCCGATGATCGCGGTGCTGCTGGCCAACGACGCGCCCCCGCGCCCCGAAAACCGGCTCCGCAACCGGCTGCGCCGCCGCCCGACGTCCCACCCGGACCCGGGCCACGCCCTCGACGAGCGCGAGCACCGGGTCATCGACGCCGACTGAGGTGCGGGCCCCGGTCAGGGGCGCCCGCCCAGCCGGGACACCGCTCGCGCCCCGAGCTCGTTGCCGTGGCGCAGCGCCGCCTCCGGGCCGGCGCCGCCGAGCCACGCCGCCAGGAAGCCCGCGGCGAACGCGTCGCCGGCCCCGGTCGGGTCCACCACCCCGGCCACCGCGACCCCCGGCGCGTGCTCGACCTCGCCCGGGGCCGCCCAGGTGGCGCCGCCGGGCCCCGACTTGACCACGACCGCGTCCGCGTGGGCCAGCAGGGCCCGCGCCAGCGCCGCGGTGTCCGCCCCGCCGCCGGGCCCGGCGATCACCCGCGCCTCGTCCAGGTTGGCGAACAGGATGCCGGGCCGGGGTACCGAGGCCAGGAACGCGCTCGCCCCGATGCGCTCCAGCGGCGCGGCCGACGCGGCGTCCAGGCTCGTGGTCAGCCCCCGGCGGCGGGCCTCCGCGAGCGCGTACCGCCCGGCCGGGGCGCAGTCGGCGTCGAAGAGCACGTAGGCGGACAGGTGCAGATGCCCCACCCCGGGCAGCCCGAGCGCCCGCTCGACGTCGGAGCGGTCCAGGAGCCGGTTCGCCCCCCGGTCGGTGAACATCGTGCGCTCGGCGTCGGAGGTCAGCACGACCACGGTCCCGGTCGCGGCCCCGGCCACCCGCCGCACGCTCGTCGTCACGCCCGCGGCGCGCATCTCGGCGACCCGCGCGTCGCCCGGCTCGTCGTCACCCGCGACCCCGGCGAAGACGACCGGGCACCCGGCCGCAGCCAGCCAGGCCGCCGTGTTGGCGGCCGACCCGCCACCGCCGATGCGCACGCTGGCGATGGTGTCTGAGCCGATGGCGAGCGGGCCCTCGTGCACGGTCAGGATGTCCGTGACGACGTCGCCGATGACCACGACGCTCACCGCGCGCCGCCGCCGGGCCGATACCGCCGATGTCGGCGATGCCGGCTCACAGGGCCGCGGCGATGCGGGCGGCCAGGTCGGCGTTGCGCAGGATGATGCGCACGTTCACGTCCAGGCTCCGGCCCTCGGTCGCGGCGTGGAAGTGCGACAGGAGGTACGGCGTCACCTCCTTGCCGGTGATGCCGTCGCGCTCCAGCCCGGCCAGGCCCTCGGCCAGCACCCGGTCGTGCAGGGCCGGGTCGAGCTGCTCCTCCTCCGGCAGGGGGTTGGCCACGACCAGGGCGCCGCGGTGCAGGTCGTGCGTGAGGGAGGCGCGGATGATCTCGGCCACCGCGTCCGGGTCGCCGGCCGACCAGTCCAGGTCGTAGCCGGCGTCGGTCAGGTAGAAGCCGGGGAAGCGGCGGGTGCCGTAGCCGACCACGCTGACGCCCAGCGTCTCCAGGCGCTCCAGCGTCGCGCCGACGTCGAGGATCGACTTCACGCCGGCGCAGACGATCGCGATCGGCAGGCGGGACAGCGCGGTCAGGTCGGCGGACTCGTCGAAGGTGGACGACGCGCCGCGGTGCACGCCACCGAGGCCGCCGGTGGCGAAGACGGCGATGCCGGCGCGGGTCGCGATCGCCGAGGTGGCGGCGACGGTCGTGGCGCCGTCGGCGCGGGCGGCGGCGGCCGGGGCGAGGTCGCGCACGGACAGCTTGACCACGTCGTCGCTCGCCGCGAGGTGCCCGATCTCGGCTTCGTCGAGGCCCACCACGATCTCGCCGCCGATCATGCCGATGGTGGCGGGCACGGCGCCGGCGGCGCGGACCGTCGCCTCGATCTCTTTCGCCACGGTGAGGTTGGCCGGGCGGGGCAGGCCGTGCGAGATGATGGTGCTCTCCAGCGCGACGATCGGTGCGCCGGCGGTGCGGGCGGCCTCGACGTGCGGGCCGAAGCGGATGGCGTGGTTGATCACCAGCCCACCATAGCCCCGCCGGTGCGGGCCAATTCGCGCCGAGCCTGGCAGACTGGGACCCGTGACGACCACTCCCGAGAACGGTGGCGGGACTCTCACCGACGAGCGCGTCGAAGAGCAGACCAGCACCGATTACCGCTACGACGCCGGCGACCACGAGAAGTTCTCGCACTACGCGCCGAAGGACAAGATCATGCAGGCCATGATCGAAGGGACACCGGTGCGGGCGCTGTGCGGCAAGCTCTGGGTGCCCTCGCGCGACCCGAGCCGGTTCCCGGTCTGCCCCGTGTGCAAAGACCTCTACGAAAACGTGGTCCATAACGACGACCCGACTTCGTGACGTTCGGCTCGGTTCGGCGCCTCGCCGGGCCGATGCCCGCTAGGCTGTCAACGCCTTCGCGGTCCGCGCTGACGCGAGGGCGTTTTCATGTGCCCAAGCCCGGGATCAAACGGGCCGAGGGGACAAACCGGACGTGGGGGCCGGGTGGCGCGCCGGGACGGACGAGCCGGGCCGCGCGCCCGCCGGCCGGGCCGGTGCGACGGGACGACGCGATGTGACGTATCGACGGGGAGGGGTGCCGCATGCCGCCGCGTCCGGTGGTGCAGCAAGGTCAGACGCTCCGGGTGTGGCAGCGCAAGGCCCTGATGGAGTACCTGCGGGGCAAGCGAGAGGACTTCCTGGCCGTCGCGACGCCCGGCGCCGGCAAGACCACGTTCGCGCTGCGTGTCGCGCTGGAGCTGTTCGGCGATGGCACCATCGACAACCTCACGGTGGTCACCCCGACCGAGCACCTCAAGACGCAGTGGGCGCAGGCCGCGGCCCGGGTCGGCATCGACCTCGACGCGGGGTTTCGCAACTCCGACGTGCACGCCGCCTCCGACTTCCACGGCACCGTGGTCACCTATGCGCAGGTCGGCATCGCTCCCGCCGTACACAAGCGGCGGACGGTCACCCGGCGCACGCTGGTGGTGCTGGACGAGATCCACCACGCCGGCGACTCGAAGTCCTGGGGCGACGGGGTGAAGGCCGCGTTCGAGCCGGCCGTGCGGCGGCTGATGCTCACCGGCACGCCGTTTCGCTCGGACGACAACCCGATCCCGTTCGTGGAGTACGAGCGCGGGCCCGACGGCATCGCCCGGTCGCGCTCGGACACCGTCTACGGCTACGCGGACGCGCTGCGCGACGGCGTCGTCCGCCCGGTCATCTTCCTGGCGTACTCCGGGGAGACCCGCTGGCGGACGTCGGCCGGCGATGAGCTGGCCGCTCGCCTGGGCGAGCCGATGACCCAGGACCTCATCGCGCAGGCCTGGCGCACCGCGCTCGACCCGACCGGCGACTGGATGCCGCAGGTGCTGCGCGCCGCCGACGCCCGCCTGCAGAAGCTGCGCGCCGACGGCATGCCGGACGCCGGCGGCCTGGTCATCGCCAGCGACCAGCAGTCGGCCCGCGCCTACGCGAAGGTCCTGGGCGAGATGACCGGCGAGAAGGCCGTCGTGGTGCTCTCCGACGACGTGGGCGCGTCCGGCCGCATCGCCGCGTTCTCCGGGTCGAACGAGCGCTGGATGGTCGCGGTCCGGATGGTGTCCGAGGGCGTGGACATCCCGCGCCTGGCCGTCGGCGTGTACGCGACCAGTGCCTCCACCCCGCTGTTCTTCGCCCAGGCGATCGGCCGCTTCGTGCGCGCCCGCCGGACCGGCGAGACGGCGACGGTCTTCGTACCCAGCGTGCCGCACCTGCTCGAGCTGGCCAGCGAGCTGGAGGCGCAGCGCAACCACGTGCTCGGCGAGCCGAAGCGCAAGGACGGCTTCGACGACGACGAGCTGGAGCGGGCCAACCGCGAGGAGAAGGCCTCGGGTGAGCTGGAGAAGAGCTTCGAGGCGCTGTCCGCCACCGCCGAACTCGATCAGGTCATCTTCGACGGGGCGACGTTCGGGTTGCCGGCGCAGACTGGGACGCCGGAGGAGGAGGAGTACCTCGGGCTGCCCGGCCTGCTGACCCCGGACCAGGTCTCGGCGCTGCTGTCCAAGCGGCAGGCGGAGCAGGCCGCGGCCGAGCGGCGGCGCGGGTCCGCGGCGACGGCGACGGCCGCGCCCGACATCCCGCCGCAGCCGCGCACCGCAGGGGAGCGGCGCATCGTGCTACGCCGGCAGCTCAACACGCTGGTCGCGGCGCACCACCACCGCACCGGCCTGCCGCACGGCAAGATCCACGCCGAGCTGCGCCGGCTGTGCGGGGGCCCGCCGAGCGCCCAGGCGACCATCGAGCAGCTCGAGGAGCGCATCGCCACGATCCAGACCCTGTGACGGCCGGCCGGCCCCTCGGCTCTTCGGGGCGTTGTGGTGGCCTCCGAGGGCCCTGGCGTGCGGCGTCGGGGATCTCCAGGGCCTGAAAACGACCGCAGAGCATCCCCGAAGGGACGCCCTGCGGTAAACCGTATCGGTCTCAGCCGGCCGAGAGCTCCGAACCGCGCCACGAGAAGTCCGGGGCGACGGCGTACTCAACAGCGATCTTGACCAGCTGGTCGGCGTACTTGTTGGCGTGATGTCCACAGAAGATCAGATCGCCACCTTCGGCGAGCCTGACTCGAAGCTTCCCTGCCGCGTTGCAGCGGTCGCACCGTTCCTCGGCGGCGGGGGGCGCCGCCGTCTCCGGCGGCGGCGTGAGGGTCGGGGTCATCGCCTTCCTCCTCTGATCGTCACCGACGAACGCTTCCTTGCGTCGTTCACAGATGGTTCAACACCGTGTTGCCCGACATCGTTCCCGCCCGGTGCGCGGGACCGATGTCACATTTCCGTCCTACTGGCAGTCCGCTCCAAGTGCGGATCCAAACTACCCGCTACGTGCTTCCTATCGCGCCTTGCTTGCGATCACAAGTGGGTTGGCGCGCCGCCACGGCTCATGTAATGCCCTCGGTGACCGGAAACACACCCGGGCCGTCCCAAATGGGACGGCCCGGGTTCGCGCACAGCGAAAACGAGCGTTCAGTCCAAGTAGTCGCGCAGCACCTGAGAACGCGACGGGTGGCGCAGCTTCGACATCGTCTTCGACTCGATCTGGCGAATCCGCTCGCGGGTCACGCCGTACACCTGGCCGATCTCGTCCAGGGTGCGCGGCTGGCCGTCGGTGAGGCCGAAGCGCAGCCGCACCACGCCCGCCTCGCGCTCCGACAGCGTCTGCAGGACCTGCTGGAGCTGGTCCTGCAGCAGCGAGAAGGAGACCGCGTCGACCGCGACGACGGCCTCGGAGTCCTCGATGAAGTCGCCGAGCTGGCTGTCGCCCTCGTCGCCGATGGTCTGGTCGAGGGAGATGGGCTCGCGCGCGTACTGCTGGATCTCCAGCACCTTCTCCGGCGTGATGTCCATCTCCTTGGCCAGCTCCTCCGGGGTGGGCTCGCGGCCCAGGTCCTGGAGCAGCTCGCGCTGGATGCGGCCGAGCTTGTTGATCACCTCGACCATGTGCACCGGGATGCGGATGGTGCGGGCCTGGTCGGCCATGGCGCGGGTGATGGCCTGGCGGATCCACCAGGTGGCGTAGGTGGAGAACTTGTAGCCCTTGGTGTAGTCGAACTTCTCCACGGCGCGGATGAGGCCGAGGTTGCCCTCCTGGATGAGGTCCAGGAAGGCCATGCCGCGGCCGGTGTACCGCTTGGCGAGCGACACGACCAGGCGGAGGTTGGCCTCGAGCAGGTGGTTCTTCGCCCGCTCGCCGTCCCGCGAGATCCACATGAAGTCGCGGCTGGCCGGCAGGGTCATCGGCTCGCCGGCCTCCTCGGCCGCCCGCAGGCGCTCGGCCGCATACAGGCCGGCCTCGATGCGCTTGGCGAGCTCGACCTCCTGCTCGGCGTTGAGCAGCGGGACCTTGCCGATCTGCTTGAGATACGCCCGCACCGAGTCGGCGGAGGCGGTGAGCTCGGCGTCGCGCCGGGCCTGTTTGAGGGCCTCGGACTCGTCGTCGTCCCACGCGAAGTCGTCGTCGGTGGCGGTGGCCTCGGCGTCGGCCTCGGCGGCCTTGGTCTCCTCGACGGGCTCCTCGACGACGACGTCCTCGATCTCGGCGGCAAGGGCCGCGTCGTCGAGGTCCTCGAGCTCCGGCTCGTCGCCGGCGCCCGCCGTCGGGGCGCCCGGCTCGGCCGACCCGGCCGGGGATGCTTTCTTCGCGGCGGGCACGGCATTGCCCGGCGCGGCCTTCTTCGCCGCCTTCTTGGCGGGCGGGGCCTTCTTCGCCGGTGCCGCGGCCGGGGCCACGGCGGCGGGCGCGGCGGCAGCCGCGGCGGATGCGGTGGGCGCCGATGGCGCGGCCTTCTTCACTGGGACCTTCTTCGCCGCCGCCGGCTCCGGTGCGGACCCGACGGCTGTGAGCGGCTTGGCAACGGGTGCCTTGCGGACCGGCGCGGCCTTGGCGGTGGCCGCCTTGGACGCCGGGGTGGCGGAGCGGGCCGCGGCCACCCGGCGCCGGCCGTGGGCGGAGTCGTCGACCACGACGGTCACTCCCGCCTCGGCCAGGCTCCTCAGCAGCTTCTTGGCGTGCGCTGGGGTTACGTCTGCGGTGTCGACCGCCTGCGCGACCTCCGCCGAGGTGAGATGACCGCCGTTGGCGGCCGCACGCGCGATCAGCGTGTCGGCGAGGGAGCGTACGTCAACGCTGGGCTGGTGAGCTGCTGTCACGAACGACCTTCCGGTGCGATGAGCGAGCGACGGCCGGTGCGGCCGGGTTCGCGCACGGCGCGGCCGTGCTGAGTGGCCAGGTTTGCTTTGGTGGCGCCCGTGTGCAGTGACTCCGGCGGATTCACTGGCGACAGCGGGCAGCGCGTGAATTGTAACGCTCTCTCGCCCCAACATCCCCTCTTGAGGGGGCTGAACGCACGTCTTGTGACCGAACGGATGGGCTGCGGAGGGCCCGAGGCGACTTTGTAAGGATGGTGACCATGGACCGACCGGTCGAACTTCTGGCCCTTGCCGTCTCCGTCGCCCGTTCCGCGAGCGACCTGGCCAGGCGCATGCGAGCCGACGGCGTCGCGGCCGTCGCCACCAAGTCGACGGCCACCGATGTGGTCACCGCCGCCGACCGCGCCGTCGAGCGGCACGTGCGCGAACGGCTGCACGAGGCGCGCCCTGGCGACGCGGTGCTCGGGGAGGAGTACGGCGGCGAGCGCGACCGCGCCCCCGTGCGCTGGATCCTCGACCCGATCGACGGCACCGTGAACTATCTCTACGACCTGCCGCAGTACGCGGTGTCCCTGGCCGCCGAGGTCGACGGCGTCGTGGTGGCCGGCGTCGTGCGCAACGCGGCGACGGGCCGGGAGTGGACCGCGACCCGGGGCGGCGGGGCGTTCGCCGGGGACCGCCGGCTCGCCGTGTCCGGCGAGACCGACCTGGCCCAGGCGCTGGTCGGCACCGGTTTCGGCTACGCCGCCCAGCGCCGGCTGCACCAGGCCCGGGTGCTGGCCGGGCTGATCGGGCACATCCGCGACATCCGCCGCTTCGGCGCGGCGTCGATCGACCTGTGCATGGTCGCCGAGGGGACCCTCGACGCGTACTACGAGAAGGGCCTCAACCCCTGGGACCACGCCGCCGGCGGGCTGGTCGCCGCCGAGGCGGGCGCGCTGGTGACCGGCCTGGACGGCGCGCCGCCCGGCCCGGACATGGTCATCGCCGCCCCGCCCGGGCTGCACCCCGCCCTCCACGACCGCCTGAGCGAGCTGGACGCCGCCGGCGGTCCGTGACCGGCCGCCAGCCTTCGCAAGACCGCCGCCGACCCGTGGCGCGCCGGCCCGGCCCCCGGTGCCTCCGGGGGCTGCGCGGTCACGTGGCTCGGGCGTCGTCGGGCCTCAGGCTTCGTCGGGGCTCAGGTCTCAGCAGTGTCGGGTTTCGGCTGCGCTCGGGTGCGGTCGCCGAGGTGTCGTCGCTCAGGTGTCGTCGCGGGCGCAGGTGCCCTCGGGCAGTACCGGGTTGCCCAGCGCCGCGATGGCCTGGTTGACCTCGGTCGTCGTCGGCAACTGCCGGAACCTGCCGCCCAGGATGATCTCCACCTTGTCGTCCTGGCGGGCCTTGTCGAACTCGTTCTCCGCCTCATTGAGGAAGTAGGCGCGCACCAGCCACGCCGCGCCGACGGTCTGCGGGCCGAAGCGGATCACCGCGACCACGTTGCCGGGCTTGTTGACCGGCGGGTTGGGCGCGGCGGTGACCACCTTCGCCTCCTTGAACCGCCGGCTGAGGAAGTCGCTGGCCACGTCGGAGGCCGCGCCGGAGCGGTTGGTGGCGTTGTAGACGGTGACCTTGACCTCCTCCTGCGTCGGCAGTTTGGCGTTGGCCATCACCGATCCCTCGGCGCATTTCTTCGCATCCCCGGCCGGTCCGCCCTGGCGGTCCTTCACCACGGCGACGATCACGAACACCGCCGCGGCGACGATGAGCACGCCGACCACCGCGAGTGCTCTCACCCGCGCAAAACTCATGGCTCGCTCCCCGCGCCCGCCTCGAACCTTGCTCTGTCACCAGAGAAGACGCTCTGGCTGCCGGAGAGGTTAGCGCCTGCGCGCAGGCGCTGCTGAAGTCCCCACCGGACATACCACGAAGTTCCTACTCGCCGTTGCGGGATGACTCCCCACGGAAAACTCGGACGGGCGGTATCGTCGCATCGCCGCGCGGCGGGTCCCTGGACACGCTCCGGCAAGATCGTTGTGTCGCCTCGGTCACAGTGGGAACAAGTTTCCGCGCGTGGGCGTACAACAAACGTCCGAGGGCGGTAAGGTACGCCGCCCTTGGACGTAGAAGACAACGTTGCTTCGGGCGCCCAACCTGACCGGCGACATGAAATTGGGAGTGTGAACACCGATGGCCACCGACTACGACGCGCCACGTCGCGACGAGGTCGACCTCGGGGAGGACAGCCTCGAGGAGCTCAAGTCCCGCCGCACCGACGCGCAGTCCGCGACCGTCGACGTCGACGACTCCGACCTCGCCGAGAACTTCGAGCTGCCGGGCGCCGACCTCGCCGACGAGGACATGACGGTGAAGGTCCTGCCGATGCAGGCCGACGAGTTCCGCTGCTCGCGCTGCTTCCTGGTGCACCACCGCAGCCAGCTGGCCGCCGAGCGCAACGGGGAGCTGATCTGCCGCGAGTGCGCCTGACCGTCCTGCCGCGTGGCCGCACACACGCGGCAGGACCGGTGCTGTGATCGTCGTGACGACGAGTTGATCACGCGAATCTGGCGGCGGCGTGCTTCAGTTTGAAGGGCGACCGTTCCCGTACCCCCGGAGGTTGACGATGGTCGAGCCGGTGCCCGCCGACGAGGCGGCCGAGAACGCCCCCGTCCAGCCGGAAGGGTGGGCCGGCGCCCCCGCGGGCCCGGCCGACGACGCGGAGCTGTCGCAGGCCGTCGTCGCGCTGACCGACGAGGACATCCCCGCCGCGGACCGCCGGCGCCTGTTGGGCCGGCTGGTCCGGATCGAAATCGGCGAGCGCGGGGTCAAGGACCTGTTCCGGCCCCGGAAGGCGATCGGCTGGATCACCGACACGGTGACCCGCGTCGCGCCGTACATCCCCGTGCGCGACCTGGAGACCCTGCGGGCGCACCACCCCGGGCTGGACCGCGAGGCCCTGGCCGAGCGGCTCATCCGCAACGCCTCGCGGGTCACCGCCGGCATCGGCGCGGCCGGCGGCGGCGTGGCCGCGGTCGAATGGGTCGCCACGCCGAGCCTGCTCTCCGCGCCGGTGCTGCTGGCCGCCGAGACCGTCGCGGTCGTGGCGGTGGAGATGAAGCTCATCGGCGAGCTGCACGCGGTGTACGAACGCCCCATCCCCGGCAACGGCACCCAGCGCGCGTTCACGCTGATCCAGGCGTGGGCCGAGCGCCGCGGCGTCAACCCGCTGCGGGTCGGCGGCAGCGTGGCCGCCGCCATGGGCACCGCGCTGCGCAAGGAGCTGCGCGACCGGCTGCTGCGGCGCTTCGGGCGCAACCTGAGCACCCTGGGCCCGTTCCTGACCGGTGCCGCGGTCGGCGGCTTCCTGAACCGCCGCGCCACCCTGGCGCTGGGCCACGAGATCCGCAAGGACCTGGCCGCGCCGCCGGATCAGCGCGTGATCGAGGCCTGAGCCTCGCGCAGCGCCTCGGCGAGGGCCTCCGGCCGCCGGGTGCTGACCAGCCAGTACGGCGTGGGATCGGCCTCGTCGCGGACCTCCAGGCGCACGGCGCCGCCGATCCACGGCCGCTGGACGACGAACGCCTCCGGGTCCGAGTACGGCCCCATCAGGTCGCGCTTGTCCGTGGCGCTCAGCGGGGTCACCTCGCCGACGTACCGCAGCGGGATGTGCGCGTCGTCGACCCGCAGCTCGCCGTTGGACACCTCGATGCGGATGCGGCCCAGCAGCCAGAGCCCGGCGACGGTCAGCGGCAGCAGCACCAGGTAGGCGACCCACGTGGCCGCCCCGGGGGCACCCAGCTTCACCTCGGCGGCCAGCGCCGCCGCGACGGCGACCGCGGGCAGCCACAGCCACCAGGACAGGCTGAGTCGCTCACGGTACGGGTTCGGCTGTGCCACGTAGGCGAGGGTACGTGCTCGCGCGCGGAGGGGACCCGGCAGGATGGAGGGCATGGGGATGGACGTGCTCGTGCGGCTGCTCGATCCGGGCGTGCCGCTGCCCGCCTACGCGCACCCGGGCGACGCCGGGGCCGACCTGTTCGCGGCGCAGGACGTGGAGATCGGCCCGGGCGAGCGGGTGCTGGTGCGCACCGGGATCGCGATCGCGCTGCCCGACGGGTACGTCGGCCTCGTGCACCCGCGCTCCGGGCTCGCCGCGCGGATGGGTGTGACGGTGCTCAACGCGCCAGGCACCGTGGATGCGGGGTACCGGGGCGAAATCCTGGTGAATCTCATCAATCACGATCGGGTGATCTCGGCGAAGATATGTCGTGGTGACCGAATTGCCCAGCTTGTGATCCAGCGCGTGGAGCGGGCACACTTCCACGTCGTCGAGGACCTTCCCGATACTGTGCGCGGGGCCGGCGGCCACGGGTCCACCGGCGGGCATGCCGGGCTCGTACCGGCAGCGATCTTGGAGGCAGAGCAGTGATCTTCTCGCGCAATCGCGGGAGCGGGCGGCACGCCAAGCCGGACGCGCGCGACGTGCAGGGCCGGGAGGCGTTCGACGAGCAGCTCGACGACGACCTGGACGCCGCCGCGGCCGAGGACGACGAGCCCCGCACCGGCAAGTCGGCGCGCGCCGAGGGCCCGTACGACGTCAGCGAGGCGCCCGCCGGCATCGCCCAGCTCGATCTCGGCGCGCTCAAGGTGCCCGCGGTCGACGGCGTCGAGGTGCGGGTCCAGGCCGACAACGACGGCAAGATCCAGCAGATCGTGCTGGTCTCCCAGGACAGCGCGCTGCAGCTGGGCGTGTTCGCCGCGCCGCGCAGCGAGGGCATCTGGGACGAGGTCCGCGGCGAGATCCGCAAGCAGCTGTTCAACGACGGCGTCGCGGCGGAGGAGGCCGACGGCGACTACGGCACCGAGCTGCGCGCCCGGGTCCGCACCCCCGACGGCCTGACCGACATCCGGTTCGTCGGCGTCGACGGCCCGCGCTGGCTCGTCCGCGCCGTCTTCCAGGGCCCGGCCGCGGTCGACCCGTCCGTCGCCCCGGCGCTGCTGGAGTGCCTGCGCAACCTGGTCGTCGAGCGCGGTCACGATGCGATGCCGGTGCGCGAGGCGCTGCCGCTGCACCTGCCCAAGGAGGTCACCGAGGCCGGCGCCCAGCCGCAGGCCGGCGAGGACGAGGCCGGCGAGGAGGGTGCCGACGGCGCGGAGGCCACCGGCCGGAAGCCGTCACCCAGGCCCCGTCGCAAATAGAGGAAAAACGCGTACCGTCTTAGTGAGGGTGTCATGACGGCCGAAGGGAAGGGTGGCACCGTCATCATGGCCACGGACAGTGACGCGGTGCAGGAGCGGGGGCTGCGAAAGTTTCTTCGCCGGCTGACCGCGAGCGACTCCGAGCTCGACGCGGAGGAGCTGCAGCGTGACGCGAAGCAGTGCGGCAGCATGCCCGCGCTGTCGTGTCAGCGGGGGCAGGTAGTGAGCCTCAAGGGCCGGCTGCGCACGGTGGTCTACACCCCGCGCACCAACCTGCCGACCCTGGAGGCGGAGCTCTTCGACGGCAGCGACCTGGTCACGCTGGTGTGGCTGGGCCGGCGGCACATCGCCGGCATCGAGCCGGGTCGAGCCATTACGGCCAAGGGCCGCATCGCGGTCCGCGACGGCCGTAAGGTGCTCTACAACCCGTACTACGAGCTTGAGAACCCACGATGAGGCCGGATGCAACCAGGTAACGAGACCAAGGCCGAGACCACCGCGGACGAGGAAGAGCCGCTACCGCCGTTCTCGGTGCAGATGGCCCAGCAGCTCGGCGGCGTGCGGGGGCTCATCGAGTCCAGCGTCCCGATCACGCTGTTCATCGTGGTCAACTTCCTGGGCGGGCACTACAAGTGGTGGTCGCTGCGCACCTCGCTCATCGTGGCCGTCGGCGCGGCACTGTCGATGGGGATCTACCGCCTCGCCCGCCGCGAGCCGACCCGGCACGCGCTCAACGGCGTGTTCGGCATCGCGATCGGGGCCTACCTCGCCTGGAAGAGCGGCGACGCCAAGGACGTCTACCTGCCGGGCATGCTGCTCACCGTCGGCTACGTGGTGGGCATGCTGGTCTCGGTGCTCATCGGCCGGCCGCTGGTGGGTTGGCTCTGGGCGGTGACGCTGGACGGCGGCACGACCCGCTGGTACGACAACATCCGGCTGCGTCGCGCCTTCGTCTGGCTGACGGTGCTGTGGGCGGTCGTCTACGCGCTCAAGCTCGGCGTGCAGGTGCTGCTCTACCGCGACAACAGCGCCGGCTCCGACGACCTGCTCGGCGTCGCCCGGCTGGCGCTGGGCTGGCCGCCGTACGCGCTGCTGGCCGCCCTCACGGTCTGGCAGGCCCGCCGCATCCTGCGCGACGAGCCCGCCGAGACCGCCGAGCAGGAGGCCTAGGCCCAGCCACACGCGAAGCGCAGTCGCCGCCAGGCCGGAAACTGCGCCGCCTCGCTCGCGCGGAGCGCAGGCAGCAGTGCCCGCGAAGCGGGCATGAGGGGTGCGGGGTGGGAACCCCCCGCGCCGCCAGGCTGGTAACTACCTGCGTTCGCGCGGAGCGCAGGTAGAAGTGCCGGCGGAGCGGGCATGGGGGGTGCGGGGTGGGAACCCCCCCGCCGGCGCCGCGCCGAAGGCGCCGCCGAGCTAGGAACTGCCTAGGAACTGCGCCGGTCGCGGGCCTTCTCCACGCTGTCCTCACCAAGGATCACGGCCCGGACCGCGTCCTCCATCTCCGCCGTGACGACGAAGATCAGCTCGTCGCCCGCCTCGAGTGGGTCGTCCGGGGTCGGCACCAGCACCCGCCGGCCGCGCAGCACCGCGACCAGCGCCGAGTCGTGCGGCAGCGGGACGTCGCGGACCGGGTGGCCGACGTACGGCGCGCTGTCCGGCAGCGTGATCTCCACCAGGTTGGCCTCGGACTGCCGGAAGGTCATCAGGCGGACCAGGTCGCCGACCGACACCGCCTCCTCGACCAGCGCCGCCATCAGCCGCGGCTTGCTCACCGAGACGTCGACGCCCCACTGCTCGTTGAACAGCCACTCGTTCTCGGCGCGGTTGATGCGGGCGACCACCCGCGGTACGGCGAACTCGGTCTTGGCCAGCAGCGAGACCACCAGGTTGACCTTGTCGTCGCCGGTGGCCGCGACGACCACGTCACACGAGGAGAGGTCGGCCTCCTGCAGGCTGGACAGCTCGCACGCGTCGGCGAGGATCCATTCGGCGGCGGGCACCCGCTCCGGCCGCACCATCCGCGGCACCCGCTCGATCAGCATGACCTGGTGGCCGTTGTCGATGAGCTCCTTGGCGATGGAGCGGCCCACGTTGCCGGCCCCGGCGATCGCGATACGCATGATCAATGTCCCCCTTCGGGCGCCGAGGTGGTGATCTTCGTCACTGAGCGGGACATCTCGTCGGTGAGCAGCATGAACGCGAGGTCACCGTCCTGGATCACGGTGGACTCGGTGGGCAGCATCGCCAGGCCGAAGCGCATGAGATAGGCCAGCCGGGCGCCGCTGCGCCGCTCCAGCTGCCCGACGGTGTGCCCGATCCAGTCCGGGTGCATCGGTACCTCGACGATGGAGACGGTGCTGGTGGGGTCGCGCCAGACCTCCACGTTGCCCTCGGGCACCAGGTGGCGCAGCATCCGGTCGGCCGTCCAGCGCACCGTCGCCACGGTCGGTATGCCGAGGCGCTCGTAGACCTCCGCGCGCTTCGGGTCGTAGATGCGGGCCACGACCCGGCTCACGCCGAACGTCTCGCGCGCCACCCGGGCCGAGATGATGTTCGAGTTGTCGCCCGAGGAGACGGCCGCGAAGGCATCGGCGCGCTCGATGCCGGCCTGCAGCAGAACCTCGCGGTCGAAGCCGATCCCGGTGACCGTGGTGCCCTGGAACTCCGAGCCCAGCCGGCGGAACGCGTCGGCGTCGGCGTCGATCACCGCGACCGTGTGTCCGCGCTGCTCCACACTCTGCGCCAGCGTGGAACCCACGCGACCGCAACCCATGATCACGACGTGCACGTCCCCGCCTCCGTGTCCCTAGGCACTCAGACACGAGGATGTCATGCGCGGGCCCGACCGGTGCATCGGGAGGAGGGGCGGCCCGTACGCTTAGGCGTCGTGGCCAGTCCCACCTCCCTGATGAAGCGGCTGCTCGTGGGTCGACCGTTCCGCTCGGACCGGCTCAAACACACGCTGTTGCCCAAGCGCATCGCGCTGCCCGTGTTCGCCTCTGACGCGCTGTCGTCGGTCGCGTACGCGCCGGACGAGATCCTGCTGACGCTGTCCATCGCGGGCGCGACGGCGCTGACGATCTCGCCGTGGATCGGGGCCGCGGTCGCCGTGGTGATGCTCACAGTCGTCGCGAGCTACCGGCAGAACGTGCACGCGTACCCGTCCGGCGGCGGCGACTACGAGGTGGCGACGGTCAATCTCGGCCCGCGCTTCGGGGTGGCGGTGGCCAGCGCCCTGCTCGTGGACTACGTGCTCACCGTGGCGGTGTCGACCGCCTCCGGCGTGGCGAACCTCGGCTCGGTTGTGCCGTGGGTCGCCACCCACAAGGTCGCCATCTCCATCATCGCGATCGCGCTGCTCACGGCCATGAACCTGCGCGGCATCCGGGAGTCCGGGGCGGCGTTCGCGATCCCGACGTACGGCTTCATGATCGTCATGATCGGGATGATCATCACCGGGTTCTTCAAGATCTTCGTGCTCGGCCGCGACCTCAAGGCGCCCAGCGCCGACCTCGTCATCCATGCCGAGCACACCAACATGACCACCCTGGCGATGGCCTTCCTGCTGCTGCGCACCTTCTCCTCCGGCTGCGCGGCGCTCACCGGCGTCGAGGCGATCTCCAACGGCGTACCGGCGTTCAGGGAGCCCAAGAGCAGGAACGCGGCGACCACGCTGCTGCTGCTCGGCACGATCTCGATCACGATGCTGCTCGGCATCATCCTGCTGGCCAACAAGACCGGCCTGAAGTTCGTCGAGGACCCGAGCCAGATCGAGAGCGGCCCGGCCAACTACGTGCAGAAGACCGTCACCACCCAGCTCGGCCAGACCGTCTTCGGCGCCGGGTCGATCATGCTCTACGTGGTCGGCGTCATCACCGCGCTCATCCTGTTCCTGGCGGCCAACACCGCCTTCAACGGCTTCCCGGTGCTCGGCTCGATCCTCGCCCAGGACCGCTACCTGCCGCGCCAGCTGCACACCCGCGGCGACCGGCTGGCCTTCTCCAACGGCATCATCCTGCTGGCGCTGGCCGCCATGGTGCTCATCGTCGGCTTCAACGGCGAGGTCACGCGGCTCATCCAGCTGTACATCGTGGGCGTCTTCGTGTCGTTCACGCTCTCCCAGGCCGGCATGATCCGGCACTGGAACCGGCTGCTGCGCACCGTGCGCGACAAGCAGGCCCGCAACCGCATGATCCGGTCCCGCACGATCAACATGATCGGCCTCACCCTGACCGGCGCCGTGCTCGTCGTGGTCCTCGTCACCAAGTTCCTGCTCGGCGCGTACATCGCCATCATCGCGATGATCGTCATCTACTTCCTCATGGTCGGCATCAGGAAGCACTACGACACGGTCGCCCGCGAGCTCACGCCCTCCGAGGACCGGCCGGTGCTCCCCGCGCGCAATCACGCGGTCGTACTCGTGAGCAAGGTCCACCGCCCGACGCTGCGCGCGGTCGCCTACGCGCAGGCCACCCGGCCGGACACGCTGACCGCCCTCACCGTCAACGTCGACGACCACGACACCCGCGCGCTGCAGGACGACTGGGAGCGGCGCGGCATCCCCGTCCCGCTCACCGTCGTCGAGAGCCCGTATCGCGAGATCAACCGCCCGATCCTCGACTTCGTGCGCAGCAAGCGCCGCGACTCGCCGCGCGACGTGGTGACCGTCTTCATCCCCGAGTACGTCGTCGGCCGCTGGTGGGAGCACCTGCTGCACAACCAGAGCGCGCTGCGCCTCAAGGGCCGCCTGCTCTTCGAGCCCGGCGTGATGGTGACCAGCGTCCCGTGGCAGCTCAGCTCCATCGGCGAGGTCGACATCGACCGCCTTGACGCGACCCTGAGCCGCGGCCCGAAGCGCGGGCCGCGCTCGACCGGCACCCCCGAGGCGTGAGCATGGTCACCGATCTGCTGGAGCTCGAGGTCGGGCCGGTCGCGCACGGCGGGATCTGCGTCGCCCGGCACGAGGGGCAGGTCGTCTTCGTCCGCCACGCGCTGCCGGGCGAGCGGGTGCGGGCCCGGGTCACCGACCGCCGCAAGGGCTTCCTGCGCGCCGACGCGGTGGAGATCCTCCTGCCGTCGCCGGATCGGGTCATCCCGCCGTGCCCGTTCGCCGGCCCGAGCGCGTGCGGCGGCTGCGATTGGCAGCACGCGTCGTGGCCCGCCCAGCGGCGCTTGAAGTCGCAGGTGTTGCTCGAGCAGCTGACGCGGCTCGGCGGTGTTTCGGATTTCTCCGATTTATCGGTTGTGTCGGACTTGTCGGAACTGGTGGAGGCGTTGCCCGGTGGGCCGCTGTCGTGGCGCACCCGGGTCCAGTACGCCGTCGGCGCCGACGGCCGGGCCGGGTTCCACCGCCACCGCTCCTCCGGGATCGTCCCCGTCGACCGCTGCCGCATCGCCCACCCCGCGATCCAGGCCCTGCCGATCCTCGACCGCACCTGGCCCCCGGGCACCATCATCGAGGCGGTCGCGTCCTCGTCCGGCGACACCGCGGCCGTGACCCGCGCCTCCCGCACGGGCCGGGTGACATCCCCCGCCGCCCCGGTCCGCGAGCACGCCGCCGGCCGCGAGTGGACGCTGGACCCGGGCGCCTTCTGGCAGGTACACCCGCACGCCGTCGAGGCGTTCACGACCACGGTCCTGGACATGCTGCGCCCGGCGGAGGGCGAGCGGGCGTGGGACCTGTACGGCGGTGCGGGGGTCTTCGCCGCCGCCCTGGCCCCGCACTGCGGCCCCGTCACGGTCGTGGAGTCCGACCACCGGGCGGTGGCGTCGGGCCGGCGCGCCCTGCGGGACCTGCGCAACGTGACGTTCGTCCGCGGCGACGTGGCGCAGGTGCTGTCCAACCCGAGCTGGCGCACTGTCGACATGGTGGTCCTCGACCCGCCACGCTCCGGCGCCGGCCGCGCGGTGGTCTCATGGATCGCGTCCCGCGGCCCGCGCGCCGTGGCGTACGTCGCGTGCGACCCGGCGGCCTTCGCACGGGACGTGCGCACCTTCGGCGAACAGGGCTACGCCCTGACGTCACTACGCGCGTTCGACAGCTTTCCGATGACCCAACACTTCGAGACGATCGGCCTGCTGACCCCGCGCTGACCTCAGCACCCGAAGGTCCGCCGCGCGCAGGTCGAAGCGTGTCATTCGGCCAGGATGCGGCAATACCGGAGGGGACGGCATCCGATATTTCGAGGCCGGGCCGTAGACTCCCTGTCGAAAGGCAGGGGGAGTCCATGGCAACGCTGCGTGAGCGACTGGCCGGCGAGGTGCCGCTCGTCGCCGTCAGCTTCGGCGACGACGACGCCGAGGGTGACGCGGCGCGCGCCCGCGCGCTCGGGGTCGACCTCGCCGAGCTGCGCATCGACTGGCATCGCAGCACCGACCCCGCCCACGTCCTGCGTGCGGTCGCGCCGTTCCGCGCCGCCGGCCTGCCGACCCTCGCCACGATCCGCTCGAAGGCCGAGGGCGGCTACTGGCCCGGCGACGACGCGCAGCGGCTGGCGCTGTTCGAGGCGGTCATGCCCGAGATCGACGCCGTCGACGTGGAGCTGTCGTCGGCGGCGATCCTGCCCGGCGTGGTCGCCGCGGCGCGCGCCGCCGACCGGCTGGTGATCGTCTCCTACCACGACTTCGACACGACCCCGGACGAGACGGCGCTGCGCGCGACGGTCGAGGCCGCCGTGGCCGCGGGGGCCGACCTCGTCAAGATCAGCACTATGGCGCGCGGACCGGGTGACCTGCGGGTGCTCGCCGGGCTGCTCGTGCGGTACGACTCCATGATCGTGATCGGCATGGGCGCCGAGGGCGCGGGATCGCGGGTCTTCTTCCCCCTGCTCGGCTCGCGGATCACGTACTCCGCGATCGGCGGGCGCCCGGCCCCGGGCCAGCTGCCCTTCGCCGAGACCGTCCGGCTGCTGGAGACGTTCTCGCCGCGCTACGCCGAGCGCCGCCGGGCGGGGGATGCCGCGTGACGGAGCCGGAACCGCCCGCGGAGGACGAGGCGCCGCGGCGCGACCCGCTGCGGGCGCTGCGCAAGACCATCGCGCAGAGCATCGTGGTGTTCACGCTCGTGTTCGTCTACGCGATCGGCCAGGCCGCGTTCGGCCTCAGCCGCGTGAAGGTGCACCGCACCCCCGCGGCGTGGGCCGTGTGGGGGGCCGGGGTCGCGCTGATGGTCGCCGCGTCGGTGCCCGCGGTCATGATGCTGCGCGGGCGGGCACCCGCCGTGACCGGGCGGGCCACCGCGTGGTGGTGCGCCGCCGTGTGGCTGGCCGGACTCGTCCTGACCATCGTGTACGCCGAGATGGTCCCCGCGCCGTCGCGCTGAGCGCCGGACGGGTCGTCGCGGCGGGCGGGTTGCCCCTATCTTCTGTGTCGTGCCGCGCCGCGCGGCCAGCGATACGGAGGAGACATGACGCAGCCCCCGACGACACCGGGACCCGACGAGCCGGCCGATGCGCCGCAGCCGTCCGGTGAGCCGCAGCCGCCGGCGGGCTTCGCCCCACCGTCCGGCGACGCGAGCTTCGCGCCGCCGTCGGGGCCGCGCCCGGCCGTTCCGATGGCGGCGCAGCAGGGCGGGCAGTACGACCCGTCGCAGGCGTACGTCGTCTACCAGGCCGCGCCGGCCGGCGGGTACGGGGTGCCCGTCGCCGGGCAGCAGGCCGGCTACGACCCGATGATCAGCCCCGACTACTCCGGCTGGTGGCAGCGCGGCCTGGCGATCTTCCGCAGCGCCTGGCAGCAGCTGCTCGCGCTGCACTTCGTCGGCTTCATCGCCGGCCTGGCCGTGGCGATCCCGGAGGGCCTGTACGGCGTCAAGGCCATCGACGACTTCATGCGGACCGCCAACGCCGCGGATCCCGCGGTGATGCCTGACTTCTCCCCGCTGTTCGGCGCGTTCGCCGTCGCCGTCGGCGCGCTGCTGGCGGGCACCCTGGT
Organism: Dactylosporangium sp. NPDC048998; assembly: GCF_043197855.1. Classification (NCBI taxonomy): domain Bacteria; kingdom Bacillati; phylum Actinomycetota; class Actinomycetes; order Micromonosporales; family Micromonosporaceae; genus Dactylosporangium; species Dactylosporangium sp. NPDC048998. Next base: position 574,625 of record NZ_JBICTV010000001.1, read on the forward strand.
CAGCGCCGCGGTCACGGTCGCCGGCAACCACATCGCGGTCTCGGTCGCCGCCGGGCAGCCGCCCCGGCTCGGCGCCGCGCTGGGCCTGGTGGCGCGCCGGTGCCTGCCGCTGTGGGGCTGGCAGCTGCTCGCCTCGCTGATCATGATCGTCGGGTTCTGCGCCTGCCTCCTGCCGGGCGTCTACCTGTTTGCGGTCTTCCTCGTCCTGCCGGCCGCGGTGACGTTCGAGCGGGGCGGCGCCGGGATCGGCCGCTGCTTCCAGCTGTTCCACCGCGACTTCGGCGGCGCGATCGCCCGGGTGGCGACCATCGTGGGCCTGCTGGTCGCGGCCGGCTTCGTCGCGTACGTGATCGGCCAGGTCATCGAGGTGGCCCTCCCCGCCGACGCCCCGGTGTTCCAGGACGGCACCCGGATCGCGGTGGCCGTGTCGGCGACCGCGGTCATCGCCAGCGCCGTGGTCTCGGGCCTGCTCTCGGCCGGCATGCGGACGCTCACCGACGTGCTCGTCGTGACCGCCTACGCCGACATGCGCGCCCGGATCGAGCCGCTGTCCACCGCGATCCTGGCCGCCGAGATCGGCATCACCCCGGCCTCGCAGGCGGAGTGGGTCTCGCCGCCGTCCTGACGCCCCGAGGCCGGCGCGGGTGCGGCTTGCCCGTTGCCGCCGTCGACCTGGGCGGAGTTTCTCGCCCAGGCCGACGCGATCACCCGGCGGGGGCTCACCCCGCTGTCCATCGGCCCTGCCTGGACCCAGCAGCACGTGCTGGAGAACGTGCTGCTCGGCGAGCTCGGCGCAGTCGCCGGCTCCCGGGTGTGACGCGGATGTGTGGAACCTGTCAAGATTCGATCGGCCAAGGTGCGCTACGGCACGACCACACTAGACTCGGCGGGCATGAGCACAGAAGAGAACGAGGCCGCGTCCCTGCTTGGCACGGTCCGGGCCCCGGGTGATCTTCGGAAACTTACCGCCGAGCAGCTCGACGTGCTCGCCGCGGAGATCCGCGACTTCCTCATCGCGAAGGTCTCGCGCACCGGCGGTCATTTGGGCCCTAACCTTGGTGTGGTCGAACTGACGCTCGCCCTGCACCGCGTCTTCGACTCGCCGAAGGATCGGATTCTCTTCGACACGGGCCACCAGGCGTACGTGCACAAGATCGTCACGGGCCGCCAGGACGGCTTCGACCTCCTGCGCCGCCGCGGCGGGCTCACGGGCTACCCGAGCCAGGCCGAGAGCGAGCACGACATCATCGAGAACTCGCACGCCTCCACCGCGCTGTCCTACGCCGACGGGCTGTCCAAGGCCTTCGCGCTGCGCGGCGAGCCCCGGCACGTGGTCGCCGTCGTCGGCGACGGCGCGCTGACCGGCGGCATGTGCTGGGAGGCGCTGAACAATATCGCCGCGGCCCGAAACCCGCTGGTCATCGTCGTCAACGACAACGGCCGCTCCTACTCGCCGACCATCGGCGGCCTCGCCGACCACCTGTCGAACCTGCGGCTCAACCCCGGCTACGAGAAGGTCCTCGACCTGGTCAAGGACAACCTGGGGCGCACCCCGCTGGTCGGGCCGCCGCTGTACGAGGTGCTGCACGCGGTCAAGAAGGGCATCAAGGACGCCGTCGCGCCGCAGGCGATGTTCGAGGACCTCGGGATCAAGTACGTCGGGCCGGTCGACGGCCACGACCGCGAGGCCGTCGAGTCGGCGCTGCGCAAGGCGAAGAACTTCGGCGGCCCGGTGATCGTGCACGCGGTGACCCGCAAGGGCTTCGGCTACCGCCCCGCCGAGGAGGACGAGGCCGACTGCCTGCACGGCCCGGGCAGCGCCTTCGACATCGAGACCGGCAAGCTGCTGGCGCCGGCGTCGGTCAAGTGGACCGGCGTGTTCGCCGACGAGCTGGTCGCGATCGCCGACGAGCGCGCCGACATCGTCGGCATCACCGCCGCGATGGCCGAGCCGACCGGCATCGCCAAGCTCATGCGCAAGTATCCGGACCGCGCCTTCGACGTGGGCATCGCCGAGCAGCACGCCGCCACCTCCGCGGCCGGCCTGGCCATCGGCGGCCTGCACCCGGTCGTGGCCGTCTACGCGACCTTCCTCAACCGCGCCTTCGACCAGGTCCTGCTCGACGTGGCCATGCACAGGCTGCCGGTCACGTTCGTGCTCGACCGGGCCGGCATCACCGGCCCCGACGGCCCGTCGCACTACGGCATCTGGGACATGTCGGTCTTCGGCGTGGTGCCCGGCCTGCGCCTGGCCGCCCCCCGAGACGCGCAGACGGTCCGCGAGGAGCTGCGCGAGGCGGTCGGCATCGACGACGGCCCGACGATCCTGCGCTTCCCGACCGGCTCGGTCCCGGCCGACCTGCCGGCCCTGCGCCGCGTCGGCGGCGTGGACGGCTTCGGCGGCGTCGACGTGCTCGCCGAGCACGCCCGCAAGGACGTGCTGCTGGTCAGCGTCGGCGCGTTCGCCCACATGGCGGTCGACGTGGCCGCGCGCCTGGCCGAGCAGGGCTACGGCGTGACGGTCGTCGACCCGCGCTGGGTGCGCCCGGTCCCGGTCGAGCTGGTCGGCCTGGCCCGTGAGCACCGCCTGGTCGTGACGCTCGAGGACGGCGTGCGCACCGGCGGCGTGGGCGACGCGATCGCCAAGTCCCTGCGCGACGCGGACGTGTGGGTGCCGCTGCGCGACTTGGGTGTCCCGCAGGGCTGGCACCCGCACGGCGCGCGCAACGAGATCCTGGCCGACCTGGGCCTGACCGCCCAGGACGTGGCCCGGCAGGTCACCGAGTGGGTGAGCCGGATCGAGGAGCCCGCCCCGCTGCCGGCCGCCGCGCCGGCCGCCCCGGCCGCCCGCGCCCGCGCTCCACGCCGCTGATCGTCTGCGCCCGGGCCGTCGCCATGTTGCGGCGACCCGGGCGTCCGCGTTCGTGTTGTCCATGATCACTGCGTGATCGGTGACAACCCGCGCACCGCGGTCGCCGACGGGGCAGAAACCGTTGAGCGCGCGTGCGACTCTTCTCTGGCGAGGAGAGGGGGCCCGTGCCCGAAGCGATCATCGAGCTCGACATCAGCACGCCTTGGGAGCCGGTGCCGCGGCCGGCCGGGCGGTGGCGCCGGCGGCGGTGGGGCTTGGGCGCGCTTGTCCTGGCCGCGGCCGCGAGCCTGCTTACCACGGGCGCCGCGCCGCGAGACCTCGAGCCGCTCTACAGCACCGACTTCCAGGTCCTGTCGTTCCAGGCCGCGGGCGGGCGGTTCCTGGTCTCGCGGTATCAGGCCGGCGGCGGGCAGCCGGTCATCGAGGCCCTCGACGCGCGGCTCGGCACGGTGCTGTGGCGGCGGACCACGGAGAACGACGAGGCGTTCGTCACGCTCACCGAGCGGATCGCGCTGGTGCAGATCGAGCGGGCGGACGAGGACGGCGAGTATGCCGGGCGGCTCGTCGCGCTGGACGCCGCCACGGGCGCGCAGCTGTGGGAGCGGCCACGGGCCCGGATCGCGGGGCTGGCCGGCGGGCGGGTGCTCGCCAACGACCTGGCCTGGCCGGACGAGCCGGAGGGGTTCGATCCGGCGTACGGCAACCCCGATGACCCGGCGGTGGCGCTGCCGTTGCTGCCGCACCACGTGCGGTACGTCGCGCTGGAGCCCGAGACCGGCGCCGAGGCCTGGCGGGCCGAGTCGCCGCCGGGGACGGTGCCGAGCCTGTTCTTCTCCGACTACCCGTGGGTGACGCGGCTGAGCGAGCTCGACGCCGCGGGGGTGCTGCGGGAGCGCGACCTGGCCACCGGGGCGGTCACGGGCACGTACCGGCTGGACTGGTCGGGCGCGATCGCCGGGCACCAGGCCGGCACGCCCGGACAGGAGGTGGTGTGGCGGGCCGGCGGGACCGGCGCCGACGTCTACGACCGCGCCTCCGGGCGGCTGCTCTGGCACCGGCCGGGGCCGGCGCCGGCGTACAACGGGCCGTACCCCTGCCTCGGCGACCGTTACTGCCTCTTCTACGAGGACGGCACCGACGTGCTCGACGCGGCCACCGGCGCCCGGCTCTGGCGCGCCGACGGCTACACCTCGATGCTCGACGCCGCGACCGGCCGGCTGCTGCTCTACCGGGAGGTCGCCGGCGAGTTCCGGCCCGTCGACGTCGCGGCGTTCGACGCGCGCACCGGCGCGGTCGCCTGGCACCAGCGGGGATGGCTCCTCGCGAGCGGCTACGTCATGCGGATGGGCGCCGCCCGCGACTACTTCGTCTGGCGGCCGGTCGGCAACACCGACGCCGTGATCGGCCGGCTCGACCCGCGGGGCGGGACCGTCGAGGTGATCGGCCGGGCCGCGAACTTCTACGGCACGCCGGTGTGCGCCGCCACCGCCGGGCGGCTGGCCTGCCTCGCCATCGGCGTCCTGCACGTCTGGGCGCTGCCGTGACCGGCGCCGCGACCGGGCCCGTGATCGACCTGGGCATCGTCGAGCGCTGGGCGCCGGAGCCGCCGCCGCGCCGCCCGGCCCGGTCGGGTTCGGCGGGCCGGCGGGCGCGCGGGCCCGCGCTGCTGGCCGCCGCGGCGCTCGCCGCGCTGCTGCCGGCCGCGGACGCCGGGCCGGCCGGCGGGCCGGTGTTCACGCTCACCGATCGGGTGTTCGACGTCAGCGTGACCGGCGGCCGGTTGTACGTGACCCGGGCGGAGGACGGCGGCGCGCACCGGGTGGAGGCGCGCACGTTCGGCGGCCGGCTGCTCTGGGACGCCCCGCTGGAGCCCAACCAGGCGTTCTCGTTCGCCACCGAAGGGGTGGTGGTGTTGACCAACCGGTACGGCCCGCAGGCCTTCGCGCGCAGCCGGGTCGTGGTGCGCGACGCGCGCACGGGCGCCGAGCTGTGGCGGCGCGACGCGGCGGAGGACTGGGGCCCGGCCGGCCGGCGGATCCTCCTGGAGGACGTCACCGGCGGGGCCGGTCGGGCCGGGGGCGGCGAGCCGCAGGCGGAGACGCGGCTGGTCGCCGTCGACGAGCGCACCGGCGCGGCGGCGTGGACGGTGACGGCGCCGGTCGGGGCCCAGGTCGAGCTGCGCGGAGGCGCCGCCGCCGACCCAGCCCGGCCGGAGTCGCTCACCCAGCTCGGCCCGGACGGCGTGTTGCAGACGCACGACCTGGCCACCGGCGCGGTCGTGCGCCGGGAGCGGCTGGACCGGTCCGGCCCCGTGTACAGCTACACGACCGACGCCGCGCAGGTCGTCGTCGCCACGGCAGGTGCGCAGGCCACCGTCGGCGCCTACGAGCGGGGCACCGGACGGCTGCTGTGGCAGCGCGACGTCGGCTTCTACTCGCCGCTGTTCGCCTGCGCGCCCGGGCGCTGGTGCGGCGTGGGCGGGGACGGTGTGCGGGCCTACGACGCGGGCACCGGACGCCAGGTGTGGCGCATCCCGGAGTACAACCGCGTCTTCGGGCTCGGCGGCGACAACGTCGTCCTCGGCGGGCTCGGCACGTCCGCGGCGGCGTCGCACGAGCCGGTGGTGCTCGCGGTCGACGGCCGCACCGGCGTGGTGCGGCACCGCCTCGTCGGCTGGTACGGCGCGTGGGGCCCCGGCCGGCCGGCCGTCGTGACGCGGCCGGAACCCGGGCGCCGCACCGGGCTCGTCGGGGTCTACGATCCGCGCTCCGGCGGGGTCGCCGTGCTCGGCCGCGCCCCCGCGACCGTCGGGCCGACGTGCGACGCCGGGGCGGGCGTCATCGCCTGCGTCGCCAGCGGCACGCTGACCGTGTGGAGGTGGCCGTGACCGGAGCCGCGACCGGCCCGGAGCCGGTCCTCATCGACCTCGGGCACGCCGAGCCGTGGGCGCCGCCGGACACGCCCCGCCGCGGACGAGGGCCGCGTCGCCGCTCGGGTGCGGCGGCGCGCCTCGCCGCGCTGCTGCTCGTCGCCGCGCTCGCCGCGGGGCTGCCGGCCGCGGACGCGGGGCCGGCCGGCGGGCCGGTGCTGTACATCGAGGCCGGGGTCCACAACGCGGTGCTGGGCGGGGGCCGGCTGTTCGTCACTCGGTACACCGGGGAGGGCCCGCACCGGCTCGACGCCCACGACACGGCCGGCGGCGGCGCGCTGTGGAGCACCGAGCTGGAGGACGGCCAGCAGCTCGCCTTCGCCGACGCGGGCGTGGTGGTACTGACCGGCGAGTACGGCGACCACGCCCCGGCGCTGAGCACCGTGGTGGTGCGCGACGCGCGCACCGGCGCCGAGCTGTGGCGCCGCGGCGGGGCGGTCGTGGACGGCACGGCCGGCGGCCGGCTGCTGCTGCTGGACGTCAGCGGGTACCGGTCGCGGAAAGACCCGGAGCCGGCGCCGGGCGCCGGCCCGGACCCGCTCCCGGCGGACTACCGGATATTCGCCGTCGACCCGCGCACCGGCGCGGTGGTGTGGACGCTGACCGTGCCGCCCGGCTCCCAGGCCTCCTTCGGCCGCGACCACCGCGACCCGTACGGCCTGAGCTCGCTCAGCGTGCTCGACCCGGACGGCACGCTGCGCGTGTACGACCCGGCCTCCGGGGCGGTCGCCCGTACCTACCGGATCGAGCCCTCCGGGGCCGTCGGGTCCTTCGAGCTCGGCGACAAGGGGCCCGGCAGCCTGTTGCCGCCCGGGGCGCGCGCCGGGCAGGTCGCCGTCTCCAGCGGGAACGAGCCCGGCGACGACGTGTTCGACCTGGCCACCGGCCGGCGGCTGTGGCACCTGGACAGTCAGCCGTACGCGGGGCTGATCGGCTGCGCGCCGGGGCGCTGGTGCACCGACGACGGCCACTGGCTGACGGCCCACGACGCGGGCACCGGCGAGCAGGTGTGGCGCGTCGAGACGTACCACATGACCTTCGGCGGCGCCGGGAACGACCTGGTGCTCGGCGGCCTCGGCGAGGACTTGGTGTCGCTGCCGGAGCTGCTGGTCGTCGACGGGCGCACCGGCGCACCGCACTACCGCATCGACGGCTGGCACGCCATCCAGGCGCTGGGCGGGCGGGTCGTGGTGTGGCGGCGGGAGGAGGGGCAGCGGGCCACCGTGGTCGGCCTGCTCGACCCGGCGTCCGGGCGGATCGCGGTCTTCGGCCGGGGCGACGCCTGGGGCGGGCAGCCTACGTGTATCACCGGTGGCGGCGTCGTCGCCTGCGGCGTGCTCGGAGACCTGACCGTCTGGAGGCTGCCGGGGACCGCGGCCGGTTAGCACAATGCATGCGTGCCGCTGAGCACGACTGGGGGCGTGGCGAACTGATCGATCTGGGTGAGTCGCACGGTGCGATCGACGGCGACGTGCTGGAGTGGCCGGCGCCGGGCGCGGCCGGGCGCCGGACGTGGCCGATCGTGGCGGTGTTGACGCTGGTGGTGCTGTTCGCCACCGGGTCCCGGCCCGAGGCGGGCATCGAGGACGTGGGCGTGCTCGCCGAGCACGCGTCCGCGTTCGTCGCCGACCGCGGCGCCGTCTACGCCCTGCGCGACGAGCCGGCGATCAGCGCGTACGACTGGGGCACCGGGCGGCTGCGCTGGAGCCGCTCGCTGCCCACGGGCAGCGGCCAGGTGTACCTCGCCGCGGACCGCGCCTACCTGCGGCACCGGCCGTGCACCGAGACCGTCGGCTGGAGCCTGGAGCGGCTCGACCCGGCCACCGGGCGGCAGCTGTGGTCGCGGGCCGGCGCGCCGATCGCCGTCGTCGCCGGGCCGCCCGGCGCCCCGCCCGGGCTGCTCACGATCGACGACCGCGGCGCGGTCTGCCCGCCGGTCGTGGCGCCCCGCAACGCCACGCCCAACCCGGTCCACCTCGCCGGCCTCGACGCCGAGACCGGCGCCATCCGCTGGGCGTTCGACCTGCCGGGCGGCGCCCGGCTCGTCGCGCCGGACGTGCCCGGCGGCGGCTGGTTCGCGGTCTGGTACCCGGGCGGCCGGGCCGAGGTGCGCTCCGCCGCGACCGGGGCGGTGACGGCCGCCGCCGACCTGCCCGAGCTCGCCGACACCCCGCCGACGAGCGTGCGAATCGTCGGCGCCCTGCTGGTGATCGTCGCCGTGGGCGCGGACGGGGCGTTGATCACCGCGTACGGCAGCGACGCGCTGCGCTACCGCTGGCACCGGATGTTCTCCTCCACCGACCAGGCGCCGATCGCGGAGATCGCCTACGGCCCGGTGGTCGTCGCGTGCGGGCCGATGGTGTGCGTGCCCAACTGGCGCGACCTGGCCGTGCTCGACCCGGCCACCGGCGAGCAGGCGTGGCGCCGGCCGGTGCAGCTCGACGCGGCCGGCCCGGGCGTGCTGGTGGCCCGCGACCGCGACGACTTCACCCGGGTGCGGGTGGTGGACTGGCGCACCGGCGCCGACCGCGCCGACCTCGAGGGCTGGGCGGTCGTGCCCACCGCGAGCGACGGCACGGACGACGACGACCTGGGCACCACGCGGGCCACCGCGGCGCTGGTCCAGCGCCCGGAGGGCGACGGGTCGCGGCTGGCCCGCATCGACCTCGGCACCGGCGCGATCACGCCGATGGGCCGGGTCGGGGCCCTCCCGGCGCGCTGTGCCGTGCGCCAACACCGGCTGTCGTGCCTGGCGGCCGGCGACTCGGTACACCTGTGGCGGTTGCCCGGCTAGCTACATTGGCTCGACGGCGCTTTCACGGGGACTTCACGTCCCCTGCACCAGACTGGCTCGGATTTGGGCTCGGGGTGCGACTGGGCTTAGGGGGTGATGGGCGTGCGCGTGCTGGTGATCGAGGACGAGACGAATCTCGCCGATGCGATCGTCCGGGGGCTGCGGCGGCAGGGCATGGCCGTCGACGTCGCCTACGACGGGACGAGCGGGCACGAGATGGCGATGATCACCCGCTACGACGTCGTGGTGCTCGACCGGGACCTGCCCGGCGTGCACGGCGACGAGATCTGCGCCGACCTGGTCGCCTCGGGGGCGCTGACCCGGGTGCTGATGCTGACCGCCAGCGGCAGCGTCGCCGACCGGGTCGAGGGGCTGCAGATCGGCGCCGACGACTACCTGCCGAAGCCGTTCGCCTTCGACGAGCTCGTCGCCCGGGTGCAGGCGCTGGGCCGGCGGGCCACCCCGGCCGCCCCGCCGGTGCTCACCATCGGCGACCTGGTGCTCGACCAGGCCAAGCGGGTCGCCACCCGCGGCGGGCAGCCGCTGGACCTGACCCGCAAGGAGTTCGGCCTGCTGGAGGAGCTGCTCAAGGCCCGCGGCGCGGTGGTGTCCAGCGAGGAGCTGCTCGAGCGGGTCTGGGACGCCAACGCCGACCCGTTCACCACTACCGTGCGGGTGACGATGATGACCCTGCGCAAGAAGCTCGGCGAGCCCGCGCTCATCGAGACCGTCGTCGGCGCCGGGTACCGGACCAGACCACCGCGATGAGGCCCGCCCGATGACCATCTACGACGCGCGCCGAGCCGCCGTGTTCCGCCCCACGCTGCGGCTGCGGCTCACGCTGCTCAACGGCATCCTGCTCATCGGGGCCGGGCTGGTCCTGGTCGTGCTCGCCTACATCCTCGTCGACGGCGCGCTCAAGCCCGCCGACCAGCTGCAGCCCGGCACCCGGGTGGTGCTGGAGAACGGCGCCGAGGTCGACGCGCACACCTGGCAGAACGAGCTCGTCGACTCCGCCGAGTGGGAGCTGCTCACCCGCGGCAGCCTGGCCCTGCTGCTCATCGGCGCGGTCGGGGTCGCCGGCGCCTACGTCGTGGCCGGGCGGGCGCTGCGGCCGCTGCAGAAGGTCACCGGCACCGCCCAGCGGCTGTCCGGCGAGTCGCTCGACGCCCGGATCAACTACGACGGCGCCGACGACGAGGTGTCGGAGCTGGCGAAGACCTTCGACGCGATGCTGGACCGGATCACCGCGACGTTCGAGACGCAGAAGCGGTTCGTCGCCAACGCCTCGCACGAGCTGCGCACCCCGCTCGCGGTGATGCGCACCGAGGTCGACGTGACCCTCGCCGACCCCGAGGCCGACGTCGAGGAGTACCGGCGGATGGCGACCGTGGTCCGCGACGCCTCCATGCGCGCCAACGCGCTCGTGGAGTCGCTGCTGCTGCTCGCCCGCACCGAGGCGCAAGCCGGCCGGCGGCTCGGCCGCAAGGTGAGCACCGACCTGGCCACCGGGGTCACCGTGGCGCTGTCGGCGATGGGCAAGGAGATCCAGCGGCTCAACCTCGGCGTCAGCACCGAACTGACCCCGGCCAACGTGGTCGGCGACCCGGGCCTGCTGGAACGGCTGGCCGGCAACCTCATCGAGAACGCGGTGCGCTACAACCACCTCGCCGGGCGCATCTGGGTGCGCACCGGCACCGACGAGACCCTCGCCTGGCTCGTCGTGGGCAACACCGGCTTCGAGGTCGAGCCGGCCGACCTGCCGGCGCTGTTCGAGCCGTTCCGCCGCGGCGGGCGGGAGCGCACCGGGGCCCGCGGCACCGGGCTCGGCCTGTCGATCGTGCGGGCGGTCTGCGAGGCGCACGGCGGCGGGGTCAGCGCGGTCGCGCTGGACGGCGGCGGCCTGGAGGTCACCGTGTCGCTGCCCGCCGCCGCGGTCACCCCGGTGCTGAGCGGCACGGCGACGGTACGGCCCGCGGCCTGACGCGTGTGATCGCCGGCACTCCGGCTCAGCCCTGACCCGCCGGGCGCCGATGCTGCCGGTGTTTCCAGGTCGGCGCTACGGGGTGATGGAGGCGGCGGATGCGCCTGCGCGGTTGGCTCGTCGTCGGCGTCAGCGTGGCGCTGCTGCTGGCCATCGGCGGCGTCGGCATCTCCATGAACCGCTCGGCGCTGCGCTTGGCCGTGAGCGACGAGGTGGCGCCCGACGAGTGGGAGTGCCGCGTGTTCCTCGCCGTTGTCGAGCACCGCCAGCACACGAAGGCGGCCGAGGCGCTGTCGCCGACCCGCCCCAGGCACCTGCGCGACCGGCCGTATGCCCGGCAGCTGGTGGGCAAGACCATCCAGCGCATCGAGCGCTGGTGCGGCGAGCCGCTGTTCGAGGGCAACCGGGGCCAGCTGCGGCTGACCGAGCGCGGCCGCGAGTTCGAGCGGGCGGCCCGCGGGGTCGTCGGGGAGTACCGGCTGATGCGCCGCCCCGCCCGCGACGCCGGCCTGCCGCGGCTGGCCTGCCTGCCGCACCACGCCCTGTTCGTCGAGCCGGCGCAGGCCCGCCTGCGGGAGCGCTTCGGCGGGCCGCGGGTCGCCGTCGACTACCTGGAGCCGCATTACCGCGCCGCCGAGCTGGGCCGCCACGCGCTGCTCGTCGGCCCGCCGCCGCACCGCGCGGGCGTCCGCTCGGTGCCGCTCTACACGGCCCGGCTCGAGGCGATGGTCCCGGCCGCGCACTTCGCGGACGTGCGGCTCCCGCTGCCCGAGCTGCTGCGGCGGTACCACCCGGAGCTGCACCTCACCGGCGTGCCGGACGAACGGGTCGCCGAGTGGGGCCTGGACCGGGCGCCGTCGGGCCCGCCGGACACCGCGACGGCGGTGCTGCGCCTGCGCCACGAGGCCGGCGGCCCGGACTGGGACGGCCGCGTGCTGGTCGCCCCGTCGGACGCGGCGCTGGCGTTCAAGCCCGGCATGGAGTTCGGCGGCCGGCACGCGGAGCGGTTCCGCTGGGTGCCGGTCGTCAGCGGCGTCCCGGAGGCGCCGCTGACCCACGAGGTGCGCCTGACGGTCCGGGCGGCCGGCGACGCCGAGGCGGTGGACGCCGCGGTCGCCGCCGTGCAGTCCGCGGCGCGCGCCCTGCCCGCCCTCGCCGGCGGCGATCCCTGACCCGCCGTCCCTAGCCGGCCTCCCCGCGGCCGCGGACCAGCGGCAGGAAGACGGCCGCAAGGCACCTGGGAGCCAAGGCCGCCTTCCGTGCCCTCGCCGAGTACGGCCGGAGCCGCGTCAACCTTGGTTGACAGACGCCGTTCGTGTCAACTATGGTTGACAACATGTCGGCATGGACGGCCGGGGTGGTGACCTCGGCGGACGGGACGGTCATCGGGCACCGCCGCTACGGCGGCGCGGGCCCGGCCGTGATCCTGGTGCACGGCGGCGGCCAGGCCGCGGCGCACCTCGACCGGCTCGCCGCGGACCTGGCCGGCGACTTCACCGTCTACGTGCCCGACCGCCGCGGCCGGGGCGCGAGCGGGCCGCCCGGCGACGGGTACGGGGCGGCGACCGAGCGCGCCGACCTCGCCGCGCTGATGGATCACACCGGCGCCGGGCTGCTGTTCGGGATGAGCTCCGGCGGGCTGATCGTCCTCGACGCCGCCCGGCACCTGCCGGGCCTGCGTGCCGTCGCGGTGTTCGAGCCGCCGCTGTCGATCGACGGCTCGACGCCGCTGGGCTGGGTCGCCCGCTACGAGCAAGAGCTCGCCGCCGGCGACGTCGCCGCCGCGGCCCTCACCGTGATGCGCGGGACCCGCACCGGCGGCCCGCTGCTGCGGCTGGTGCCGCGCCGGCTGGTGTCGCGCGCCTTGGCTGCCGCCACGCCCGGTGCGACGCCCGCCGCAACGGGCCCGCGGTCGGGGCGGCACCGGATCCTGCGGCTGCTGCTGTGGCCGTTGCGGCGCGTGAACCGCCGCCGGGCGCCGGTCACGCCGGGGGCCGTGTCGCTGCGGGACCTGGTCGCGACCATGCGCTACGACGCACGGCTCGTCGCCGAGAGCGAGGGAACCATCGAGGCCTACCGGGGCCTGACCGTCCCGGTGCTGCTGCTCGGCGGGGGCCGCAGCCCCCGGTATCTGCGGCGGACCCTGCGCCGGCTCGCCGGGGTGCTGCCGGACGCCACGCTCAGCGTCCGGCGTGCCGTCGGCCACGCCGCCCCGGACGACGGCGCCGAGCTGCGCCGGTTCTTTCAGCGCCAGTTCGTTCAGAGCCGGTCGAAGTAGTCGCGGGCGGCCGCGACGCCGCCCCCGCCCAGGGCGACCATGAGGGCGGCGCGGGCCTTGGCGGGGGCGAGGTCGCGGGCGCCGATCGCGCCGACCTGGCCGGCCATGCCGGTGCCGAGCGGCAGCGCGTCGAGGGCGACCGGGCGGGTGCGGCACCGGGAGGCGACGACCACCGGGATGTCCCACTCGGTGAGGTCGCTGATGGCGGCCAGCAGCGAGGCCGGGACGTTGCACAGGCCGGTGCCCTCCAGCACCACGCCGCGCGCCCCGGCGTCGACCACGGCGGTGAGCAGCGCCCCGTCGATGCCCGGGTACGTCTTGATCAGCGCAATGTCGGTCTCCGGGTCGCCGTGCGGGTCGGGCGGGCGCGGCGGCGGGGCGGCGAGCAGCTCGACCCCCTCGCCGGCCTTGCCGCCGGTCACGCGGCCGAGCGGCGGGTGCGGCGCGGAGGAGAACGCGGCCACGCCGGCGGCGTCGGCGAGGGTGACCCAGCGGGCCGCGTGCAGCTCGTCGTTGAGGCAGGCGACCGCGCCGGCCCCGGCGAGCGCGGGGTCGGCGGCGGCCGCGATCGCCGCGGCGAGGTTGCGTGGGCCGTCGCTGGACAGCTCGTCGAGGGACCGGGTCGCGCCGGTGAGCACGATCGCGCCCCGCGCGGCGGCCGGCCCGGCGAGCAGGTCGGCGAGGTACGCGGTCTCCTCCAGGGTGTCGATGCCGTGCGTGAGGACGACACCGTCGAAGCCGTCCTCGGCGATCGCGGCGCGGGCCCGGCGGGCGAGGGCGAGCATCGTGCCCGGGGACATGTCCCAGCCGGGCTCGGCGAGGACGTCCTCGACGGCGACGTCCGCGGCGAGCCGGTCGGCGGGGATCGTGGCGAGCAGCTCCGCGCCGGTGGCGATCGACCCGTGCCGGTGCGCGATGGTGTCCTTGGTGGCCAGCAGCAGCACGCGCCGCGTCATGCCGTGTCCCGCCGCTCCAGCCGCTCCAGCCGTTCGATGCGTTCCGTGAGCGCGGCCAGCGCCGCCATGACCTGATCGGCGGCGGGCGGGCCGGCCTGGGTGGCCCGCAGGTGTACGTATCCGGCCAGGGCGGCGGCGACCGCCCGGCGGGTCAGGCGCAGCTCGGCGCCGAGCGAGCGCAGCAGCTGGCCGCCCGCGCCGTCGGGCTCGGCGACGAGCCCGAGCAGCAGGTGCTCGCAGCCGACGTAGTTGTGCCCGAGCGCGGTCGCCTCGGTGACGGCCAGCTCGAGGGCGCCGGCGGCCGGGGCGCTGAAGTGCCGCGCGGCGTCGTCGCCGCCGGCCTCGGCGAGCGGCCGGGCGGCGAGCTCGCGCACGATCCGGTCCGGCTCGATCTCGATCGCCCGCAGCACGTGCAGGGCCAAGTTGCCGCCCTCGGCGACCAGGCCGCCGAGCACATGCCCGGTGCCGACCGCGGCGTCGCCGGTTGCGCCGGCCTGATCGGCGGCCAGGCGCAGCGCGGTGCGCGCCCGGGCGGTGAAGTTCGGCAGCCGCGCGGCGAGGGCGGCGTCGTCGAGGTCGCCGAGGACGGTCTCGCGGATCGCGGTGACCCGCCGTACGGCCTGCTCCAGGGCGCGCTGGCAGACGGCGGAGACGGGCACGCCGGCCTCGCGGACGGCCTCGGCCAGCTCGTCGGGGAGGTACACGTTGATTTTCGGCATACCCCCTATATACCCCCAGTGGGGTTATGCGTCTACCCGATGGGGGCGCCGTGGGCGCGCATGAACGGCAGCGGGTCGATCGCGTTGCCCGGCGACGTCGGCGGGGTGTTCACGTGGACCTCGTAGTGCAGGTGCGGCGCGGAGGAGTTGCCGGAGCTGCCGACGTACCCGATGACCTGCCCGGCGGCGACCTTCTGGCCGGGTCGTACGACGCCGCGGCGGACCATGTGGCAGTACAGGGTGGAGATCCCGCCAGCGTGCTGCAGCTTCACGTACCAGCCGCAGCCGCCGATCGACGCGCCGCCGGGCTGGTCGCAGCTGTGCCCGGCCTCGATGTTGCAGACCACCTCGACGACGGTGCCCGCGGCGGCGGCGTGGATCGGAGTACCGACGAAGCTCATGAGGTCGACGCCGACGTGGTTGGGGTTGGTCGGCGTGCGGAAGCCGGGCCGCGCGGTGAACCCGGGCAGCGGGCTCACCCACCGGCCGGCCTCGGCCCCCGGCGCGGCGGGCACGGGCGCGGCGGCGGCGGTGCAGGCGGGCGGGGTCGCCTCGCGGCGCACGTAGGCGTCGGACACGTAGACGCCGCTGGCCAGCCGGTCCCACATGTCGGTGGAGCGCACCGCGCCGGCGATCGACTCGCCGCGCTCCTGGCACACGATCGACAGCGGCGTGCCGTCGCCCAGCGAGCTGAGCAGCTGCGCGGTGCGGGCCGGGCCGCTGCGGGTCTTCAGCGGGATCGCCCCGGACGCCACGGCGCCCGCGGTGGCCGGGGTCGCGGGGGCGGCCGGCGGCGCCGTCGCCTGTGCACAAGCCGGGACCTGTACCCCGGGTGCCCGCCGGACCCACGCGTCGCTGACGTAGGTGCCGTCGGTGAGCCGGTCCCACTGGTCCGTGACGCGCACCGGGCCCGCGTCGATGCGCTGACCCTTGACCTGGCAGTCGATGTCGACCGCGGAGCCGTGAGGCAGGGTGCGCAGCGACGCGCTCCACACGGCCGCGCCGGCCCGCACGTTCAGCGGGCGCTCGGGCGAGACGACCGTGGCCTTCGTGGCGGCGTGGGCGCTGACCGGGGGTACCAGTGCGGCGGCGACGGCGGCGATGACGATGATCGTTTTGCGCATGGTGCACCCCCGGGACGAGCTGACTGGTGCGCTCGGGCCGGGGGACCGCGAACCCCGCCAACGCTAGGCGCGGGCGGGGTCCGGGATCCGATATTTCAGGAACTTGTCACTCTTTCGGGGCGTTTGCGACGCCTTCCGGCAGGAACCGCGCTCCCGTGACCCGCTCCGAGACGCCCTCCCGGTCCAGGTACGGGGTGACGCCGCCGAGGTGGAACGGCCACCCGGCGCCGAGGATCATGCACAGGTCGATGTCGCGCGGGTCGGCGACGACGCCCTCGTCGAGCATGAGCCGGATCTCGCGGGCGAGGGCCTCGGTCGCCTCGGCCCGCAGCTGCTCGGTGGTCGACGGGGAGTCGCCGACCTCCAGCAGGGCGACGACCTCGGGGTCGGGGTTGCCCTCGGCGTCGGTGAAGCCGCGCTTGCCGGCGCCGACGACCCTGGCGAGGTTGGCCGAGACGCCGAAGCGGTCCGGGAACGCGTGGTGCAGGGTCTCCGCCACGTGGTGCGCGACGGCCGGCCCGACCATGCTCAGCAGCGCCATCGGGCGCATCGGCAGGCCGAGCGGGTCGAGCGCGGCGTCGGCGACGCCGATCGGCGTGCCGTTGTCAACGGCGGCGGTGACGACGCCGAGGAAGCGGGTCAGCAGCCGGTTGACCACGAACGCCGGGGCGTCCTTGACCAGCACCGAGGACTTCTTCAGCGCCTTGCCGACGGCGAAGGCGGTGGCGAGGGTCGCGTCGTCGGTCTGCGCCGCCCGCACGATCTCCAGCAGCGGCATCATCGCGACCGGGTTGAAGAAGTGCAGCCCGACGACCCGCTCCGGGTGGGCGAGGTCGGCGGCCTGCTCGGTGACCGATAGCGACGAGGTGTTGGTGGCCAGCACACAGTCGTCGCGGACGATCGCCTCGACCTCGGCCCACACCTGCTTCTTGACCTTGAGGTCCTCGAACACGGCCTCGAGCACGAGGTCGGCGTCGGCGAACGCGGACTTGTCGACCGAGCCGCCGACGAGGCCCCGGTACTTCGCCGCCCTGCCGGCGTCGAGGCGCCCCTTCGACACGAGCTTGTCGATCTCGGCGTGCACGTAGCCGACGCCCTTGTCGACCCGCTCCTGGTCGAGGTCGGTGAGCACCACCGGTACCTCGAGCCGGCGCACGAACAGCAGCGCCAGCTGGGAGGCCATGAGGCCGGCGCCGACGATACCGACCTTGGTGACGTCGCGGGCCAGGCCGGCGTCCGGCGCGCCCGCGGGCCGCTTCGCGCGCCGCTGCACCAGGTCGAACGCGTAGAGGCTGGCCCGGGCCTGGTCGCCCATGATGAGGTCGGCGAGGGCCTCGTCCTCGGCCGCGGTGCCGTCGGAGAACGTGGCGTCCTTGGCCAGCGCCAGCAGCTCGAGCGCCCGGTTGGCGCTGGCGACCGCGCCGTGCAGCCGCTCGTCGAGCTGGTGCCGGGCGAAGTACAGCACGCCGTCCCACATGTCCCGATCGATCTCCGGCCGGGTGACCGTGATCTCGCCGTTCACCACGCCCTCGGCCCAGGCCAGGGAGCGCTCCAGGTAGTCGGCGGGCTCGAAGATCGCGTCGGCGATGCCGAGCTCGTGCGCCTGGGCCGGCTTGAGCTGCTTCTGGGTGAGCGGGTTCTGCAGGATGACCTGCGCGGCCGGGGCGATGCCGATGAGGTTGGGCAGCAACTGCGTGCCGCCCCAGCCGGGCACCAGGCCGATCGCGACCTCGGGCAGGGCCAGCGCCGCGGCGCCGGAGGACACGGTCCGGTAGTGGCAGTGCAGCGCCACCTCCAGGCCGCCGCCCATCGCCGCGCCGTTGATGAACGCGAACGTCGGCACGGCCGAGTCGCGGAGCTTGCGGAAGACGCGGTGACCGTACCGGCCCAGCTCAACGGCCTGCTCGCGCCGGGTCAGCAGCGGCATGCCGGTGATGTCGGCGCCGACACAGAAGATGTACGGCTTGCCGGTCAGCGCGATGAACTTCGGCGCCGCGGCGACCGCCTCGTCGATCGCGGCCTCCAGGCTGGCCAGGCCGGCCGGGCCGAACGAGTTGGGCTTGGTGTGGTCGAAGCCGTTGTCGAGCGTGATGAGCGCGGCCCGCTCGCGGCCGGGCAGGGTGACGAAGCGCAGCAGCGCCTTGGTCACGACCTCGTTCGGGTTTGTCAGTGTTGCGGTCACTTGCCGCCCTCCCAGTTCGGGTTCTCCCAGATCACCGATGCGCCCATGCCGATGCCGACGCACATGGCGGTGAGGCCGTAGCGCACGTCGGGCCGCTCGGCGAACTGTCGCGACAGCTGCGTCATGAGCCGCACGCCCGAGGAGGCGAGCGGGTGGCCGACGGCGATCGCGCCGCCCCACTGATTGACCCGCGGGTCGTCGTCGGCGATGCCGAAGTGGTCGAGGAACGCCAGCACCTGCACGGCGAAGGCCTCGTTGAGCTCGAACAGGCCGATGTCGTCGATGGTGAGCCCGGCCAGGCGCAGCGCCTTCTCGGTGGAGGGCACCGGGCCGAAGCCCATGACCTCGGGCTCGACGCCGACGAAGCCGTAGGACACCAGCCGCATGCCGATCGGCAGGCCCAGCTCGCGGGCCACCTCCTCGGCGGCGATGATCGAGGCGGTGGCGCCGTCGTTGAGGCCGGCCGCGTTGCCCGCGGTGACCCGGCCGTGCGGGCGGAACGGCGTCTTGAGCGTGGCGAGCTTCTCCATGCTGGTCTCGCGGGGCGCCTCGTCGACGGTGGCCAGGCCCCAGCCCGCCTCCGGGTCGCGGGTCGCCACGCTGACCAGGTCCGGCTGCAGCTTGCCGGCGGCGTACGCGGCGGCGGTCCTCACCTGCGAGGCGTAGCCGAACCGGTCGGCCCGATCCTTGGTGATGCCGGGCAGCCGGTCGTGCAGGTTCTCCGCGGTGGAGCCCATGACCAGCGCGGACGGGTCGACGAGCTTCTCGGCGAGGATGCGCGGGTTGGGGTCGACGCCCTCGCCCATCGGATGGCGGCCCATGTGCTCGACGCCGCCGGCGATGGCCACGTCGTAGGCGCCGAACGCGATGCCGCCGGCCACGGTGGTGACCGCCGTCAGCGCGCCCGCGCACATGCGGTCGATCGCGTAGCCGGGCACGGTCTTGGGCAGCCCGGCCAGCAGGGCGGCGGTGCGCCCGATGGTCAGGCCCTGGTCGCCGGTCTGCGTGGTGGCGGCGATGGCGACCTCGTCGACGCGCTCCGGCGGCAGCTGCGGGTTGCGGCGCAGCAGCTCGCGGATGCAGCGGATGACGAGGTCATCAGCGCGGGTGTTGGCATACATCCCACCGGCCTTGCCGAACGGGGTGCGCACGCCGTCGACGAAGACGACGTCGCGGACAGCACGGGGCACGGGAGTCCTCCTAGCAACGAATTACCGGCAATGTTACTCGCCAGTAGGTCGCCCGGTGCTGTGAACCCTTTCACGACATCATGGTGTTGGTTTCAGTGCGTTCACCCTTTTCATGGTGTTTATCGGCGGCCGTCACGGTGCTGGTTTCAGTGCGTGCGTCAGTCCGGGGGTCACCAGTGCCACCTGCCACGGCCGCGCCCCGTAGCCGGAGAGCACCGCCGCGACGGCATCCTCCGTGAGCTCCTCGGGCGGCGACCAGGCCAGGCGGCGTACCGAATCCGGGGTTATCAGGTTCTCCGGGGGCAGCTGGTGCGCGGACGCCAGCGCGGTCACCAGCTCCCGGCACCGGGCCAGACGCCCCGCGGCGACCGGGTCGCGCTCCGCCCACCGGTGCGGCGGGGGCGGCCCCTCCGACGGCGGGGTCGTGGGCAGCTCCTTGTCCGGCAGTGCGCGGGCGTCGGACAGTGCGCCCAGCCACGTCGGGGCGAGCCGGCGCACCGAACGCCCACCGAACCCGGCCAGGGCCAGCAGCGACCGCTCGTCCTTCGGGTCGGCCTCGGCGGCGGCGATGATCGCGGCGTCCGCGAGGACCCGGCCGGGGCTCGCGTCGCGGCGCTGCGCGATCTCGTCCCGGGCCGTCCACAGTGCCCGCACGCGGGACAGGGCGCGAGCGCCGCGCACCCGGTGGATGCCGGAAGTGCGCCGCCACGGGTCGGCGCGCACCCGCGGCGGGTCGCCGGCGGAGGCGACCAGCGCGGCGAACTCCTGCGCCGCCCAGTCGGTCTTGCCCTGCCGGGCCAGCTCCGCGGCGAGCGTGTCGCGCAGCTGCAGCAGCAGCTCGACGTCCAGGGCCGCGTAGGTCAGCCACGCCGGCGGCAGCGGCCGCGTCGACCAGTCGGCCGCGGAATGGTGCTTCTCCAGGGTGTACCCCAGCAGCGACTCCGTCAGCGCCGCCAGCCCGACCCGCTCGAACCCGCACAGCCGGGCCGCGAGCTCGGTGTCGAACAGCCGGGTGGGGCGCAGCCCGAGCTCGGTCAGGCACGGCAGGTCCTGGCTCGCGGCGTGCAGGATCCACTCGGTGGGGGAGATCACCTCGTCGAGCTCCGGCAACTGGCCGAACGGCAACGGGTCGATCAGCACCGTCCCGGCGCCGGCGCGGCGCAGTTGCACCAGGTACGCCCGGTGGGTGTACCGATAGCCGGAGGCGCGCTCGGCGTCCACGGCCACCGGGCCGGTGCCCTGGGCGAACCGTTCGACGGCGCGCGCCAGCTCGGCCCGGTCCACGATTGGCTCCGGGGTCCCGTCTCGGGGGGCGGTCAGCAGGACGGGCTCGGTCTGTGTGTCCGGATTGCCCGGACTGTCTGGCTCCTCGTCCCGACGCCGCATGGGGGGTTCGTCGGTCACGCGACAACCGTACGTTGCGCCATAGGTCCCCCGGTGCAGCCGGTCCGGCGCGTCGGCGTTCTTGGGATCTTCGGGGGTGCGTTCGGACCGCCGCACGGGACGGACAGAGGGGGATGGTTGCCGGTACGGTTCGCGGGCGACCGGTTGTGTCGAGTGGTTGCCTCGAAGGTCGCGAGCCTTGTGCAGGCCGTCTAGGGTGAGGGCCGACCGCGGTATCGCCGGACGACCCCCCGCTGAGGTGAACATGTCCGTCGAAACGGGTGGATCCGTGACAGGAAGGAAACGAGAAGCATGACGGCCGGGTATGACCCCTCCAACCCGGTGGCTTCCGGCAGTTCTGATTCGTACGACCCCGACCGCCCGCGCTACGCGGCCGGCATCGGCGACGACCCGGAACGACTCGGCCCACTTCCCCCCAGGATGACCTCGACCGGCTCGTTCGCGCCGGTCACCGGCACCATCCCCACGGCCGCCATCCCCACGGCCGCCATCCCCAGCGGTCCCGTGCTGACCGGCTCGATCCCCCCGCAGCCGACCGGCTCCTGGCCCGTGTCGGGGCCGGCCGGGCCACCCGTGCCGCCGCACAGCGTGCCGCCCGCGCCGGTCGCCACCCGCCGCAGCCCGCTCGGCGCGACAGCGATGGTGCTCGCGATCCTGCTGCTGATCGTCGTGGGCGTCCAGGCCGCCTTCATCGTCGACCTGGAGAAGCGGGTCGACCGGGCCGACGCCGCAGCCAAGGCCGCGCAGGCCGGCGACGCCTCCCGGCTCAAGGCCCTCGAGGACCGCGCCGACAAGCTCGAGCAGAAGACCGGCGGCAGTCTCGACGCCGCCGAGGTCGCCGCGAGCGTGCGCCCCAGCGTGTTCCGGGTCGCCACCAAGTACGCCACCGGCACCGGCTTCGCCCTCGGCAAGGCCCCGGCCGGCGGCGGCACCGACCTGATCACCAACTACCACGTTGTCGCGGACGCCTACCAGAAGGGCGAGAAGGACGTCAGCCTGGAGCGCACCGACCAGCGCTTCCCCGGCAAGATCGTCGAGGTCCACCCCGACAAGGACCTGGCCGTGCTGCACACCGACGAGGAGTTCACCCGCCTCGCGCCCGCCTCCGCCGTGCCGAAGGTCGGCGATCCGGTGCTCGTCATCGGCTCCCCGCTCGGCCTCGAGGACACCGTCACCACCGGCGTTGTGAGCGCCTTCCGCACCCTCAGCGGCGAGTCCCTCATGCAGTTCGACGCGGCCATCAACCCCGGCAACTCCGGCGGCCCCGTGTTCAACGCCAAGAAGGAGGTGGTGGGCGTCGCCACGCTCAAGGCCCAGCAGGCCGAGGGCATCGGCCTCGCCATCCCGATCTCGGTGGTGTGCGACACCATCCCGAGCGTCTGCTGATCCCCTCGCCGCCCAAGACCGTCCGTCCCGGCCCCGGTCGGGATGCTTCACAGCCGGCGCAACCCGGAGCGCCGGCCGTACCACTCCCGCCGGGGCGCTGCCCGGCCGGGACCATCAGGAGGAAGAGATCATGACATATCCCGGCAGCCCCCAGGGGGGCCCGAACGAGGGGTACGGCTACCCCGACCCCAACGCCCCGGCCGGCGCGTACCCGCCGCCCCAGGCCCCGGCCCCGCAATACGGCCAGCCGGCCCCGGCTTACGGGGAGCAGCCCGCGCCGCAGTACGGCCAGCCGGCCCCGGCTTACGGCGAGCAGCCCGCGCCGCAGTACGGCCAGCCGGCCCCGGCTTACGGCGAGCAGCCCGCGCCGCAGTACGGCCAGCCCGCTCCGGCTTACGGGGAGCAGCCGGCGCCGCAGTACGGCCAGCCCGTGCCGCCGCAGCCCCAGCCGGTGCACGACCAGGGCACCATGCAGTTGCCGACCTACGGCGAGGCCTCCTACAGCCTCGACCCGTCGGTCTCCGCGCCGCCGACGGCCCCGATGCAGCAGCAGGCGTCGCCGATGTCCGCGCCCCCCATGTCCGCGCCGCCCATGTCGGGCCCGCCGATGTCCGGCCCGCCGGCCGCGTACGGCCCGGTCTCGGCCCCGCCGACCACCGGCTTCCCCGGCCAGCCGATGGCCTACCCGCCGGTCGGGCCAACGAAGAAGCGCGGCGTGGCGGTCCCGCTGCTGGCCGGCCTGCTCGCGCTGGCGGTCATCGCCGCGGGCGTCTTCGTCGGCCTGTACGTCGACAAGTCGAGCAAGCTCACCAAGTCCGAGACCCAGTCGGCGCAGCGCCAGGCATCCTTGGACGCGTCCAACAAGGACCTCGATCAGACCCGCAACGACCTGAAGGCCAAGGCCGACGAGCTCACGAAGGCCCAGCAGGACCTGCGCGGCACCCAGGCCGACAGCACGGAGGCCAAGCGCCAGCGCGACGTCATCGGCACGTGCCTGAAGCTGCTGCTCGAGGCGCTGGACGCCTCCGCCTCGGGCGACAAGACCACCACCCAGAACAAAATCAAAGAGATGGACAAGCCCTGCAACGAGGCCCAGGGAATCCTCGGCATCTGACGCAGCCAGCGCCGCGAGAGCGCCCGCCGGCGGCCGCGGTGCGCGGGGTCTCCATGATCACGGAGTGAACGTGCTGCTCCTTGTACAGTTCCACTCCGTGATCACGGCGAACGCGCCGGCCGACCGGCGCAGATCGCAGGCGCGGCCAGCGCCGCCCGGACTTGGCTTCTCGGGATGCCAACGGCCCGATTGACGGCTCGGCGTCCGGGTCCAGGTCCAGGCGGGTGCCGCCGACGCCGAAGACCGTGACGGTCGCTCTTTAGATGATTTGCCGACAGCGCTCAGAGTTCCGATGGATCAGGGCCGGCCCCCGAACGGGTGTCGGCCCTGATCCATGTCCGGACCCGCGTCACCGCCCCTGCTCTTGCCACCGGTTGGTCGGCGGCGAAAGGCGGTGACGCTGTCCATCGCGATCGCTGACGCTGACGCTGACGCCCGTCCGGCCCGCCGACGGCGACACGGTCACACACGCTGACCGTGGCAGTGGTGCGGTTGCCGACGGTGTGACACTGTCACGCCGCGCTGATCGTGACAGTGTTGCGGTGGTGGGTGGTGACGCTGTTGCGCGACGGGACGTGACAGTGTCGGGTGGCGGTCAGGTTGAGTGGATCAAGTCGACCAGGCGCGTGAGGATGTCCGGGTCGGTTTCCGGGAGCACGCCGTGGCCCAGGTTGAAGATGTGGCCCGGGGCCTTCGTGCCTTCAGCCAGCACGCGGCGGGCCTCCTGCTCGACGACCTCCCACGGGGCCAGCAGGACGCACGGGTCCAGGTTGCCCTGCAGGGCCTTGCCGGGGACACGGCCGGCGGCCACGTCCAGGGGAGTGCGCCAGTCCACGCCTACCACGTCGGCGCCGGCCTCGGACATGGCGGGCAGCAGCTCCGCGGTACCGACGCCGAAATGGATTTTTGGGATTTTTCCGACGATGCCGCCGAGGACCGCTCGGGAGTGGGGGAGGACGTAGCGGCGGTAGTCGGCCTCCGACAGGGCGCCGGCCCAGGAGTCGAACAGCTGGATCGCATCGACGCCCGCGTCGACCTGGACCTGCAGGAACGTGCGGGTGATGTCCGCCAGCGCGGCGCACAGGGTGTGCCAGACGTCGGGGGCGCCGTACATCAGGGCCTTGGTCTTGGCGTGGTGGCGGGACGGCCCGCCTTCCACGAGGTAGCTGGCCAGCGTGAACGGCGCGCCGGCGAAGCCGATCAGGGCCGTGCGGTCCAGCTCGGCCAGCAGCAGGCGGATCGCCTCGGCGACGAAGCCCACGGCGGCCGGGTCCAGCTCGCGGATCTCCTCGACGTCGGCCATCGTGCGTACCGGGGTCGCCACCACGGGGCCCGTGCCGGCGACGATGTCCAGGTCGATGCCGGCGGCCTGCAGCGGTACCACGATGTCGCTGAACAGGATCGCGGCGTCCACCCCGTGCCGGCGTACCGGCTGGAGGGTGATCTCGCAGACGAGGTCGGGCCGGCGGCAGGACTCCAGCATGCCGATATCGGCGCGTAGCTCGCGGTATTCGGGCAGGGATCGGCCCGCCTGGCGCATGAACCAGACCGGCGCGTGCGGCAGGGCCTCGCCGCGCGCGGCGCGCAGCAAGAGCTTCGTCGTGTCGTCCATAGCGAGCCCATCGTTTCACTCAGTGTGCACCGGCGGCGCGGCGGCACCCCCTGCGCTCGTTTCGGTCTTAGTCTTCCGTTATGGCGCCATCTACCGCGACTCCGCCCACATTCACCCGGGCGGTGGAGGAGCTGCGCGCCGTGACCACCCGGCCGGAGATCACGATCGAGGAGGTCCCGGCCCCGCAGCGGCTGGCACCGTACGCCTACGCGATCAGCGGCACGGTCCTGCGCCACGGCGACGAGGTGGCCACCGGCCGGCTGATCCTGCTGCACGACCCCGCCGGCCACGAAGCGTGGGACGGCACGATGCGACTCGTGACGTACGTGACAGCCGAGCTCGAGGCGGAGCTGGCCACCGACCCGCTCCTGCCGGGCGTGGGCTGGAGCTGGCTGGTGGACGCGCTGGACGGCCACAGCGCGGCGTACACGGCGATCGGCGGCACTGTCACACAGACCATGTCCACCCGCTTCGGCGACCTGGCCGGCCCCCCGGCCGCCGCGGACATCGAGATCCGCGCCTCGTGGACCCCGACCGACGACGACATGCAGGCCCACGTGCACGCTTGGTGCGCCCTGCTCGCGTCGACCGCCGGCCTCCCGCCGCCGGGCGTGACGGCCCTGCACTCCTGATCGCCGGTCCCTTCAGCCGCGGCGCGGCCGGCCCGTCGGGTCAGGGCTGGTCGGCCGCGTCGCCACCACGGTTCTCCCCGTGCAGCGCAATGCCGGCGTCGGGGCCGCGCGACACTGTCAGGGTTGCAGGCTTGTGACAGCGTCGGGGTTCGCCGCCGGACGGCTTTTGTGGGGCCAGCGGCGGTCGGAACGGTGTTGCCGGTGCCGGTGCCGGTGCCGGTGCCGGTGACAGTGTCAGCGTTGGTCGCCGGACGGCCCGGCCTGGTGGGGCTGGCGGCGGTCGGAACGGTGTTGCGGTGCTTGTGACAGTGTCAGCGTTGGTCGCCGGACGGCCCTCGGTGAGAGCGGTGGTGACCGGACAGCGGGGGCCTGGCGGCGGCTACGGGAGGTTCGCCACCAGGTCGGCGATGTCGCGGCGGCGGCCGGTGTAGAAGGGGATCTCCTCGCGTACGTGGCGGCGAGCCCGGGAGGCGCGCAGTTCGCGCATCAGGTCGACGATGCGGTGCAGCTCGTCGGCCTCGAAGGCCAGCATCCACTCGTAGTCGCCCAGGGCGAAGCTTGCCACGGTGTTGGCGCGCACGTCCGGGAAGCCCCGAGCCAGCTGACCGTGCTCGGCGAGCATCGTGCGGCGCTCCTCGTCCGGCAGCAGATACCACTCGTACGAGCGCACGAACGGGTAGACGCACACCCACTCGCGGGCGTGCTCGTCGGCCAGGAACGCGGGGATGTGGCTCTTGTTGAACTCCGCCGGGCGGTGCAGCGCCATCTGCGACCATACGGGTTCCATGCGCCGGCCGACGTCGGTGCGGCGGAACCCGGCGTACGCCTCCTGGAGAGCCTCGGCGCTCGGCGCGTGCCACCAGATCATCAGGTCGGCGTCGGCGCGCAGGCCAGCCACGTCGTACGTGCCGCGCACCACGACGTCCTTGGCGGGCAGGTCGGCGAAGAACGCGGCCACCTGGGTCGCGTCGCGGTGGTCCGGGCCGTACGGGGTGGCGAGCCGGAAGACCGACCACATGGTGTACCGGATGGTGTCGTTGAGCTCGCGGATGCGCGCGGCGTTCGTGGTCGTCATGTGCCTATCCTTCCAGCTTCGCGAGCACCGCCTCGGCGGCGGTACGGCCGGACGTGACGCACGCCGGAATGCCGACACCGTCGTAGGCCGCGCCGGCCACGGCGATCGCCGGGTGCGCGTCGAGGCCTTCGCGCAGCGCGCCCACCCGGTCTCGATGATGCGGTTGGTACTGCGGGAGCGCCCCGCCCCAGCGGAAGACGCCCCGGTCGAGCTCGTCCGGCAGCGCGTCCACGCCGATGAGCCGCGCGACCTCGCGGCGCACGACCTCGACCAGGGCGGCGTCGGTGCGCTGCAACTGCTCCTCGTCGCCGAAGCGGCCCACGGAGGCGCGCAGCACGGTCACGCCGGGGCGTTGCAGGTGCGCCCACTTGCGGTCGAAGAACGTAACGGCCTTGACCGCCAAGCCCTCCGTCGCCGGCACCAGAAACCCGGAAAGGTCGGGCAGCTTCGTGGCCGGCAGTGCCAGGGCGACGAGGCCGACACTGGCATATTCCAGGTGTACCGGCTCGACGCCCTCGACGCCGGCCAGCAGCCGCGCGGCGGGCGCGGCCGGCACGGCGAGGACCAGGCCGTCGGCGTCGAGGGTCTCCGCGTCGCGGGTCGAGCCGAGCGTGAGCCGCCAGCCGCCGCCGTGGCGGTGCACGGCGCGCACGGTGACGCCACTGCGCACGTCTGGCAGCGTCGCGGCGACCGCGCCGACGAGCCGGCTCATGCCGCCCTCGATCGTGCCGAACACGGGGGCGCCCGGGGCGCGGCGGCTCGCCGCGACCGCCTCCGCGAGCGCGCCGGTCAGCGTGTGTGCGCGCTCAGCCGCGGCGGCGAGGGCGGGCAGTGCCATCCGCAGCGACAGGCGATCCGCGCGGCCGGCGTAGACCCCGCCCAGCAGGGGCTCGACGTAATGGTCGACGACGGCGTCGCCGCGGCGCGGGCGGACCAGCGCGCCGACCGTGACGTCGCCGCCTGGGGGCAGCAGGGGGGCGTCGGACGGCACATCGGGTACCGAATCCGGGGCTTTGAAAGGAATGCCCATCAGGGTGCCCGACGGGAGGTCGCGCAGGCCGCCGTCCAGGGCGACGGCCGCGCGCGCCGGTGTCGGGTGGACCACCGCGGAGGCCAGGCCGACCTCCTCGGCCAGCCGTAGCGCCGCGCTCGGTCCGCCGGCCGGGTCGCCGACCAGGAACGACTCCGCGCCGCGCTCCACCGGGCCGCCGGCCAGGGTGCCGGTGGACAGCTTGCCGCCGGGGCGGTCCCGCTGGTCGAGCACGATCACATCGAGCGTCGGGCGCAGTGTGCGCAACCGGTGCGCCGCGGCCAGCCCGGCGATGCCCCCACCGACGACCACGACGCGCAGTGTCATGTCCGCAAGTCTATTGTCGCGACATGGGTGACGAGCGAGTGGCAGTGATCACGGGGGCGGCTCACGGCATCGGGCGGCGCACTGCCGAGGTGCTGGCCGAGGAGGGGTACCTCCTCGCGGTCATCGACCGGGAGCCGCTGCCGGCGTTCGACGGGCTGTCGTTCGTCGGCGACGTCTCGGACGAGGGCGACGTACTGCGGTTCGCGGCCGAGGTCGAGTCGCGGTACGGCCGGGCGGACGTGCTCGTCAACAACGCCGGCATCGCCTCGATCGCGCCGGCCGAGGAGACCACCGCGGCGCAGTGGCGGCGCGTGCTCGAGGTCAACCTGACCGGCCCGTTCCTGCTGTGCCAGGCGTTCGGCCGCGCGATGCTCGTGCGTGGCAGCGGTTCGATCGTCAACATCGCCTCGGTCGCCGGGCTCATGGGCGTCGCCGACCGGGTCGCGTACAACGCCAGCAAGCACGGGCTGATCGGGCTCACCCGCACCCTCGCCGTGGAGTGGGGCGGGCGCGGCGTGCGGGTCAACGCCGTGTGCCCCGGCTGGGTGAAGACCGAGATGGACGACGAGTCGCAGGCTTCCGGGGCGTACGGTGACCGGGACATCATCGAGCACGTGCCGATGGCGCGCTTCGCCCAGCCCGACGACATCGCCCGCGCGGTGGCGTTTCTGGCCGACCCGGCGCGCAGTGGCTTCGTCAATGGCGCGGCGCTGTCGGTCGACGGCGGTTGGGCGGTGGACGGTTCGTGGCAGTCGCTGCGCCTGTCCAGCCGGGCGCGTTGAGGCATGCTGTCAGTGCGCCGTTTCGGGCTGACCCGGCGCGCAGCGGCTTCGTCAATGGTGTGGCACTGTCGGTTCCCGATGTGCGTCGATATGTCGTCGAGTAGGGTGATCGTCCGCCTCGCGATGTCCATCTGAGGGGCGAACCCCCCTGGAAGATCTCCGCGAAGGCGCGCACACTCTCGGGGATGAGCGACCTCGCGTCCTCCCGACCCGCGCCCGACGAGCCGCCGGACCCGCGCCCCGGTGGCCCCGCCGACGTGTCCGGGCTGTTCCCACGGGCGTCGGAGCTGTTCGTACCGGCGGCGCGGGACCCGGCCGACGCGCTGCCGGACGACCTGGACGGGTTCGCCCTGAACTCGCTGGCCGAGGTGATCGCCGATCTGGTCGATCTGGCGGGGCGGTCCGCCTCGTCCCCCGATCCGGCCTCGGGCTCGTCCCCGTCGCCGTCCCCTTCCTCGTCCCCGTCTTCGTCTTCGGCCGCGTCATCGGCGTCGCCCGATTTCGGGGATGGCGGCTCCTTCGGCGAGTTCGCCGACGCCGCCTCGTTCGGTGACACTGCCTCGTTCGGACATGTCGTCGCATTCGGTGACAGTGCCCCGTTCGGTGACAGTGCCCCGTGCGGAGATGTCATCTCGTTCGGCGACAGTGTCACGTTCGGCGACAGGGCCTCGTTGGGTGACAGTGTCTCGCCGGGCGGCGGTGCCTCGTTTGGTGACAGTGTCTCTTTGGGCGGCGGCGCCTCGTTCGGTGACAGTGCGCCGTTCGGGGATGCCGTTGACGACACCGAACCGACGGCACGCACCATCGCCGCGCTGCTGGAGGCCCCGATGACGCCGGCGGCCGAGCTCGCCGACGCGGTGGCATGGTGCTACGACGACGCCGCGCTGCCGCTGCTGCTGCCGCTGGCCCGCCACCCCGACGCCGGCGTGCGGCGGGCCGTGGCCCAGGCGCTGCCGAGCGTCCTGGGCGACGCCGAGCCCGGCGACACTGTTCGCGCGCTGGTCGTGCTCAGCGCCGACGCCGACGACGACGTGCGTGACTGGGCGTGCTTCGCGCTCGGTACCCAGCTGTCGGAGTTCGACGACCCGGTGGTTCGCGACGCCCTCGCGGCACGCCTGGAGGACCCGCACGACGACACGCGCTGCGAGGCGCTGCTGGGCCTGGCCCGCCGCCGCGACGACCGCGCACTGCCGGTGCTGCACGAGCGCTTGTCGCGGGACAACGTGTACTCCCTGGAGATCGACGCCGCCGGCGCCCTGGGACATGCCTCACTGCACACGCTCGTGCGCGGCCACCTTTCGGGCTGGGATGATGACGTGGTGGCACGGGTGTGCGCCGCGTTGCGCCTGACCGACCCTGACGGTGTCGGCGGCGATCTGCTGGACGGCCTGGCCGACTGGTTTCGGGCGGGCGCGCCGCACGCCACCGATGATGATCGATACTGGTGGTCGGTGACACTGCAATTGTTGGAGCATGCGGAGTACCGTGCGCCGGAGATCGCTGAACAGGTCCACTACCGCCTGCTGGGCCTCGAGCCGGCGACGACGCTGATGCTCGGCTCGCGCCTGTCCCAGCTGGCCGGCGACCACGGCTGGCCACGCTGGCGCTCGTCCTACTGACACCCGAACGCCGACAGTGTCACGCGCGGCAAGACGCTGACAGTGTCGCGTGGGGCGAGGTCGACAGTGCCGCGCAGGGCGAGGTGTCGACAGTGTCGCGCCGGAGGCGTTTGCAGCGCCGCGCAGGGCGAGGCGAGGTGTTGGCAGTGCCTCAGAGGCCGACGTCGGCGGTGGCGGGGGGTGAGGTGTCGACAGTGCCGCCGTGCGGGCCGGCGTTGGCGATGTCGCGCGGTGAGGTGTTGGCAGTGCTGCGTGGGGCGAGGTGTTGGTAGTGCCGCATGGACGGCGTTGACAGTGTCGTGCGGTGGAGATGGACGCAGTGCTCCGCGGGGAGTGGCGGCTGTTCTCGGTGGTGCCGCCGCCGGCAGCGCCGGATAAGCCCGGCCACTCCGTGGCCTGACTCATCCGGCATATCTATCATTTTTCGCTTGGTAGGCGATTGCTGAGTGTTGATGGCGCCGGGGCTGTCGGTGGATGCGGCGTTTTTCATGATCACGGAGTGAGCATGTACCCTGAGCAGCACTTTCTCGCCGTGATCATGGAAATCCGGCCCGTCGCGAGCGCTGCGTGCGCGGTTCGTGGAGACCTGAGTTGCCGCGGCGCTCGCGTGCAGATCGCCGCTGGCTCATCGATGGAGTCGTCTGGTCGCGATGGCTGACGGCATCATGACTTAACGGATTTTTCGCCTGGAACGGTATAAATCCGGACGCCGAGCGTCTGGATGCATTCGCCCCGCCCGGATGCGAAACGTCCGGTGGTGCCCCCGTCCAGTGGCGGCTGTTGGCCCGATCTGCGCAGCGGTCAGGACGGGTTGGTCATGATCGTCGACCAGCCCGTCCACACCGCCGGGGCCGGCAGCCACAGTTGGGTCACCAGGTTGCCGCCGGACACCGCGTAGATCTCGGTCGAGCGGTACCGCGGGTTGTAGAACACCGCCGGATCGCCGCTGATCGAGCCGCCGAGGTCGTTCCACGCCGACCACTGCGTGCCCGCGTAGTAGCGCTGCACGAGCCGTCCGCCAGGCCCGCGGGCGTAGATCTCGGTCGAGCCCCACACCGGGCTGCGGAAGACGGCCGGGTCGCCGGCGAGGCGGCCGCCGAGGTCGTTCCAGGGCGACCAAGCGGCGCCATAGTACTTCTGGATGAGGTGGCCGTTCGCGCCGCAGGCGTAGATCTCCGTGGTGCGGTACGTCGGGTTGTAGAGCACCTCGGACGGGTCGCCGGCGAGGTCGCCGCCCAGGTCGTTCCAGCCGGACCAGCCGCCGGCGTAGAAGCGCTGCCACAGGTGCCCGTCGGTGCCGCGGGCGTAGATCTCCGTCGAGCCGTACCGCGGGCTGTAGAACACGACCGGGTCGCCGGCCAGGGTGCCGCCGAGGTCGGTCCAGCCCGACCAGCGTCCGCCCTTCCAGTACTTCTGCGCCAGCCGGCCGTCCCGGGTGCGGGCGTAGACCTCGACGGTGCCGGCCGCCGGGTTCTGCAGGACGTGCGGGGTGCCGGCGATCCCGCCGCCGAAGTTGCTCCAGCTCGACCAGCCGTAGCCGGGGCTCCAGTACCGCCCGTGGCCCGCGTCGGCGTACACCTGCACCTGCGCGGTCGCGGCGTGCGCGACGACGCCCCGGCCGCGCGATCAGCGGCTCCGGCGGGTCGATCCCGGCCAGCCGCTGCAACTGGTCGAGGTCGCCGTTGAACACGTTCCTGTCGTAGATGCCGTACTGCCGGTTGTCGCCGGCGGCGTACTGCCACAGTGTCCACCGCGACCAGCCGTTGGGCAGCCTCGGCGCGGTGCCGCTCCAGCTCGCCACGTCCAGCGGGTACGACGCGAACTGGGTGGTGGAACCGACGCACTGGTTCCACCAACTCGCCGCCGTGTAGATCATCGCCTTGCGCCCGATGTGCACCTGCACCTGGTCCAGGAACGTCTGGATCCAGGCGCGCATGGCGGCCTGGTCGAGGTCGTAGCAGGGGCCGACGGTGTTGAAGTACGGCCTCGAGGTCGACGAACGGCACCAGCGTCCGTGAGTCGTTCACCCAGGCGGCGTTGTCGATGAAGATGTTCGCGTCGCCGACCGGGTCGCGGTGGTCGGGCCGGGCGAAGGTGTACGCCCCGGCGAGCAGCCCGGCCCGCTTGGCGTCGGCGATGTCCCGGGCGAAGTACGGGTTGACGTAGTTGTTCGCCTCGGTCGCCTTGACGTAGGCGAAGGCGACGCCCTGGGCGGCCTGCGCCGCCCAGTCGATGGTCCTGAAGGTGCTGTGGTCGTGGCTGGACACGTCGATGCCCCGGACGGTGTACTGCGGGCCCGGTGCCGCGCCGGCCTCGGCCCGATGCGCCCCGGCCTGCGCGTGGCCCCCCGCCGGAGGGCGGGTCCCACGCGCGGGCCGGGGCCGCTACCCCGGACAGGCCGAGAAACAGGCAAGTGAGCAGGGCGGCGGCCAGCAGGGGGCGGATTGGGTCAGACTATGACAAAACGGCCGTTCATCCGCGGGTCTTGGCGCGGAACAGCACCCCTGCGGCGACCACCGAGACGAGCACGATCCCGGCGCACCACGCCGCCGCGCGCCACGGGGCCGATCCGACCGGCTGGTCGAGCAGCAGTCCGCGCAGGCTCTCCGTGATCGGCGTGACCGGCTGGTTGCCGGCGAAGCCGCGCAGCCACGACGGCATGGTGTCGATCGGGACGAAGGCGCTGCTGGCGTATGGCAGAAAGGTGATCACGAACGTGTAGCCGCTCGCCGCCTCGGCCGAGCCGGCCAGCAGCCCCAGCGCCGCGGACAGCCACGACACCGCGGCGATGACCAGGACCAGGATGCCGGCGGCGGCGAGCCACTGGCCGGCGTCGGCGCGCGGGCGGAAGCCGATGGCGAGCGCGACGCCGAGGACCAGCACGCTGGACAGCATGTTGCGGGCCAGGCTCGCGACGACGTGGCCGGACAGCAGCGCCGCGCCGCCGACGTCGAGGGAGCGGAGTCGGTCGACGATGCCGCCGGTGAGGTCGTTGGCGACGGAGACCGCGGTCATCGCCGAGCCGAACGAGACGCACAGCAGCATGACGCCGGGCACCACGTACGTCACGTAGTCGGTCCCGACGCGCAGGGCGCCGCCGAACAGGTACACGAAGACGATCATGAGCATGACCGGCAGCGCCACCGACATGATGAGCGCCTCGACGTTGCGCCGGCCCAGGCGCAGCGAGCGGCCGCCGAGCACGGTCCAGTGCGTGAGCGCGGTGCTAGACACCGGCGAGCTCCTTCCGGGAGGTCAGGGACAGGAAGACGTCGTCGAGCGTGGCGCTGTGCAGGGAGAAGCGGCGCACCGCCGAGCCCTCGGGGTCGATCTCGTCGAGCACGGAGCGCACGTGCGCGGCGCTGCCGTCGGTGGTCACGCCGAGGGTGAGCCGGGCGTCGTCGCGCTGCACGACCCGGGCGCCGAGGCGCGCGGCGATCGCGTCGAACGCGGCCCGGTCGGCCAGGTCCAGGTCGAGGCGCTGGTCGCCGAAGCGGCGCTTGAGCTCGGCCGGGCTGCCCTCGGCGACCACCCGGCCGTGGTCGACGACGGCGATGCGGGCGGCGAGGCGGTCGGCCTCCTCCAGGTACTGCGTGGTGAGGAAGACGGTGGCGCCGGAGCCGACGAGCCCGTCGACGACGTCCCACATCGCCTGCCGGCTGGTCAGGTCCAGGCCGGTGGTCGGCTCGTCCAGGAAGATCACCGAGGGTCGCCCGGTCAGCCCGGCGGCGAGGTCGAGCCGGCGGCGCATGCCGCCGGAGTACTGCCCCACGCGCCGGTGAGCGGCCTCGGTCAGCCCGAAGCGCTCCAGCAGTTCGGCGGCGCGCCGGCGGGCGTCGCGCCGGGACAGCCCGGACAGCCGGGCCGTCATCCGCAGGTTCTCGGCGCCGGTCTGCAGCTCGTCGACGGCCGCGTACTGCCCGGTGAGGCTGATCGCGCGGCGCACCAGGTGCCGCTCGCGGACCACGTCGTGGCCCGCGACCCGGGCGGTGCCCGCGTCGGGGCGGGCGAGCGTGGCCAGGATGCGCACGGTGGTGGTCTTGCCGGCGCCGTTCGGCCCGAGCAGGCAGAACACCGTGCCAGCGGGCACCCGCAGGTCCACCCCGGTGAGCACCGCGAGACTGCCGTAGGACTTCGTGAGGCCGGTTGCCTCGATGGCGGCGTCCATACGCCCTCCCCCTTCTGCGTATGTCATACGCTGATGCGTATGTTATACGCAGAAGTAGAATCGGCAGTCAATGGGCGGTACGGAGCGAAGCGAAGAGGCCGCTCATCGGGAACGCAGGTTTAGCTCATGCCGCGGCCGGAGCGGAGCGGAGGTGACGGCATGAGCGCGCACGAAGACGACATTCCCCCGGTCCTCGCCGCGGCCTGGGGGCTGCGCGAGCGGCCGGGCAAGGGGCCGCGGCCCGGGCTGACGCTCGAGCGCATCGTCGCCGCCGGGGTGAGGGTGGCCGCTGCCGAGGGGCTCGGCGCCGTCTCCATGGGCCGCGTCGCGAGCGAGCTCGGCGCGTCGACGATGTCGCTGTACCGCTACGTGACGGCCAAGGACGAGCTGCTCGACCTCATGGTGGACGCGGCGATCGGCCAGCCGCCCGCACTGCCGCCCGGCGAGGGCTGGCGGGCCGGCCTGACCCGCTTCGCGCACACCTACCTCGACCTGCTGCGCCGCCAGCCGTGGGTGATCCGGGTGCCGATCAACTCCCCGCCGATCACGCCCAACCAGATCGCCTGGATGAACTACGGCCTGGCGACGATGGCCGGCACCGCGCTGCGCCAGGACGAACGGCTGTACACGATCATGATCGTCAGCGGGATCGTGCGGAACTGGGCGCTCATCGCCGCCGACATCAGCGCCGCCGCGCAGGCCGGCGGGGTCACCGCCGAACAGGCGATGTTCGGCTACGGCCGGCTGCTCAAGCGCCTCGCCGACCCGGCCCGGTTCCCGGCCGTCGGCGAGCTCATCGCCTCCGGCGTGCTGGAGACGCCGGAGGCAGGACCCGACGACGACTTCGAGTTCGGCCTGGCGCGCTTCCTCGACGGCCTGGAGGCCCTCATCGGGAGCCGCAAGACCGCCTGATCGAGTGAAACTCCCCCGCTGCCTCACCCGGATGTCACGCGTTGCATACGTTGCGTCACAAATCTCGAGGAACGGCGGAGCGTGTGACAGCAACGGTCGAGAGGCGGACGCCGGTGGCCGTCGCCGCGACCCCGCCCCGGCGGGCCGCGGCCGCCTGGGCGCCGCCGGCGGTCCTCGCCGGCGCCTGTCGCCGCGGGCCTGAAGTACTACGGCGTCCCGTACCCGGCCACCGCCGTCTTCGCGCTGTACGTGCTGCTGGGCATCGTCGCACCCCGGCACCCTGATCTGGCGGGCGACCCGCGGCCGCTCCGGCTGGCTCGTCGAGGACCTCGCCGCCGGCCTCGCCATCGGCTACGCCGGCGAGGTCCTCGCCTACGTCCCGGCCCGCGCGATCGGCGCGCCGCTGCTCGTGCTCGCCTGGCCCGCCGCCGTCTGTCTTCGTGCCGTTCCTGCAGCCGTTCCACGCCTCGCCGTACGACTTCCAGCGATACACCGAGGTGGGCCTGCGCGAGCAGTTCGGCGCGTTCGAGGTGCTCTCCGTGCGGGTCGGCGCCGGCCCCACCTCCGGCCTGCTGTGGGTGCTGCAGGAGTGGCTGGCGATGGTGCTGTCGTTCGGCAGCCGCCGGCTCTACCGGGCGATCCTGCCGCTGACCTGGGTGCTGTCCCCGCTGAAGCTGCTCGAACACCATCCGATGGCGGCGCAGGCGGCCAGCGGGTTTGTGATCGAGGTCCGAAGGCCCGGATGAAAAGGCCCTGATAGAACTTGGGGATGGAAGACCAGCGCGCGCAGCGGCTCTTCGGCGGGGCCGTGGTCGCCCCCGGCGACCTGGCCGGCAGCCCCTACCGCGTCGATCGGGACCGCATCGTCGCCTCGCCGTTCTTCGCCCGCCTCGCCGGCGTCACGCAGGTGATCAGCCCCGGCGGCTCCGGGCTGCTGGTGCACAACCGGCTCACCCACAGCCTCAAGGTCGCCAGCGTCGCCCGCGGCATCGTCGAGCGGCTGTGCGCCGATGCCGAGCAGCGGGCCCTGCTGGACAAGCTCGGCGGCTGCGACGCCGACGTGGTCGAGGCCGCCGCGCTCGCCCACGACCTCGGCCACCCGCCGTTCGGCCACCTCGGCGAGCGGGTCCTGGACCGGCTGGCCCGCGAGCGGCTCGGGCTGCCCGACGGCTTCGAGGGCAACGCCCAGTCGTACCGCATCGTCACCAGCACCCAGGTGCGCGGCGCCGCCATCGGGCTCGACCTGACCGCGGCGGTGCGGGCGGCGCTGCTGAAATACCCGTGGACCCGCCGCACCCACCCCGACCCGCACCCGATGCACCTGCACCCGACGCCGCGCGGCGCCGGGGGAGACCCCGAGGTCGGCTCGCTGAAGTTCGGCGCGTACGTCACCGAGGTCGCCGACCTGCGCCAGGCCCGCGCCCCGTTCGCCGGCCGGCTCGCCGACTGGCAGCAGACCGTCGAGGCGTCGGTGATGGACACCGCCGACGACATCGCCTACGCCATCCACGACCTCGAGGACTTCCACCGCGTCGGGGTGCTGCAGCAGGGCTCCGTCGCCGCCGAACTGGTCGCCTGGCAGCGCGACGCGGCCGCCCTGCGCGCCCTCGGCGACGTCCAGCTGCGCGCGAGCGTCCGGCGCCCCGGCCGCTCGGTGGAGCAGCTGCTCCGCGAGCTTCGGCGCAAGGACGGCTGGATCTGCGACGACGACGCGTTCTCCGCCGCCGTCGAGCACGTGCGGGCCGAGCTCGCCGACGGGCTGCTCGCCGCGCCGTTCGACGGCTCCATCGACGCCGAGCAGGCGGTGGCGCACTTCTCCGCCCGGTGGACCCGCCGCCTCATCGACGCCGTGCAGGTGCGCTCCGACCCGCCGGTGCGCTCCGGCCACGTGCTGCTGGCCCAGGCGCAGTGGCACGAGGTGCAGGTGCTCAAGCTGATCCACCACCGGTTCGTGCTCGAGCGCCCCGACCTGGCCCTGCACCAGCGCGGCCAGGCGCGGCTGCTCGCCGCGCTCGTCGAGGCGCTGCACGCCTGGCTCGCCGACCCCGAGGAGGAGGCGCGGTTGCCCCGCCGGCTGCACGACCTGGTCGAGCTCGCCGAGGCGGAGACCGAGACCCTCACCCCCGCCGACTACGGCCTCGAGACCCTCGACGTGGTGGCGATGGCCCGCGGCCGGGCGATCGTCGACTTCGTCGCCGCGCTCACCGACGGGCAGGCGGTCGGGCTGCTGGAGGCGCTGTCCGGCCGCTCCCGCCAGCTGTGGACGGACGCCTTCGTACTGTGAGGCCCTTCGTATTGTGGGCGGCATGCTGACACTCCGCCCGATGACCCAGGCCGAACTCGACGCCCTGCTGCCCGTCCGCAACCGGGAGTACGCCGAGGAGGAGGTCCGCGCCGGCCGCGACCACCCGGACACGGTGCACGCCAACGTCGAGGCGATGATGGCCCGGCTGCTGCCCGACGGCGTCGGCACCGCCGGGCACCTGATGTTCGCCGGCGAGGCCGACGGCGTGGTGGTCGGGCACATCTGGCTCGCGTTGCCGGACGGGAAGCGGCCACAGGCGTGGGTGTACGACATACATGTCGACGCCGCCCACCGTGGGGAGGGCTACGGCCGGGCGCTCATGCTCGCCGCCGAGGAGGAGCTCAAGGCCCGCGGGGTGACGCGGCTCGGGCTCAACGTCTTCGGCCCGAACACGGTCGCCCGCAGGCTCTACGAGAGCCTGGGCTACGAGCCCACCGCTTTGCAGATGTCGAAAGAACTGGCATAGGACCCCACACCGCCCGCGGGCATGGCGCTGTCACTCCAGCCACACTAGAAACATTTTGTGACGACACGGTGGGGGCCGATCGCCGTCGCCGCCGGCGGGGTCGCGCTCATCACCGTGGCGGCGATTCTGGTGTACCCCCTGACGCAGCCCGCGCCACGGAAGGCGCCCGGCGCCGGGGCCGCCTCAGCCGCGGCGGTCGGCGACATTTCGGATATTTCGGAAACGTCTGATTCGCCGTCCGTCTCCGCGCCGGCCTCGGTGCCGGCCTCGGAGAGCGCCGCGTCCGCGCTGCGCTCGGCGCCCGCGTCGCGGCCGGCCCGGCCCGGGGGACGGCCGTCCGCGGCGAACACCGGCGCCATCCCCGGGATCGGGCTCACCGTCGTCCGTGGCGACCAGACCTACGGTACCGATGGGAAAGTCATTGAAAACGTCGACATCCACGGCTATGTCCGGATCACCGGCCGGCGGGTGACCCTCCGCAACGCCGTCGTGCGCGGCGGGGCGCCCCGGTGCGGCGCCGTCGTGCAGATCGAGGCGGGCGCCAGCGCGGTCCTCGAGGACGTGGAGATCGCCCCGACCGCCGGCGGGCCGTGCCTCGACGGGATCTGGGCGACCGCGGCGTCGCTGACGCGGGTCAACGTCCACGGCGGCGTCAACGGCGTCAAGGCCACCGGGCCCGACGTGCTGCTGCAGGACTCGTGGGTGCACGACCTCGCGTACTTCGTCACCGGCGTGCCCGGCGGCGGCGAGACCGAGACCGACGCCGTGGAGAGCGTCGGGCAGCGGCGGATCACGCTGCGGCACAACGTGCTCGTCGTCGGCGCCCACGGCAACGCCGCCTACCAGGTGCGCCAGACCGGCGGCGGCACCAGCGCCGACCTGCGCGTCGAGGGCAACTGGCTGGACGGCGGGGCGTGCACGCTGAACTTCTCGCACCAGGGCGGCCCGCCGATGACCGGCATCGCGGTGCTGGGCAACCGCTTCGGCCGGGCCACCGTGTACGTCTGCCCGATCCTGGTCAGCACCCGCACCACGCTGACGCAGAACACCGGCAACGTCTGGGACGACACCGGCGCGCCGATCCCCGCCCCGAACCGGCACGACTGACCACAATGGATGAGTGACCGAGCGGCTGGTGGTGATCGGCGGCGACGCCGCGGGAATGAGCGCGGCGTCCCAGGCGCGGCGCCGGCGCGGCGCCGACGACCTGGGCATCGTCGCCTTTGAGCGGGGGCAGCACGTCTCCTACTCGGCGTGCGGCATCCCGTACCTCGTCGCCGGCGACGTCACCGACCCCGACGACCTCGTCGCCCGGCACCCCGCCGAGTTCCGCGAGCGCCAGCGGATCGACCTGCGGCTGGGCAGCGAGGTCACGGCGATCGACACCGACCGGCGCGAGGTGCTCGTCCGCGCCGGCGGCCGCGAGTACCGCGAGCCGTTCGACCAGCTCGTCATCGCCACCGGCGGGGCGCCGCGGCGGCCCGAGGTGCCCGGCGCCGTCTCGCTGGGCATCCACGGCGTGCAGACGCTCGAGGACGGCATCCGGCTGCTGGGGTACCTCGACCGGCACGGCCCGCGCCGCGCGGTCGTCGTCGGCGGCGGGTACATCGGCCTGGAGATGGCCGAGGCGATGCTGCGCCACGGCCTCGAGGTGACCCTCGTCGACGCCGCCGAGCAGCCGATGCGCACCCTCGACCCGGACATGGGCGCCCTCGTCGCGGACGCCCTGCGCGACGAGGGCGTGACCCTGCGCCTCGGCGAGACGCTGCGAGGCTTCGCCAGCACCGGCGGGCGGGTCGAGGCCGTGCACACCTCCGCCGGCGAGATCCCCGCCGACCTGGTCATCCTCGGGCTCGGCACGCGGCCGGACAGCGACCTCGCCCGCGCCGCCGGCATCGAGATCGGCGAGACCGGCGGCATCCGGGTCGACCGGCGCATGCGCACCTCGGCCGACGGGGTCTGGGCCGCCGGCGACTGCGTCGAGACGTTTCACCTCGTGTCGCAGCGGCCGGTGGCGATCCCGCTCGGCACCCACGCCAACAAGCAGGGCCGCGCCGTGGGCATCAACATCGGCGGCGGCTACGCCACGTTTCCCGGCGTGGTCGGCACCGCGGTGTCGAAGCTCTGCGCGCACGAGGTGGCCCGCACCGGCCTGAGCACCGCCGAGGCCGAGGCCGCCGGGTTCGACCCGTTCAGCGTGGTCACCGAGTCCACCACGCGCGCCGGCTATTTCCCCGGCGCGCGGCAGGTCAAAACCAAGATCATTGCCGAGCGTACGTCTGGCCGGCTGCTCGGCGCCCAGATCGTCGGGCGGGAGGGCGCCGCGAAGCGCATCGACGCGCTCGCCGTCGCGCTGTGGCACGGCATGACGGTGGAGGAGATGACCTCCCTCGACCTGTCGTACGCGCCGCCGTTCGCCCCGGTCTGGGACCCGATCCTCATCGCCGCGCGCAAGGCCGCTGAGGCGCTGGCGGCGCGCTCGGTAGGTTGAGCCGGTGATCTCGGATTTCGCGTCCCTCGGCACCCGCGACCTGTACCGCCTGCTGAAGCTGCGCTGCGACGTGTTCGTCGTGGAGCAGCACTGCGCCTACCCGGAGCTCGACGGCCGCGACGACGAGCCGGGCACGCTGCACCTGTGGCTGGACGCGCCGGACGGCTCGATCGCGGCGTACCTGCGCATTCTCGACGAGCCCGGCGGCGGGGCCCGCATCGGCCGCGTCGTCACCGCATCGGCGCACCGCGGCCGGGGCCTGGCCGGCAAGCTGCTCGCCGAGGCGCTGGAGCGCATCGGCCCGGGCCGCGACGTCGTGCTCGACGCGCAGACGACCGTGACCGGCGTCTACGAGCGGCTCGGGTTCGCCGTCTGCGGCCCGGCGTTCGACGACGAGGGCATCGAGCACGTGCCGATGCGCCGCCCGGCGGCCTAGATCGTCACTCCTTGGGATCGAGCCTGATCGAGAGCGAGTTCACGCAGTGCCGCGTGTCCTTCGCCGTCATCCGCTCGCCCCGGAACACGTGGCCGAGGTGCGAGTCGCAGCGCGCGCAGCGGATCTCGGTGCGCACCATGCCGTGCGAGCGGTCCTCGATCTCCTTGACGGTGCCGGGGATGGCGTCATCGAACGAGGGCCAGCCGCAGTGCGAGTCGAACTTGGCGCCGCTCTCGAACAGCTGCTCACCGCAGGCACGGCAGCGGTACACGCCGTCGGTCTTGGTGTTGACGTACTCCCCGCTCCACGGGGCCTCGGTCCCGGCGAGGCGCAGCACCCGGAACTCGTCCGGGGACAGCCGCACCCGCCACTCCGCGTCGGTCGTGGGCAGGCTGACAAGTGGCTCGGTCATGCCTCAACGGTAGGCCGCCCCCCGCGCCCTGACCATTACGGCCCAACAACGTGCCACCGCCGCGATCCTCGGCATTTGTCCGTATTTGCCGGAAACTTGGCCGAGTCGTTCACCGCCCCTGCCTCGTTTTCCCCCTTGAAAGCCGTGATTCGAACTTTTGTGGTGCAACGGACGATTCTTGGGGTGTGGGACGACAATGAGGCTGCTGCACAAGGCTGTCGCGGTGGGCGCGCTGGGCGCCGCCGGCATCACTTCCCTGGCCACTGCCGCCCAGGCCGCGCCGGACGCCCGCAGCCGACCCGGCGCGCCCGCTGATGCTCGTCCCGCCCGTCGTGTACCGGCCGCGGGGCGGTCCGGCGGCGTAAGGTCCTTGGCATGGCCGATGCGCTGGAGATCGAGGTCGCGGGGCGGGCGGTGCGCCTCAGTAGCCCGGAGCGGATCGTGTTCCCCGAGCGGGGGTACACCAAGCGGGACGTGTTCGAGTACTACCTGGCCGTCGGGGACGGGATCATGCGCGCCCTCGGCAACCGGCCGACGACACTGCAGCGCTTCCCCGAGGGCATCGGCGGCGAGGCGTTCTTCCAGAAGCGGGTGCCGACCCGTGGGGTACCCCCGTGGATCGAAACCGCGAAGATCGCCTTCCCCAGCGGCCGCAAGGCCGACGAGCTGTGCCCGGCCGACCTCGCGCACGTCGCCTGGGCGGCGCAGATGGGCACCATCGTGTTCCACCCCTGGCCGGTGCGCCGCGACCACGTCGACCACCCCGACGAGCTGCGCATCGACCTCGACCCGCAGCCCGGCACCGACTTCGCCGACGCCGCGGTCGTGGCCGGCGAGCTCAAGGCGGTCCTGGACGAGCTCGGCCTCACCGGCTGGCCGAAGACCTCCGGCGGCCGGGGCGTCCATGTGTACGTCAGGATCCAGCCGAAGTGGACGTTCGTCGAGGCCAGGCGGGCGGTGATCGCGCTGGCTCGCGAGGTGGAACGCCGCCGCCCCGACCTGGTGACCACGAAGTGGTGGAAGGAGGAGCGCGGCGAGCGGGTGTTCGTAGACTTCAACCAGATGGCGCGCGACCGCACGATCGCGTGCGCCTACTCGCTGCGCGCCAACCCGAGGGCGACCGCGTCGACCCCGCTACGGTGGGACGAGCTCCCGGACGTCGAGCCGGACGACTTCGACCTGCGCACGGTACCGGCCCGCATCGCCACCCTCGGCGACCCCCACGCCGGCATCGACGAGGTGGCACACGACATCACCGAACTCCTGGAATGGTCGGAGCGCGACGCCGCCAACGGCGAGGGCGACATGCCGTACCCCCCGGAGTATCCAAAGATGGAGGGCGAGCCCATGCGCGTCCAGCCCAGCCGCGCGAAGAAGCCCGACTCCTGACGCGAACCACGCGATGCGCGGCCCCAGGCCCGGCTGGCATGCCGCGGCCGCGGGTTACGACCGCGGACAGCGCGCCTCGGGCAGCGACCCCGGCGCGAGCCCCTGGGAGGCGGCATCCCGGGTGACGGGCGCGCGGCGGGCGGCGGGTTGCGTCGCCGGGCGATCGGCGCCCAGATGACCGGGCGCACCCCGGCCCCTGGGTGACAGACAGTGGGCCTCCGGGCGGCCGCCCCCGGGCGGCGGACGGCGGACACGCGGGCGGCGGGGTGCCAGGCTGCGGCGCCTGGGTGCCAGGGAGCGGCCCCGGCCTCCTGGGGGGCGGCCCGGCCCCGGCCCAGAGGGCGGCGGCGCGGGGGATGGCGTTACTTCTCGCAGGTTGTGCCGGCCGGGGGGACCTTCAGGTCGACCAGGTAGCGGTCGACCACGTCGATGATGCAGCCCGTCTGGGGGTAGGCGGTGTGGCCCTCGCCCTTCCACGTGACCAGGTTGCCGACGCCCAGCATCTTGGCGAGGGCGGGGGCCTGCTCGTACGGGGTCGCGGGGTCGCCGAGCGTGCCGATCACGATGATGGGAGCGGAGCCCGTCGCGGGGCCGGTGGGGTAGGGGTCGCGCTTGCCGGGCCACTGGGCGCAGATCAGGTTCAGGGCCAGTGCGCCGCCGAACAGGGGGTACTTCGCGCGCCACTGGCTCTGCAGGGTGCGGGCCTGCTCGACCGTCGGGGTGTCGTCGCTGTCGGCGCAGCTGACCGCCGAGTTGGCGTCGAACATGTTCGTGTAGTGGCCGTCGGGGTCGCGCTCGGCATAGGAGTCGGCCAGCGCGAACATCTTGTCGGGCTTGCCGTTGCGCAGGTCCTGCATCGCCTGGGCCAGCAGGCGCCACGACGACTCGCTGTACAGCGACGAAACCACCGCCGTGAACACCCACCCCGTGGTCGCCTTGCGGCCCGTGCCCTGCACGGGGGCGGTGCGGGAGTCGGCGATCGCCTTCATGACCACGGCGCGGGCGTCGGGGCCGATCGGGCAGTTGGTCGGATTCTTCGAGCACCACGTGCTGAAGTTGGAGAACGCCAGCTCGAAGCCGGCCGCCTGCTTCTCCGCCGACTGCTCCATCGACAGCGTCGGGTCGACGGCGCCGTCGAGGACCAGCGCGCGCACGTTCTTCGGGAACAGCTGGGCGTAGACGGCGCCGAGCAGCGTGCCGTAGCTGTACCCGAGGTAGGTCAGCTGCCGCTCGCCGACCGCGGCGCGCAGCGCGTCCATGTCCCGGGCGGCCTCCTCGGTGGAGAACAGCGGCAGCTTGTCGCCGTACTTGTCGCCGCAGGACTGCGCCAGCTTCCGGCCCAGCGCCTCGGTCTGCTGGAAGCCCTGGTCGCTGACCGGGTCGGGGTCGAGGCCGAAGTTCTGGTCGAGGTCGGCGTCGGAGAAGCACTTGACCGGCGACGAGCGGCCCACGCCGCGCGGGTCGAAGCCGATGATGTCGAAGCGCCGGGTGATCTCGGCCGGCAGGTAGACGGCCCGGTAGACGCCGTAGTCGAAGCCGGAGCCGCCGGGGCCGCCCGGGTTGATGAACAGCGAGCCGACCCGGTCGCGCTGGGTGGACGACCGGCCGCGGACCAGGGAGATGTCGAACGTGCCGGAGTCCTTCGGGTGCGCCCAGTCCTGCGGGACCTTGACGGTGGCGCAGCTGAACGTGACGTTTTGCGGAGGGGTCGAGAAGACGCCCTTGTAGGCGTCCGGGCACGGCCGCCAGTCGGCCGGCGGGATCTCCAGGCCGCCCGACTGGGACACGGGGCCCGACGGCGCCGCGGACGGGCTGCCCAGCGCGCGGCCGGACGTCGGCGTGGTGAACTGCGGGGGATTGGTGCAGCCGGCGAGCAGGACGGCGACGAGCAGCAGGGGCGCGAACCGGCGGGCCCGCCCGATCTTCGGCAGCCTCACGGACGACCCGCCAGCACCGACTCGACGTCGAACCGCAGCGGGCGGTCGAGCTGCTCGTAGGTGCACGAGCGCGGGTCCCGGTCGGGCCGCCAGCGCTTGAACTGCGCGGTGTGGCGGAACCGGTCGCCCTCCATCGCGTCGTAGCCGACCTCGACGACCAGCTCGGGGCGCAGCGGCACGAACGACAGGTCCTTCTTGCCGGTCCACCGGCTCACCCCGCCGGGCAGCCGGGTGCCCGCGTCGCCGGCCGGCACCGACTCGATGCTCTCCGCGGCGCTGCCGGGGGCCTGGCCGGCCCAGTTCCACGGGTGGTCGACGACGTCCTCGCGATATTGCGCGAGCTCCTCGACCAGCTCGGCGCGGCGCTCGCGGGTGAACGACG
The DNA here is from genome assembly GCF_043197855.1 of Dactylosporangium sp. NPDC048998. Lineage (NCBI taxonomy): Bacteria > Bacillati > Actinomycetota > Actinomycetes > Micromonosporales > Micromonosporaceae > Dactylosporangium > Dactylosporangium sp. NPDC048998. The sequence continues at coordinate 619,532 of NZ_JBICTV010000001.1, forward strand.
CGGCGACGCCGACGTGGTGCAGGCGCCCCTCGTCGTCATACAGGCCGAGCAGCAGCGATCCCACGATCGGCCCGTCCTTGTGCCAGCGGAATCCGGCCACCACGGCGTCCGCCGTCCGGGAGTGTTTGATCTTGTACATCGTGCGCTTCCCCGGCTCGTAGACGCCTTCGGCCGGCTTGGCGATGACCCCGTCGAGCCCGGCGCCCTCGAAGCGCTCGAACCAGTCCCGCGCCACCTCGATGTCGGTCGTCACGGGGGTGACGTGCACGGGTGGCTTGACCCCGTCGAGCGCCTCGACCAGCCGGGCCCGGCGCTCGGCGTAGCCCTGCCCGACGAGCGCCTCATCGTCGATCGCCAGCAGGTCGAACGCCACGAACGAGGCCGGTGTCTGCGCGGCGAGCAGCCGCACGCGGGAGGCGGCCGGGTGGATGCGCTGGCCGAGCAGCTCGAAGTCCAGCCGAGGCGACTGGTCCGGGCCGGCCCCGTCGCGCCGGATCACGATGATCTCCCCGTCGACGACGCAGCGGGCGGGCAGCTGGGCCTTCACCTGCTCTACGACCTCGGGAAAATACCTGGTCAGGGTCTTGCCGCCGCGGCTTGCGAGCTCGACCTCGTCGCCGTCGCGGAACACGATGCAGCGGAATCCGTCCCACTTCGGCTCGTAGCTCATGCCGGGCGCGCTGGGCAGGCTGGGAATGCTCTTGGCGAGCATCGGCTCGACTGGTGGCAGGACTGGCAGCTCCACGCCGCCAAGTCAACCACACAGGTACGACAACTTTCGGAGCCGGTTTCAGAAGCGCGCGAACGACCGGATCGGCATCCGCGGCCCGAATCGGGGCGCGCCGATCCCGGCGGCGGCGATCAGCGCGCAGACCCGCCCCCGATGCGGCGCGAACGGCGCCAGCAGCTCGAGCATGTGCTCGTCGGTGCCGCGGGCCGCCCCGGTCAGCGCGAACGCCACGTTGTTCTTGATGTTGTAGTCGCCGACGGACACCACGTCGGCGTCGCCGTACGCGGCCCGGGTCACCTCGGCCGCCGTCCACGGCCCGATGCCGGGGATGCTCACCAGCCGCGCCGTGCAGCCGGCCGCGTCCGCGCACCGCTCCAGCGCCGCCGCCTGCGCGGCCGCCCGGCGCAGCGTCTCGGCCCGCTTCTGCTCGATGCCCAGCGGGTGGAAGGCCCAGTACGGCGCGGCGGCGACGACCTCCGGCTCGGGCGGCAGCAGCAGCCCCTCCCGCGGCCCGGGCGCCGGCTGCGAGAACTTCCGCAGCACCCGCACGTACCCGTGGTGAGCCTCCTTGCCGGTCACCTTCTGCCCGAGGATCGCCGGCACCAGGTGGTGGAAGACCCGCCCGGTCGCGCCGATGCGCAGCCCGGCGTGCTCCCGGGCGAGCCGGGCGACCAGCGGGTGCTGCCGGGAGAGCTCGGCGAAGCCGGTGACGTCGTCGCGCAGCCCGGCGATCGCGTCGGCCCGCGCCAGGAGCCAGTCCGCCCCCGGGCCGTACGCCTCGAAGGAGAGCTCGTCGCCGCCAAGCACGAGCCGCAGCGTGCCCGGGCCGTCGGGGGTGCGGGTCGCGAACCAGCACGAGCGCGGCGAGATCGACAGCGTCGGGTCGCCCTGGATCAGCGCCAGGCCGCGCATGGTCCGGACCAGGTCGTAGCGCGGTGGGACCCTCACGCCGCGACCCGGGACAGGGCGCGGTGCAGCAGCCGGGCGTCGCCGAGCATGGCGCGCAGCTTACGCTCCAGCCCGGCGATCGGCACCAGGTTCTGCGGCGCCCGCGGGTCCTTGTACGCCTGCGATGCGAAGCGCGGCAGCGTCACCGCCGACAGGTGCGCGAGCGCGACGGCCCCGGCGTGCGTCAGGTCGGCCGAGCACTCCGCCCGCACGATCCCGGACCACGGCGCCCCGGCCGGGCCGGGCAGCCGCAGGTACCACGCGAAACGGTGCCACGACGTGCCCAGCAGGAACACGGGCGTGCGCTGCCCGCCGCGCAGCGCTGTCACCACGGCGGTGAGGCCGGCCGGGAGGTACTCCACCCGGTGGGTCTTGATGTAGCCCAGCGCCCGGGGCAGGTGCGCGCGCTCCTGCAGCGGCCCGTCGACGATGAGCAGGTCGCCGTCGGCCCGCTCCTCGTTCGACACGCCCACCTCCAGGGCGCGCATGTGCCGCTGCACGCCCAGCGCGAGGTCCTTCGGCTCGCCGCGGGAGACCCGCCGGCCGGGGTACCGGATGTTGCCCGCCACGACCGGCGGCAGGTCCTCGACGGGCGTGAACAGCCCGCGCTCGATCCGCGTGGTGGCCACCTGCGCGGCGCCGCGGCCGAGCTCGCAGCGCACCACCCCGGCGGCGTAGGAGGCCGCGACCCCGGGGTGGGTGGTGCCGGCGTCGTCGGTGATCCAGACCCGGGCGTCGATGCGCTGCACCCCGTCGACGATGAGCACGGTGCCGGGCGGGTCGAGGCCCGCCGGCGGGTCGACCGGGCGCCAGGCGTCCGCGGGCAGCTCGACGTCGGGCTGGATCTGGGCGCTGCTCTGCGCCTGCGGCCCGGAGGTCTCGGCCGCCTCGAACGACAGCCCGTACGCCGGGTCCCAGGCGTCGACGTGGAGCTTCACAGCCCCACCCGCTCGATGCGCGCGGTCCGGGCGTCGCGGCGCACCTCGAAGCGCACCGGTATCCGCTCGGCGAGCGCCCCGACGTGGGTGACGACGCCGACCATGCGGTCGCCGCGGGCGGCGAGGTTCTCCAGCGTCACCGCGACGGTGTCCAGCGTGGACGCGTCGAGGGTGCCGAAGCCCTCGTCGAGCACGATCGACTCGAGGCTCGCCGACGCCGCGGACATGCCGGCGAGCTGCTCGGACAGCGCGAGCGCGAGCGCGAGGGAGGCCTGGAACGTCTCCCCGCCGGACAGCGTGCGCACCGCGCGGCGCAGCCCGGCGTCGTGGTGGTCCACGACGTAGAACTCGCCCTTGTCGTGGCCGAGGTCGTACTGGCCGCCGGAGAGCTCCCGCAGGGTCCGCGACGCGCCCTCGACGAGGGTGTCGAGGGCCTCGGCGAGCAGCCACCGCTCGAACCGGTCGGCCCGCAGGTGCTGGGCGAGCGCCTTGGCGACCTGGCCCTCCCGGGAGATCGTGTCGCGCTGGGCGCGCAGCCGCTCGGCGTCGGCGCGCCGCTCCTCGATGCGCCGCCGCGCCGCCTCCGCGCGCTCGACGGCGACGGCCGCCTCCCGGGCCGGGTCCCCGCCCGGCGCGGCCAGCCCGGCCCCGATGAACAGCGCGGCGAGCTCGTCGCGCACGCCGGCGACGCGCCGCTCGGCCCCGCGGACCTCGTCGAGCGCGGCCGGCCGCCCGGCGCGGCGGCGGCCCGCCTCGCCGGTGGCCCAGCCGTGCAGCGTCGCCCAGGCGTCGGCGAGGTCGTCGCGGTCGGCGGGCGGCGGCCCGAACGCGGCGAGGCCGTCGCGGGCGGTGTCGAAGGAGCGCCACGCGGCCCGTAGCCGCTCCTCGGCCCGGTCGGCGCCGCCGGCGGCGGTGCGGTGCGCCTCGCGAGCCTTGCGCACCTCGGCGCCGGCCTTCTCCAGGCCCTTGGTGAGCCGGGCGATGCCGTCGAGGTCGCGCTGCAGGGCCTCGGGCGGGGGAGCGCCGTCCAGGTCGGCGTCCAGAACGACGATTCGCTGCTCGACCTGCTGCGCATGGGCGCGGGCGGCGGCGAGGGTCCGGTCGAGGTCGCGAAGCGTCCGGTCGCGCTCCTCCACGGTCCGGTCCGCGGCGTTGCTGCGCTTTCGTGCCAGCTCACCGGCGGCCTTGGCCGCGACCACGGCCGGCTCGTGGGGCAGATCGGGCAGGTCGTGGACGGTCTGGGTGCACACCGGGCACGCCTCGCCGGCCCGCAGCTGCGGGCGCAGGGCCGCGGCCTGGTCGACGGCCATCGCGGCGTTGTACGCCTCGAAGGCCGCCTCCAATGCCCGCTTGGCCGCCGAAGCCTCGCCCCGTGCCGACTCCGCGGCCTGCGCGGCCCGGTCGTGCTCCTGGGAGGCCGAGGCGACCCGATCGTGGACCGTGGCGGCCTCCGTGGCCAGCCGCGCCCGCTCGGCGTGCCGGTCGAGCAGGCGGCGCAGCGCGGTCGCGTCGCCGGCGGCCTGCAGCTCGCCGCGCAGCTTCTCCTCGCGCTCCTCGGCGGCCCGGGCGCCCTCCAGGGCCCCGGCGACGGCGGCGCGCGCGGCCGCGGCCGCGGCGGCCAGCCCGGCCGCGTCGGCGGGCACCGCGACGGCGGACAGCCGGTCGATCTCCGCGTCGAGGCTGGCCAGCGTGGTCGTGGCCTGCTCGGCGAGGCGGCCGGCGTCGGCCAGCCGGGGCGCGGTCGCGTCGACGGCCGCGGCGACGCCGCGCAGCGCCTCGACCCGCGCGGCCGCGGCGGACAGCGCCGCCTCGTCGACGTCGGACAGCGCGGCGAGCTGCTCCTCGAGCACCTTGAGCTTGGCCTCGGCGGCGGACCCCTCGGCCGCGGCCCGCTCCCGGATCCGCCCGTACACGTCCAGGCCGAGCAGGTTGACCAGGATCTTCTGCCGCTCGGCCGGCTTGGCGTGCAGGAACGCCGCGAACTCGCCCTGCGGGAGCACCACGCACTTGGTGAACTGCTCGTACGGCAGCCCGACGACGGTCAGCACCGCCTCGTCGACCTCACTGGGGGTGCCGGCGAGCACCTCGGCGACGTCGTCGGCGTCCAGGCCGTACTCCAGCTTCGACAGGTCCAGCCCGGGCGCGAGCGCCTCCAGCCCGGCGTGCTTGGTGGTGACGGCGCCCTTGGCGTCGCGGCGCACCACCCGGGACAGCACGTAGCGCACCCCGGCGGACTCGAACACCAGCCGCACCCGCGCCTCGGCCGCCGACGGGGCGAGCGCGTTGGCGATCGCGCGCCGGTCGCCCCAGCGCGGGACCGTGCCGTACAACGCGAAACAGATCGCGTCGAGGACCGTGGACTTGCCGGAGCCGGTCGGCCCGACGAGCGCGAAGAAGTCCGTGTCGGTGAAGTCGACGGTGGTCGGCTCGCGGAACACGGTGAACCCGTCGAGATCCAGCCGGATCGGCCTCATGCCGTCACCTCCGCTTCGCTCCGGCGGCGGCATGAGGGTGACCTGCGCCCGTGATGAGCGGCCCCTCCGCTTCGCTCCGGACCGCTCATGAGTGGATCACCTCGTCGTGCAGGCGGTGGAACAGGGCCTCGGTCGCCTCGTCGGCGTGCCCGCGCTGGGCGAGGTAGTCGGCGAACAGCTCCCCGGCAGAGCGCCCGGCCCGCGCCCGCTCGGGCTTGCCGCCGGCGCCGGGGCCGGGCAGCAGCTTGGGGTCGATGCGCACCTCGAGCGCCTTCGGCAGCAGCTGCTGTACCTCCTCGCGCAGCCCGGCGCGGGGCGCCTCCTGGACGTACACCCGAAGCCACGCCTCGCCGGTGTCCAGTGTGGACAGTTGGGCGAGGGTGCCGCGGACGGTGCGCAGCGGCGTCGCGACCGGCAGCGGGACCTCCCGCACCCGCGCCGCGGTCGCGGCGGTCACGTCGACGACGCTCACCGAGATGAGGTTCTCCTCCTCGCCGAAGTCGATCGGCAGCGGGCTGCCGCTGTAGCGGATCGGGCACGCCCCGCTGACCTGCTGGGCGCGGTGCAGGTGGCCGAGGGCCGCGTAGTGCACCGAGGACGGGAAGACGCTGGCCGGCACCGCGTAGCCCATGATGGTGTGCGCCTCCCGCTCGCCGCCGCCCATGGTGGCGCCGACGACCGTCAGGTGCGCGGTGAGGAGGTTGACGGTGCCGGCGCCGAAGCCCTGCGCGAGCCGGCCGATGAGCTCGCCGATGTGGTGGGCGTACGACTGCGTGATCTCGGCGGCGGAGAGCTCGAACATCTCGCTGGCGCGCACCGCGTACCGCTGGGACAGGAACGGCAGCGCGATCAGGCGCCACTCCTCCCCGCCCTGGGTCGTGCCGGACAGCAGGTGCTCCTCGGGCTTGCCGATCGCCCCGCGGATGGTGATCCCGGCGGCGTCGGCCCACGGGCGTAGCGCGTCGAGGGCGTTGCCGTTGTCGTGGTTGCCGCCGATGACGACGACCTCGGCGCCGCTGCGGCGCAGCGCGGACAGCCCGCGGGTGACGATCCGGGTCGAGTCGGCGGTCGGGGTGGCGGTGTCGTAGAGGTCGCCGGCGACGATCACCAGGTCGGGCCGCTCGGCCTTGGCGACGTCGACGAGCCCGTTGATCGCCGCGATGTGGTCGGCCGCCCGCGACTGTCCCTTGAGGACCTTCCCGACGTGCCAGTCCGAGGTGTGGAGGATGCGCAAGCCGACTCCTTCTAGAACGGGATGTCGTCGTCGGACACGCCGCCGGCGCCGACCCGCGCCACGACCGCGAACGGGTCGCTGGACTGCACGATCGAGCGCAGCGTCGAACTGGGCGGGGTGCCGGCCTCGGCGGGCCGGGTCGCCCACGACGGGAACGGGAACTCGATGCACAGCGGCACCGGGATCTCCGGCTGCGACACGAACATGGTGCCGGGCTTGGCCAGCAGCGCGCGCTGGCGCTGCGCGGGCGGGAGGAAGCCGTACTCCGGCCGGGACGCCTCGGCCGGGTCGAGCCGCCCGACGACCCGGATCGCCGAGTTGGCCACGATGCGCCGCTCCACCTCGCTGGCGGTCTGCTGCGCGCCGATGAGCACGACCCCGAGGGAGCGGCCCCGCTCGGCGATGTCGAGCAGCACCTCCTTGATCGGGCTGCTGCCCTCCCGCGGCGCGTACTTGTTCAGCTCGTCGAGGACGACGAACAGCAGCGGCTTGGCGGTGCCGGCCTTCTCCTTGCGCTCGAACTCGGTGCGCAGCGTCACGCCGACGACGAAGCGCTGCGCTCGGTCGGGCAGGTTGTGCAGGTCGACGACGGTCACCTGGGCGGACTCGGCGGTGTTGATCTGGTGCGGTTTGCGTGTGGCGAGGTCGCCGCGGATGAGCCGGGACAGGTCCTTCTTGCTGCCGATGAGCCGGCGGGCGAACGCGTTGACGGTGCCCAGGCCGACCGCGCTGCCGGCCCACTGCCCGCGGGTGGCGTCGTCGTTGAGCTGCTCGACGAGGTGGTCGACCAGGTCGGCGTAGGAGTTGAGCCGGGTGCCGTCGATCGCGACGCCGCCCTCCGCCGGCTGGGCGACGCGCGCCAGGTGCGCGGTCACCGAGTGCACCACCATCGTGTACTGCTGGCGCTCGTCGTCGGCGTCGGCGAACACGTAGGGCAGCAGCCGGTCGGCGCAGAACTCCGCCAGGGTCCAGTAGAACGCGTCGACGCCGGTGAGGCGGCTGCTCACGTCGGGGGTGCCGGAGGAGTCCCCGGCGCGCGGCGGCGCGTAGACGCGCACGTCCGGGAACGGGCCCGCGACCAGGCCGAGCCGGGCGTAGGCGTCCTCGGTGGCCGCGTTGAGCCGGGCGTTGGGGTGGTCGAGGAACAGCAGGTCCTCGCCCTTGACGTTGAAGATCAGCGCGCGGGTGTTGGCGGTCTCGCCGGCGCCGCCGAGCACGCCGGAGCGGAACACGGAGTACAGCAGGAAGGTGGCGAAGCTGGTCTTCGTCGCCACACCGGAGATGCCGGAGATCGACACGTGCGCGCCGCGGGAGCCGTCGAGGAAGTCGGCGTTGAGGAACATGGGCGCGCCGTCGCGGCCGAAGCCCATCGGGATCGTGCGGTCCATCCGGTCGAAGTACAGCGCGCCGGCCCGGGCGTCGCCCTGCGCGCGGTGCACCAGCGCGCCGGGGGTCGGCGGCACGTACACCTCCGGGTCGACCCGGGTGGTGGTGATCTCGGCGGCCTCCTGGATCGTCGCCGGGAGCGTGCCGTCGGCGACCAGGAAGACGTCGGAGTCGAACACGACGCCCTCGTGCCGGGCGCGCACCGCGGTCACCACCCCGGCGATCGTCACCGGGTCGTGCGCGGGAAGGTCACGCTTCGTGACGACGACGTCGTCGAGCTGGAGGTAGGCGCCCTCCTCGACGGCGACCCAGAAGGTCAGCGGGGTCGCGTCGGCGGTGCCGAGCACGCGCCCGACGACGGGCCCGCCCGATGTGGGCGCGGATTCGTCCTCCATGGTGTCGACCCCCAGTACATGTGTTCGCCTGTGCATCGTGCCCCACCATCGGCCGCGGGTCGAAGGCACCACGCCAGCGGTGGATGGGTGAGTGTCCGATTCATGGTCAGGAATCGGGGCAAAGTCGGACACAATCCACGGTTGTCCACAGGCTTCGGGTGGGTTGTCCACAGGCTTGTGGACGACGCTGTGGATTGCGGGCTCACCGGCTGTACCGCAGCAGGAGCAGACCCTCCGCGAGGAGTGCGTGACGCAGCGTGAGCGCCTGCGGCGTGTCGATCGGCGGCCCGGCGATGATCCGGCCGGCGCCCGGCCCGGCCAGCAGCGGCGAGAGGGTGAGGCACAGCTCGTCGACGAGCCCGGCCGCGGTCAGCGAGCCGAACAGGCGCGGCCCGCCCTCGCTGAGGATCTGCCGCAGCCCGCGCTCGTGCAGCAGCGCGACGGCGGCGGGGAGGTCGACCTGCTCGTCGCCGGCCACCACGATGTCGGCGACCGTGGTGAGCGGGCCCGGCTCGGCGGCGGCCCGGGTGACGATGATCGGGCGCACCGGGGCGTCGGCGAGGGCCTCGTGCGCCGGGTCGAGGTCGCAGCGGGCGGAGACCACGACGAGGGTCGGGTACTCGCTCATGCCGTGCCCCACCCGCCAGGCCCGCCGCTCGGCGTCCAGCCGCAGCGCGTGGTAGCCCTCCTCACGCAGCGTCCCGGCGCCGACCACCAGCGCGTCGCACAGCATCCGCAGAATGCCGAAGACGCGCTTGTCCGCGGGCCCGGACAGCGGCTCGCTGCGGCCGTCGACGTGCCCGGCGCCGTCGAGACTGGACACGAAGTTCAGCCGCAGCCACGGGCCGGGCGGCGTGCGGTAGAGCTCGGCGAGGTCGGGTAGCTCGTCTGGCGAGGGCCGCAGCAGCTGCACCCGACGACCTTACTCGCCGGCCGGGCCCGTGGCCGGTGGCGTGGGCTTCGGCTGCCGATGCTGGCAGTCGCACCAGTTGCCGCCGCGGCACTCGGCATGCCGTTTGTCGCGGCACGCTTGACAGATCACAATTTCAGGCTGCGCCGACGGGCCCGCCCGGTCAACAATGTCTCCACCATGGCTCGCATGATCTACCAGCTGCGCATCGCGCTGGACGGCGTCGACCCGCCGGTCTGGCGCCGCGTCCTCGTGCCCGGCGCCTTCACCCTGGACCGCCTGCACCGGGTGATTCAGTTCGCGATGGGCTGGAGCGACCGCCACCTGCACGTGTTCGACATCGACGGCGTGCAGTACGGCGTGCCCGACCCCGACGGCCTGCTCGAGGTCCGCGACGAGCTGGACACCCGCCTGGACGCGGTGGCGGGCAAGGGCACCCGGCTGCGGTACACCTACGACTTCGGCGACTGGTGGGAGCACGACGTCGCGATCGAGGACGTGGTGCCCGCCGACCCCGACACCCGCTACCCGATGTGCACCGGCGGCGAGCGCGCCTGCCCGCCCGACGACGTCGGCGGCCCGGACGGCTACCGCGACTTCCTGGCCGCGTACACCGATCCGGCCCACCCCGACCACCTCGCGATGCGCGTGTGGCTGGGCCGCGCCTTCGATCCGGCCGCCTTCGACCCGGCCCCGCCGACGACCCTGCTGCGCCGGATGACCTGATCGGGGCCGGCCGGCGGCGCCGGCCACAGCCGCCGTGATCGATGATCGTTGTAAGTTTCGACCCCTCGCCCCGTCCTCGCGGAACCGGGGGCAATAAATCCACGTAATTCGATGCGAACGAGGGCTACGTGGCCCTCGGCGCCCAGGTCACCGTGCGTGACAGCGCAAAAGGTACATGGCGCGATAAAGGCGGATCAAACTCTCCGTAGAAATCTTGCGGTAACGAAATGGGAACGCTCCCATCGCCCCATTGACACGTCGCCGTTCGCGGTCCAATCTCATGGGAGCGCTCCCGCGGCTGTGGCCGGTGACACACCCCGCAGCCGTGGGGGGCATCAATTCGCATGTCCGCCATACCCCGGCGGGGCTTCACCCTGCCCGCCGCGACGCATCAACACCCCACACCCAAACACCGCATCACGACCTGAGAGAGAGGGGTCAGGATGAGCTTCACCCCGCGCCGCATGCGATCCGTCGCCGCGGCCGCGCTGACCGTCGGGCTCGCCCTCGGCATCGGCGCCTGCAGTGCCAAGAAGAACAACGCCGGTTCCGACGAGAGCACCGGCGGCCCGGTCACCATCTCGCTGTCCTACTTCGGCTCGCCCGGCTTCACCCAGGCCGTCAAGGACTTCGAGGCGGCCAACCCGAACATCAAGGTCGACGTCAAGAACGAGGGCCAGACCAAGGACTTCGTGCCGAAGCTGGCCCAGCAGCTCTCGGCCGGCAGCGGCGCGAGCGACGTGGTCATGCTCGAAGAGGGCATGCTGCTGCAGTACCTGAAGGACAACAAGCCGTTCGCCAACCTGCTCGACCTCGGCGCATCCTCGCTCGAGAGCGAGTACCTGTCGTTCAAGTGGAAGAACGCGTTCACCGCGGACGGCAAGAAGCTCGTCGGCCTCGGCACCGACGTCGGCCCCCTCGCGATGTGCTACCGCACCGACCTGTTCGAGAAGGCCGGCCTGCCCACCGCCCGCGACGAGGTCAGCAAGCTGTGGCCGACGTGGGAGGACTACGTCAAGCAGGGCGAGACCTTCAAGGCGAAGAACACCGGCGCGGCCTGGATCGACTCCGCGACGTCGATCATGCAGCCGTACATCATGCAGAACAGCGACACCTGGTTCTACGACAAGAGCGACAAGTACATCGGTGACACCAACACGGCCGTGCGCAAGGCCTACGACCTGGGCATGGACATGGCCAGCAAGGGCCTGACCGCCAAGCTGCAGCGCTGGCAGGCGGACTGGGACGCCGCGTTCAAGAACGCCGCGTTCGCGACCGTGCCGTGCCCGCCGTGGTACACCGGCGTGATCAAGGAGCGCGCCGGCGACGCCGGCAAGAACAAGTGGGACATCGCCACCATCCCCGGCAAGGGTGGCAACTGGGGCGGCTCGTACCTGGCCATCCCGGAGCAGAGCAAGAACAAGAAGTCCGCGTTCGAGCTCATCAAGTTCCTGACCGGCAAGCAGGGTGGCGTCGACGCCTTCAAGGAGGCCGGCCCGCTGCCGTCGTCCGTGTCGGCGCTGGCCGACCCGGCCGTGGCCTCCGCCACGAACGAGTACTTCAACAACGCCCCGGTCGGGCAGATCTACGTCGGTGCGGCGAAGGACCTCAAGCCGATCTACCTGGGCCCGAAGCACCAGGCCCTGTGGGAGAACGCGTTCGAGCCGGCCATGCAGGCTGCTGAGCAGGGCAAGCTGAGCGCCAAGGACGGCTGGGACAAGGCCATCAAGGAAAGCAAGGCGCTGGCCGAGGGCTGATCGGGAACCGATCGACACCGGGCGGAGGTGGCGTCGACACGCCACCTCCGCCTCCTAGCGACCGGCAACCCGCACGCTACGGAAGAAGGACCACCACCATGACCACCAACGTCGAGGCCGCCCAGCCTCGTCACGGGCGAAAGGACCCGGTGACGCCGCCGAGGCGGCGCTCCGTGCGTCTCGGCCGGCTGGACCTCAAGCTCTCGCCCTACATGTTTGTCGCGCCGTTCTTCCTGCTGTTCGCGGTGTTCGGGGCGTACCCGCTCGTCTACACGGCCGTGCTGTCGCTGCGCAAGAACACCCTGACCGGCGGCGACGCGGGTTTCGTCGGCTTCGAGAACTACCGCAAGGTCCTCGTCGACGAGCACTTCTGGACCGTCATCTACAACACGTTCGGCCTGTTCATCGTCGCGACGGTGCCGCAGCTGATCCTGGCGCTCATGATCGCCAGCTGGCTCAACAAGAAGATGCGGGCCCGCACCGCGATCCGCATGGGCGTGCTGATCCCCAACATCACGTCGGTCGCCGCCGTCGGCATCGTCTTCGGCCTGATCTTCGCCGACCGCTACGGCCTGGCGAACTGGCTGATCCAGACGGTGGGCCTGCACCCGGTCGAGTGGCGCAACCACCGCTGGTCGTCGTGGACCGCCATCGCCTTCATGGTCGACTGGCGCTGGACCGGCTACAACGCGCTCATCTACCTCGCCGCGATGCAGGCGATCCCGAAGGAGCTGTACGAGTCGGCCTCGCTGGACGGGGCCTCGGCCTTCCGGCGGTTCTGGCGGATCACGGTACCGCTCATCCAGCCGACGATCCTCTTCACGGTGATCATCTCGACCATCGGCGGCATGCAGCTGTTCACCGAGCCGCTGCTGTTCAACTACGGCCGGATCCAGGGCGGCTCGCTCAACGAGTTCCAGACCGTCGCGATGTACATCTACGAGACCACGTTCACGAACAACTTCAACGTGGGCAAGGGCGCGGCGATCTCGTGGCTGCTGTTCTTGATCATCCTCCTCTTCGCGCTGATCAACTTCTTGTTGGTGCGCCGCTCGGTTCGAGGGAACACGACATGAGCACGATGACCCCGACGACCCGGACCGCCGCCCCGCACCGGGCGCCGAGCGCCCCGAACAAGCGGTCCGGCCGCGTGCGCAGCGCCTCGGCGGCGCTGTGGCAGGCCAGCCCGCTGACCTACCTGGCGCTGATCATCACGATCGTGCTGTCCGTGTTCCCGATCGTGTGGTCGTTCATCGTGGCCTCGCGGGACAACAGCGCGGTGACGGCCATCCCGCCGCCGCTCACGCCGGGGCCGAACTTCTTCTCCAACGCCTCCCGGGTGCTGGAGAACACCGACGCGAACTTCATCTACGGCCTGGTCAACTCGGCCATCGTGGCCGGCTGCGTGACGGTGTCGGTGGTGTTCTTCTCGACCCTGGCCGGATTCGCGTTCGCCAAACTGAAGTTCCGCGGCAAGAACGCGCTGCTGCTGATCATCATCATGACGATGATGATCCCGACGCAGATCAACATCATCCCGCTGTACCTGCTCATGGTGAAGTTCGACTGGACCAACACGCTCCAGGCGGTCATCGTGCCGTTCCTCGTCAAGGGGTTCGGCGTCTTCATGATCCGGCAGTACGCCGAGTCGGCCATCAGCGACGAGCTGATCGAGGCGGCCCGGATGGACGGCGCCTCGACCTGGCGGACGTACTGGAGCGTCGTGCTCCCGGCGTTGCGCCCGGCCGCGGCCGTGCTCGGCCTGCTGACGTTCATGGAGACCTGGAACGACTTCCTGTGGCCCTACGTGGTGCTCAACGGTGACACGCCGACCGTGCAGGTATCGCTGAACATTCTGGCGACCGGTTACTACAAGACCGACTACGTGCAAGTCTTTACCGGGACAGCTCTGGCGATCGTGCCGCTGCTCATCGTGTTCATCGCATTCGGCCGCCAGATCATCGGCGGCATCATGGAAGGTTCGGTCAAGGCGTGACCATCATCGACCCGCTGACGTTCCCACCCGGCTTCCTCTGGGGGGCGGCCACCGCGTCGTACCAGATCGAGGGGGCGGTCGCCGAAGACGGCCGCACCCCGTCCATCTGGGACACGTTCAGCCACACCCCCGGCAGGACAAAGGGCGGCGACACCGGCGACGAGGCGTGTGACCACTATCACCGCTACCGCGAGGACGTCGCGCTGATGACCGATCTGGGGCTCGGCTCCTATCGGTTCTCCATCGCGTGGCCGCGCGTGCAGCCGGGCGGACGCGGGCCGATGAACCCCAAGGGACTCGACTTCTACCAGCGGCTCGTGGACGAGCTGCTGGAGCGGGGCATCACCCCGTGGGTAACGCTGTACCACTGGGACCTGCCACAGGAGCTCGAGGACGCCGGCGGCTGGCCGGCGCGCGACACCGCCGCCCGGTTCGCCGAATACGCCGCGCTCGTGCACGGCGCGCTCGGCGACCGGGTCCGGCACTGGACCACCCTCAACGAGCCGTGGTGCTCGGCCTTCCTGGGCTACGCCTCGGGCGTGCACGCCCCCGGCCGCCAGCACGCCCCGGACGCGCTCGCCGCGATGCACCACCTGCTGCTCGGCCACGGCGAGGCGGTTCGCGCCATCCGCGCGAACGACCCCGGCGCGCAGCTCGGCGTCACGCTGAACCTGTACGCGATCTCGCCCGCCGACCCCGGCAACGCCGGCGACCTGGACGCCGCGCGGCGCATCGACGGCCTGGCCAACCGCATCTTCCTGGATCCGGTACTGCGGGGCGCCTACCCCGAGGACGTGCGGCGGGACCTGGCCGGGGTCAGCGACTTCGGCTTCGTCCACGACGGCGACCTGGAGACCATCGCCACGCCGCTGGACCTGCTGGGCATCAACTACTACAGCCGGCACGTGGTCGCCGCGCCCGACCCGGACGCGCCGGCCGAGCCCTACTGGCGCGCGCCGACGTCCTGGCCGGGCAGCGAGGACGTGCGGTTCCTCAAGCGGCCCGGTGTCCCGGTCACCGACATGGACTGGGAGGTCGACGCACCCGGGCTCACCGAGACCCTGGTGCGGGTCGCGCGGGACTACCCGGGCGTCCCGCTGTACATCACCGAGAACGGGGCCGCCTACGTCGACACCCCCGGTGCCGACGGGGCGATCGATGACGCGGGGCGGGTCGCCTACTTCGACGCGCATTACCGGGCCTGCCTCGCCGCGATCGCGCAGGGCGCCCCGCTGCGGGGCTACTTCGCCTGGTCGCTGCTGGACAACTTCGAATGGGCATGGGGATATTCGAAGCGCTTCGGCATGATCGGCGTGGACTACGCCACCCAGCAGCGCACCATCAAGGCCAGCGGGCACCGGTACCGCGAGGTCGTCAAGCGCAACGGCCTGGCCGAGTAGCGTGCACCGCCCGACACTTGACGAGGTCGCTGCCCTGGCCGGTGTCGGGCGCGGCACCGTCTCCCGGGTCATCAACGGCTCGCCGCAGGTGAGCCCGGAGGCGCGGGCCGCGGTGCGCAAGGCGATCGAGGAGCTGGGCTACGTGCCCAACCGCGCCGCCCGTGCACTGGTCACCCGCCGGACCGACTCGGTGGCGCTGGTCGTCTCCGAGTCCGAGGAGCGGGTCTTCGGCGAACCGTTCTTCGCCGGCATCGTCCGCGGCGTCAGCTCGCACCTGGCCGACACCCAGATGCAGCTCTGGCTGGCGATGGCCCAGTCCACCGCGGAACGGCAGCTCGTGGAGCGACACCTGTCGGACCAGCACGTCGACGGCGTGCTGCTGTTGTCGCTGCACGATGACGACCCGCTGCCCGGCCTGCTGGCCGGGCGCGGGCTGCCGACCGTCCTGGGCGGGCGCACCGCGCACATGCTCGAGACGGGCACCACCGACGGCCGCCCGGACGGGCACAGCGTCGCCTTCGTCGACAACGACAACGAGGGCGGCGCCCGCACGGCCGTCGAGCATTTGCTCAACCTGGGGCGCCGCCGCGTCGCGGCGATCGCCGGCCCGCAGGACATGGGGGTCGGCAAGGCGCGGCTGCGCGGGTACCGCGAGGCGCTTCGCCTGGCGTCCCAGCCGTACGACGACCGACTCATCGCATACGGCGACTTCAGCGAGGCGAGCGGCGCCGAAGCGATGTACCGCCTGCTCCATCTCAACCCGGGGCTCGACGCCGTCTTCGCCGCCTCCGACCTGATGGCCGCGGGGGCCATCCGAGCCCTGCGCGAGCAGGGCCGGCACATCCCCGCCGAGGTCGCCGTGGTCGGGTTCGAGGACTCCGCCGTGGCCCGGCAGACCCTGCCGCCGCTCACCACAGTGCACCAGTCGGTGGAGGGCATGGGTCGCGAGATGGCGAGGCTTCTGCTGGCCCGCATCGCCGGCGGGCCGGCCCACTCGACTGTGCTCGACACGCACCTCGTGGTGCGCGAGTCGGCCTGACCCATCCCGCAGGAGGCAACCGTGCGCTTCGGCCACTTCGACGACGAACGTCGCGAGTACGTGATCGACCGGCCCGACACCCCGCTGCCCTGGATCAACTACCTGGGCACCGAGGCGTACTTCGGCATCATCTCCAACACCGCCGGCGGCTACTCGTTCTACCGCGACGCGCGGTTGCGCCGGCTCACCCGCTACCGCTACAACAACGCACCCTTCGACTTCGGCGGCCGCTACCTCTACCTGCGCGACGCCGCCACGGGCGAGTTCTGGTCGCCGACGTGGCAGCCGACGCAGACAGAGCTGGACGAGTACGAGTGCCGCCACGGGCTGTCCTACACCCAGATCTCCTCGGCCTACCGCAACATCAAGGCCCGGGTGTCGTACTTCGTGCCGCTCGGCGAGACGCTGGAGGTCTGGCGGCTGCGGCTGACCAACGAGCGCGCCTCCGCCGCCGAGCTGTCGGTCTTCTCCTCGGTCGAGTTCTGCCTGTGGGACGCCCAGGACGACGCCACCAACTTCCAGCGCAACTTCAGCACCGGCCAGGTCGAGGTCGTCGACGGGGTCATCTACCACAAGACCGAGTACCGCGAGCGCCGCGACCACTTCGCGTACTTCGCCTGCAGCGAGCCCCTCGCCGGCTTCGACACCGCCCGCGAGGCGTTCCTCGGCCCGTACCGCTCCTGGGACCGCCCGATCGCGGTGGAGCGCGGCAGCTCCGCCGACTCGATCGCGCACGGCTGGCAGCCGCACGGCTCGCACCACGTGCGGGTCACGCTGCAGCCCGGGGAGACCCGTGAGATCGGCTTCGTGCTCGGCTACTGGGAGAACCCGCGCGACGCCAAGTTCGACCCGCCGGGCTCGCAGACGATCAACAAGCAAACGGTGCGCCCGGTCATCGCCCGCTGGCTGCGCCAGGACGCCGTCGACGAGGGCATCCGAGCGCTGCGGGAGAACTGGGACACCCTGCTCGGCGGCCTGCAGGTGCAGACCCCCGACGGCGACACGAACCGGATGGTCAACATCTGGAACGCGTACCAGAACATGGTCACGTTCAACATGAGCCGCTCGACGTCGTTCTACGAGTCGGGCATCGGCCGCGGCATGGGCTTCCGCGACTCCAACCAGGACCTGCTCGGCTTCGTGCACATGATCCCGGAGCGGGCCCGCGAGCGGATCCTCGACATCGCCGCGACCCAGCTGTCCACCGGCGGGGCGTACCACCAGTACCAGCCGCTGACCAAGCGCGGGAACAACGACATCGGCTCGGGCTTCAACGACGACCCGCTGTGGCTGATCCTCGGCGTGGCCGCGTACCTCAAGGAGACCGGCGACCTGTCGATCCTCGACGCGGCCGTGCCGTACGACAACGCGCCGGGCACGGAGCAGCCGCTCTACGACCACCTGCAGCGCTCCCTGCGGTACACCCTGGAGCGCCTCGGCCCCCACGGGCTGCCGCTGATCGGGCGGGCCGACTGGAACGACTGCCTCAACCTCAACTGCTTCTCCGACACGCCCGGCGAGCCCTTCCAGACCACCGAGAACGCCACCGGCGGCGTCGCCGAGTCGGTGTTCATCGCCGGGCAGTTCGTGCTGGCCGCGCGGGAGCTGGCCGACATCGCCGCGTGCGTCGGCAAGCCCGCGCAGGAGTACCTCGACGCGGCCGAGAAGATGGCCGGCACCATCGCCGAGCACGGCTGGGACGGCGCGTGGTTCCGCCGGGCGTACGACTTCCACGGCAACCTCATCGGCTCCGCGTCCAACGATGAGGGGCAGATCTTCATCGAGCCGCAGGGCATGTGCGTGATGGGCGGCGTCGGCGTCGAGGACGGCACCGCGGCCACGGCCCTGGCCAGCGTGCGCGAGCGGCTCGCCACCCCGCACGGCATCATCCTGCAGCAGCCGGCCTACAGCTCCTACCGCCTCGAGCTCGGCGAGATCTCGTCGTACCCGCCCGGGTACAAGGAGAACGCCGGCATCTTCTGCCACACCAACCCGTGGCTGATGATCGCCGAGGCGATCGTCGGCAACGGCGACGGCGCGTTCGACTACTACAAGCGGATCAACCCCTCGGCCCGCGAGGGGATCAGCGAGGTGCACCGCTGCGAGCCGTACGTCTACGCGCAGATGATCGCCGGCCGGGACGCGCCGACCCACGGCGAGGCGAAGAACTCGTGGCTGACCGGCACCGCGGCGTGGAACTACGCCGCGATCACCCAGTGGATCCTCGGCATCCGCCCGGAGCTGACCGGCCTGCGGCTCGCCCCGGCGCTGCCCGCGGACTGGTCCGGCTTCACGGCGGTCCGCCGCTACCGCGGCGCGACCTACCGGATCCAGGTGCGGCGCGGCGAGCGGTCGCTCACGGTCGACGGGGTCGCGGCGGACCCGGATTCGGTACTGCCGATCGCGCCCGAAGGCGCCGAGGTTGAGGTGATTCTGACGATTTCCTGAAAAAGATCGCGGGGCTGCCGGGTGGCCCGATGACGGAATGTGCGCACAATGGGGCGTGAACATCCCGTCCCCGGGCCGCCCGCGCTCCGCCGGCCGGCCCACCCTCGACGAGGTCGCCCTGCGGGCCGGCGTCGGCCGCGGCACCGTGTCGCGGGTGGTCAACGGCTCGCCCCAGGTGAGCCCCGAGGCCCGCGCGGCGGTGCAGAAGGCGATCGACGAGCTCGGGTACGTGCCCAACCGCGCGGCCCGGGCGCTCGTCACCCAGCGAACCGACTCGGTCGCGCTCGTGGTGTCCGAGTCGGAGGAGCGCGTCTTCGGCGAGCCCTTCTTCGCCGGCATCGTGCGCGGCATCAGCTCGACCCTGGCCGACACCCAGCTGCAGCTGTGGCTGGCGATGGCGCAGTCCCCGGCCGAGCGCGAGCGCGTCGAGCACCACCTGACCAACCAGCACGTCGACGGCGTCATGCTGCTGTCCCTGCACGACGCCGACCCGCTGCCGCTGCTGCTGGAGGGCCGTGGCCTGCCGGTCGTGCTCGGCGGCCGCCCCGCCCAGATGCTCGCCGACGACGAGCAGCTCAACTTCACCGCCCAGCTGTCGCAGCTGTCCTACGTGGACGCCGACAACGAGGGCGGCGCCCGCATCGCCGTCGGCCACCTGCTGGACCGCCAGCGCCGGCGCATCGCCGCGATCGCCGGCCCGCAGGACATGGCCGTGGGCGTGTCCCGGCTGACCGGCTACCGCGAGGCCCTCGAACGGGCCGGGCTCGGCGTCGACGAGCGGCTCATCGCGTACGGCGACTTCTCCGAGGCCAGCGGCGAACGCGCGGTGCACGACCTGCTCGCCGCGGACCCGTCCATCGACGCCGTCTTCGCCGCCTCCGACCTCATGGCCGTGGGCGCCCTGCGCGCCCTGCGCACCATCGGCAAGCGGGTCCCCGACGACGTGGCGCTGGTCGGCTTCGACGACGTGGCGATCGCGCGGCAGACCGACCCGCCGCTGACCACCGTGCACCAGCCGGTCGAGGCGATGGGCCGGGAGATGGCGCGGCTGCTGATCGCCCGCATCGGCGGCGCGGCGTCCTCGTCGGTGATGGTGGAGACGCACCTGGTCCGCCGCGCCTCCGCCTGACCCGCCCGCCGCCCCCACCCACCCCGCCCCCACCCACCCCGCCCCGCCCGACAGGTGCGCGTTGATCTTGCAGTTGTGGTGCCCGGACACGCCGCTGCTGTCCGGTTTGTCGCCACCACAACTGCAAGATCGACGATGGTTGTCCACAGGGACATGTGGGGTGTTGTGCCGGGTGGGAGGGGGTCGGCAGGGTGGCGGGGTGGCGCGGGTGCGGGGGTATCGGGAGCTGCTCGAGCTCGGGGTGCCGCGGCAGCGGCTGAGGGATCGCGTCACGGACGGCCGGATCGCGATCGTCAGCCGCGGCGTCTACGGGCCTGCCGTCAACGACCACATAGATCACCTTCGGGCGGTCCTGCTCCGCCTGCCTGGCGACGTCGTCCTCAGCCACCAGTCGGCCGCCGCGCTGTACGGCTTCGCCGTCATCGGCGCCGAGCGCGTTCACGTCACCTTTCCAGCGGGCATGGCCAAACCCCGGATTCGAGGTGTGACCGCGCACGAGTCGGCGTTACCGGTCACCGCCGTCCAGCACCCGTTCGGCGTCAGGTGCGCGCCGCCGGCCCGGGTCGCGGTCGACCTGGCGCGGTCCTACCGGCGACCCGACGCGCTGGCGACGCTGGACGCCGCGTTGCGGGCCCGACTGTGTACTGCCGACGAACTGGCCGACGAGGCACTGCTGCACCACGGGCTGCGCGGCGTCCGGCACGCCCGCGATCTCGTGCCGCTGGCCGACGCCGGCGCGGAATGCCGGCAGGAGAGCCACCTTCGGCTGCTGCTCATCGATGGCCGCCTACCGGTGCCCGCGACCCAGGTATGGGTGAGTGGCCCCTCCGGCGAAAGCGGCTACCGCCTGGACCTCGCTTACGAGGAGCGCAAGGTCGGCATCGAGTACGACGGTAGGTCACACACCGATCGCTCGCGCCTGGCCGCGGACCGCCGGCGCATGAACTGGCTGGCCCAGTCCGGTTGGACCATGCGCTACTTCACGGCAACCGACCTCTACCAGTTCCCCGCAAGCGTGATCGAGTCGATAGCGGCGGCCTTGGGCCGCCGTTGATCTTGCACTTGTGGTGGCGACAAACCGGACAGCAGCGGCGTGTCCGGGCACCACAAGTGCAAGATCAACGCTTGGTGGGCGGCGGGCGCGGGGTGGGGTGGGGTGGGGGTCAGGCGGGGTTAGCTGTATTTGCGCAGCTCGCGGCGGGCCAGGGACGCGCGGTGGACCTCGTCCGGGCCGTCGGCCAGGCGCAGGGTCCGTGCGTTGGACCACAGTTGCGCCAGTGGGGTGTCCTGGCTGACGCCCGCGGCGCCGTGGGCCTGGATGGCCTTGTCGATGACCCACTCGGCCATGGACGGGACGGCGATCTTGATGGCCTGGATCTCGGTGTGGGCGCCCTTGTTGCCGACGGTGTCCATGAGCCACGCGGTCTTGAGGACCAGCAGGCGCGCCTGCTCGATGCGGACCCGCGACTCGGCGATCCACTCCTGGATCACGCCCTGCTCGGCCAGCGGGCGGCCGAACGCCACGCGCTGGCTGACCCGGCCGCACAGCAGCTCCAAGGCTCGCTCGGCCATGCCGATCAGGCGCATGCAGTGGTGGATGCGGCCGGGGCCGAGGCGGGCCTGGGCGATCGCGAAGCCCTGGCCCTCGCCGGCGATGAGGGCGTCGGCGGGGACGCGGACGTCGGAGAAGATGACCTCAGCGTGGCCGCCGTGGGTGGCGTCGGTGTAGCCGAAGACGTGCATGCCGCGCTTGACGGTGATGCCGGGGGTGTCGCGCGGTACGCACACCATGCTCTGCTGCTTGTGCCGCTCCGCCGCCGGGTCGGTCTTGCCCATCACGATGAACAGGGCGCAGTTGGGGTTCATCGCGCCCGACGACCACCACTTGCGGCCGTTGATGACGTAGCCGTCGCCGTCGCGTTCGATGCGGGTGGAGATGTTCGTCGCGTCCGACGATGCCACGTCCGGCTCGGTCATGCAGAACGCGGAGCGGATCTGGCCCTCCAGCAGCGGCTTGAGCCAGCGGTCCCGCTGCTCCGGCGAGCCGAACTGGGCCAGCACCTCCATGTTGCCGGTGTCCGGCGCGGCGCAGTTGAGCGCCTCGGGGGCCAGGTGCGGGCTGCGGCCGGTGATCTCCGCGAGGGGGGCGTACTGCAGGTTGGTGAGCCCGGCCCCGTGCGCGGCGTCGGGCAGGAACAGGTTCCACAGGCCCCGCTCGCGGGCGGAGCGCTTGAGGTCCTCGATGATCGGAGGCCGGGCCCACGGATCGTCCAGGGCGGCCGTCTGCTCCTCGAGGACGCGCTCCGCGGGGTACACCTCCTCCTCCATGAAGTCGGTGAGCCGCTCGTGCAGCTCGGCGGTGCGCTCGTCGAAACCGAAGTCCATCAGCTCTCTCCGTTGATCGCTGCGATGCCCTCTTCGAGCAGGGGCGGGACGAGCTGCCCGATCTCGTCGAAGCCCGCGCCCACGGTCTGGCCCTGCGTGTAGCGGTAGTGGATGCCCTCGAGCACGACGGCCAGCTTGTAGCAGGCCATGCCGACGTACCAGTGCAGATCGTCGCTCAGCGGCGCCGAGCGGGCGTAGCGGCCCAGCAGCTCGTCGCCGGAGGGGAAGCCGGCGGCGGCCCCCAGCCCGTCCGCGATCGGGTTGCGGCCCGTCGTGATGCGGTCCAGCACGTTCCAGTACGCCAGCAGCAGCCCCAGATCGGTCAGCGGATCGCCGATCGTGGCCATCTCCCAGTCCAGCACGGCGGCGACGCGCAGCGTGCCCGGATCGACGATGAGGTTGTCGAGCCGGTAGTCGCCGTGCACGATGCCGGTGCGCCGGGTGGCCGGGACGGTGGCGGCGAGCCGGTCGCGCAGCGTGTCGGCGGCCGGCAGGTCGCGGCTGCGGGAGTTCGCCAGCTGCTTGCTCCAGCGGCGCACCTGCCGCTCCAGGAAGCCCTCCGGCCGGCCGAACTCGGCCAGCCCGACCGCGGCCGGATCGACCAGATGCAGCTCGGCCAGGGTGTCCATCATGGCGAAGGCGATCCGCCGCCGGCTGTCATCGCCGAGCGGGTCGGTCTGGTCGCGGTGGCGCAGCACCACGCCGGGGACGCGGGCCATGACGTAGAACGGCGCGCCGATCACGGCGTCGTCCTCGCACAGCAGCAGGGCCTCCGGCACCGGAACCGCGGTGGCGCCCAGCGCCGAGATCATCCGGAACTCGCGGGCCATGTCGTGCGCGGTGGCCAGGACGTGGCCCAGCGGCGGGCGGCGCAGCACGTAGACCTCGTTGAGGACGTACGTGAGGTTGGACCGCCCGCCCGGGACGAGCTCCGCCGTCAGCGGCGCGCCGACCAGGCCGGGGGCCTTGTCGTCGAGGTAGCTTTGCAGGCTGGAGAGGTCGAGACCGGGTGGCGTGGTCATCCGATCAGTCCATGGGTGAGACACATTCTCTGTCAAGGTCTGTCCGCTTTCGGGCCGGGCCAAACGCCGGGTCAAACGTTGTCAAACGTTCCGGCATCGACACCGCTGCGAAACGGGGCGGAAACCCACGGTAGGCAACCTGTTCGCAGTACCGGAGAGCAAGGCGTACACCAACGGCGGCGTACATCCTCAGCCAAGGACGAATGGGAGGTCGACTCTATGCTGCTCAGGCTGCGGGTTGCGCTGCCCGACCGTCCCGGCTCACTCGGGCAGGTCGCCCGAACGCTGGGTGTGGTCGGCGCGGACATCGTTTCGGTGGTCGTTCTGGAACGGGTCAGCGGCCGTGCGGTGGACGACTTCACCGTGGTGTGGCCGGCTTCGGCCGCGGTCGACCGCGTACTCACCGGCCTCGCGGCGATCCCAGGCGTGCGCGTGGACGGTGTGTGGCGCGGCACCGAGCTTTCGGAGCCGAGCAGCGGCCGCGAGGTCGCGCTGATCGGACAGGTGGCGGCAAACCCGGACCACGGCCTGGCGACGGTCGTGGACGCGGCGCCGGCACTGTTCGGCGCGGACTGGGCGGTCGCGATCCTCGTCGGATCGGACTGGGCGGGCGGCGGCGCGCGTGCCCAGGCATGGTCCGACTCCTCGGTGGTATGCGCCAGTTGGCGCGCTCCGGATGTCCCCCCTCAGGTGGACATCGCACCACTCCGGCCCCGCGCGTTGAGTGCAGCTGACGGCGTTCATCTCGCTGTCGCGCCTTTCCAGCGTGGAGGGCTGGTCCTTGTCGTCGGCCGCGGCGGGGCGGAAGGCGACGCTGGAGCACCACCGTTTCACGGATCCGAGGTGGAACGGCTGGCGCAGCTGGTCGGTGCAACCGCATCTGTGCTGGGGGAACGGCTGGCGGGGCCCGGTTTGGCGGAACCGGGTACGGCGGGGAGTTCCGTTGCCGGAACCCCCGCTCCCGCCGGCACAAGATCGTCATGGGCGGCCTGAACCGCCAGCAGGAGGTACCGGGGATGACGCTCTGGCGCATCCGGGCCACGGTCGACGACCGTCCGGGCTTCCTGTCGGTCCTCACCGCGAGCCTCGCCCTGCGGAAGGTCAACATCCTCTCCGTGCAGGTGCACACCACCGAGTCCGGCGCGGTCGACGACTTCCTCGTCGAGGCGCCCGACGCCCTCACCCGGGCCGACCTGGTCGACGCCGTGCAGCGCGGCCGCGGCCGCGACCCGTGGGTGGCCCCGGCCGACGTCCGTGGCCTCATCGACGAGCCCACGCGGGTCCTCGCGCTGGCCGCGAAGGTCCTCGACGGCTCGGCCACCCTGGAGGAGGCGATCGCGGCGCTGCTCGGCGACTGCGACATCTCCTGGCGGGCCGGCGCCTCGACCGGCGCGGTCGGCTTCACCGCCACCGGCATGCAGCTGCAGGACCCGGCGGGCGGCACCCTGTACGTGCGGCGGCCGGCGCCGGCGTTCACCCCGGCCGAGTACGCCCGGGCCCAGGCCCTGGTCGAGCTCGCCCGCGTGGCCGCGAAGCACACGGCGGCCTGAGGACACGCTGAGAGCGCCCCCTCGTCGATCGAGGGGGCGCTTCTAGTCGTGTCCGTCTACGTGTAGGGTGACGACATGTTGGTTGGGTACATGTCGGGGGGCGACGCATGAGTGCCCTTGAGTACGCCCGGCTGCAGTTCGGGCTCACCGCATCGTTGCACTTTCTGTTCGTCATGGTCACACTCGGCCTGGTCGTGCTCGTCGCCGTCATGCAGACGCGGTACGTCGTGTCGGGCAATCCGGCGTACGGCCGGATGGCCCGCTTCTGGGGCCTGCTGTACGCGATCAACTACGCGGTCGGCATCGCCACCGGCCTCGTCATGGAGTTCGAGATCGGGCTCAACTGGGGCGGCCTGTCCCGGCTCACCGGCGACGTGTTCGGCGCGCCGCTGGCCCTCGAGACGCTCATCGCGTTCGTGCTCGAGTCCACCCTGCTCGGCATGTGGATCTTCGGCTGGGGCCGGCTCGGCAAGCGGCTGCACCTCGCGCTCATCTGGGGCGTCGCCGCGACCGCGATGCTGTCCGCGTTCTGGGTCATGGTCAGCAACGCGTTCCTGCAGCACCCGGTCGGGTACGCCCTCGACGCCGACGGCACCGCCCGGCTCACCGACTTCGGCGCGCTGCTGTCCAACAGCGCCCTGTGGTTCGCCCTGCTGCACGCCGTGTCCGCGGCGATGACGACCGCCGGCATCCTGCTCGCCGGCGTCAGCGCCTGGCGGCTGAGCGGCGCATATCGAGCCCGGCGGCGGCGCGCCCTCGGGCCGGACGACCACGAACTGTTCCGCCGCTCGCTGCGCCTCGGCATCCGGGTCGGGCTGATCGGCACCTTCTTCACCATCGGCTTCGGCTACGCGCAACTCGGCCCGATCGGCGACAACCAGCCGACCAAGCTCGCCGGCGGCGACGACGCGATCGCCCAGCAGGCCGCGATGGTCGCCCGGTTCGGCCCCGGCGACTACCTGCCCAGCGACTGGGTCGGGACCTCCCTCGGGGCGATGACCGGGATCGCCAACCTGCTGTTCCTGCTGCTCTTCGTCGCGCAGGTGCTCACGTTCCGCGACACGCTGATCCGCCGCCGCTGGGCCCGGCCGGCGCTGTGGATGCTCACCGTCCTCATCCCCCTGCCGTTCGTCACCGCGATCTTCGGCTGGATCGTGCGCGAGGAGGGCCGCCAGCCGTGGGCCGTGTACGGCCTGCTGCGCACCGTCGACGCGGTGTCGCCGATGAGCGCCGGGGCGCTGCGGTGGTCGACGTTCGGCTTCACCGCGGCCGTCGTCGCGCTGGCCGTCGCCGACTGGTGGCTGCTGGCCCGGGCCGCCGCGCGTACGCCCGGCGGCGAGTTCGGCACCGACGAGGAGACCCCGCTCGAGCTGCAGGAGGCCACGGTATGAGCGACTTGTGGTACGGCATCCTGGGCTTCTGCCTGGTGGCCTACTTCGTCCTCGGCGGGCTCGACCAGGGCGTCGCCATGCTGCTGCCGGCGCTGCGCGGCGACGGCGAGCGGCGCGCGGCCCTCAACGCGATCGGCCCGATGTTCCTCGGCAACGAGGTCTGGGCGGTCGGCGCCGCGGGTGTGCTCGTCGCCGCGTTCCCGCGCCTGGACGGCGAGCTGTACGGCGCCGCGTACCCGGCCGTGATCGCGATCGTGGTCGGCCTGCTCGCCCTCAACGCCGGCGTCCAGCTGCGCAGCCGCGGCCGGCGCCGGGCCGGGTTCGACGCCCTCATCGCCGCGAGCGGCCTGGCCCTGGCGCTGGGCTGGGGCCTGCTGCTCGGCGTTCTGCTGCACGGCGTCCCGCTCGACGCCGACGGCCACGTGCACGGCTTCGCGCCGCTGCGGGACCCGCAGGTCTGGTTCACCGCGCTCGCCAACGTCCTGCTGGTCCTCGTCCACGGCGCAGCCTTTCTGGTCTGGCGCCTCGAGGCCGGGCCGGTGCGGGAGAGGATGCGCCGGCTCGTCGCCCGGCTCGGCCCGGCCGCGGGCGGCGTCGCCGTGCTCGTCCTCGGCGGCTGGTATCTCCAGGCGCCACCCGGCATCCGCCACCCGGTCACCGGGACCGTCCTGGCCCTCGCGATCGCCCTCGCCGTCGTCGCCGCCGGACTCGCGGCGAAGACGGGTGGCGGGCGGGTGTTCGCGGCGAGCGCTGTGGCGTGCGCCCTACCCGTGATCGCGGCCGCGTCGGCGCTGTTCCCGGCCGTGCTAGCGTCCACGATGGACCCGGGCGCGACGGTGACCGTCGGCGACGCGGCCGCCGGCGGCGACACGCTACGGCTGCTCGCCCTCGGCGCGGCGCCGCTACTTCCGGTGCTCGTCGCCGTCCAGGCCGCCTGCTGGTGGCTCTTCCGAGCCGGCGGCAGACGCCGGACGTCTCTGTACTGGTAGGTCACGACACGTGGACAGACGACTGCTGCGGCTCGGCCCGGTGCGGCGCTACGCGGTGGTG
Organism: Dactylosporangium sp. NPDC048998; assembly: GCF_043197855.1. NCBI lineage: Bacteria > Bacillati > Actinomycetota > Actinomycetes > Micromonosporales > Micromonosporaceae > Dactylosporangium > Dactylosporangium sp. NPDC048998. Next base: position 646,440 of record NZ_JBICTV010000001.1, read on the forward strand.
CTGGCCGGGTCGGCGCTGCTGGCCGCGGTGCTCGTCGTGGCGCAGGCGGTGAGCCTCGCCACGCTGCTCGCCACGGCCGTCGCCGGTCGGCTCGACCGCCCGCAGACGGCCGGGTGGCTGGTCGTGTGCCTGGCCGCGGTACTGCTGCGGGGCCTGCACGCCGGCGCGCTCGGCGCGATCGCCGGGCGGTCCGCCGCGGGGGTCAAGGCGCACCTGCGCGAGGAGCTGCTCGATGCCGCCGCCCGCCGCGGGCCGGCCTGGCTCACCGGCCGGCGCGCCGGCGAGCTGGCCACCCTCGCCGGGCGCGGCGTCGACGGCCTCGACGGGTACCTCACCGGCTACCTGCCGCAGGTGTTCCTCGCCGCCTTCGTCCCGCTCGCCACGCTGGCCTGGCTGGCGTTCACCGACCTCACCTCCGCGGTCGTCGTCGCGCTGACGCTGCCGCTCATCCCGGTCTTCGGCGTCCTCGTCGGCAAGGCGACCGGCGCGCGGACTTCTCGGCAGTGGCACCTGCTCAGCCGGCTCGGCGGGCACTTCCTCGACACCGTGCGCGGCCTGCCGACGCTGCGCGCGTTCGGCCGCGAGCCGGCCTACGTGCGGCGGGTGCGCGAGACCGCGGAGGCCTACCGCGCCGCGACCATGCGCACCCTGCGCCTGGCGTTCCTGTCGGCGCTGGTGCTGGAGCTCGTCGCCACCGTCTCGGTCGCGCTCGTCGCCGTGCCGGTCGGCCTGCGCCTGCTGCACGGCGGGCTGACGCTGAGCGCCGCGCTCGTGGTACTGCTGCTGGCGCCCGAGGCCTACCTGCCGCTGCGGGCGCTGGGCACGAAATTCCACGCCAGCCAGGAGGGGCTCGCCGCCTCGGCGGAGATCCATGCGGTACTGCTGGATCGCCCCTCCGCCACGACCGAGCCCCGCCTGCCCCCGCCCGGCGCCACCATCGCCCTGGACCGGGTCGAGGTCCGCTACGGCGACGTCGTCGCGCTGCGCGACGCGACCCTGGAGATCGAGTCGGGCGACCGGATCGCGCTGGTCGGCCCCAGCGGGGGCGGCAAGTCCACGCTGCTGTCGCTGATCCTCGGCTTCACCGCCCCGACCGCGGGCCGCGTCCTGGTCGGCGGCGCCGACCTCGCCGGCCTCGACCTGGCCGCGTGGCGCGCCCGGCTGGCCTGGATGCCGCAGCGGCCGCACCTGCTCGCCGGCACGGTCGCGGACAACATCCGCCTCGGCGCCCCGGACGCACCACTCGACGCGGTGGTCGCCGCCGCGGTGGCCGCCGAGGCGGACGGGTTCGTGCGGGCGCTGCCGCGCGGGTACGACACCGATCTCGGCGCGCACGGCCTGTCCAGCGGGCAGCGGCAGCGGCTGGCGATGGCCCGCGCCTGGCTGCGCGCCGACGCCTCGGTGCTGCTGTTCGACGAGCCGACCGCGCGCCTCGACCCGGCCAGCGAGGCCGCGGTGGTGGCCTCGGCGGCCCGCCTGGCGGCCGGCCGCACCGCCCTGCTCGTGGCGCACCGCCCGGCCCTGCTGTCCATCGCGACCCGCACGGTGACGGTCGACGGCGGCCTCACCGAGCTGCGCCCAGCGGTGGCGGCCCCGTGACCGGCCTGCTGACGCCAGGGGCGCTGGTGCGGCTCGTGTTCGCCGGGCTGCTCGGGGTGTTCACCGAGGTGGCCGGCATCGGGCTCGTCGGCACCGCGACCTGGATGATCGTGCGTGCCGCCGAGCAGCCGCCCCTCGCGGCGCTCGCCGTGGCCATCGCCGCCGTGCGGGCCTTCGCGCTGCTCAAGGGCGGCATCCGGTACGCCGAGCGGCTCGCCTCCCACGACGTGGTCCTGCGCGTCCTCGCGGACCTGCGCGCCCGCGCGTTCGCCGCCCTCGCCGCGCGCCGGGACCCGGCCTCGGAGGTCTCCTCGCAGCGCGCCTCCCACGCCGACGCGCTCAGCCGCGTGGTGTCCGATGTGGACGCCGTGCAGGACCTGCTGCTGCGCGCGGTGCTGCCGGCCGGGGTGGCGGCCGTCGTCGGGGTGGCCGCCGTGGCCGGGGTCGGCGCCGCCGACGCCCGCGCGGCTGCGCTGCTCGCCGCCGGCCTGCTCGTCGCGGGCGTCGCGCTGCCCCTGCTCGGCAACGCCCTCGCCCGCACCGGGCCCGCGTCGGCGGCGGCGATCGCCGGCACCCGCGGCGAGGTCGCTGAGTCCACTGTGGACCTGGTGCACGGGGCCGCGGAGCTGACCGCGTTCGGCGCCATGCCGGCCGCGCTCGCGGAGGCGTCGGCGCGCGGCCGGCGGCTGGCCCGCCTGGAGGCGCGCGCCGCGGCCGTGGCCGGGCTCGTGGCCGGGGTGGCGGCGGTGATACCGGCGGCCACCGCCGTGGGCATCGCCGCGCTCGTGCACGGCCCCGCCGCGCCGGTGCTCGCGCTCGTGGCGCTCACCGTGGGCGAGGTGGTGACCCCGCTCGCCGCGGCCGCCGCCCGCCAGAGCGAGGTCCGCGGCGCCGTCGACCGCGTCCGGGCACTCGTCGGCGGCCGTATCGGCGGCTGGGACGGTGCCGGCGTGGCCGAAGGACCGCAGCGGCGGGCGTTGCGGGGGCCCGTGAGCGTGCGGCTGCGCGAGGTCACGGTCCGCTATCCGCACGGCACGCGGGCCGCGCTCGACGGAGTGGACCTCGACCTGCCCGCGGGCCGGCGGGTCGCCGTCGTGGGCAGCAGCGGGGCCGGGAAGTCGACACTGCTGGACGCCATCGCCGGGCGGATACCGGTCGCCGGTGGGCGGGTCGACGGGATGCCCGCCGGGGCCGAGCCGTGGCAGGTGGCCGGGGGAGTGTTCGCCGACGCGCACGTGTTCCACGCCACCGTGCGGGACAACCTCACGCTCGGGCGGGACGGGTTCGGCGACCGCGAGCTGCGGGGCGCGCTCGAGTCGGCTGGGCTGTCGGAGTACGGCGACCGTCTCGACGAGCTCGTCGGCGAGGACGGCGGGCGGCTGTCGGGCGGGCAGCGGCAGCGGCTGCTGCTGGCCCGGGCGCTCGTGGACGCGCCGCCGGTACTGCTGCTGGACGAGCCCACCGAGGGCCTCGACCCGGTGGCGGCGGACGCCGTGCTGGCGACCGCGCTGCGGGCGGCGGGGGAGCGCACGGTGGTGGTCGTCACCCACCGGCGGGCCGACCTGGCCCGCTTCGACGAGGTGGTGACGGTCGAGGGCGGCCGGCTGGCGCGCCCCGCGACCGGCTGACGCCCCGGCGAGCGGTTGACGCGACCGGCGGCCGGTATGCGACCCTGGAACCCGTGGAGGGTGTGCCGCAGCGTCACACGACCCGGATGGGTGCTGATCCGATCGGGGACTACGTCACGGGCCTGGCCGCCGCGCTGCGCGGGCCGAGCCGCACGCGCGCCGAGATGATCACCGAGGCGCGGCACAGCCTGGAGGACGCGGCCGCCGCGTTCGAGGACGAGGGCCTGGAGCCGCTGGACGCGCGGCACCGGGCGGTGCGCGAGTTCGGCGCGCACGGGCAGGTCGTCCCCGGATACCAGGCCGAGCTCGCCGCGCAGCAGGGCCGCCGCACGGCGATGTGGATCGCGCTCGCCCTGCCCCTGGTCAACGTGCTCGAGCCGCTGATGTGGTGGGACAGCCCGTGGAGCGCGGCCCAACACGCCAGCCACCTGTACTGGGTGCTCGTCGACCACTTCAAGTACACGTCGTTCCTCGCCGCCGGCATCGCCGCCCTGGTGGTCGCGGGCTTCTCGTGGGGCAGCCGGTATCTGCGCGACGGCGTGCGGTACACGCGGGTCGTCGGCCTCGGCGCGGTCACGTTCCTCGGGCTGCACGGGCTGGTCGGGGCCGCGGTGTTCGGGCTGAGCGTCTACCAGTGGCCGGCCGCGGCGACGTGGCCGCCGGTGCTGGTCGGCATGACGGTCAACACGGCCGCGTTCGGCTACGCCGGCCTGCTCGCGGTGCGCTGCGTCCAGTTCGCCCGTACGGCCCTGCGCAACCGCCAGGCCGCCATCGCCTGAGCTGGGCCGCCTGAGCCGCGCCGCCTTGTCGGGGCCGTGTCACGCCGACGGGGCGGGCGGCGGCAGCAGTACCGAGCCGATCGTGGCCGTGAACTCCTGCCAGGCCGAGCGCTCCTCGGACAGGACCCGCCGCCCGGCGTTGGTGAGGCGATACGTGCGCCGCTCCCGGCCGCCGACCGTGGACCACGCGCTCTCCACGTAACCGGCCCGCTCGAGCCGCCGCAGCGCCGGATAGACGGTGCCGGTCGGCAGCGACAGCGAACCGCCGCTGCGTGACTGCAGGGCCTCGATGATCGCGTACCCATGGCGGGGTTCGCCGTCGAGCACCGCGAGCAGGAGTGCGTCGAGATGCCCGCGCAGCGCGTCCGCCTTCATGTGTAGCGAGTCTACGGGTTAGCGCGCCGCCGCGCCACGGCAGGGGTTTAGCCGCCCTGCCGCTGGGAAGTCCCGTCGCACACACGGGACGGGGGAGCGGGCGGGATGGCGCGGCAGGAACGGACTTGGACGACTTGGTGGCGGGCATGAGGCGGCGGTCGGAGGCCGCGCGGGACGTCGACCTGCAGTGGCCGACCGGCCTGGGCACCGCCCTCGCCATCGCTTCGGGCCGTGCGCTGTCGTACCGCCGCGGCGTGCCTCGCCCGGTCGTCGCCGCGCCCCGCTGGAGCACGGCCCGCGGCCGGCACGCCCGCCGCGACCCCGGCACCACGCTCGACGCCGGCGTGGTCGCGCGCTGGCTGGTCGGGCAGCTGCCGCCGGGCCGCTACAACGGCCTGGTCGTGGGCTCCCCGCACGGCGCCGGCCTGCACCTGGCGGCGGCGCTCGGCGTGCCGTGGCTGCCGGCGGCGTTCGAGCTGCCGACGTCCGACATCGCCGCCGGCGAGAGCAGCGGGGCGGCGGCGGCCGGCGAGCGCCACGCCCGCGTTGTCCTCGACGCCAACCCCGACGTGACGGTCCGGCAGGTCTACGACCCGGTGTGGCGCGGCTGGAACGCGGCCGCGACCGCCTACGCGGCGGTCCGCTGGCGGCGGCTGCCGGAGGCCTACCGGGACCTCATCGCCGACCGGCTGCGCCCCGGCGCCCCGATCGTCGTGACCCGCGACGTGAGCCGCTGGCTGACCGTCCCCGGCCCGGAGGGGTACTCCTTCCAGCTCGGCAGCCGCTCCACCGGCCTGGCCGCGTCCGACTACTACGACCGCCGCACCGCGCCCCTGCAGAGCGACCTGCCGGAGGACAGCGACGGCGAGCGCAGCGTGGACCGCGGGTTCGTCGAGGACCTGCGCCGGTACGCCTCCGCGCACGGCCATCCGGTCCGCCAGATCCTCTACCGCCACCCCGACGTGCTCAGTGGCTCGGTCGCCGACCTCTACCGCGACTGGCTGCGCGCCGGCGCCCGCACCGGCAACCGGCTCGTGGTCGAGTGCGGCCGGCTGTTCGACCCGTGGCACGTGGTGCGGGCGGGCCTGGTGCCGTACTGGTGCGAGCACCCGCTGCGCTCCGCGGTGCGCGCGGTGTCGTGGTGGCTGGCCGGCAGCGAGCCGTTCACGTCGGTCGACGTGCTGCCGGAGCCGCCGGGGGTGCCGCTGCCGACGACCGCGCCGCTCGCGGAGTGGGAGGCGGTGGCCGCGTTCGGGACCCGGCACGCGCTCGTCGACGGGCGGTGCGCCCGCGCGTACCCGTCCGGCTCCGTCCCGGCCCACCACGCGACGCAGGTGCTGCGCGGGCATCCGCACGACCTGCCGTACCTGGCGTTCCTGGAGGCCGACGCCGCGCTGGCCGGGCTCGCCCAGCGCGGCCAGTCCGACGGCCTGCTGGTGCTGTGAGCCCGGCCTCGGGCGCACCGGCAGGCTCACCCGGCCGTCGTGTCCTCGGACTTCTCCTTGTTCTTCTGCACCTTGCTGATGACGTCGTGCAGCGGCTTCGTCCCGCTGCCGACCACCACGCCGGTGATGATCGCGTCGACCCAGACCGGGATGCCCTGCCAGCCGTCGCCGGCGATGGAGTGCAGCAGGTACAGCCCGCCGGACGCGGAGGCGACGGTGGCCAGCGCGACCGCGATGCCCCACGAGATCAGCCCGCGGCTGGCCCGGCCCTTGTCGACCAGTGACTTGGCGTGCGCGACCTGGATGAGGTCGTCGAGGGTGGCGTCGTGGTACTTGTTCGCCATGTTCGCCACGGCCCGCTCCAGTTCGCCCTTCGCGTGCTGACCGGGCATGAACCGGGCGAAGGGCTCGAGCACCCGCTCGACCGCGGTGGCGAACGCGAACAGCACGCCGAAGAGCGCGGTCGCGTCCGGCAGGTGGATCTCCTCGGCGTTGACGCCGAAGTGGTACAGCGCCCAGGAGCCCGCCCCGCCCGCCGCGACGAGCAGGAACGCCGTGATGAGCGCGCCGATGCTGGCCGGCTGCGACGCCACCGCGGCCGCCTCGCCGCCGGGCGCGCCGTCGCCCCCGACCGCCGCCACGGCCGCGCCGATCTCGGCGCCGGGCGCACCGGGCGCATCCGGGCCGGGCACTCCCGCGACCGGCCAGGGCGCGGCGCCGGGGGCGGGGATACGCTGGGTCACGTCGTCGGCCGGGCTGGGCTGGGCGGGTAGGGGCGGCCGGACGAGGTTGGGCGGTGCGACCGCAGCCGCGGCCACGACCCGGTTGCTGGTGTTGCCGAGAACGGCGTTGCGCCGGACCAGTGCCATGCGCGAGAGGATAAGGCCCGTCGATGCGCCGGATCATCCGGGGATCGTCCAGCCTGAACTCGTTCCTTCGGGCCCGCCGGCTCGGGTCACGGCCCGCAGCGTAGGGCGGGGTCGCTGCCCGCCCCGTGTGGAGCGGGCGGCGGCCCCGCCGACGCTTGTTGCTGTCCTGCGGTGCCGTTCCCTTATGTTGCGCTGTTGCTCACGCGGCCGGCGCGGAGGCCGAGCCGGACGCGGAGGCCGAGGCGGGCGCCGAGGCCGGGGCACTCGCCGGCGCCGAGGCGTCCGGGCTCGCGGTGTCGGCCGGCGGCGGCAGCGCGCTGCCCTTCACGTACTCGTTCCAGGGCTTGTCCCAGTCGGTCCAGCCGTTGCCCCAGGCGAGCTTGCGAGTCGTGTTCTTCACGATCACGACGTCGCCGATCTTGGTCAGGTTGTACAGGTACTTCGCGTTCGACTCGGACACGTTCGTGCAGCCGTGCGACACGTTGCGCTTGCCCTGCGCGTCGACCGACCACGGGGCGGAGTGGATGTACTCGCCGCCGCTGGTCATGCGCTGCGTCCAGTAGACGGTCTCGCGGTACGGGTCGGACGGGTCGGTCCCCACGAACAGCTCGGACTGGTTCTTGTCCATGACCACCATGTGCCCGCTGGACGAGGGGGTCTTGGCCTTGCCGAGGCTGACCGGGAGCGTCTTGATGACCTGGCCGTTCTGCTCCACCGTCATCTGGTGGGTCTTGTCGTCCGTGGTCATCACGATCTTGTCGCCGATGCTGAACGTGCTCGTGACGTCCTTGGTGCCCCAGCCGGTCTTGGTGAGCTGGAGGCCGCCGACGGCGAGCCGTACCTTGATCTTCGTGCCGGCCTTCCAGTACTCCTTCGGGCGGTAGTGCACCTCGCCGCCGTTGAACCAGTACCAGGTGCCGACCTGCGGCGGGTCGGACGTGACGAGCAGCCGCTTCTCCACCGAGGCCCGCAGGTCCTGCGGGACGCTGGAGCCGAACCGCACGACGATGGGCATGCCCACGCCGTATGTCTTGTTGTCCGAGATCGCCGTCGAGACGTTGACCGTCTTGCCGGGTTTGGCCATGGTGGTGAACGTGATCTTCTTACCGGCGGTGTCGCCGGCGGAGGTCACGGTAGCCGTGTACTGCGTGCCGTATTTGAGCTGCGCGGCAGGGACCCAGGCCGTCCCGTCGGAGCGGAGCCCGCCCGCCACCGTCGCACCGGAGTCGTCCGTGAGCGTCACCTGGGCGTTGGAGCCCGGCGCGGCCTGCAGGGACAGTTCGGTGGCGGTGGAGACGTCGCTCGCGCCGTCGGCGGGATCGGCGATGGTCGCCTTGGGCAGCTCGGCGGACGCGGAAGCCGAGGGGCCGCCGGCACTGCCGTCAGCGCCGGTCCATTTCGGCTTGTCGTTGCTGCAGCCCGCAGCGAGAACGGCGACGCCCGTGAGAGCGGCGATCGTGGCCAGTGCGCGTGCGGAGACTCCCATGTCCACACCTCCTTCGTTGGGCTAGAGCATGCACCGGTTGCAACGCCGGTGAATCCCGTGTTTGTGCCACCGGTTCAAACTTGCGCGAACCACTTGGTGGCGGCGATCTTGCCGTGCATCATCGTAGGAAGTAACAGATGGTCACAGCCATCCGCTCATTCGACGTCTTCCGGACTGCGTGAGGTTGCGTGACAGTTCGGTAACGGGCTCCGGACCTGCCGCTGGACCTGTCGCTCGTGGGATTTGTCACGACCTCGCGTGTAGGTCGGTCGCCGGTGCGCACGGTACGTTGTTGCGCACCACACGCGGCGGGCGCGCTGGATGCGGTACGGACTCGAGTACCGATCATGCAACTTGCGCCCGCTCTTCGCGTACACTGGTAGACCGCTCCTTAGGGCCGACGTTGTCCCGATTTGCACTCGATGACGTCAGGAGGCCCGATGGTGTCGTACCCCGGACCGCAGCGGCAGGGCCTGTATGACCCTGCCTTTGAGCACGACGCGTGCGGGGTCGCTTTCGTTGCCGACATACACGGTCGCAGGTCCCACGACGTCGTGTTCAAGGGGCTCTCGGCGCTGCGCCGGATGGACCACCGTGGCGCGCGCGGTGCGGAGCCCAACACCGGCGACGGCGCCGGGATCATGATCCAGATCCCGGACGCGTTCCTGCGCGAGGTGGTGCCGTTCGCGCTGCCGCCCGCCGGGCAGTACGCCACCGGCCTGGCCTTCCTGCCGGCCGACGACGAAGCCGCCGAGCGCGCCCAGCGGGTGCTGGAGAAATACGCGCTGGTCGAGGGCGCCCAGGTGCTCGGCTGGCGGGACGTGCCCACCGACGCCACCGACCTCGGCGCCACCGCCCTGGCCGCCATGCCCCGCATCCGCCAGGTGTTCGTCAGCGCGGAGCGGCTCGGCTCGCCCGGCGTCGTGCTGTCCGGCCTGGAGCTGGATCGCGTCGTCTACTGCGTGCGCAAGCAGGCCGAGCGGGAGACCCGCGAGCGCGGCCTCCAGCTGCACCTGCCGTCGCTGTCCTCGCGCACGATCACGTACAAGGGCATGCTCACCCCGGACCAGGTCGTGTCCTACTACCCCGACCTGTCCGACGAGCGGGTGGCCTCGGCGATCGCCCTGGTGCACTCGCGCTTCTCCACCAACACGTTCCCGTCGTGGGAGCTCTCGCATCCGTACCGCATCATCGCCCACAACGGCGAGATCAACACGATCCGCGGCAACCGCAACTGGATGGCCGCCCGCGAGGCGCTGCTGGCCTCGGAGAACCTGCCCGGCAACATCCGCCGGCTGTTCCCGATCTGCACGCCCGAGGCGTCCGACTCGGCGAACTTCGACGAGGTCCTGGAGCTGTTGTACCTGGCCGGGCGGAGCCTGCCGCACGCGGTACTGATGATGATCCCGGAGGCGTGGGAGAACGACCCGCGCATGGACCCGGCGCGCCGGGCGTTCTACCGCTTCCACGCCTGTCTCATGGAGCCCTGGGACGGCCCCGCCAGCGTCGCGTTCACCGACGGCACCGTCGTCGGCGCCGTGCTGGACCGCAACGGCCTGCGCCCCGGCCGTTGGTGGCAGACCAGCGACGGGCTCGTCGTGCTGGCCAGCGAGGCCGGCGTGCTCGACCTCGACCCGGCCACGATCGTGGCCAAGGGCCGCTCGGCGCCCGGCAAGATGCTGCTCGTCGACACCGCCGCCGGGCGCATCCGCACCGACGACGAGATCAAGGCCGAGCTGGCCTCGGCCGAGCCGTACCAGGAGTGGCTGCTCGCCGGGCTCATGGACCTCGACCAGCTGCCCGAGCGCGAGCACATCGTGTACACGCACGACTCCGTGCAGCGCCGGCAGCAGACGTTCGGATACACCGAGGAGGAACTCAAGATCCTCATCGGCCCGATGGCCCGGGCCGGCGCCGAGCCGCTCGGCTCCATGGGCACCGACACCCCGGTCGCGGTGCTCTCCACCCGGCCGCGGCTCATGTACGACTACTTCACCCAGCTCTTCGCGCAGGTCACCAACCCGCCGCTGGACGCCATCCGGGAGGAGCTGGTCACCAGCGTCGCGTCCACCATCGGGCCGGAGGGCAACCTGCTCCGGCCGGGTCCGGCCTCCTGCCGGCAGATCGCCCTGCCGTACCCCGTCATCGACAACGACGATCTCGCGAAGATCCTGCACATCGACGAGGACGGCGACCTGCCCGGCTTCAAGGCCGTGCGGGTGTCGGGCCTCTACCCGGTCCGCGACGGCGCGGCCGGCCTCAAGCGCCGCCTCGTCGAGATCATGCGCGGCGTGTCCGAGGCCATCGAGGACGGCGTGCGGATCCTGGTGCTGTCCGACCGCGACTCCACCACCGACCTGGCCCCGATCCCGTCGCTGCTGCTCACCGCCGCGGTCCACCAGCACCTGGTGCGCGAGCAGACCCGCACCCAGGTGTCGCTCGTCGTCGAGTCCGGCGACTGCCGCGAGGTGCACCACGTGGCGCTGCTGTCCGGCTTCGGCGCGTCGGCGGTCAACCCCTACCTGGCGTTCGAGAGCGTCGAGGACCTCATCGCCACCGGGGCGCTCGACGGTATCGACGCGGACAAGGCGATCCACAACTACGTCAAGGCGCTCGGCAAGGGCGTCCTGAAGATCATGTCCAAGATGGGCATCTCGACCGTCTCGTCGTACTGCGGCGCCCAGGTCTTCGAGGCCGTCGGGCTCGACCCGCGCTTCGTCGAGCGATACTTCACCGGCACCCCCAGCAAGATCGGCGGCATCGGCCTGGCCGAGGTGCACGCCGAGATCGCCGCCCGGCACGCCCGGGCCTACCCGGCCAACGAGGCCGAGCGGGCGCACCGGCGGCTCGAGGTCGGCGGCGAGTACCAGTGGCGCCGCGAGGGCGAGCTGCACCTGTTCAACCCGGAGACCGTGTTCCTGCTGCAGCACGCGACCCGGTCCGGGCAGTACGACGTCTTCCGCCGCTACACCGCCAAGGTCGACGAGCTGGCCGGGCGGGCCGGCTCCCTGCGCGGGCTGTTCGAGCTGCGCACCGGCGCGCGGCCCGCCGTGCCGATCGACGAGGTCGAGCCGGCCGTGGAGATCGTGAAGCGGTTCGCGACCGGCGCCATGTCCTACGGCTCCATCTCGGCCGAGGCCCACGAGACCCTCGCCATCGCGATGAACAACATCGGCGGCAGGTCCAACACCGGCGAGGGCGGCGAGGACCCGGACCGGCTGCACGACCCGCGCCGCCGCTCCGCGGTCAAGCAGGTCGCCAGCGGACGCTTCGGCGTGACCACCGAATACCTGGTCAACGCCGACGACCTGCAGATCAAGATGGCCCAGGGCGCCAAGCCCGGCGAGGGCGGGCAGCTGCCCGGCAACAAGGTGTGGCCGTGGATCGCCAGGACCCGCCACGCCACCCCCGGCGTCGGGCTCATCTCCCCGCCGCCGCACCACGACATCTACTCCATCGAAGACCTGGCGCAGCTCGTCTTCGACCTCAAGAACGTCAACCCCGAGGCGCGTGTGCACGTCAAGCTCGTCTCCGAGGTCGGCGTGGGGACCGTCGCCGCCGGCGTGGCCAAGACCAAGGCCGACGTCATCCTGATCTCCGGGCACGACGGCGGAACCGGCGCGTCGCCGCTCAACTCGCTCAAGCACGCGGGCACGCCGTGGGAGCTGGGCCTGGCCGAGACGCAGCAGACGCTGCTGCTGTCGGGCCTGCGCGACCGGGTCAGCGTCCAGGTCGACGGGCAGCTCAAGACCGGCCGGGACGTGATCGTGGCGGCGCTGCTGGGCGCCGAGGAGTACGGCTTCGCGACCTCGCCGCTGATCGTCTCCGGCTGCATCATGATGCGGGTCTGCCACCTCGACACCTGTCCGGTCGGCATCGCCACGCAGAACCCGGTGCTGCGCAAGCGGTTCAACGGCTCGCCGGAGTTCGTGGAGAACTTCTTCTGGTTCCTGGCCGAGGAGGTCCGCGGCTACCTGGCCGAGCTGGGCTTCCGCACGCTCGACGAGGCGATCGGGCACACCGAGCTGCTCAACGTGCGCCCGGCGGTGGACCACTGGAAGGCCGGCGGGCTGGACCTGACCCCGCTGCTGCACGTTCCCCCTCTCGCCGACGACGCCGTGCGGCGGCAGACCACCAAGCAGGACCACCGCCTGGAGCGGGCGCTGGACAACCAGTTCATCGCGGCGGTGTCGCCGGCCCTGGACGCCGGCGAGTCGATCCGGCTCGAGATCGCGGTGCGCAACGAGCACCGCTCGGTGGGCGCCATGCTGGGCGGCGAGATCGTACGGCGGGTCGGCGGTGCCGGCCTGCCCGACGACACCGTGGACATTACGTTGCGTGGTACCGCCGGCCAGTCGTTCGGCGCGTGGGTCCCCTTCGGGATCACCCTCCGGCTGATCGGCGACGCCAACGACTACGTGGGCAAGGGCCTGTCCGGCGGGCGGCTGATCGTGCGGCCCGATGAGCGCGCGCCGTTCGTCGCCGAGGAGCAGATCATCGGCGGCAACACCGTGCTGTACGGCGCGACCGCCGGCCGGCTGTTCATGCGCGGCCGCGCCGGCGAGCGCTTCGCGGTGCGCAACTCCGGCGCCGTCGCGGTCGTCGAGGGCGTCGGCGACCACGGCTGCGAGTACATGACCGGCGGTACCGTCGTCGTGCTCGGCCCCACCGGCCGCAACTTCGCCGCGGGCATGTCCGGCGGTGTCGCCTTCGTCTGGCGGCTCGACCGCGCCCTGGTCAACCCGGAGCTGGTCGACCTGCGCCCGGTGTCCGACCCGGAGGCGCTGCGCGCCCACGTGCGCGAGCATCTCGCCGAGACCGGCTCGGCCGTGGCCGAGCGGCTGCTGGCGGACTGGGACTCCGCGGTCGCGGAGTTCACCGAGGTCATGCCGCGCGACTTCGAGCGCGCGATGGAGGCAATGCGGGCCGCCGAGGCTGCCGGCCGCGACGTCGATGCGGCTGTCATGGAGGTGGCACGTGCCTGACCCGAACGGTTTCCTGCGCCACGAGCGGCGGCTGCCGGCCCGCCGGCCGGTCCCGGTCCGGCTGCAGGACTGGCGGGAGGTGTACCCGTCCGCCTCCGACGAGCTGATCCGGGAGCAGGCCGGCCGCTGCATGGACTGCGGCATCCCGTTCTGCCACGACGGCTGCCCGCTGGGCAACCGCATCCCGGACTGGAACGACCTGGTCCGTACCGGCGACTGGGACTTCGCGATCGAGGCGCTGCACGCCACGAACAACTTCCCGGAGTTCACCGGCCGGCTGTGCCCGGCGCCGTGCGAGGCCGCCTGCGTACTGTCCATCGCCGGCGGCCAGGCGGTCACCATCAAGCAGGTCGAGGTCGAGATCATCAACCGGGCCGTGGCGGCCGGGCGGGTCACCCCGCGCCCCGTCCCGGAGCGCACCGGCAAGAGCGTCGGCGTCGTCGGCTCCGGCCCCGCCGGGCTCGCCGCCGCGCAGCAGCTGGCCCGGGCCGGGCACGACGTCACCGTCTACGAGCGCGACGACGCGCTCGGCGGGTTGCTGCGCTACGGCATCCCGGACTTCAAGCTCGAGAAGGAGCACATCGACCGGCGCCTGGAGCAGCTGCGCGCCGAGGGCGTGCACTTCCGCACCGGCGTCCACGTCGGCGTGACCGTCTCCGTGGCGGAGCTGCAGGCGTCGCACGACGCGCTGCTGCTGGCCTGCGGCGCCCTCGCCGGCCGGGACACGCCCGAGACGCCGGGCCGGCAGCTGCGCGGCATCCACCTCGCGATGGAGCACCTCGTCGAGGCCAACCGCGTCGTCGCCGGCAAGCAGCCGACCGCGTCGATCACCGCCGCCGGCAAGCACGTCGTCATCATCGGCGGCGGCGACACGGCCGCCGACTGCCTTGGCGTGGCGCACCGGCAGGGCGCGCGCTCGGTGCTGCAGCTCGACCAGTACCCGCTGCCCCCGCACGAGCGCGACGAGTCCCGCGACCCGTGGCCGACCTGGCCGTGGATCCTGCGCAACTACCCCGCCCACGAGGAGGGCGGCGAGCGCGCCTTCGCGGTCGCCGTGACCTCCTTCGAGGGCGACGCGGACGGCAACCTCACCGCGGTCCGCATCGCCGAGGTCCAGGTGTCCAGGGTGGACGGACGGCGGGTCGTCACCGTCGTCGAAGGGACCGAGCGGGAGTACCCGGCCGACCTCGTCCTGCTCGCCATCGGCTTCGCGGGCACGGAGGAGGGCCCGCTGCTAACCACGCTGGGCCTGACCCGCAACCGCCGCGGCGGCATCGACACCGGCGCCGACTGGCAGACCAGCGCCCCCGGCGTCTTCGTCGCCGGCGACATGCACCGGGGCGCGTCGCTCATCGTGTGGGCGATCGCCGAGGGCCGCGCCGCCGCCGCGTCGATCCACGCCTACCTGGGCGGCGACGGCAACCTGCCCTCACCGGTCGACCCGTCCGCGGTGGCCCTGTCCGCCTGAGTCACCGCTTCCGGGAGCGGCCGTCGTGGCCGGTCCCCCTCCGATTTGCGCGTTCTGCGGGATCGTACGCGCGGGGTCGCCGGCCTCGCCGGCCCTCCGGTACGGTCACGGTGTTCGATGCGCTTCGTGGCGGGGAGGGCGCGATGAGCGAGCAGGGCTTCACGGTGGACCCGCGGGCGGTACACGGCTTCGGCACCGAGCTCCGGCACGACCTGGACGTCCACCTGTCGTCGGAGAAGGCCCAGACCCTGCACATCTTCGCCGAACTCCCGACGTTCGGCACCCGGACCGCAAGCCCGGCCGTACAACAGGCCGCGAAGGACTACCACGCGCGCCTGCTGGAACTGTACGAGGTGATGGACGCCCTGCTCTACAACGGCGAGGTGATGGCACGCGCAGCCCACACCATCGCCGACGCGTACAGCGAAGCCGACACCCTCTCCGGCGATGACATCTCCACCGCCCTCAGGGGCGCGAAGGAAGCGGCGACCGCGGACGCCGGCGCCGTCGACCCGGACACGGGTAGGCCGATCTGATGGCCCAGACCTACAACGACTACACGCTGCCCAAGCTCTGGGAGATGCTCGAGGGCGAGGACCCCGAGACCGGCTTCGCGCACGTCAACACCCTGAACCGCCTGCGAACGGCGCTCGAACAGCAACGCGACAACCTGAGGGCGCAGCGGGACCGCCTGATTGAAGGCTGGCCCCCGGACCGCAGCGAGGCCGCGACGGCGTTCGTCGGGCGAATCAACGACATGATCGATGTGATGACGTACACCGCGAGTGCGGCCGGCCGTATCTGCACGGGCGTCGACGGGGTGTTCGCCGCGATCCGCGACGCGAGGCGCCAGATGGAACCGATGATGGCGGACTACTCGAAACGCAGCCCGGGCCGGGGCTTGCAGGTTGGGAACGCACGCCACGCGGAGCTGGACCAGCGGGGCCGTGACGTCCTAATCGCAGCCGACGCGAAGGTAGCCGACGCGTCGGGGATGATCAACTCCAGCCTGCCGCCGTATCGCCGGATCCGGGACTCGGGGGAGTCGACAACCCTGATCGCCTCGGATGCGAATGCGCCGGGATCCCCCACCGTCGGTCAGTCGGGGGGAGGAGGCAACCAGTCGGCGGTGCTACGTGCTCCTGTGTTCGACCCGCCGCAGCCGTCCGCACCTGTCGGCAACGGCACCGGAGGCTTCGCCGACGGGCCGGTCCTGGCGGGCGAACCGACCGCCCAGCCGCCAACGCCCGGCGGTGGGAATTCGGTCGGCTATCCGGGCTCGGGCCCCGTAGGACTGATCGGCGGCGGTGCCGGTCCAGGTCAGTCGGCATCGGGCCCGAACGGCGCCGTCGGCTTCCGTCCTGGAGGCGTCGGCGTGGGCGGTGTGATCGGCGAGCCACGGCCGTACAACCCAGCGGGCGGACAGATCACCGGTGCGCCGATGACCGGTATCGGCCCGCGCACGGGCTCGACACAGGCGGCGCGGCGTCAGACCGGAAGGTCGGCCGTATCGTCCAATCCGCTGGAATCGCGGGGAGCCAGCGGCATTTCCGGAGGGTACCGGGACCGCTCGTTCGAGGCGTACGCGGAGCGCCGCCGATCGAAGCGCCGTGGCGACGACGACGAGCTGTGGTCGGTCGAGGAGGGTGTGTCTCCCGTGCTCGACGCGACGACCGAGCGCAGCCACGACCCTGGCCCAGGTGTGTTGGGGATCGATCGTTGATCGCTTCCCTTCGGCGCCTGAGCGCGTGCGTGTTGGCGGTTGTCGTGGTGCTGCTCGTGACCGTCCGGCCGGCGGCCGCCGACAACATTCGAGATCAACAGTGGCACCTCACGGCGCTCGGGATTCCCCAGGCACAGAAGATCAGCCAGGGCGACGGGGTCGTGGTCGCCGTGCTGGATACCGGCGTCGAGGCCAAGCACGCGGAACTGGCCGGGGCGGTGCTGCCGGGAAAGGGGTTCGGGGAAGGCAACGACACGGACGGCCGGTTCGACTTCCTCGGCCACGGCACCGCAATGGCCGGCCTGATCGCCGGGCGCGGCCTTCCGAACGGCGGTGGTGTGCTCGGCGTGGCACCGAAGGCCATGATTCTGCCGCTGCAGGTCCTGCGGAACGAGTTCGGACTTGGCGCACCCGCAACCTTCGCGGAGGGAATCGACTGGGCGGTTGACCACGGCGCGAAGGTCATCAACCTTTCCGTGGACACCAGCGAGGACCCGCAGGTGCGCGAGGCGGTCGAGCGTGCGTTGCGGTCGGACGTGGTGGTGGTCGCGGCGGCCGGCAACACACCGGATCAGACCAAGGTTGGGTTTCCCGCGAATTTGCCCGGCGTGGTGGCTGTCGGTGGTACCGATCGCAACGGTGACCATGCGGCGGTGTCCGTGACCGGGCCGGAACTGGTGGTCGTTGCGCCCGCGGTGGATGTCGTTTCGACCCGGCCGTCGGGGCAGTACGCCCTCGGGACGGGGACGAGTGACTCTACCGCGATCGTGGCTGGGGTGGTGGCGTTGGTGCGGGCCAAGTTTCCCCGGCTCTCCGGGGCTGAGGTGGTCCGGCGGATCACGGCCACCGCTACCGACAAGGGTAAGCCCGGGCGGGACGACGAGTACGGGTTCGGGATCGTGAACCCCGTTGCCGCGCTCACCGCCGATGTGCCGTCCGCGGCGGCGGCGCCGTCGGGGGGTGGCTCGGGGGCGGGGGGCGCCGGTGCGCCGCCCGTGGGGGGTGGTGGGGCGGTGAAGGCCGTCCTGCTCGTCGGTGGGGTGGTGGTGCTTGTCGGGGGGCTGGTGATCGCGGTGCGGAGGTGGCGGCTACCGCGAGATTGATCACTCCAGGGTGGCGTGTGTAGATCACCCCTGGCGGGTAACGCGCGCAGAATGGGGAACACGGTCGTTGACACGCTCGCGCCGCTGGGGGTTGCGCTCGGGGCCGCGCTGCTGGGGCTGCTCGCGGTGCAAGTCGTGCATAAGGTGATGCTGCGGGTCGGGCGGCAGTCGAAGTTCTTCTGCGAGCTTGCCAACCGGGTCCACCGGCCGATGCAGTGGGTCGTCGTGCTCTGCGCGGTGTACTTCGCGGTGCGCGCCACCGCCGACGGGGCGGGGTGGCGGCACCCGTTCCTGTACGCCGATCAGCTGATCATCATCGCGGCGGCGGCGTGGCTGCTGGTGTCGCTGCTCGTGGTGGTCGAGGACACCGCGCTGTCGCGGGTCCGCACCGACGTGCCGGACAACCGTACGGCCCGGCGCGTGCACACGCAGGTGGTGATGCTGCGGCGGGTCACGGTGGCGGTCGTGGCGGTGCTGGCCGGTGGGGTGATGCTCATGACGGTCCCTCAGGCGCGGATCGTGGGCACGAGCGTGCTCGCCAGCGCCGGGTTCGTGGGCGTCATCGCCGGTCTCGCGGCGCAGAGCGTGCTGCGCAACGTGTTCGCGGGACTGCAGCTGGCGTTCTCCGACTCGGTACGCCTCGGCGACGTGGTCATCGTCGAGAACGAGTGGGGGCGGATTCAGGAGATCACCCTGTCGCACGTGGTCGTGCACGTGTGGGACGACCGGCGGCTGATCCTGCCGACGTCGTACTTCACCGAGAAGCCGTTCGAGAACTGGACCCGCACCGAGTCGGCGCTGCTCGGCGCGGTCCTGTTCGACGTGGACTGGTGGCTGCCGGTGCCGGAGATGCGCGAGGAGCTGCGCCGGGCGCTGGAGTCGACGGACCTGTGGGACGGGCGGGTGTCGGTGCTGCAGGTGGTCGAGGCCACCGGCCCCGCGATGCGGCTGCGGGCCCTGGTCAGCGCCCCGGACGCGCCGAAGCTGTGGGACCTGCGCTGCTTCGTGCGCGAGCACCTGGTGACCTGGCTGCGCGACGCGCACCCGTCGGCCCTGCCGCGCATGCGGGCCGAGATGACCTCGGCGATGCCGTTGCACGCGACGCTCACCGGTCAGACCGTCACCACCGACGGGGACTCGCGGGTGTTCAGCCACAGCGTCGACGGCCGGGCCCGCGCGGAGGCGTTCACCGGCCCCGAGCAATGATCCGGGCCGCGGCCGGCAGCACCGGACCCATAAAAGTCGCACATATCACGACAAAATCCGACAAGTGGCCAGCCATTCGCCGTTCCGCGGCCGATGGCGTAACCGAGCGTGACGATCCCGGGCCGGTCCTCGAACGCGCCGGGGATGGTGGACAACGGACCAGTATCGGGGAAAGCCCCGGTGGACGGCGTCTCAACTGATGGCGTGGGGCCGGGGCAGCCGAAACGCGCGGTGGCGAAGGGGCTAGCCTCGTAATGTGACTCGACGCGCCAAAATCGTCTGTACGCTCGGCCCGGCCACATCGTCGGCCGAGCGGCTCCGTGGCCTAGTCGACGCCGGGATGGACGTCGCGCGGCTTAATTTCAGCCATGGTAGCCACGAGGACCACGCCTCGGTGTACAACCTCGTCAGGGAGGCCGCCATCGCCGCCGGCCGCCCCGTGGGCATTCTCGCGGACCTCCAGGGTCCCAAGATCCGTCTCGGCCGCTTCGCAGACGGTCCGCACGAGTGGCGGAACGGGGACACGGTCGTCATCACCAGCGATGACATCCTCGGCACCGCCGACCGCGTCTCGTGCACGTACAAAAAGCTTCCGCAGGAGGTCAAGCCGGGCGACCGGCTGCTCATCGACGACGGCAAGGTCGCCGTCGAGGTGATGGCCGTCACCGGCAACGACATCTCCGTCCTCGTCACCGAGGGCGGCCCGGTCTCCAACAACAAGGGCGTCTCGCTGCCGAACGTGGCCGTGAGCGTGCCGGCGCTGTCGGACAAGGACGCCGAGGACCTGCGCTTCGCGCTGCGCCTCGGCGCGGACTGGATCGCGCTGTCCTTCGTGCGCTCGCCGGACGACATCAAGCTCGTCCACGAGATCATGGCGGAGGAGGGCATCCGCCGCCCCGTCCTCGCGAAGGTCGAGAAGCCCGAGGCGGTCGCCGCCCTCGAGGCCATCGTCAACGCGTTCGACGGCGTCATGGTCGCGCGCGGCGACCTCGGCGTGGAGATGCCGCTCGAGCAGGTTCCGCTGGTGCAGAAGCGCGCCGTGCAGCTGTGCCGCGAGCAGGCCAAGCCGGTCATCGTCGCGACCCAGATGCTCGACTCGATGATCGAGAACGCGCGGCCGACCCGGGCCGAGGCCTCCGACGTCGCCAACGCGGTGCTCGACGGCGCCGACGCCGTCATGCTCTCCGGCGAGACCAGCGTCGGGAAGTATCCCGTCCTGACCGTCTCCACGATGGCCCGCATCGTCGCGACCACCGAGGCCGGCTCGCTGTCCGTGCCCCGGCTGCAGCACGACCCGCGCACCAAGGGCGGCGCGCTCACCTCGGCGGCGTCCAACATCGCGCGCAACATCGGCGCGAAGGCGCTCGTCGCGTTCTCCCAGACGGGCGACACGGTGCGCCGCCTCGCCCGGCTGCACTGCGAGCTGCCGCTGCTGGCCTTCACCCCGGAGCCCACGGTGCGCAACCAGCTCACCCTCAGCTGGGGCGTGCAGACCTTCGACGTGCCGTTCGTGGAGCACACGGACGAGATGTTCAAGCAGGTCGACCTGGCCCTCGTCGGGCTGCCGTGGCTCGCGCCCGGCGACGACGTGGTCATCGTCGCCGGCTCCCCGCCCGGCACCCCGGGCTCGACGAACACGCTGCGGGTGCACCAGCTGGGAGCACTGTCACAGGACTGAGCGGGCCCGGCGGGCTGGCCCTTGCGTAGATTGTCCGTGTGACCGAACTGGTGAGCGGGCAGGCCGCGGTGGACGACCTCGTCCGGCTCCTGGATCTCGAGGCGCTGGGGGACGACCGGTTCCTGGGCATCAGCCCGCCGGTCGGCCCCCAGCGTGTCTACGGGGGGCAGGTAGCCGGCCAGGCGCTGGTCGCGGCCGGACGCACCGTCGACCCGCAGCGGCAGGTGCACTCGCTGCACGGCTACTTCGTGCGCCCGGGCGACCCGGACGTGCCGATCACGTATTCCGTGGAGAAGATCCGTGACGGCCGGTCGTTCTCGGTGCGCCGCTCCGTCGCCGAGCAGCACGGCGAGGTGATCTTCTTCATGTCCGCCTCGTTCCACCGCCACGAGGAGGGCCTGGACCACCACGAGCCGGCCCCCGCGGACGTGCCCCCGCCCGACGAGGTGCCGACGATGGCGGAGCGCCTGGCGAAGTATGAGGAGCGGGCCGGCATCTGGTCGATCGTCCCGCGCCCGATCGACGTGCGCTACGTCGGCGAGCCCGGCTGGGTCCGCCCCGGCGACCGTCCGGCCGAGGCCCGTCAGCGGGTCTGGATGCGCCTGGACGGCAAGCTGCCCGACGACCCGGTCCTGCACACCTGCGTGCTCACGTTCGCCTCCGACATGACGCTGCTCGACTCGGTCCTGTCCGCCCACGGCGCCGTCTGGGGCCCCGGCGGCTTCGTCGGCGCGAGCCTCGACCACGCGATGTGGTTCCACCGCCCGTTCCGCGCCGACGAGTGGTTCCTCTACGACTGCGTGAGCCCGTCCGCGTCCGGCGCCCGCGGCCTGGCGACCGGCCGCATGTTCACCCTTGACGGCCGCCACATCGCAACGGCCGTGCAGGAAGGCCTGTTGCGACGCGTGGGAGGATGAGGACATGCGCCTTTCGGCCCGAGTTGACTACGCGCTGCGCGCGGTGGCAGAGCTGGCGGCCACCTCCGCCGACGGCAAGCTGGTGACCGCGGACCGCCTCGCCTCGGCCCAGCAGATCCCCCCGAAGTTCCTGGAGAGCATCCTGCTGCAGCTGCGCCGGGGCGGCGTCGTCGTGGCACAGCGTGGCCCCGAGGGCGGCTACCGCCTGGCCCGCCCGGCCGGCGACATCTCCCTGGCCGAGATCATCCGCGTGATCGACGGCCCCCTCGCCAACGTCCGCGGCCAGCGCCCGGAGGAGCTCGGCTACCACGGCGCCGCCTCGGCCCTGCAGGACGTGTGGATCGCGCTGCGCGCCAACGAACGCCTGATCCTGGAGACGGTCACGATCGAGGACGTGGTGACGGGCGAACTGCCGGAGCGGGTGCGCGACCTGGTCGCCGACCCGCGCGCCTGGGTCTGAGGGGCATTCTCCGGGACTCCGGTCCGTGCAACGCACGACCGTTGCTCCCGTCAGACACCGGTCGGCGCCGGGGCGCCTCCCTGCCAGGCCCGCGGTGCCAAGAGCCAGTACTCGCTATTTTCGATCGGGTTAATAGGAGATAGGATCGGCGCATGATCGTCGTGCTCTCCGGGAACCCGCGCCCCCACTCGCGGACGCTGCACCTGGCCGAGGAGGTCGGCGCCGCGCTCGCCGAGCGCCTGTCCCAGCCCGTACCGCACACCATCGACGTCGCTGCCCTCGGCACCCGCCTGCTGCAGCCCGGCGACGGCGTGGTCCTCGACGCGATCGGCCGCCTGCGCCGCGCGAGCCTGCTGGTGGTGGCGACCCCGACGTACAAGGGGACCTACACCGGCGTCCTGAAGGTCCTGCTCGACCAGCTCCCCGCCGACGGCCTGCGCGACGTCGCCGCCGTCACGGTCGTCACCGCCGGCGTGCGCCCCCAGGCCGAGGCGACCGAACGCCACCTGCACGAGCTGCTCACCGAGCTCGGCGCCGTGCCCGTGCTGCCCGGCCTGGCCGTGGTGGAGCCGGAGCTGGCCAATGCCGGCACCGCCGCCGCCGAGTACGTGAAACGGATCGGCGACTCCTTCACCGCGGCCGGGTTGTCCTGACCGGCGCCGCCGCTGCCGAGGATTCGGCGGCCCGAAGTCAGTTGTGCAGCGAGGCGACCACCATCGGCGCCGCCGCGCCGCCGGCGCCGCTCTCGATCAGCTCGTTGAGCGACCGGGCGATGCTCACCAGCGCATAGGTCTGCGTCACCCGCAGCGTCCGGTCCATCTCGAGATCGTCGGCCATGTCCAGCTCGGCGCGGATGCTGTGCAGGAAGCCCTCGGCGGCCTGCAGGTAGGGGTCGTGCGCTTTCGACATGACCCGAGCGTAGGTCGCCGCCCCGCACTCCAGGGCGCCGTTCGCCCAGATCGGCGCCCCGGCGCCGATCGGGTCTGCCCCCGGTGCGCCGTGTTATCGGGGCTGCCAGGCCGCCGGCGGGGTGGTCAGGCGGCGCACGTGGGCCGGCATCCGCCCGCGTACCACGTCGGCGAGGCTGACCTCGTCGAGCACGTTGCGCACCGCGGCCCGCACGGCGACCCACAGCTGCTGCAGGTGCTCGGCGGTCCCGGAGTACATCGCCTCCTCGGGCCGCACCCCGCGGACCTCCGCGAGCGGCCCGTCGACGGCGCGCAGCACGTCGCCGACCATGATCTCCGAGGGCTGGCGGGTGAGCACGTACCCCCCGTCGACGCCCCGCTGCCCCCGGACCAGGCCGGCCCGGCGCAGGTCGCCGAGCACCGCCTCGAGGAACTTGCGGGGCATGTCCTGTTCGTCGGCGAGGCCGGCGGCCGACACCACCGCCGGATAGGCGGCGGCGAGCCCGAGGGAGGCCCGCACCGCATAATCCCCGCGCGCCGAGATGTGCATCGAAAAACTGCCTTTCCGGCCGGGCTTGTGGCACAGGTTGTCCGGTACCAATGTAGGGTGCCCGGCCGCGCGGGATCGCCGGGGTAGCGTTGTCGGATTATGCGATCCGATGAGCCACGCCGCGGCGCCGACCACAATGTGATGCGGGAGGTCAACCGCTCACTGGTGCTGGCCCTGGTCAAGGAGGGCGGCCCGGTCTCGCGGGCGAGCATCGCCCGCTCGACGACCCTGGCCAAGCCCACGGTGTCCGCGATCGTCGACGAGCTCATCGCCGACGGCCTGGTCCGTGAGATCGGCCCCGGCTCCACCGCGGTCAGCGGCGGCCGCCCCCCGATCCTGCTGGAGTTCAACGCCCGCTCCCAGCTGGTGGTGGGCGTGCACATCGGCGCCCGCCGCACCGCGATCGCGATCGGCGACGCCGCCGGCGAGGAGATCGCCCGCCGCGAGTTCCCGACCCCGCGCCCCGGCGCGGCGCCCCCCGCCGGCGCACCCCCCGCGCCCGCCGATCCCCGGGCGGTGCTACGGCTCGTGGCCACCGAGGTGCGCGCCGCGATCGCCGGGGCCGGGCTGCCGGGCGCGAAGATCGCCGCGGTCGGCGCCGTGCTGCCGGGGCTCACCGACTTCCACACCGGCGTGTGCCTGCTGGCGCCCAACCTGGGCTGGCGCGACGTACCGGTCCGCGACATCCTCGCCGCCGAGCTCGGCGCGCCCGTCTACGTCCACAACGCCGGGCAGGCCGCGGCCGTCGCCGAAAACCTCGAGGGGGCGGGGGAGCGGGTGGGTGACCTGGCGCTGCTGTACGCCGGCACCGGCCTGTCCGCCGGGATCCTCTCCGACGGCCGGGTCTTCCACGGCGTCGGTGGCACCGCCGGGGAGATCGGGCACAACGCGGTGCCGGGCATCGACGAGCCGTGCAACTGCGGCAACATCGGCTGCCTGGAGACGGTGGCCTCGGGGCCGGCGATCGTGCGCGCCGCGCGGCGTGCGCTGGCGGCGGGGGAGGCGTCGGCGCTGGCGGAGGTGGACGAGTTCGACGCCCGCGACGTGGCGGCGGCCGCGCAGGCCGGCGACGATGTGGCCGGGCGGGTCATCGCCGGGGTCGGTGAGCATCTCGGCCTGGCCGCGTCGTGGCTGATCAACGCGTACAACCCGGCGCTCGTCGTGGTCGGCGGCGGCCTCGCCGCGATCGGTGACCTCCTGCTCGACCCGCTGCGCGCCGCCGCGGCCCGGCACGCGCTGTCGCCCGCGCTGCGCGGCGTGGAGATCCGCGCCTCGGTCCTGGGCCCGGACGCCGAGGTTCGCGGCGCGGTGCTGCTCGCCCTGCAGCACTCGGAGACGTACTACCGCGTGGTCTTCCGCGCCTGACCCCCTGCGGGCGACCAAACGCCGGAAAGTTCCCGGGAACCCCCCCGTGCCGGGGTTAGTTCTTTTCTTGAACTAACCCCGGCTTGCGGCGTAGCCTGAGGCCCACATCCGCCAACACCCCGCCCGCGAAGAGGTAGCTCATGAACGATTACCAGCCCAGCCGCGAGGACAAGTTCTCCTTCGGGCTGTGGACTGTCGGCTGGCAGGCCCAGGACGTGTTCGGCGGGCCGACGCGCGCGCCGCTGGACTCGGTCGAGGCCGTGCACCGGCTGTCGGACCTCGGCGCCGCCGCGGTGACGTTCCACGACGACGACCTGTTCCCGTTCGGCAGCGACGACGCGACCCGCGACAAGCTCATCGGGCGCTTCAAGGATGCGCTGCAGGAGACGGGCATGCGGGTGGAGATGGTCACCACCAACCTGTTCGGCCACCCGATCTTCAAGGACGGCGGGTTCACCTCCAACGACCGCGCGGTCCGGCGGTTCGCCTTGAAGAAGGTGCTGCGCAACATCGACCTCGCCGCTGAGCTCGGGGCCGAGACGTATGTGCTGTGGGGCGGGCGCGAGGGGGCCGAGTCCGGCGGGGCGAAGGACGTCGCCGCGGCGCTGGATCGCTACCGTGAAGGGCTCAACCTGCTCTGCGCCTACGTGCGCGACCGGGGGTACGACATCCGGTTCGCGCTCGAACCCAAGCCCAACGAGCCCCGTGGCGACATCCTGCTGCCCACCATCGGCCACGCCCTCGCGCTCATCGCGACGCTCGAGGAGCCCGAGCGGGTGGGGCTCAACCCGGAGGTCGGCCACGAGGAGATGGCGGGGCTCAACTTCGCCCACGGCATCGCCCAGGCCCTGTGGCACGGCAAGCTGTTCCACATCGACCTCAACGGCCAGCACGGGCCGCGCTTCGACCAGGACCTGCGCTTCGGCGCCGGCAACCTCCGCGGCGCCTTCTGGACCGTCGACGTGCTCGAGAACGGCGGGTACACGGGCTTCCGCCACTTCGACTACAAGCCGCCGCGCACCGAGGACTACGACGGGGTGTGGGAGACCGCCCGCGCCTGCATGCGCAACTACCTGATCCTGCGCGAGCGGGTGCGCTCGTTCCGCGCCGACCCCGAGGTGGCCGCGGCGCTGGCGGCGGCCCGGGTCGACGAGCTCTACGAGCCGACGGTGGCCGAGGGCGAGACGATCGAGTCGCTGCGCGCCGAGGAGTTCGACGTGGACAAGCTCGCCGCACGCGGCGGCGCGTTCGAGGTCCTCGACCAGCTCGCCATGGAGCACCTGCTCGGGGTGCGGTCATGACCGGTCCGGAGCGGAGCGTAGGGGCCGGTCATCATTGGCTCAGGTTCAAGTCATGCCACAGCCGGAGCGAAGTGGCGCCTGGTCTGGGTCGATCCGCGCGAAGCCCCATCGAGCCAGACTGGGCGGAGGTTCTGGCATGACCCTTGTCGCCGGGGTGGACACGTCCACCCAGTCGACGAAGGTGCTCGTGTGCGACGCGGACACCGGCGCGGTCCTGCGGGAGGGCCGCGCCGGGCACCCGGACGGGACCGAGGTCGCGCCCGAGCACTGGTGGCGCGCGTTCCAGGCGGCGACCGCCGGCGGGCTGCTCGACGGGGTCGCCGCGATCGGCGTCGGCGGGCAGCAGCACGGGATGGTCCTGGTCGACGAGGCCGGCGAGGTGGTCCGCGACGCGCTGCTGTGGAACGACACCCGCTCCGCCGGCGCCGCCGAGGACCTGATCGGCGAGCTGCCCGGCGGCGCCGCCGGCTGGGCCGAGGCCGTCGGGCTGGTGCCGGTGGCCAGCTTCACCGTCACGAAGCTGCGCTGGGTGGCCCGCAACGAGCCGGACGTCGCGGCCCGCGCCGCGGCCGTCATGCTGCCGCACGACTGGATCACGCACCGGCTGCGGGCCGGCCGCGGCGCCGAGCCGACCACGGACCGCGGCGACGCCTCCGGGACCGGGTACTGGTCGCCGTCGACCGGGCGGTACCGCACCGACCTGGTGCGCCTGGCGTTCGGCCGGGACCTCGCGCTGCCCCGGGTCGCCGGGCCGGCCGAGGTCGTCGGCGAGACCGAGGGAGGCGCGCTGCTCGCCCCCGGCACCGGCGACAACATGGCCGCGGCGCTCGGCCTCGGCCTGCGCCCCGGGGACGTGGTGGTGTCGCTGGGCACGTCCGGCACCGTGTTCGGGGTCTGCGAGACGCCGGTGGCCGACCCCGGCGGTACCGTCGCCGGATTCGCCGACGCGAGCGGCCGGCACCTGCCGCTGGTCGCGACGCTGAACGCGGCCCGGGTGCTCACCGCGACCGCGGACCTGCTCGGCGTGCCACTGTCCAAACTGGACGAGCTGGCGCTGTCGGCGGAGCCGGGCGCGGGCGGGCTGACGCTGCTGCCCTATCTCGACGGCGAGCGCACCCCCAACCTGCCCGCCGCCCGCGGCCTGATCAACGGCCTCACCCGCGCCAACGCCGGGCCGGCCAACCTGGCCCGCGCGGCGTATGAGGGCATGCTGTGCGGCCTGGCCGACGGGCTCGACGCGGTCCGCGCGGTCGGCGTGCCGGTGGATCGGGTGCTGCTCATCGGCGGCGCGGCGGCCTCGGCGGCGGTCCGGGCGATCGCGCCGGCGCTGCTCGGGATGCCGGTGAGCGTGCCGGAGCCGGGAGAGTACGTGGCGCTCGGCGCGGCCCGCCAGGCGGCGTGGGCGCTGCGCGGCTCGGCCGAGGCGCCGGCGTGGCCGGTGGCCGCGGCCGAGGTCACCGCCGTCCCCGCCGAGGGGATCCGCAAGGTGTACGCCGAGGTGCGCGACCGCGCTCAAGCCCTCCTGCGGTGACAAGGGCGCCGGGATGACGTGGCCGCCGGGGTGACGAGGCCGGGGTTCGCGCCCCGGCCCCGCACCGCGGGTCGTGCGGCGGGTTCCGGCGCCGGATCGTCCGCCAACGGCCCGGCGCCGGAATCCCGTGCGCCGGGCCGTTCCCTCATCCGGCCGGGCGCTGGATCACGTTCGCAGCAACGACTCTGGGACGCCCCGGTTGCGCGCGACGGTTCCCGGCCGGGAGCGCGGGCGTTGCCGGGGTCGCGGTGTCGTACGACCGGGGGACGCGCGACGCGGCCCCGGCGACCGGGCGCGTCAGGCCTGCCGGTCGCCGGTGAGCCGCCGCACGCCGGCGGCGCCGCCGCGGTCGATGGCCGCCTTCACCGCCGCGAAGATCGCCCCCTGGAGGGCGGCGGCGGCCAGGACCTCGGCCCAGCTGTAGTCGCGCGACGTCGGTTCGGGCGCGTCCTCCTCGCCGGCCAGGCGCTTCCACACCTGCCTGAACACGAAGCCCGCCGCCACCCCGCCGGCGACGCTGGAGGCGATGCTGAACGGCTTGTACAAGAGCTTGCTCACCTGGGCTCCATCCGTCGGGGTGGCGGCGTCACGTGCGGTGGTTGCGGTAGCGGATGAGCGCGGCGAGGATCAGCAGCGCGGAGCCGACGACCCACGGCGCCGGGCGTTCCCGCGCCGAGCGGACCATCCGCCGCAGCCCGTCCTCGACGCTGCGCCGTGGGTTGGTGCGCAGCTCGCGGCCCACGTAGGCGGCGTTGACGGCCACCTGCTCGACGCCCTCGCGCATGCGCAGCCTCGCGGCCGTGACCGAGGAGTGCATCGCCTCCTGGGCGCGGGCCTTCACGTCCGCCTTCGCGGCGAGCGCCTCGACGGTCGCGCCGAGGCCGGCGCGGGTCCGGGCGATCTCCTCGCGCAGCGCGGCCACGTCGACGGCCGCGCCATGCCCGTTGTGGCTGTACCGGTCGCCGCCCTGGCCGGAGCGGCCGTGCCTGGGCTCGGCTGCGGTCATCGTTGCCCCCCGTGCTTGACCGAGGTGGTGATGGTGTCGATGTCGGCGCGCACGCCGGCGACCGCGTCCTGCGGCATCGGCGATCCCGCCCTGCGCATCTGGCCGCGGCCGAGCAGCACCAGCACGCCGGCGATGACCAGCAGTACGGCGCCGATGATGAGGGCCGACAGCCACGCCGGCAAGGCCGCGGCCAGGCCGATGATGGCGGCCGCCAGCAGCGCGCCGACGCCGTAGAACGCGACAACGGCGGCGCCGCCGTACATCCCGGCCCCGACGCCGGCCCGCTTGCCCTTCTGGGTGAGCTCGATCTGGGCGAGCTTCAACTCGTCGCGCACCAGCGTGGACATCTGCTCGGCGGCGAGCCTGACGAGCTCTGCCGTGGACCGGTCGCCGACCGGCGGCGCCAGGCTGGCGACCGGGTTCTGTACGCGCGGCGCGGCGGCCGGGCGGTCGTTCAGGGTGTACGTCATGGCTTCTCCTCTCGGCCGTGCTTCCCTGATTCCCGCCCGGGCCAGGGTCTAACCCGTAACTGTGGCCGCGGGAGCCCCACCGGCCCCGGGCGTCCCGTGCGGCGGCTCCGGCTCCTCGCGGGCCGGCCCGCTCGCCCGGGCCGGCAGCAGGAACGCGAGCCCGCCGGCGAGTGCGAGCAGGCCGAGCTCGAGCCACAGCACGCGCTCCAGCGAGCCGGTGAACCCGCCGCCGGTGCCGAGCCACGAGAAGAACGCGGTGCCGAGCACGGCGACGCCGACCGCGCCGCCGATCTGCTGCGCGGCGGTGAGGGTGCCGGATGCGGAGCCGACCTCGTGCTCGTCGACGGCGGCGAGGACGAGGTCGAAGTACGGCGCCATCGACGCGCCCATGCCGGCGCCGAGCACGAGCAGGGCCGGCACCAGCGGCCACGGCGTGCCGAGACCGGTCCCGCCGGTGGCGGCGAGGGTGGCCAGCAGCCCGGCGGCGCCGAGGCCGACGACCGCGGTACCGCCGACGAGCAGCGCCCGGCCGCCGAACCGGGCGCCGAGGGCCTGCGCGGCGACGGCGCCCAGGGCGGTGCCGAACGCCCACGGCGCCTGGGCGAGGCCGGCGCGCAGCGGGGAGTAGCCGAGGCCGAGCTGGAGGTACACGCTGAGGATGAGGGTCAGGCCCATGAGCCCGGCGAAGAAGATCAGCCCGACCAGGAGACCCGCGTTGAAGCGGCGCTTGGCCAGCAGGGACGGCTCCACCAAGGTGCTGCGCCCGGCCCGCAGGCGGCGGCGCTCGTAGCGCTGGAACAGCGCGAAGGCCGGCAGGGACGCGATCATCGCCGCCCAGCACCACCACGGCCAGCCGAGCTCGCGCCCTTGCACGAGGGGGAAGACGAGCAGCAGCACCGCCGCGCCGAGCAGCGCGGTGCCGGGCAGGTCCAGGCGCGGCGCGGCGTCGCGCTCGGCGGGGCGGGGCAGCACCAGCGCGGCCCCGGCCAGCGCGGCCAGGCCCACCGGCAGGTTGATCAGGAAGATCATCCGCCAGCCGGTGCCGAACAGGTCGGCGCCGACGAGCACCCCGGCGAGGATCGGCCCGCAGACGGCGGACAGGCCCATGACGGGGCCGAACGCGCCGAACGCGGCGCCGATCCGCTCGGGCGGGAACGCGGCCTTGATCAGGCCGAGGCCCTGCGGGATGAGCACGGCGCCGGACAGGCCCTGCAGCACGCGGAACGCGACCATCCAGGCCGGGCCGGGGGCGACCGCGCACAGCAGCGACATGAGGGTGAACCCGGCGGCGCCGGCCAGGAACATGCGCCGGCGGCCGAAGACGTCGCCGAGGCGGCCGCCGGTGACGAGGCCGACGGCGAACGCGAGGGTGTAGCCGGCGGCGAGCCACTGCAGGAACGCGGTGCCGCCGCCGAGGTCGGCGCGGATGGACGGGCCGGCGATGGCGATGATCGTGGCGTCGAGGAGGTCCATCACCTCGGCGGCGAGCACGACGGCGAGGACGGCCCATCTCCAGCGATAGGGATCGGGCTTCGAACGGTGTTCGTTGTTCACGAACATCGTTCTAGTTTCGAACACTGTTCGTGTCAAGTAATATTGCCGGGTGCCCGCAGCCGCCATCCCCGCCCCACCATGGCGGGCGCCGAAGAAGACACCGGCCGCCCGCCAGCCCCTGAGCGCGGAGGCGGTGCTGAGCACCGCCCTGCGCATCGTCGACCGGGACGGCCTCGACGCGCTGAGCATGCGGCGCGTCGCCCAGGAGCTCGGCACCGGCGCGGCTTCGCTGTATGCGTACTTCGCCAACAAGGACGAGCTGCTCGAGCAGCTGCTCGACCGGGTCGTGGGCGAGATCCCGCTGCCGTCGCCGGCCGCGCCCGACTGGGTCGCCGAGGTCAAGCGCAGCTGCTACGCCAGCCGCGCCGTCTTCTGCGCCCACCGCGACCTCGTCAAGGTCGCCCGGGCCAACCTGCCGCTGGGCCCCAACGCGCTGCGGTACACCGAGGCGTTGCTCGCCGTCCTGCGTGGCGCCGGCGTCCCCGACCGGATCGCCGCCTGGGGCATGGACCAGTTGTCGCTCGTCATCGTCGCCGACGCCGTCGAGACCGCGATCCACGCCGAGCGCGGCCGGGCCACCGAGGCCGACGCCGCGCCGTACCTCGCCCAGGTCCGCGACTACCTCGCCGGCCTGCCCGCCGACGAGTTCCCCAACCTCGTCGCCATGGCCCCCATGATGATCGAGGGCAGCGGCGACGAGCGGTTCGCCTTCGCCATCGACCTCATGGTCGGCGGCCTCGCCCGGCACGCCCGCGGCGGTGACGCGCGGTGACCGCCATCGTGGGTCTCGTGCACCAGGGCACCGTGTATGTCGGCGGCGACAGCGCCGGCGCGTCCGGCTGGAGCCTCACCGTCCGGGCCGACAGCAAGGTCTTCCACAACAACGGGTACCTGTTCGGCTTCACCACGTCGTTCCGGATGGGGCAGCTCATCCGGTACTCGCTCAAACCCCCGAGGCCCGTCGGCGACATCGAACGCTTCATGGCAACCCGGTTCATCGACGCCGTCCGCGAGTGCCTCAAGGCCGGCGGCTGGGCCCGCCGCGACAGCGAGCGCGAGGAGGGCGGCACGTTCCTCGTGGGGGTCAAGGGCCGGCTCTTCACCGTCCACGACGACTACCAGGTTGCCGAGGCCGCCGACGGGTACGCCGCCGTCGGGGTCGGCGACGAGATCGCCCTCGGCGCCCTCTTCGCCACCGCCCAGTCCCGCATGGCCCCGCAGCGGCGCGTCGAGATCGCCCTGCGCGCCGCCGAACGCTTCAGCGCCGGCGTCCGCGGCCCGTTCGTCTGCTTGTCCCAGCCACCGGGAGTACTTTCAGACTGAAACATTGCACTACGGTGTTGCCCATGACGTTCTCGATCGTCGGGCGCTCCGCCGACGGCCAGTCCATCGGCATCGCCGTCGCCAGCAAGTTCCTCGCCGTCGGCGCCGCCGTCCCGGCCGCCGAGGCCGGCGTCGGGGCGCTGGCCACGCAGGCGTTCGCCAACCTCGCGTACCGCACCCAGGGCCTCGCCATGCTGCGCACCGGCACCGCCGCCGCCGACGTGGTCGCCGGACTCACCGCCGCCGACCCCGGCCGCGCCACCCGCCAGCTCGGCGTCGTCGGCCCGGCCGGCGACGGCGCCACCTACACCGGCGGCGAGTGCTTCGCCTGGGCCGGCGGCGTCGCCGGCGACGGGTACGCCATCCAGGGCAACATCCTCGCCGGCCCCGCCGTCGTCGCCGAGATGGAGCGGGCCTGGCTCGCCGCCCCCGGCCTGCCGCTGGCCCGCCGGCTGCACGCCGCCCTCGCCGCCGGGGACGCCGCCGGCGGCGACAGCCGCGGCCGGCAGAGCGCCGCCCTGTTCGTCGTGCGCCGCGGCGCCGGCTACGGCGGGCTGAGCGACGTCGAGGTCGACCTGCGCGTCGACGACGACCCGGATCCGGTGACCCGGATGGGGGGCCTCATCGGCCTTTGGGAGCTGTACTTCGGCAAGCCCGACCCCGCCACGCTGCTGCCCCTGGAGGGCGCGCTCGCCGACGAGGTCCGCGACCGGCTGGCCGCCCTCGGCCACGGCGACCTGGCCGGCTGGGCGGGCGTGGAGAACCTCGAGGAGCGGCTCGTGGACGGCGCGATCGACCCGCTGGTGCTCGCCCAGCTGCGGGCCGCCTCATCCGGGGAGTGACTCGACCGCCGTCTCGGCGAGCGCGGCGAGCACCGCGGCCACCGACGGGCGGGCCGCCGCCGTCGCCCGGACCGCGGCGGTGATGCGGCGTTCGAGGGGGTCGCGGAGCGGGTGCGCGGCCACGTCGTAGCGCGGGTCCACGGCCAGCTCCGGCAGCAGCGTCACCGAGAGGCCGGCCTCGACGTGGGCGAGGAGCGGGCCGTACGAGCCGAAGAGGGCGCCCAGATCCGGCTCGAAGCCGGCGCGCCGGCAGGCGCGGGTGATCAGGCCGTGGGTCCAGCTGCCGGGGCGCTCCGCCGACCACGCCCGCTCCGCGTAGCCGGCCAGGTCCACCGGCGCCGGGGCCGGCGGGTGCGGTGCCGCGGGCGGGCGGGCGTTCGCGGTCACCAGGACGATGCGGTCCGTGGCCAGGTCCGTGTGCACGATCTCGTCGCCGACCGGGGTGGAGCCGTCGAACAGGTCCGCGGTCACCACCACGTCGCACTCGCCGCGGCGCAGGGCCGGGACGCTCTCCACCGGGTCGAGTTCCCAGACGTCGACGCGCAGCCGGGGGTACCGCCGGCGCAGGAGCAGGACCGCGGACAGCACGAACGTGTTCGCCGCGCTGGTGAACGCGCCGACCGTGACCCGGCCCGCCGGCTCCGCGCCCGCGCGGCCGCCGCCGTCGCGGGCGCCGGCGGTGTCGTCCAGCGCGGCCACCTCCGCCCGGGCGGCGTCCATCTGGTCGAGGATCGCCCGGGCGTGGCGGGCCAGCGCCTCGCCGGCCCCGGTCAGGCGCAGGCGGCGGCCGGCCCGCTCGAACAGCCGGGCGCCGGCCTCCCGCTCCAGGACCGCCAGCTGCTGCGAGACCGTCGACGGGCTCAGGTGCGCGGCCTGGGCCACGGCGCGCACGGTGCCCAGGGAGGCGAGGTCGCCGAGCAGCTTCAGCCGCCAGGGGTCGAGCATTGTTCGATTGTGCCGTACAAGCTGTGCGGGAACGTGCGCTGGAGGCGGACAGCGGCCGGCCGTACCGTCGGTGCATGACGGACTTCTGGAGTGACGTCGATCGTCACGTGGTGCGCTACGGCGGCGCCTTCACGCCGGAGATCATCGCGCGGGCCGAGGGCAGCCACGTGTACACCGAGGACGGGCGGCGCATCCTCGACTTCACGTCCGGGCAGATGAGCGCCATCCTCGGGCACGCGCACCCCGAGATCGTGGCCACCGTGCGGCGGCAGGTGGGGGAGCTGGACCACCTGTTCAGCGGGATGCTGTCCCGGCCGGTGGTGGACCTGTCCCGGCGGCTGGCGGAGTCGCTCGCCGCCGCGCAGGACGCGATCGAGGAGGATCCGGCGGGGGGCCCGGACGGCGGGCAGGCGCCGGGCGAGCAGGCGCGACTGGACAAGGTGCTGCTGCTCACCACCGGGGCCGAGTCGAACGAGGCCGCCGTGCGCATGGCCAAGCTCGTCACCGGCGGTCACGAGATCGTGTCGTTCGCGCGGTCGTGGCACGGCATGACCCAGGCGGCGGCCGGCGCCACCTACAGCGCGGGGCGGCGCGGGTACGGGCCCCCGGCGCCCGGGAACTTCGCCATCCCGGTGCCGAACCCGTACCGGCCGGACTTCACCACGCCCGACGGCGCGCTGGACTGGCGGCGGCAGCTCGACTACGCCTTCGAGCTGTTCGACGCCCAGTCCGTCGGCGCGCCCGCCGCCTGCCTGGTCGAGCCGATCCTCAGTTCCGGCGGGGTGATCGAGCCGCCGCCGGGGTACCTCGCCGCGCTGCGGCGCAAGTGCCGCGAGCGCGGCATGCTGCTCATCCTCGACGAGGCGCAGACCGGGCTGTGCCGGACCGGGACC
Organism: Dactylosporangium sp. NPDC048998; assembly: GCF_043197855.1. Classification (NCBI taxonomy): domain Bacteria; kingdom Bacillati; phylum Actinomycetota; class Actinomycetes; order Micromonosporales; family Micromonosporaceae; genus Dactylosporangium; species Dactylosporangium sp. NPDC048998. Next base: position 680,849 of record NZ_JBICTV010000001.1, read on the forward strand.
TGGTACGCGTTCCAGCGCGACGGCGTCGTCCCCGACATCATCACGCTGTCCAAGACGCTGGGCGCCGGGCTGCCGCTCGCCGCCGTGGTCACGACCGCGGCGATCGAGCAGCGGGCGCACGAGCGGGGGTTCCTCTTCTACACCACGCACGTCAGCGATCCGCTGCCCGCCGCCGTGGGCAACACGGTCCTGGACATCCTCGAGCGTGACGCCCTCGACCAGCGCGCCGCCAAGCTCGGCGACCAGCTGCGCCGCGGCCTGCTCGAGCTCAAGGACCGGCACGCCGTCGTCGGCGACGTGCGCGGGCGGGGGCTGCTGCAGGGGCTCGAGCTCACCGACGGCGACGACGCGCGGGCGGGCGCGGACCGGCTCGGGGCCGAGGTGACCCGGCGGTGCCTGGCGCTCGGGCTGCACATGAACGTCGTGCAGCTGCCGGGAATGGGCGGGACGTTCCGCATCGCGCCGCCGCTGACCAGCAGCGACGAGGAGATCGAGCGCGGGCTGGCGATCCTCGACGAGGCGCTCACCGGGGCGACCGCCTGACGGGTGGCTGACCCGGCCACCCCGGGCTGGGTCAGCCGGGTCAGCCGGGGTGGTCGGGGTGGTCGAGGCCGCTGCGGACCGCGTACAGGGCCGCCTGGGTGCGGTCCTGGACGCCGAGCTTCGCCAGGATCGCGCTCACGTGCGTCTTCACCGTCTTCTCGGCCAGGCCCAGGGCGCGGGCGATCTCCCGGTTGGAGCGGCCCCGCGCCACCTCGGCGAGCACCTCGCGCTCCCGGGCCGTCAGGTGCGTGGCCTCCGGCGCCGGGCCGCCGTCGGCCAGCATGCGGGCCACGTCCGGGTGCAGCAGGACGTGGCCCGCGTGCACGGCACGGATCGCGGCGGCCAGGGCCGGCGGGTCGACGTCCTTGTACACGTAGCCGGCGGCCCCGGCGCGGACCGCGGGGAGGACGGCCGCGGGGTCGGTGAAGCTCGTGATCACCAGCACCCGGGCCGGAGCGGGTGCCGCCGGCTCGCCGGGCCGGGCCGCGGCGGCGCCCGTTGCCGTCGGCGCGGCGGCGCGCAGCCCGCGCAGGGCCTCGACGCCGTCGCCGCCGGGCATGCGCAGGTCCAGCAGGATCACGTCGGGCGCGGTGCGGCGGGCCTCGGCCACGCACGACGCGCTGTCGTGCGCCTCGCCCACGACGACGATGTCGTCCTGCAGGTCGAGGAACGTGCGCAACCCTTGGCGTACCACCGGATGATCGTCCACGACGAGCACCCGGATCCGGTCAGGCACCCGGCACCTCCAGCGTCACGACCGTCCCCTCGCCCGCCCCCGAGCGCACCAGCAGCCGCGCGCCGACCGCCCGGGCCCGCTCCCGCATCGACGCCAGGCCCAGGCGGGGCTGCGGCGCCCCGTTCGCGGGGGTGCCGTGCACGTCGAAGCCGCGGCCGTCGTCCGACACCGTCAGCACCACGCCCGGGCCGGCCCGGCGCAGCTCCACGGCCACGTGTGCGGCGCCCGCGTGCCGCAGCGCGTTGTGCAGCGCCTCCTGCGCCACCCGGTACGCCGCCTCCTCCCGCGACGCCGCCAGCCGCGGCACCGCGTCCGCGGCGAACGACACCCGCGCGGCGTGCACCCGGTCCAGCAGCTCCGCCTGCCGTTGCAGGGCCGCGGCCAGGCCGTCGCCGGCCAGGTCCACCGGGCGCAGCCCCACCACGATCGACTTCAGCTCCGCCGTGGCCTCGGCCGCCAGCCGGCGTACCGTGTCCAGCTCCGCCGACGCCCGCGCCGGGTCGCGCTCCACCAGCGCGGCCGCCGCCTCCGCGGTCAGGCGCAGGCTGAACAGCTTCTGCGTCACGGCGTCGTGCAGCTCCCGCGCGATGCGCTGCCGTTCCTCCACGATGGACAGTTCCCGGCTGCGCTCGTACAGGCGGGCGTTGACGATCGCGATCGCCGCGTGCCCGGCCAGCAGCTTCAGCAGCTCCTCGTCGCCGGCGTCGAACGCGCCGCCCTGCTTGTTGGCCAGGAACAGCTCGCCGAGGATCTCCGCACCGTCCACAATGGGCATGCCGAGGAAGTCGACCATCTCCGGGTGCGCCGCCGGCCAGCCCTCGAACCGCGGATGCGTGCGGATGTCGGTCGAGCGCACCGGGCTCGGGTCGCGCAGCATCGCCCCCAGCAGGCCGTGCTGGCGCGGGATCGGGCCGATCGCCCGCCACTGCTCGGCGCTGAGCCCGTCGGCGAGGAACTCGCGGAACGAGCCGTTGCCGTCCGGGATGCCCAGCGCCGCGTACCGCGCGCCGAGCAGCCGCCGCGCCGCCGAGACGATCGTCTGCAGCACCTCCCGCACCGAGAGGTGGGCGGTGACGGCCAACACCGCCGCGCTCACCTCGCGCAGCTCCTCCCGATCGCACCCGGCCACGCAATCCACGGTACCGATGCCGGGGTTCGGTCTTGAAGGTCCTACGACCAAGGGCCTAGGCGCTTGCCGGTCCGCGGGCCGATGGCACGCGGCCGGGCGCTCCATAGCGTCGGGAGCATGTCCGACACCGTCATCCGCCCAGCAGCACCGGCGCCCACGGCCATCGTCACCGGCGCCTCCCGCGGGCTCGGCCGGGCCCTCGCCGAGGCGCTCGCCGGCGCCGGCTGGATCATCGTCGCCGACGGGCGAACCCTCCAACCCGGCATCGCCGCCGAGATCCCCGGCGTGGTGCCCGTCCCCGGCGACGTCACCGACTCCTGGCACCGCGGGCTCCTCGTCGAGACGGCGCTGGAGACCGGGCGCCTCGACCTGCTCGTCAACAACGCCGGCATCCTCGGGCCCAGCCCGCAGCCGGCGCTCGCCGGCTACCCGCTCGACGCGCTTCGCGGCGTGTTCGAGGTCAACCTCTTCGCGCCGCTCGCCCTGACCCAGCTCGCGCTCCCGGCGCTGCGCGACCACGGCGGCGCCGTCGTCAACGTCAGCTCCGACGCGGCCGTCGGCGCCTACCCCGGCTGGGGCGGCTACGGTGCGGCGAAGGCCGCCGTGGAGCAGATGAGCAACGTGCTCGCCGCCGAGGAGCCCAAGCTGAGGGTCTGGTGGGTCGACCCCGGCGACCTGCGCACGCAGATGCACGCCGAGGCGTTCCCCGGCGAGGACATCAGCGACCGGCCGCTGCCGTCCACGGTCACCCCGGCGTTCCTCGACCTGCTCGCACGCCGGCCCGCGTCGGGGCGGGTCCGGCTGTGAGTGCTGTGTCCGTCGTGCCCGAGTTCGAGCTGCCGACGGCGCTCGAGGCGCACGAGCCGCCCGAGGCGCGCGGGCTCGCCCGGGACGAGGTGCGGCTGCTCGCCGGGTCCTCGGCCGGGGTGTCGCACCACCGGTTCACCGAGCTGCCGGAGTTGCTGCGGGCTGGGGACGTGCTCGTGGTCAACACTTCCGGGACGCTCGCGGCCTCGGTGCCGGTGGTGGGGGTACCGATGCGGCTGCACTTCTCGACGCTGCTGCCGGACGGGCGGTGGGCGGTCGAGGTGCGCGGGCGGGACCTGCGGCCGCGGCCGGGGCGGGCCGGCGTGCTGCCGCTGCCCGGCCGCGCCACCGCGACGCTCGAGGAGCCCTACACCCGGGGCCGCCTGTGGTCGGCCACCGTCCGGGCCGCGCTGCCCGTCCCGGAATATTTGCAGCGGTACGGCCAGCCGATCCGCTACCCGTACGTGCGGCGGCGGTGGCCGCTGTCCGCCTACCAGACGGTGTTCGCGAACCGGCCCGGGAGCGCGGAGATGCCCAGCGCCGCGCGGCCGTTCAGCGAGCGCGTCGTCACCCGGCTCGTCGCCGCCGGGGTGCAGTTCGCGCCGCTGGTGCTGCACACCGGGGTGGCGTCGCCGGAGGCGCACGAGCGGCCGTACCCGGAGTGGTTCTCGGTGCCGGCGACGACGGCGCGGGTCGTCAACGACGCCCGGGCGGCCGGCGGGCGGATCATCGCGGTCGGCACGACGGCGGTGCGGGCGTTGGAGAGCGCCGCCGGGCCCGAGGGGCGGGTCGCGGAGCGGGAGGGCTACACCGACTTGGTGGTGACGCGGTCGCGGGGCGTGCGGGTGGTGGACGGGCTGCTGACCGGTTTCCACGAGCCGCGGGCGTCGCACCTGGATCTCCTGGCGGCCGTGGCGGAGCCGGACACGCTGCGCGACTGCTATGCGGAGGCGGTGCGGTGCGGGTATCTGTGGCACGAGTTCGGGGATGTGAACCTCCTCCTGCCGTGAGCCGCTAGTCGCGGCGGCGGGCCGGGGACAGGCGCACGACGCACGCGTCGGGGGCGCCGAAGGGCTCCAGGACGGCGCTGTCGCCGACGCGGTGGTGCTCGAGCACGCCGCGCACCACGCCGGCGTGCAGGCCGCACATCGCGTCCGGGTTCTGTCCCACCAGGTCCAGCAATGGGCAGGCGCGCAGACGCACCTCGACACCGGTGCCGCCGGCCGGCTCGGGTTGCCGGCGCGGGTCGAAGCCGAGGCCGCGCAGCACCGTGATGACGGCGTCGACCGGGTCGGCGTGCGGTGCGGCTGCCCGGGTCGAAGCTGAGGCCAGTTGCCTTCCCCAGTCCCGTCCCACGCGGGCGGCCGCCTCGCGGACGTCGCCGCGGACGGGAGCCAGGTGCGCGAGCAGGGCGGCCGCCAGCGTCCGGTACGGCGCCGGGGCGGGATCGGCGGCGCGGCGGACGCTGGCGGCCCGGTAGCGCCAGGCCGGGCGGCCCGGCGCGCCGCCGCTGGGCCGGGCCTTCACCAGCAGCCCGGCCGCGACCAGCCGGTCCAGGTGGGCGCGGGTGGTGGACAGGTGCTGCCCGGTGGCGGCGGCCACCTCGGCGGCGGTGAGCCCGCCGGCCACCGGCAGCCCGGCGCGGACCAGCCGCATGATCGTCGCCCGGCTCGCCGAGCCCAGCGCCCGGTGGCGGGGGGTGTCGTTCGTCTCCCCGGTGGGACCTTTCCGCGGTGTTTCCATGGTAGGTAACGTTATAACGGCAAACGGCATAAAAACCATGGACGGCAACACAAGGAGAGTCATGCTCAGCCCCTCTTCCGCCGCCATCGTCCGCGCGACCCTGCCGGTCGTGCGCGAGCATGGCGAAGCGATCACCGGCGCCTTCTACTCGCGGATGTTCGCCGCCCACCCCGACCTGCTCGACCTGTTCAACCGGGGCAACCAGGCCACCGGCCGGCAACGCCAGGCCCTGGCCGCGGCCGTCGTGGGTTACGCCGGACACCTGATCGGCGACGGCGCGGTGCCCTGGGGGCCGGTCGTCGAGCGCATCGCCCAGAAGCACGCGTCGCTGGGCATCGCGCCCGCGCAGTATCCGATCGTCGGCCGGCACCTGCTGGCCGCCGTCGGGCAGGTGCTCGGCGAGGCGGTCACCGACGAGGTCGCCCGCGCCTGGGACGAGGTCTACTGGCTGTTCGCCTGCGAGCTGATCGCCCGCGAGGCACGGCTGTACCACGCCGCCGGCCTGGACGATCCCGCGGCGGTGTGGCGCGCCTTCCGGGTCGTCGAGCGCACCCCGGAGACCGACGACGTCGTCTCCTTCACGGTCGCCCCCGCCGACGGCGCACCGGCCGGCGAGTTTGTGCCGGGACAGTACGTCTCGGTCGCCGTCGACCTCGGCGACGGCGCGGGCCGGCAGATTCGCCAGTACAGCCTGTCCGGCGCACCGGGGCTGCCCACGTGGCAGATCACCGTCAAGCGGGTGCGCGGTCAGGCCGGCGCCCCCGACGGGGCCGTGTCGAGCTTCCTGTACGGGCGGGTCGCCGCCGGTGACCTGCTGCGCCTGAGCCCGCCGTTCGGCGACGTCAGCAGCGTGCCCGGTGACGGCCCGCTGGTCCTGGTCAGCGCCGGCATCGGCATCACGCCGGCGATGTCGGCGCTGCACCACCTGGCCCGGCGCGACGCCGAACGCCCGGTCGTGCTGGTGCACGCCGACCGGACCGGTGCCACCCATGCCCTGCGCCGGCACCTGCCCGCGCTTCGCCGCGCCCTGCCGCGGCTGCGGATGCACCTGTGGTACGAGCACGGCGGCCCCGACGCGGCGCTGGCGACGCTCGCCCGCGTCGACACCGGCCTGGTCGATCCCGCGCTCATCCCCGTGCCGGCCGACGCCGACGTGCACCTGTGCGGGCCGCTGCCGTTCATGAGCCACGTGCGCGCCGGCCTGCTGCGGCGGGGGGTGCCGGGCGAACGGATCGCCTACGAGGTCTTCGGGCCGGAGATGCTGCCCAGCTGACCATCATGACAGCCCGTGCAGGGCCAGGGTCAGCAACGCCGCGGGGCTTTGGTCCCGACCTCCTCGGGACGGGCGGCACATGTCGCGCCGGTTTGGCTGCACGACGCTGGGTGACGCGGCACCGGGTGTGCCGCATCGGCGTGGCAGCGCGCCGATCAGCGCCGAGGAGTGATCAACCGTGCCGCCACGCCCGTCGCCGAACGCCGCCCTTCCCCCCTCGACGGACACGGTGCCGGGCGTGGCGCCTCTGCTGGCCGCTCGTCGCTTCCTGACCAGGGAGACGGTGGGTGACCACGGCCGGACCCTGCACCAGGTGGACGGCGGGCAGTGGGAGGCCTTCTACCGCGATCGGTGGCGGTACGACCGGGTCGTCCGCTCCACCCACGGCGTCAACTGCACCGGGTCCTGCTCCTGGAACGTGTTCGTCAAGGACGGGCTGATCACCTGGGAGCACCAGGCCACCGACTACCCGACGACCGGCCCGGACTCGCCCGACTACGAGCCCCGCGGCTGCCCCCGCGGAGCGTCCTTCTCCTGGTACGAGTACTCGCCCTCGCGGGTGCGGCACCCGTACGTGCGCGGCGTCCTGGCCGAGATGTTCCGCGAGGCGCTCGGGCGCCTCGGCGATCCCGTGCTCGCGTGGGCCGACATCGTCGAGAACCCGCTGAAGGCGCGCGCCTACAAGACCCAGCGGGGCCGCGGCGGCTTCGTCCGTGCCACCTGGGACGAGGCGATCAGCATGACGGCGGCCGCGCACGTCTACACCACCAGGACATACGGGCCGGACCGGGTCGTCGGGTTCTCGCCCATCCCGGCGATGTCGATGGCGTCGTTCGCCGCCGGCACCCGCTACCACGCGCTGCTGGGCGGCACGCTGCTGAGCTTCTACGACTGGTACGCCGACCTGCCGATCGCCTCGCCGCAGATCTGGGGCGACCAGACCGACGTGCCGGAGGCCGGCGACTGGTGGAACGCCACGTACCTGATGATGTGGGGCTCCAACATCCCGGTGACCCGCACCCCGGACGCGCATTTCCTGGCCGAGGCCCGCTACAAGGGCACCAAGGTGGTCGCGGTCAGCCCGGACTACGCCGACAACGTCAAGTTCGCCGACGACTGGCTTGCCCCGCACCCCGGCACGGACGGCGCGCTGGCGATGGCGATGGGCCATGTGGTGCTGACCGAGTTCTTCCGCGACCGGCAGGTGCCGTACTTCGCCGACTACACGCGCACGTACACCGACCTGCCCTTTCTAATCACGCTACGGGAGACCGCGGCCGGTGGGTGGGCGGCGGACCGGTTCCTGACGGCCGAAGACCTCGGCAACACCCATCCCGGCCAGGCCCACGGAGCGCACAAGACCGTCCTGGTCGACGAGCGCACCGGTGAACTGGTCGTCCCGAACGGCTCGCTGGGCTTCCGGTACGCCGACGACGGTGCGGGCCGCTGGAACCTGGACCTCGGCGACGTGGTTCCCGCGCTGGGCCTCTTCGGGCGGACCGGCGAGGCGGTCGAGATCGACCTGGCCCGCTTCGACGTCGGGGACACCGAGGGCGGCGCCGTCATGCGCCGCGGCGTGCCGGTGATCCGCGTCGGGGAGCACGTCGTCACCTCGGTCTTCGACCTCGTCATGGCGCAGTACGGGGTCCGCCGCGACGGCCTGCCGGGGCAGTGGCCCACCGGCTACGACGACGCCGACGCGCCGAACACCCCGGCCTGGCAGGAGCGCATCACCGGCGTGCCGGCCGCGCTCGCCGCCCGCATCGGCCGCGAGTTCGCCCGCAACGCCGAGCGCAGCGGGGGCCGGTCCATGATCGTCCTGGGCGCGGGGGCGAACCAGTGGTTCCACTCGGACATGACGTACCGAGCGTTCATCTCGCTGGTCACCCTGACCGGCTGCCAGGGCGTCAACGGCGGCGGCTGGGCGCACTACGTCGGGCAGGAGAAGGCCCGGCCGATCACCGGCCAGCAGCACATGTCGTTCGCCTTCGACTGGCAGCGGCCGATGCGGCACCAGGCCAGCACCCCCTTCTGGTACCTGCACACCGACCAGTGGCGCTACGAGCGCGTCCCGGCCGACGAGCTGTCGTCGCCGCTGGGCACCGGCCGGTTCGCCGGCATGACCTTCGCCGACACGGTGGCGGCCGCCCAGCGCATGGGCTGGAGCCCGGGGCACCCCGCGTTCAACCGCAACCCGCTTGACCTCACCGACGAGGCCGCCGCGGCCGGCCGCACCGTCCAGGAGTACGTCGTCGCGGAACTGCGGGCGGGCCGCCTGCGCGCCGTCGCCGAGGACCCCGACGACCCGGCGAACTTCCCCCGCTGCCTCACGCTGTGGCGGGCCAACCTGCTCGGCTCGTCCGGCAAGGGCAACGAGTACTTCATGCGCCACCTGCTCGGCGTCTCCTCGTCCGCGACCGCCGAGGAGTGCGACCCGGACCACCGGCCGCGCGACGTCGTGTGGCGGGCGGAGGCGCCGGTCGGCAAGCTCGACCTGCTCACCGCCCTGGACTTCCGGATGACCAACACCGGGCTGCACGCCGACATGGTCCTGCCCGCCGCCACCTGGTACGAGAAGCACGACATCTCGACCACCGACATGCACCCGTTCGTGCACGCGTTCAGCCCGGCCGTCGCGCCGCCGGCCGACGCGCACACCGACTACGACACCTTCCTGGCCCTGGCCGATAAGGTCAGCGAGCTGGCGGTCACCCACCTCGGGGTGCGCCGCGACGTGCTGGCCGCGCCGCTGCAGCACGACACCCCGGACGAGTTGGCCACCCCGAACGGGCGGGTGCGCGACTGGAAGGCCGGCGAGTGCGCGCCGGTGCCCGGACGGACCATGCCGAAGCTGATCGAGGTCGAGCGGGACTACACGCTGATCGGCGCGAAGATGCGTGCCGTCGGGCCGCTGCTGGACACGCTGGGCACCACCACCAAGGCGATCACCGTAGACGTCACCGCCGAGGTGGAGTACCTGCGGCACCGAAACGGCGTCATCACCGACGGCCCGTTCGCCGGGCGGCCGTCGCTGGCCACCGCCGACCGGATGTGCGAGGCGATCCTGGCCCTGTCCGGAACGACCAACGGCCGGGTGGCCGCGGCCGGCTTCGCGGCGCTGGAGCAGCGCACCGGCAGGCCGTTCGCCGACCTGATCGCCGGCCACGAGGACGACCGGGTCACGTATCCGCAGACCCAGGACGCCCCGCAGCCGGTGTTCACCAGCCCGGAGTGGTCGGGCTCGGAGAAGGGTGGGCGGCGCTACTCACCGTTCACGCTCAACGTGGAGCGGCTCAAGCCATGGCACACCCTCACCGGCCGGCAGCACTTCTTCGTCGAGCACGACTGGGTGGCCGAGCTCGGCGAGCAGCTTCCCGCGTTCCGGCCACCGCTGAACATGGCCCGCCACTTCGGCCGGCCGGGCGAGCCGGTCGACGGCGGTGTGACGGTGCGGTTCCTCACCCCGCACGCCAAGTGGTCGATCCACTCGATGTACCACGACAACGAGCTGATGCTGGCCCTGTCCCGCGGCGGCCCGGTGATCTGGATGAGCGTCGAGGACGCCGCCAAGATCGCCGTGCGCGACAACGACTGGATCGAGGCCCACAACCGCAACGGCGTCGTGGTGGCCCGGGCCGTGGTCAGCCACCGGATGCCGGAGGGCACCGTCTTCCAGTACCACTCGCCGGAGCGCACGGTGAACGTGCCCAAGGCGGAGCGGTCCAAGCGCCGCGGCGGCTACCACAACTCGATGACCCGCCTGCTGGTGAAGCCGACCCACCTGGCCGGCGGGCACGCCCAGTTCACCTACGCCTTCAACTACTACGGCCCGATCGGCAGCCAGCGCGACGAGATCACCGTGATCCGCCGCCGTGCGCAGGAGGTGGAGTACTGATGCGGATCCGCGCGCAGGTCGCCATGGTGATGAACCTGGACAAGTGCATCGGCTGCCACACCTGTTCGGTGACGTGCAAGCAGACCTGGACCAACCGCGACGGCACCGAGTACGTCTGGTTCAACAACGTCGAGACCAAGCCCGGCATCGGCTACCCCAAGCACTACGAGGACCAGGACCGCTGGCACGGCGGCTGGCAGCTGGACGGCAAGGGGCGGCTCAGGCTGCGCTCGGGCGGGCGTGTGCAGCGGCTCACCCGGCTGTTCGCCAACCCGGACCTGCCGTCCATCGACGACTACTACGAACCCGCCATCTTCGACAAGGACATCCTGGTCAACGCGCCGGCCGGGCTGAGCGACACGCCGGTCAAGCGCCCGCACTCCGCGCTGACGGGCGAACCGATGGCCGTCACGTGGGGCGCCAACTGGGAGGACAGCCTCGGCGGTGCGCACGAGCACGCCGGTGCGGACCCGAACATCGCCCGCATGCCGGCCGAGGCGGCGGCCAGGGTCAAGTTCGAGTTCGAGAAGACGTTCATGTTCCACCTGCCGCGCATCTGCGAGCACTGCCTCAACCCGGCGTGCGTGTCGGCGTGCCCGTCCGGCGCCATGTACAAGCGCGCCGAGGACGGCATCGTCCTGGTCGATCAGGACCGCTGCCGGGGCTGGCGGATGTGCGTCTCGGCGTGCCCGTACAAGAAGGTGTACGTCAACCACGCCACCGGCAAGGCGGAGAAGTGCACCCTCTGCTTCCCGCGGATCGAGGCGGGACTGCCGACCATCTGCTCGGAGACCTGCGTCGGCCGGCTGCGGTACCTGGGCATCGTCCTCTACGACGAGGACGCGGTGCTGGCCGCGGCGTCGGTCCCGGACGAGCGTGACCTGCTGGACGCCCAGCGCGGCGTGTTCCTCGACCCGGCGGACCCCGCGGTGCGGCAGGCCGCCCGGGACGCCGGGATGCCGCCCGAGTGGATCGAGGCGGCCCAGCGGTCCCCGGTGTGGCGGCTGATCGCCGAGTACAAGATCGCCCTTCCGCTGCACCCGGAGTACCGCACGCTGCCGATGGTCTGGTACGTGCCGCCGCTGTCGCCGGTCCTGGACGCCGCCGGCGCCGCGGGTCGCGACGACACCGACGCCGACGACGTCTTCCACACCATCCGCGAGCTGCGCATCCCGGTCGAGTACCTGGCCGAGCTGTTCACCGCCGGCGACGCCGACGCCGCCGCCGGGGTGCTGATGAAGCTGGCCGTGATGCGCTCCTACATGCGGGCCCGCTCCCTGGACGGCACCGTCGCCGAGGACCTGCTCGCCGGCATCGGGATGACCGCCGCCCAGGTGGAGTCGATGTACCGGCTGCTGGCCATCGCGAAGTACGACGAGCGGTACGTCATCCCCGCCGCGCACCGCGAGGACGCCGCGGCGCTGGAGGCGCAGGCCGCCGCCCACGACGGCTGCGCGCTGGACCGCGCGGGCGGGCCGGGCATGACCGACGGCCGGCGCGGCCTCACCCTCAACCCGCTGCGGAGCCGGCCATGACCGGTCCGGAGCGGAGCGGAGGGGCCGGTCATCATGGGCTCAGTTCGAAGGTCGTGCGGCCGGAGCGAAGCGGAGGGCGCATGACCGCCCGCGCCGACCTTTTCTCATTGATTTCGCTGCTGCTCACCTATCCCGACGCCGAGCTGCTCGGCGCGGGGGACGAGCTGCGCGCGGCCGCGGCCCGGCTCGAGGACGAGACCGCCCGGCAACAGACCGGCGAGTTCCTGGACTGGCTGCTCGGCACCACGCCGATCGAGGTCGAACGGCACTACGTGCAGACCTTCGACCTGCGCCGCCGCTGCGGGCTCTACCTCACCTACTACCTGCACGGCGACACCCGCAAGCGCGGCATGGCGCTGCTCATGCTCAAGCAGCGGTACCGGGCACACGGCCTCCGGCTCGCCGACGGCGAACTGCCCGACCTGCTGCCCGTGGTCCTGGAGTTCGCCGCTGCGGCCGGTCCCGGCGACGGCGAGGCGCCGCTGCGCCAGCATCGGCAGGGCCTGGAGTTGCTGCGTACCGCGCTGGCCGAGTCGGGCACGCCCTACCGGCTGCTGCTCGACCTCGTCTGCGCCCTGCTTCCCGAGCTCACGGACGCCGACCGCGCCGCCGTCGCCGCGCTGGCCGTCGACGGCCCGCCCACCGAGTCCGTCGGCCTCGACACCATCGGCCACGGGCCCGATCCGGTCGCGGCCCTCGCCCCGTACCCCACCTGCTCCGTGCCGGAGGCGTCGCGATGAACACCCTCGTCTGGATCGTCCTGCCGTACGCCTGCCTGGCGGTGTTCGCCGCCGGGCACGTCTGGCGCTGGCGCCACGACCAGTTCGGCTGGACCACGCACACCAGCCAGCTGCTGGAGCACCGGCTGCTGCGCCTGGGCTCGCCGCTGTTCCACCTGGGCGCCTTCGGGGTCATCGGCGGCCACGCGATGGGCCTGCTGGTTCCCGCGTCGCTGACCGGACGCATCGGCATCAGCGAGCACGTGTACCACCAGACCGCCGTCTGGGGCGGCACCGTCACCGGTGCCGCGCTCGTCGCCGGCCTCGCGCTGCTGATCGCCCGGCGCCTCGTCAGCGGCCGGATCCGCCGCGTCACCACCGGCATGGACAAGGTTCTCTACGCCGCGCTGGCGGTGATGGTGACCCTGGGGATGACGGCCACGGTGGCCACCAACCTGCTCGGCGACGGCTACGACTACCGGGAGACGGTCGCCGTGTGGTTCCGCGGCATCTTCTGGTTCCGGCCGCACACCGCACTGATGACCGGGGCGCCGCTGGTCTACCAGCTCCACGCGATCGGCGGGTTCCTCTTCCTGGCGCTCTGGCCCTTCACCCGGCTCGTCCACGTCTGGTCCGCGCCGATCGCCTACCTGTGGCGCCCGTACGTCGTCTACCGCGCCCGCCGCGGCCCGGCACCCGTGCCACCGCCCGCGCCCGCCGCGGTCCGCGACACCGGCCGGCAATCGGTGCCGTCCGGCCGCTGAGACCCGATTTCACGACCACAGACAGTGGAGACGCCATGAGCACAATGCAGACCCGGCGCAGCGTGATGCTCGCCCTGGCCACCATCGGGTTCGCCGTCAACTTCTGGGCCTGGGCACTGCTCAGCCCGCTCGCCGTGAAGTTCCAGACCGCCCTGCACCTCAGCGCGTTCCAGCAGGCCCTGCTGGTCGCCGTCCCGGTCGTGGTCGGCTCGGTCGGGCGCATCCCGGTCGGGGCCCTGACCGACCGGTTCGGCGGCCGGATCATGTTCCCCCTGGTGTCCCTGGCGACCATCGTTCCGGTGCTGTACCTCGGCCTGGCCGGCCACGACTCGCTCGCCGGACTGCTGATCGGCGGATTCTTCCTGGGCATCGGCGGCACCGCCTTCGCCGTCGGCGTCCCGTTCGTCAACGCCTGGTTCCCGCCGCAGCGCCGCGGCTTCGCGGTCGGCATCTTCGGCATGGGCATGGGCGGCACCGCGATCAGCGCCCTGACCACGGTCAAACTGGTCACCGCGCACGGCACGCGGACCCCGTTCGTGATCACCGCGATCGTGCTCGCGGCCTACGCGCTCGTCGCCTGGCTCGTGCTGCGCGACGCCCCCAACCGCACCGTGCCGACCGGGCCGGCCGGCTCGTTCGCCGGCCGCCTCGGCGCCGCGCTGCGCCTGCGCGTCACCCTGCAGGCCGCGGCCCTGTACGCGGTCGTGTTCGGCGGCTACGTCGCCTTCTCCGTGTACCTGCCGGCCTACCTGAAGACCGCCTACGGGCTCACCCAGGCCGACGCCGCGAACCGCATGGCCGGGTTCGTCGTGCTCGCCGTGCTGATGCGCCCGATCGGCGGCTGGCTCTCCGACCGCCTCACGCCCGGCCGGGTGCTCGGCGCCGCCCTCGTCGTGATCGTCGCCAGCGCGGCGGTCCAGGCGTTCACGCCCGGCCTCGCGCCGCTCGGCACCGCCGCGTTCCTGTCCATGGCCGCCGCCCTGGGAGCCGGCAGCGGCGCCACGTTCGCGCTCGTGGCCCAGCTCGCCCCGGCGAACCAGGTGGGAGCGGTCACCGGCGTCGTCGGTGCGGCGGGCGGCCTCGGCGGCTTCGTCCCGCCGCTGGTGATGGGCAGCATCTACGGCTACTACCACTCCTACACGCTCGGCCTGGCGCTGCTCGGCCTGGTGGCGTTCGCCGCCCTCCTGCTGACCGTCCTCTCGGTCGCCCGGACCGGCCGGCGCCCGATGAACGAGGCCGCCCATGCGTGAGTACCGCGGCGGGACGCGCGCGGGCGGCGGCACGTGACCGGCATCGCCGTGCAAGCTCGCCAGGGGTGCGCCCACCCGGCCGCCGCGATGCCGTGGCACGAGGCACGGGCGCTGGCGCACCGCCTCCCGCACCCGACCGGGAAACAGCGGCTGCCCGTGGAGCACGCCGCCGGGCGCACGCTCGCGCTGCCGCTGCGCGCCGCCACCACGCTGCCGGGCTTCGACAACGCCGCCATGGACGGCTACGCCACCCGCGGACCCGGCCCGTGGCGCGTCGTCGACCGGGTGCTGGCCGGGCAGTGGCCGGCCGTCCAGCTGGCCCCGGGCGAGGCGGCGGAGATCGCCACCGGCGCTCCCGTGCCGGCGGGCACCGACCGGGTCGTCGAATACGAGGTCACCACCCGCATCGGCGACGTCGTCTCCGCGGATCCCGGCCCCCGGCGCCACCTGCGCCGCCGCGGCGAATACGTGACGACCGGCGACGAGCTGCTGCCCGCCGGCCACCTGCTCACCCCGGCCGGGATCGGGCTCGCCGCCGGGGCCGGCGTCGACACCGTCACCGTCCACCGGCCGCCGGCGGTACGGATCCTGATCACCGGCGACGAGATCGTCACCAGCGGATCTCCGGAGCGAGGGAAGGTCCGCGACGCCGTCGGCCCGCTCCTGACCGGCCTGCTGACGGCCTGGGGCGCGCGGCGGCCCGAACTCCGGCGCGTACCGGACCACCCGAGCGATGCGCTCGCCACGGCCCTGACGTCCGTACCGGCCGGCAACGACCTCACGATCGTGTGCGGCTCGTCCTCCGTCGGCCCCGCGGACGGCCTCCACCGGGCGCTGCACGACATCGGGGCGCTCCTGCACGTCGACGGCGTCGACTGCCGCCCCGGGCACCCCCAGGTGCTGGCCCAGGCCGGCGAGCGATGGCTGGTGGGCGTGCCCGGCAACCCCTTCGCCGCCCTGGTCGCCGCGGTCACCCTGCTGCAACCGCTGCTCGCCGGGCTCGCCGGGCGAGCGCTGCCCGACCTGCCACGCGCACCGCTGCGGGGCGACGTCCGACCGGCACCCGGACGCACCCGTCTCGTGCCGGTACGCCGGCGGGACCACGAGGTACACCTCATCGAGGGCGCACACCCCGGCTACCTCGGCCCCGCGGCGCAGGCCGAGGCGCTCGCCGTGCTGCCGCCCGCATGGCGCGACGGCACGACGGTGGAGCTTGTGCCGCTGTAGCGGGCCGGGCCGGTAGGGTCCGATGATGGCGTTGTCACCGTCGGACGAGGTCGCCGCCGCGCTGCGGGAGTTCGCCGAGCGCATCGACGTGTTCGATACCGCACCGGGCGAGACCGTCGTCGAGGTCAGGGTCGGCGAGCGTGCGGCAGCGTTGCGGGCCCCCGTGGCGAGGGCGCTCGTCGAGGCGTTGCGGTCCTACCAGGACCCGCGCGATCGCGGCACCTGCGACCACTGCGGCGGCCCGCGGCTGGACGACAACTTCGTGTGCGCCGACTGCGGCCAGCCCAGTGGCGTGTTCGGCCAGCTGCTGCGAGAGCGGGCCGCCCGCTACGAGGGCCCGCCGGCCGACCTGCCCGGCTGATCGCGGTTGCCCGTCAGGCGGGCCGCGCCGCCTCGCGGAGCCGGGCGAATTCTTCGGCAAGCTGGTCGAGTTGGTAGTGGGCGTTGAGGCCGCTCGGGTTGGGCAGGATCCAGACCCGCGTCGCGGCGGCGCCGGGCTGCGGCAGCGCGGCGTCCTGCGGCCCCACCTTCGCATGCTGCAGGCCGAACGCCGTGCGGAACGCCGTCACGCCGAGGACGGCGAGCCACCGCGGCGCGTATCGGGCGACCTTCGCGCGCAGGATCGCGCCGCCGGCGGTGAGCTCCTCGCGGGTGAGCTCGTCGGCGCGGGCCGTGGCCCGGGCGGCCAGGTTGGTGATGCCGAGCCCATGCCCGGGCAGGAGGTCCTGCTCGTCGGGGCGCAGCTGCCGGGGCGTGAACCCGCCGAGATGCAGCGCGGGCCAGAACCGGTTGCCGGGCCGGGCGAAGTGGTGCCCGGTGGCCGCCGACCACAGGCCGGGGTTGATGCCGCACAGCAGTACGTCGAGCCCGGGCGCGATCACGTCGGGCAGCAACCGGCCGGCGGCGGCGAGGAGGTCCTCCCGGCTCGGCCGCACGCTCCGGTTCGCTGTCGACGGCATGCGGACAAGCATGCCAGGGGCGGGCGCGGCGGCCCGCCGGGCCGGCTCGGCCGGCTGCCGTTTAGCGTCTGAGCCATGGGCGAGCGGCGGTTGATTTCCAGTGGTTCGACGTTCGAGCAGGAGATCGGGTACTCCCGGGCGGTCGTGGACGGCGACTGGGTGCACGTGTCGGGGACGACCGGGTTCGACTACGCCGCGATGACGATCTCGGCGGACGTCGTCGAGCAGGCCGAGCAGTGCTGGCGGAACATCGACGCGGCGCTGCGGGAGGCGGGCGCCTCGGTCGCCGACGTGGTCCGGGTCCGGTATCTGCTGCCGGATGCCGCGGACTTCCAGCCGTGCTGGCCGGTGCTGCGGCGCTGGATGGACGGGGTGCGGCCGGCGGCGACGATGCAGGTGTGCGGCCTGTCCGATCCCCGGATGCGGATCGAGATCGAGGTCACGGCCCGCCGGGCGGGCAGCCGGGTGGCCCCGGGCCTCGGCTGGCCCCGTTAGCGTCTCGCGGACGGCGAAGACCTGGTCAGGCGCCCTCGAGCGTGATGTCCAGCGCCGCGGCCAGGACGCGCGACAGGCCGACCGGGTCGCCGGTGGCGATCGTGGCCCCGCCCAGCCCGGCCGCGCCGCCGATGCCGTCGAGCGCGCAGCCTTCGAGGCGGGCCCCGGCGGCGGTGGCGAAGTCGAACCGGGCCCCGCTGAGGTCGCAGTCGACGAACGCCGCCCCGGACAGGTCGGCGCCGGTGAAGTCGGCGCACGTCAGATCGGTGCCGGTGAACACGACGCCGTGCAGGTGCGCGCCCCGGAAGACGCTGCGCTCGGCCCGGCAGTCGCGGACGGTGACGTCGTGCAGGGTCCCGTCGAGCCAGTGCAGCCCGCTCAGCCGCGATTCGCGGACGGTGACGCGGTGCATGACGGACTGGTCGGCGCGGACCTCGGCGAGGCTCGTGCCCTCGATGAGGCAGTCGGTGAGGATGGACCCGGCGAGGGCGGTGCCGGTGAGGTCGGCGCGGTTGAACCGGCACTGGACGAACTCGGCGCCCTTGACGGTGCGCCCGGCGAGGGCGAGGTCGTAGAAGCCGAGCGCCTTGTACGTGGCATCGTCGCGCAGGTCGTCCTCGTCAAGGGTGGCGAGCACGAGCGTCGCCGGCGGCCGGGGCCGGGCGGGCGCGGGCCGCGCCGCTGGAAGCACCGACTGGGTGGGCATGGGTGTGACGTTAGTGGCAGGTGTGACGGGCCGCCGAACCACCCGCCGCGCGGCCGGGGGAAAATCATCGGGCAATCGCGGCGACGCGTGCCTATCCTTGCGAGCGTCATGTCTGAGGTGTCCCAGCCGACCAGTCTGGGCGAGCTGCGCGCTCGCCTCTCCGGGCTCATGCCGCAGGATCAGCATCGGCTGCGGCGGCGGATCGACGGGGCGAAGCGGTCCCGCAACGCGCAGGCGATCGCGGAGGCGATCCGGGCCGACGTGGAGCGGGCCGAGCAGCGGGTCGCCGCCCGCCGGGCCGCCGCACCGCAGGTCAGCTATCCGGAGCAGCTGCCGGTCAGCCAGCGCAAGGACGAGATCCTGGCGAAGATCCGCGACCACCAGGTGGTGATCGTGGCCGGGGAGACCGGCTCGGGCAAGACGACGCAGCTGCCGAAGATCTGCCTGGAGCTGGGCCGGGGCGTGACCGGCCAGATCGGGCACACGCAGCCGCGGCGGATCGCGGCGCGGACGGTCGCCGAGCGGGTGGCCGAGGAGCTGGGCACGGAGCTGGGCGCGACGGTCGGGTTCAAGGTGCGCTTCTCGGACCAGTCCGGCGATCAGACGATGGTCAAGGTGATGACGGACGGCATCCTGCTGGCGGAGATCCAGCAGGATCGGATGCTGCGGCGGTACGACACCCTGATCATCGACGAGGCGCACGAGCGCAGCCTCAACATCGACTTCATTCTCGGATACCTCAAGCAGCTGCTGCCGCGACGCCCCGACCTGAAGGTGATCATCACCTCGGCGACGATCGACCCGGAGCGGTTCTCGCGGCACTTCGGCGACGCCCCGATCGTGGAGGTGTCCGGCCGCACGTATCCGGTGGAGGTGCGGTACCGGCCGATCGAGTCGGCGGACGAGGGCGCCGAGGAGGTCGACCAGTTCGACGCGATCTGCAACGCGGTGCTGGAGCTGCAGGCCGAGGGGCCGGGCGACGTGCTGGTGTTCCTCAGCGGCGAGCGGGAGATCCGCGACGCGGCGGACGCGCTGACCCGGCTGGACCTGCCCGGCACCGAGATCCTGCCGCTGTTCGCGCGGCTGTCGTTCGCGGAGCAGCACCGCGTGTTCCAGCCGCACTCGGGCCGGCGGATCGTGCTGGCGACGAACGTGGCCGAGACGTCACTGACCGTGCCGGGCATCAAGTACGTCGTCGACCCGGGCACGGCGCGGATCTCGCGGTACAGCCACCGGCTGAAGGTGCAGCGGCTGCCGATCGAGCCGGTGTCGCAGGCGTCCGCGAACCAGCGCAAGGGCCGCTGCGGCCGCACCTCGGACGGGGTGTGCATCCGGCTGTACAGCGAGGAGGACTTCGCGGCCCGGCCGGAGTTCACCGATCCGGAGATCCTGCGCACCAACCTGGCGTCGGTGATCCTGCAGATGATCTCGCTCGGCCTGGGGGACCTGGCCGCGTTCCCGTTCATCGACCCGCCGGACCGGCGCAACGTGACGGCCGGCGTACAGCTGCTGGAGGAGCTGGGCGCGCTCGAGGCAGGGCCAAACCTGACGAACCAGCGCCTGACGGACCTGGGCCGGCGCCTGGCCCAGCTGCCGGTCGACCCGCGGCTGGCGCGCATGGTGCTGGAGGCCGAGCGCAACGGCTGCGTCCGCGAGGTGATGGTGATCGCGGCGGCGCTGTCCATCCAGGACCCGCGGGAGCGCCCGGTGGACCAGCAGGCCCAGGCGCAGCAGCTGCACGCCCGGTTCGCCGACAAGGACTCGGACTTCACCGGCTTCCTCAACCTGTGGAACTACCTGCAGGAGAAGCAGAAGGAGCTGTCCAGCAACCAGTTCCGCAAGCTGTGCCGGGCCGAGTTCCTCAACTACCTGCGGGTCCGCGAGTGGCAGGACATCTACAGCCAGCTGCGGCAGGTCCTGAAGTCGATGGACGTGACGCCGAACGAGGAGCCGGCGGCGCCGTACCCGATCCACGTGTCGCTGCTGGCGGGCCTGCTGTCGCACATCGGCCTGAAGGACGCGGAGAAGAACGAGTATCTGGGGGCGCGCAACGCGCGGTTCGCGGTGTTCCCGGGCTCGGCGCTGTTCCGCAAGACGCCGCGCTGGGTGATGGCGGCGGAGCTGGTGGAGACGTCGCGGCTGTGGGCGCGGGTCGCGGCGCGCATCGAGCCGGAGTGGATCGAGCCTCTGGCGCAGCACCTGGTGAAGCGGCAGTACAGCGAGCCGCACTGGGAGCGCAAGCAGGCCGCGGTGATGGCGTCGGAGAAGGTGACGCTGTACGGGGTGCCGATCGTGACGGCCCGGAAGGTCAACTACGGCCGGATCGACCCGGTGCTGTCCCGCGAGCTGTTCATCCGCCACGCGCTGGTGGAGGGCGACTGGGAGACCTCGCACGCGTTCTTCGCCGAGAACCGGCGCCTGCTCGACGAGGTCGAGGAGCTGGAGAACCGGGCCCGCCGCCGGGACCTGCTCGTCGACGACGAGACGCTGTTCGAGTTCTACGACGGCCGGATCGCCCCGGAGGTGGTGTCGGGCCGGCACTTCGACAGCTGGTGGAAGCGGACCCGCCGCGAGCAGCCGGACCTGCTGACGTTCGACCCGGCGATGCTCGTCAACGCCTCCGCCGATGCGGTACGCCAGGAGCAGTATCCGGACGCCTGGGAGCAGGACGGCCGCCGTTTCGCGCTGACGTACCAGTTCGAGCCGGGCACGGACGCTGACGGCGTGACGGTGCACATCGGCCTGCCCCTGCTGGGCACGGCCCGCGACGCCGACTTCGTGTGGCAGGTCCCCGGCCTGCGGGAGGACCTCGTCACCGCGCTGATCAAGTCGCTGCCCAAGGCGCTGCGGCGCAACTTCGTGCCGGCCCCGGACACCGCCCGCGACGCGCTGGCGTCGATGTCGGCCCGCGACGGCGACCTGCTCGACGCGCTGGAGCTGCATCTGCGCCGGATGACGGGCGTGTCGGTGCCGCGCGAGGAGTGGGACTGGTCGCGGGTACCGGAGCATCTGAAGATGACGTTCCGGGTCGTCGACGACGCCGGCAAGGTGCTCGGCGAGGGCAAGAGCCTGGCGCGGCTGCGGGAGCAGCTGGCCCCGAAGGTGCGCGAGACGGTCGCGGAGGCGGCCGTCGACGTGACCCGCAAGGGCGCGACGAGCTGGGAGTTCGGCACGCTGCCCCGCACCCTGTCGCGCACGGTCGCCGGCCACACGCTCACCGTATATCCGGCGCTGGTCGACGAGGGCACGTCCGTGGCGGTGCAGGCGTTCGACCTGCCGGCCCGCCAGCAGTTGGAGATGTGGGCGGGCACCCGCCGCCTGCTGCTGCTCACGCTGCCGCCGCCGGCCCGCTTCGTGCAGGGCCGGCTGTCGAACGAGGCGAAGCTGGCCCTGAGTCGCAACCCGCACCGCAACGCCGTGGACCTGCTGGACGACTGCGCGGCGTGCGCCGTGGACCAGCTGATGACGGACGCGGGCGGCCCGGCGTGGGACGAGGCCGGGTTCGCGGCGCTGCGTGACAAGGTCCGCGCGGACCTGGTGGACCTGACCCTGGACGTGGTCGGCAGCGTGCGGAAGATCCTGGCAGCCGCCCACGACGTGGAGCAGCGCCTGGCCCGGACGAAGAACCCGCTGCTGCTGCCGGCGCTGACGGACATGCGCGGGCAACTGGGCCGCCTGGTGTACCGCGGATTCGTCACCGACACGGGCTGGCAGCGGCTGCCGGACCTGGAGCGGTACCTGCGCGGCATCGAGCGGCGCCTGGAGAAGATCCCCACGGACCCGGGCCGGGACCGGGAGCGGATGCTGACGGTGCAGGAGGTGCAGCGCGAGTACGACCAGCTGGTGGCGACGATGACGATGTCGCCGCAGCTGCGCGAGATCCGCTGGATGATCGAGGAGCTGCGGGTGGGCCTGTTCGCGCAGGCGCTCGGCACCGCCTACCCGGTGTCGGACGTGCGCATCTACCGGGCGATGGACGCGCTGCCGTCCTGAGCGGCGGCGGCCGCGGGCCGGGCCCGCACGGCGGGGGCGAGCGCGGCGACGGCGGCGGCGAGCCCGATCAGGCCGAGCAGCGCCCGGCCGAGCCCGGCGGCGTCGGCGACCGCGCCGATGAGCGGCGGCCCGACGAGGATCGAGCCGTAGCCGATGCTGGTGACGAGCGCGATCGCCTCGGCGGGCCGCTCGGTCTCCCCGGCGGCGCTGACCGCCGCGGGGAAGACGAGGCAGATGCCGAGGCCCCACAGCAGCGCCCCGGCGTAGGTGAGCGGCGTCCACGGCGACAGGACGGCGGCGGCGACGCCCGCGACGCCGAGGAGCCCGCCGAGGCGCACCGCCCCGGCCCGGCCGAGCCGCGCGACGACGGTGCCGCCGAAGAACCGGCCGCCGGTCATGGCCACGGCGAACACGGTGTACCCGAGGGCGGCCGACGCCTGCGACAGCCCCCGGCCGGTGTCGAGGTACAGCGCGAGCCAGTCCCCGGCGGCGCCCTCGGCGACGGTGGCGCAGAACGTGAGCGCCCCGATGAGCAGCAGCGCCCGCCGGGCATGGCGCCGCCGGCGCCTGGTCGCGGCGGTGTCCCCGGCGGTGTCCCCGGCAGCGGGTTCGGCGCGCTCGTCGAGGTACAGCGTCAGCCCGGCGTACGTGGCGGCCAGCGCTGCGGCGGCGGCGAGCGCGAGGTGCGGCCCGGCGCCCAGCCCGGCGCGGGCGGCGAGCGACCCGGCGGCGGCCCCGGCGATCGACCCGAGGCTCCAGCAGGCGTGGTACCGCGGCATCCACTCCCGCCCGGCCCGCCGGTCGACGGCGCTGCCCTGCACGTTCATGGCCACGTCCCACGACCCGTACGCGAGCCCGAACACGAACAGCGCGCCGGCGAGCGACCAGAGCCAGGGGGCGTAGCCGGCGCATCCGAGCGCGACGGCGGACACCACGGCGGTGAAGCCGACCCAGGCGCGGCTGCCGAACCGCCGGCACAGGTGCCCGGTCGCGGGCATCGACAGCAGCGACCCGATACCGAGGGCGAGCAACGCCCGGCCGAGCTGCCCGGCGCTGATGTCGAGCTCCCGCACCACGGCGGGGATGCGCGAGACCCAGCCGCCGACCAGCGCACCGCTCGCGGTGAACACCAGGCCCGTGCCGAGCGCGGCCTTCTTCATGGAGTCGTACCGCAGGAGAGCGCCGCCCATCGCCCCATCTTCGCCATCGACGCCGCTGGTTGCCACCCCGTCCGGCGACGCGAGGCTCGACCGCCGCCGGGCGGGTCAGGCTCAGTACTGGTCGGGCCGGCGGAAGATGACGGTCTGGTCGCCGCCGGCCGGCGGCTGCCCCGGCCCGTTCGGGTTGATGATCTGTGTGGGCCCGGACGGCTGCCCGCCGAACCCGGGGTTGATCACCTGCGTCGGCCCGGATGGCGGCGGGAACGACCCGGGCGGCGCCACGTACGGCTGCGCGGCCGGGGACCCGTACGTGGCCGGCTGCCCGTAGCCGCCGCCGGACGGGAACCCGGCCGGGGCCGCCACCACGGGGTGCATGCCGGTGTCGGGGTCCTGGCGGTCCTTGCGCCGGAAGTAGAAGAGGCTGCCGACGAGCCCGAGCGCGCCGACGATGGCCACGATGCCGATCCAGAAGGCGGCCGACAACCCGCCGCCGTCGCTCGCCCGGCTGGTCGCCGAGGAAGCGGTCGGCTGGACGGCCACCCCGTTGCCGGCCACCGGCGGCTCGAGGGTCTCATCGGGCAGCGCCGGGGTCTCGCTGGCCGACGCGCTCGAGCCCCGGCCCGACCTGGTCGGCGTCGGCCCGCCGCTGATCCGCAGCATGAAGTTGTCGCTGTTGCCCCGCTCGACCCGGATCTGCCCCCGGCCCTGCCCCGCGGTCTTCGCGGTGAGCACGATCTGCCCGGAGACGGTCTTGTCGGGGGCGACCGTGGCGTCGGAGTGGCAGCTGGCGGCGCGTCCGGCGGGGCCGACGTTGCAGCCCTGGTTGTCGGCCGGGTCGATGATCGCGTTGTTCGGCGTCTGCACGGTGACGGTCAGGCCGTTGACCGGCGCCTTCGTCGCGTTCTTCACCGTGAAGTGGATCTGGATCTTGTCGCCGACCTTGCCCTGGACGTTGCCGTCGACCTTGATCTCGAGCGTGTCGGCGGCCCACGCGGGCGTGGCGGACAGCGCGAGCCCGGCGAACGAGCCGACGCCGACAGCCGCGACGGTCGCCACCGTCGCGCCCCAGCGCCTCAGTCTCCGGACTTCACCCATGCTTCGGCGGAGACTAGCAGCATTCGTCAACGATCGCCGCCTGCTGCCCCGTGGGACGAATCGCGCAAAGGCGTTTGAAACAGGCGGAACAGCCACCACAGTGACGGTGCCAGGATCGCGGAACCGGCGAGGACGGCCCACAGCGTGGCGCGCATCACGGCCGGGGCCGCCGCCACGCCGGACACCGTCGTCGCCGGTGGCAGCAGGTACGGGTACTGCGCCGCCGCCCACCCCCACAGCACCGCCGCGACGGCGAGCCCGCCGGTGACCCGCACCGCTACGTACCGGCCGGCGGCGAGCAGCCCGATCGAGGCGAGTCCGGCCAGCGCCGACACGACGATGAGCGCCGCCGGCACCGGCCGCCACAGCCGGTCGGCGAGCCAGCCGGCGTCGAGCTTGATGACGACGAGCCCGGCGGCCGCGAGCACCCCGGTGCCCGTCCCGGCCCACAGCGCCCGGCGCCGCATCCGCGGTACGAGATCCGGGTCCTCGCGCCGCGCGTCGAGGGTCAGGAACACGGCGGCCAGGTAGGCGCACACGGCCACGGCGAGCGCCCCGGTCGCCACCGAGGTCGGGTTCCACCACGAGGTGAGCAGGTCGCCACGGCCGGCGCTCCACGGTGGCACCCGGCCGGACGCGATGCCCCCGGCGACGGCGCCGAAGAAGAACGGCGTGACCACGGAGGAGAACGCGAACAGGGCGCCGAAGATCCGCTGCCGGCCGACGGTGTCGCTGGTCTTGCGGAAGGCGAACCCGGCGCCGCGGCCGATGATGCCCAGCGCCGCGCAGGTGAGCGGGATGTACATGGTGGCGGCGACGCCGGCGAACACGGCCGGGAAACCGGTCCACAGCAGCACGACCGCGAAGATGAGCCACACGTGGTTGGCCTCCCACACGGGCCCGATCGCGTGCTCGATGAGCTTGCGCTGGCGCATGCCGGTGCGGGCGCCGCCGGCGAAGAGGTCCCAGAACCCGGCGCCGAAGTCGGCGCCGCCGAAGAGGGCGTATGCGGTGACGGCGGCGAAGAGCACGCCGAGGAGCATGTCGGCGGAGGTCATCACGGCACCTGGAAGGTCTCGACGTCGGACTCCCGCGGCGCGACCGGCACCGGCTTGTCCCGGGCGAGCCGGCGCAGCACGTACACGGTGGCCACGGTGAGCAGCGTGTACACGACGAGCAGCACGACGAGCCCGGCCTGCAGCCCCGGGGCGGTGTTGACGGCGTCGTGGGTGCGCAGGACGCCGTAGACGACCCACGGCTGGCGTCCGGTCTCGGTGGTGGTCCAGCCGGCCTCGAGGGCGAGGACGGCGGCCGGGCCGCACAGCGCGGCCGCGCGCAGGAACCAGCGGTTGGTGAGCCAGCCGCGCCGCCATCGCCAGATGAACGCGAACGCGGCGGCGACGGCGAGCATCGCGAACCCGGCGCCGACCATGAGCTGGAACGACCAGTGCACGACGTTGACCGGCGGCTGCTGGTCGGCGGGGACGGTGTTGAGCCCGGCGATCTCGGCGTCGGGGTTCCAGTGCGCCAGCAGCGACAGCGCGTTGGGGATCTCGATGGCGTAGCGCAGTTCGCCGTCGACGGCCACGCCGCCGAGGTGCAGCGGCGCGCCGCGCTGGGTCTCGTAGAGGCCCTCCATGGCGGCGAGCTTGACCGGCTGGTAGTCCGCGACGTAGTGGGCGGCCCAGTCGCCGACGCCGACCTGGACGGGCGCCATGACGGCGGCGACGGTGAACGGCACGAGGAAGCCGAGGCGGTGGTACCGGTCGGTGCGCCCGCGCAGCATGCCGACCGCGTAGACGGAGGCGATGCAGAAGCCGGTGAGCATGAACGCGGCGACCATCATGTGCACCGACTGCGGCCCGGTGGCCCGGTTGAACATGGCGCCGAGCGGGTCGACGCCGGTGATCTTGCCGTCGACGAGGTCGAAGCCCTTCGGCTGGTTCATCCAGGCGTTGGCGCTGACCACGCAGAACGTGCCGACGATCCCGGCGACGAGGACCGGTACCGCGGACCACATGTGCACGCGGGCGGGGAGGCGGTCCCAGCCGTACAGGTAGATGCCGAGGAAGATGGCCTCGATGAAGAACGCGAATCCCTCCAGCGTGAACGGCAGCCCGATGACCTGGCCGTAGGTGCCCATCAGGCCGGGCCACAGCAGCCCCATCTCGAAGCTGAGGATGGTGCCGGAGACGGCGCCGACGGCGAACAGCACGCCCATTGCGCGGGCCCAGCGGCGGGCGAGGAGCCGGTAGTGCACGTCGCCGGTGCGGTGCCCGCGCCACTCCATGAACAGCGTGATGGCCGGCATGGCGACGCCGAAGCTGGCGATGATGATGTGCCAGCCGAGCGACAGCGCCATCTGGGTCCGGGCGGCGGCGAAGTCGCCGGGCGTCGCGGCCTCGGCGAGGTAGGTGACGGACGGTGACAGCAGGGTTTCCACGGGACGCCCCCTATTGCCTGCGTGGTGTGCCTGCCTGCTGTTCTATCGCCGCGGCCGGCGGGCACGCGCGCCGATACGCCCGAAAGCGGCGTTGAACACGTTCGGGAACTTTTCCCGCGATTCACGAGTAGCATGGCTACACGTGCCGTGCCTACAGGTCGGGGGTCTACAGCTCCGCCGGCGGCGAGGAGAACTGCGCCAGCGCCAGTAGCAGCACGATGACCACGAAGCCTGCGTAGACGAGCCGGCGCCGCCGGATGTTCTCGTACGCGTGCCACCATGCGATCGCCGCCTCCGACACCGGCCCGGCCACGAACCCGCCGGCCCGGACCCGCCGCGGCACCACCATCGGCGCCAGCCGCACCGCCGTGCTCACGAAGACCCGCCGCGCCGGCGGCTCCTCGTGCCGCTCCGGCGTGACCGTGATCTGCCGGTCGTCGCCGTCGCGCTCCTCGTACGGCCGCTCGTCGAGCCAGAAGCGCTCCGACCGGCGCCGGAACACCCGCCCGAGGAAGTCGTCGGCGGCCCGCGCCTGCCCGAGCCTGGTGCGCTGCAGCTCCAGCCAAGGCCAGCGGGTCGCCACGTCGGTGAGCACGTCGACGTACAGATGGTCGGCGTCCTCCTCGCCGCCCACCACCCGCACCGAGTCCCGCCGCAGCGGCTCCAGATGCCGCGTGACGAAGGCGACGTACCCGGCCGGCGGCTCCGACGTCATCCGCATCACACCAACCCGCATAGACCCCATGGTCACCGCAACAGCCCGGCAGCACCAGCAGCGGCGAAGCGCGAGCAATGCTCGAGCGGAGCGAGAGCCAAGCTGGGAACAGCCTAGGATCGCCCCCGTGGGCTCTGCGTTACCCGTGGGCCGGGAGATCCTCATCCCCGGCGAGCTGTCGGTCGCCATCGACGAGGGTGGCATCCGCACGGCCGGCGGCATGCTGCCCGCGCTGGTGTACACCACCGACGGCCTCGAGCGGTACGGTCAGCGCGAGATGGTCTTCGCCGTCGCCCGCACCGGCGCGCCCGCGCCCGGCTACCCGCTCACCATGGCCCGCACCGTGCACCGCTTCGCCGCCGAGGGCCGCCTCGTCGACGCCGGCGACGTGAGCGTCTTCGGCCGCCCCGGCGTCGACGTCGACGAGCGCGTCACCGGCTTCGTCTACGCCGACCCGCCCGCCGCACTGCCGTCCACAGTGGAGCTGCGGCGCCCGCCGCTGATCGCCCTGCCGCTGCTGGGCGGGGAGACGGCCGTCGTGCAGCGCTTCGGCCACGCGCGGGTCCTCGCGCTGCTCGGCGCGCAGGAGCGCTACTACCCGCACCCGTGGTGGTTCCGGCCCGGCCGCGCCCCGGTCCTCGACGACGCCGAGTTTCGCGCCACCACCATGCTGTCCCAGGCGCCCGCCTACAACCTGCCGTTCCTGCGCGTCATCCACGACGGCGACCGGCTCGAGCTGTCCGCGGCCGCCGAGGAGCTGCCGTCGCTGCGGGAGGCGATGCGGGAGGCGCCCGACGTTTGCGCGTATCTGCCGGGCCTCGCCGGCACCCCGAAGACCTACGTGTGGGCGCCCGGCCAGTCCGGCCCCGCCGCGATCGTCGCCCCCGGCGGCGAGCGGGCCACCCGGCTCGCCTGCAACTTCCTGCTGGTCGTGCGCGACGCGTCCGGCCCGCCGGGCGCCGGCGCGGACCGTCAGGCGCCGACCGCCCGCCAGGTCGAGGACGGTTTCGCGGTACTGCTGACCGGCGCCATGTACGCCCGCCTGCTGCAGGCCGTCGAGGCCGGCCGCCCCGTGGAGATCGGCCTGCCCGGCGGCGCCGTGCGCGCGCTCGCGTTCCGGGTCGCCGACGCCGCCGGCGCCGCCGCGGCCCTGCCCGACGCCGGCCCGGACGCCGTCAACGCCCTGCCGCCGGACCTGCTCAACGGCGTGCCGGCGGCCACCACGATGGCCGCCGGCGACCTGCGCGGCACCGCCCGCCCGGCGGCGGGCGGCGCACAGGACCCCGGCCGCGGCCGCATCGTGCTGCTCACCAGCGAGGAGCAGCTGCGCCAGGCCACCACCCCCGCCGAGCTCAGCGACTTCCTCGACCGCGCCCGCCGTGTCGTCGAGCGGCTCTTCGCCGGTGTGCGCCACCACACCGAGGAGCTCATGGTGGAGTTCCGCCTCGCCCCGAACCGCCCGGTGGCGGTGCGCATCATGGCTCGCCCCGAGGCCCCGCCCCGCGAGCTGCAGGTCGTCCTGGAGCGGCAGCTGCAGGCGCTGCCGCCGCCGACGATCCGCTACACCGAGGTCGCCTTCCAGCTGCACCTGCCGGTCGGCTGACCCGCAGACCGCCGGTCGCTACACAACGTCGGTGATTCGGACGATCATCTTGCCCAGGTTGGCGCCGCGCAGCATGCCCAGGAACCCCTCCACCGCGTTGCCGATGCCGTCGACGAACGTCTCCGCCACCCGCATCCGGCCCTCCCGCAGCCAGCCGGTCATCTCCTCGGTGAACGCCTCCCGGCGCGACCAGTGGTCCAGGACCAGGAAGCCCTGCATGGTCAGCCGCTTGCTGATGAGCAGGCTCAGGTTGCGGATACCGGTGGCGTCCGGGGTGTTGTACTGCGAGATCGCCCCGCACACCGCGATCCGCCCGTGCAGGTTCATCCGGAACAGCGCCGCCTCCAGCTGCTCGCCGCCCACGTTGTCGAAGTAGACGTCGATGCCGTCGGGGGCGAGCCGCTTGAGCTGGCCGCGGATGTCGCCGTCGCGGTAGTTGAAGGCGGCGTCGAAGCCGAGCTCCTCGGTGAGGTACCGCACCTTCTCCGCCGACCCGGCCGACCCGATGACCAGCCGGGCGCCGCGCAGCCGGGCGATCTGCCCCGCCAGGCTGCCCACGGCGCCGGCCGCCCCGGAGACGAACACCGTCTCGTCCGGGCGCATCCGGGCCACGTCGAGCAGCCCGGCGTACGCGGTGAGCCCCGGCATGCCGAGCACCCCCAGGTATGCCGAGGCCGGCGCCGCCGCGGTGTCCACGGCCCGCACCCGCTCGGCGTCCAGCAGCGCGTACTCCCGCCACCCGAGGCCGTGCAGGACGGTGTCGCCGACCTTCACGGCCGCGCTCTGCGAGGCCACGACGGTGCCGACGGCGCCGCCGTCCAGCGGCGCGCCGAGCTGGAACGGCGGCACGTAGGAGGGCACGTCGTTCATCCGGCCGCGCATCGCCGGGTCGACGGACATGACGTCGTTGCGGACCAGCACCTGGCCGGGGCCCGGCTCCGGCAGCGGCACCTCCCGGAGCTCGAAGTCGGTCTCCGACGGAAACCCGGTCGGCCGGGCGGCGAGGTGCCAGACCCGGTTCACGGTTGCATCCACGCCCGTCATGTCGCGGCCTCGATGTGCACGTCGATCACCTCAGCCGCGACGATAGCGCGCGATTCGGTCGTGCGCGATCCAACCCGGCCGTTCGCCGGGCGGCGGGCGGGCGCCGCGACGGGCATACTCGTCGGATGCGCCGCGATGTCGTCGCGAGGTATGCGCTGTGGTCGTCCGCCGCCGCACCCGTGCTGCTGATCGGCGGCTGGACGCTGGCCGCCGCGCTGCAGCCCGGGCCTTCGGTCCAGCGCGAGGGCTACGACTCGCTGCGCGACACGATCAGCGCCCTGGCCGGGTATGGCGCCGCCCACCGCTGGGTGATGACCCTCGCCCTGCTCGGCGTCGGCGCGTGCCACCTGGCCACCGCCCGCGGGCTGCGACCCCTCGCCACGCCCGCCCGGGTCATGCTCGGCGTCGGCGGCGCCGCCACCGTGCTCGCCGCCGCGTTCCCGCTGCCCGCCGCCGGCACCTCCGGCGCGCACCAGACCGCGGCCACGGTGGCGTTCGTCTGCCTGGCGCTGTGGCCGGCCCTGTGGCGCCACGCCGGCGGTGAACCCGCCCGGCCCCCGGTGTCCGTCATGGTGCCCGCCACGCTCGTCATGGTGGCGCTCGTCCTCGGCTTCACCGCCGCCCTCGGCGCCGGCGTCCTGGCCGGCCTGGCCGAGCGGCTCGCGGCCGGCGCCCAGGCGGTCTGGCCCTTCGTCACGGTCCTGCTGCTGCGCCGCTCACCCCGCGCCACCCTCATCAGGGTGTGACCCACCCGGTCCAAACCGGCCCCCGTCGACGCCCGGTCACCGTCCGTCGAGGGCCGCCAGCTTGTCGGGGTTGGCGACCAGGAAGATCCCCCCGATGCGGCCGCCGGACGCCGAGACCGCCAGGGTGTACCGGTGGCGGCCCTCCACCAGCAGCGCCGGGGCGCCGTTGACGTGCACGGGCGCGGCGGTGAACGGCCGGCCGAGGATCGCGGTGAAGAACCGGACCACCTTCGCCCGGCCGCGGATCGGGTTGCGGGCCGCCCGCACCCGGCCGCCGCCGTCGCTCCACGCCACCACGTCGTGGCGCAGCAGCCGCTCCAGCCGCTCCACGTCGCCGAGCCGGGCCGCGGCCACGAAGCCGTCGATCAGCCGGGCCAGCTCCGCCGGGTCGGTGCTGAACCGGGCCCGGCCGGCCAGGGCCTCGGCCGCCCGGTGGTGCAGCTGCCGGCAGTCGCCGGGGGAGCGGTCCAGCATGCCGGCGATCTCGGTGTACGGCAGGCCGAACGCCGTGTGCAGCACGTACACGGCCCGCTGCGGTGGGGTGAGCCGCTCCATCAGGTGCAGTACGGCGATCGACAGGTCGGAGGTGTCCACCACGCCGAACGGCGACGGCTCCGTCGACACCGGCTCGGGCAGCCAGGTGCCGACGTACTCCTCGCGTCGCGCCTGCCGGTCCCGCAGCGCGTCCACGGCGAGCCGCGCCACCACCCGCGTGAGGTAGCGGCGCGGCTCGGCCACGCCGGAGCGGTCCGCCGCCGTCCACCGCAGGTACGCCTCCTGCAGCACGTCGTCGGCGTCGTGGACGCTGCCCAGGAGCCGGTACGCCAGCCCGTACAGCATCGCCCGGTGCGCCTGGAAGTCCCGGTGCTCCCGGGTGCCGTGGGCCGCGGCGGAGACGGTCATGCCGGCGGCGGCTGCATCCGGGTCGAGACGGCGATCCGGTTCCACACGTTGATGGTCGCAATCGCCATGAGCAGGTTCGCGATCCCTCCCTCGCCGTAGTGCTCGACCGCCCCGTCCCAGACCTCGTCCGGCACCCCGTGCTCGCCCAGCCGGGTGACCGCGTCGGTCAGCTCGAGCGCCGCCCGCTCCCTGTCGTCGAAGAACGGCGCCTCCCGCCACGCCGACACCGCGAACAGCTTGCGGCCGTCCATCCCGTCGGCGAGGCCCTCGGTGCTGTGCATGTCGACGCAGTACGCGCACCCGTTCAGCATCGACGCGCGCAGCTTGATCAGGTGCAGCAGGTGCCCGTCGACGTTCGCGCGGATGTACTTCTCCATCCCCGACACGGCCTGGTACGCGGCCGGGCTGACCTGACTGAAGCTGATGCGCTGTGCGGTGTGAGTCATACGGTCACGACGGGGATCCCCCGCCGGAACGTGACAGCCGCCGGTGTGGCCTGCGCCACTACCAGCCAAAACCAACTGGTCGAAGCGGCCGGCATTAGGGTTCACGGGTGACCTCCACCACCTGGCGCCACCTGCCGCCCGCCGCACGCGCGATCGCCGCCGCCTCGGCCGAGGCCGTCGACGCCGCCCGTGCCCGCGACGCGGAGGCCTACCCGGACGCCGTCGAGCGCCTCGCCGCCCTCGACCCGGAGCAGACCGGCCGCGTCCTCGGCGCCGTCGTGCGGGCCCTGCTGGAGGAGCGCCACCCGGACGGCCTGGACGGCGACGACGTGCGGGCCGCGCTCGAGCACGCGGTGCGCGCCGCCGGGGCCTGGCAGGACGTCGACCCGCAGGTCATGGTGGTGCTGCTGGTGGGCGCACTCGGCATCCACGAGCAGGACGACGAGGCACCCGTCGCGCCGCGCGCGCTCGCGGCCCACGCCCCGCTGCTCATCGCGGATCTGCTGCAGACCCGGAGCCTTCCGGTGTACCTGGAGAGCGCCTTCGCCGAGATTCAGCGCTCCGAGGTCCACGACGGCTGATGAGTGGCGCCGTCAGCGGAAGCCGCCGCGGAAGCGGCGGAAGAAGCCGCCCTCCTGCGGCAGCGCCGGCGCGGCCGGGGGCGCCGTGGCCCGCTGCCGCGCGATCGGCCGGTCGTAGTCGGTCCGCGCGATCGCGTCCACGACCTGCGCCTCCGTGAAGTGCTCCGACCCCTCGATCATCGGCACGAACCCGACGAGGATCCCGTCCCGCATCACCTGCGCCTCGAGCCCCGCGGTGCCGTCGGTGTCCCATACCGCGACCCGCCCGTCGAACAACGCCACCCGCACGCCGAACTCCGACAGCCCGGCCTTCGCCATCTCCAGGTGCGCCGGCACGCCACGCTCACGTAGCGCGTCGACGACCCTGCGCGCCTCGAACTCGTCCATCCCGGAACGTTAGCGCCAAACCCTGTGAGCGGCCTGAACGTCGTACGGGAGGAGCATGGAGACGCTACTTCGACGGCTCCGGGAGCCGGCAATCGATCTTGGGGTTGAGCCCGGCGTAGTTCAGCGGCCCCGCGATGATCGTGACGACGATCGTGCCGGCCTTGGCGCAGTTCGCGTCGTCGCTGTTGAAGTACCCGCGCTGACCCGCCGCGATGACGCCGATGATCAGCCACACGGCGATGATGATCCCGCCGATCGAGGACCCTCTGCCCACTGCATGCCTCCTTCTTCGGATCGACGGATTGATACCCCCACCCGCACGCTCGGCAAACCCGGGCCCGTGACGCGCGTCGCTTTCGCTGTCGGCTTGGCAGCAATGGGGGAGTGAGGACGGCCGGCAGCCCAATACGGTTCACTCCCGTGCCGCGAATGACCGCGGGCGTCCGACAGCAACGAACCGACAGCGATTTGGAGCACAGCCCGATATGAGCGACGACTACACGCCTTTCAGCACCGACCTCGACGGCGACGGGGTGGAGGACCAGGCGGTGATCTACACCCTCGACGACGGCAGCAACGTGCTCGTCGGCGACATCGACCACGACGGCCAGCCCGACATCGCCGCCCTCGACAGCAACGGCGACGGCGTCTACGAGCAGCTGTACGACGTCCACACCGGCGTCGTCACCGACCTCACCGACGGCGCCGACCCCTACGGCTCCGACGGCGCCTACGACGACCTCGGCACCGCGGACTACGACGGCTCCGGCGGCAATCTCGACGGCGACATCTCCTCCACCGAGGCCGCCCCCGACGGCGGCTACGTGGACCCCGGCACCGTCTCCGACATGCTGGCGATGCAGCACGAGACGTCGATGGCGATCATCGACAACATCTGATCCCGGCCGTGACGAGCCGGATGGGCGCCGCCGCGGCCCGGCGGCGCCCATCCGGCAGGTCGTCCCGGGCGGCCGGACGTATTCGCGGCACCCGGAAGCCGGTATACATGATCCCGATGGCACCGCTCAGCACACTGCTCGTCGCCGACCTCGTCGGCATCGCCGTCTTCGCCGCCTCGGGCGCCGCCGCCGCGGTGGCCAAGCGCCTGGACCTCTTCGGCGTGATCTTCGTCGGCTTCACCGCCGCGCTCGGCGGCGGGATCATGCGCGACGTCTTCATCAACGTCCAGCCGTTCGCGTTCGTCGACTGGCGGTACTCCGTCGTCGCCGTCCTCACCGCGGCCGCGACGTTCTGGCTGCACCCTGCCGTCAACCGGCTACGCTGGACGGTGCTCGTCCTGGACGCCGCCGGCCTCGGCCTGTTCGTGGTCACCGGCACGCTGAAGGCGCTCGACGCCGGCCTGCCGCCGATCGGCGCCTGCATCATCGGCATGATCACCGGCATCGGCGGCGGCCTGGCCCGCGACCTGCTCACCGGCGAGATCCCGACCGTGCTGCGCCGCGAGATCTACGCCGTGGCCGGCCTGGTGGGCTGCGCCTCGGTCGCCGCCCTGGACGCGGTCCACCTGCAGCGCCCGGTGAGCATCGCGCTGGCCGCCACCCTCACGTTCGTGCTGCGGATGGTCGCCATCCGCCGCAACTGGTCCGCGCCGACCGCCTTCTGACCGCCGCGCCCGGGTGCGGCGGTCCGGACGAAACCCGGGCCCAATTCCTGACATAAGATGGCAGGAATGGACGCGAGGATGGCGCCATGACCGGATTCGCGAGCCTCATCATGGTGAACATCGACTGCGCCGAGCCACCCGTGCTCGCCGGCTTCTACAGCGAGGTCCTCGGCTGGGACGTCACCCACAGCCAGGCCGAGTACGCGATGATCAGCGACGGCACCACGTCCATCGGCTTCGGGCAACTGCCCGGGTACGAGGCGCCGACCTGGCCCGAGGGCCCCACGCCGAAGCAGTTCCACCTCGACCTCTATGTCGACGACCTGGCCGACGCCGAGGCCCGAGCGCTCAAGCTCGGCGCCACGAAGCCGGAGTTCCAGCCGGGCGGCGACCGGTACACAGTCCTGCTCGACCCGGCCGGCCACCCGTTCTGCGCCTGCCTGCGGAGCTGAAAGCTCGTGCTGTGACCGGAAACGTCGGCCGGGGTGGGTGACACGCCGGTCAACGTTTCCGGTCGTGCCCGCACCGACGAAGTGACCACAGCGTTCGCCGACCGGGTGTTCGCCTTCGATGAGTTGTGGGCTGCCTGCGGCACCGTTGTCAATCTAGGATCCGCGCATGGCCAGCGCCGGGCTCACGACGCCGTCCGCACCGCCGTCCCCCGTCCCCGGGCCACGACGCTGGCACCGCCAGCTGGGACGACACGGCCAAGCTGTGGAGCGTCACCGGCCCGGCCCGGCCCTCGACCACCCCATCGCGTTGATCCCGGGCGTTCTATTTGCTCAGCGTTGAGGAGGAGACGGACGGGGGCTTCGCGCCCAGGAAGAAGATGCCGGGAAAGCCGCTCGTCTCGAAGCCCGCGCTGGGGTTCTTGCGCAGCGTCGAGCCCTCGATCGACATGGTGCCGGTGCGATTGTTGCTCACGAAGAACACCGCGCCGCCGCCCTCGTTCGCCTTGTTCTGCTCGATCAGCGTGCCCGCGAGGCGGACGGTGAAGTTGTCGCCGTCGCAGTAGATCGCGCCGCCGCTGCCGCCGCCCGGGGTGCCCGACCGCGCCGGGTTCGCGCCCTTGCCGATCGCCGAGTTGTACGAGAACACGCTGTTGAGCACCACCCACGACACCTGGATGCTGCTCAGCGCGCCGCCGTTGGCGCACACGCCGCCCTGGCCGGAGGCGCCGCCGAAGGTGCTGCCGACGATGTAGACGGGCTGGTTGTGGTACTGGCTGAGCACCCGGATCGCGGCGCCGCCCAGGTCCGGGCCGGTGTCGTCGCAGCGGTTGCGCACGAACCGCGTGTTGACCGCCTTGAACCGCCCGCCCCGCACGAAGATCGCGCCGCCGCCACCGCCCTCGGTCTTGTCGCCGGTCGAGTTGCCGTCCGCGAACGCGATGTTCTGCACCGTCAGCGCCGGGGTCTCCTGGTCCTGGCAGTGGCCGGTCGTCCACTCCTGCGCCTTGTCGCAGGTGTTCTGGTACAGAATCCGGCGCTTCCCCTCGCCGCTGAGCGTGACCTTGCCGCCACCGTCGATGACCACCTTGGGTGACCGGTTGCGTACCTTCGCGGTCTCCTTCACCACGATCGTCACCGGGTCCGGCCCGCAGTTGAACGTGATGGTCCCGCCCGCGGCGACGGCCGCGACGAATTTCTCCGAGGTGCACCCGGCCGGGGTGCCGTCGCCGAGGATCCAGGTCGGGCTGGAGGTGTCCGCCGCCTGCGCCTCCTGCGGCACGGCGGCGTGCCCGTCGGGGTTGCCGTTCGTGTACGACTGGCCCTTGGTCGCGCCGGCCCCGGACGACGGCGCCGAGCCGATGCCGCCCGCGCCGTCCGGCGCACCCGACGCGTCCAGCGCCTCCGAGGCCGCGGAGTCGCCCACGTTCGGCAGGTGGTCGCCGGGATCGGCCGGCAGGCGCTCGTCGCCGCAGGCCGCCAGCGCGAGCGCGGCCACCACCAGCATGATCCCGAACCGTCGTCGCATTGGGCGATGTTAGCCCCCGCGGTCTCGTGACAGGAGGGGCCAGTGTTGCGGATGATGCTGGGTCGCTCGCGGGCCGCACCCGGCGCCGGTCAGGAGGCGTGCCGGCCCGGACCGCGGGTCAGCTCCCGCTCCCAGTCGACGGCCGCGGCCTCCAGCGACTCCGGCGTCAGGTCCAGCGTCACCGGGTAGTCGAACGTGTGCTCCCGCTCGTCGCCGAGCCACGACGGCGCCGTTTGCTGCGAAAAGCCGACGATGAGCCGCGGCTGACCGTACTCGTGCTCGTCGAGCGTGAACGACAGCGCCGGGAACGTGAGCCGCTCCTGCAGCTCCACCCGCCCCTTCGCCGCCCGCAGCAGCCACTCACCGAGCAGCCGCGCCTCGTCGCGGGTCAGGCATGCCGCCCGGAACATCCACGCCCGCCCGTCCAGCGCGTCCACGACCCCCTCGACGACCAGCCGTTGCGGGGACTCGTCCTCTTGCGCCGCGGCGGCGCGCAGCTCGACGAAGGCCCCGGTGCGCGATTGCAGTCTCACCTGCCCAGCATTGCAAACCGCCGGGTCCGCGGGCATTGGGCGTTAGGCCGGTTACGGTACCCCCTATGAGACCGCACCTGGCCGAGCAGCTCGACATGCGGCCGCACCCCGAAGGTGGCTGGTACCGCGAGACCTGGCGCTCCCCGGTGACGTTCGCCCCCGACGGCTACGAGGGTCCGCGCAGCGCCGCCACCGCGATCTACTTCCTGCTGCACCCCGGCGAGGAGTCAGCATGGCACGTGGTGCGCTCCGACGAGCTGTGGTTCTGGCACTCCGGCGGCCCACTGACCTTGCGCCTCGGCGGCGTCGGCGACCACCCGGCCCCGGGCCCGGAGGTCCTGCTGGGCGCCGACGTCACCGCCGGCCAGCACCCGCAGGCCGTCGTCCCCGGCGGCGTGTGGCAGGCCGCCACCCCGGCCGGCGACGAACCGGTCCTGGTCAGCTGCGTGGTGGCACCGGGCTTCGACTTCGCCGACTTCCGCCTGGCGAGCGGCCCGGCCCACTGACCAGCCGCGCAGGCCAGACCCGACCCGGGCAATGATCACTGCCGAAGCCAAAATAAACCGGCTTTCCCGGTTATTCGGGCATTTCGCATGAATCGCCCTAATCGGTCGAGGCTATTCAGCGTGTACCTCCGGAGAAAAGCGACCTTCGATCAGCCCTTCGACGGCGGTGGTTCGGGCTCGGAAACGTCGGCGACCGTCGCGTCCAGCGCCGCGATGGCGGCGTCCGCCGAGACGGCCAGGGCGACGCCGTGCCGGCCGCCGCCGAGCGTGATCTCGCGGCCCCGGATCCGCTCGTCGGCGATCACCGGCCACGCCGTCGACGACCCGAACGGCGTGATCGTGCCGCGCTCGAAGCCGGTCGCCTCCTTCGCCGTCGCCGCGTCCGGCATCGACATGCGCGCGACGCCGAGCAGGGCCCGCAGCTTCGGCCAGGAGATCACCCGATCGCCGGGCACGAGCACGAAGCGGTAGTCGCCCTCGCTCAGTCGGACCACGATGGTCTTGACCACGTCGGGGATCGCCACGCCGCGCGCCGCGGCCGCCTCGGCCAGGCTGCGCACCGGGCCGTGCTCGACCACCTGGAAGGCGATGCCGCTCGCTGCAACCCCGGCGACGGCCGGATTATCGGAAATCTCCGGAAGATCAGGCATGCGGGTCACTGCACCAGCGGGCGGACGCGCTCGGCGACGAACCGCACAAAGCCCTCCGGGTCCGGGTCGTCGGGCGTGGGCTGCAGGATCACGCTGTCCGCGCCGGCCTCGGCCCAGCGCGCCACCGCCTCAGCGAACGCGTGCTCGTCGCCGGCCACCGACACGTCGCGGGCAGGGTCGGCGTGCCCCCAGCGGGCGAGTTCGGCCGCCATCCGCGCTGCCGCGTCCGGACCGGTGGCCGCGTGCAGGTAGACGACGACCGGGTGCGCGTCGGTCCGCCCGGCCGCCGAGCGCCCCTGGTCGATCAGGCCGCGCGCCCGCCGTACCGTCGCCGGATCGGTGCCTCCGGTGAGCACCGTGCCGTCGGAGACCTCGCCGGATAGGCGAAGGGTCTTGTCGCCCGTCGCACCGAGCAGAATCGGCGCCGGGCCCGGCGGGGGCCAGTCCAGGGCCACGTCGTCGAGGCGCACGTACCGGCCCTGGGTGGACAGCCGCTCGCCGCGCAGCAGCGCCCGCAGCGCCTCCGTGTATTCCCGCAGCAGCGTCAGCGGCGACGCGGCCCGCGCCCCGACCTGCCCCATCCAGTCCTGCACCCCGTGCCCGGCGGCGACGACAGCCCGGCCCGGGAACATGCGGAACAGCGTCGAGATCTCCATGGCGCTCAGCGCCACGTTGCGCAGCGGTACCGGCAGCAGCCCGACGCCCACCCGCAGCCGCGACGACCATGCGAGGGCCGCGGCCGCGGTGGTCAGCCCGCCCTCCAGGAAGCAGTCCTCCCACAGCCACAGCTCCTCGAGCCCGGCCTCGTCGGCGGCGCGCACGACGTCGCGCAGCCGCTCGGGCGGCAACTGCGGCAGAAACACGGTACCCAGCGTCGTCATGAACAGCAGTCTTCCATCATCGCGACCCGCCCGTTCCGTACACCGTTCGTCCCGCTACGGTCGGCGATCGGTCGGGCACATGCCGTGGCGGGATCGCCCGCCGGGGTCTGGTTGACGAACAGTTCGGGCGGCGCCTCGTTCCTGACGCATTGAAGCGGTAACATCACCCGTCGTCACACACCGATCGGTGGGAGTGGGATGTGCGGACGCGTGAGGTGCCTGACCACATCTTCGAGAAGCTGATCGGCGCGCTGATCTGCGAGTCCGCGGCCGCGATCCTGGCCCAGCGGGCCCGTGGCGCGGCCCTGCACGCCGGCGAGGCGTTCGGCCGGGTGCTCGCCTGGCTGTGGGAACACCCGTCCGGCCCCGGCGACACCGCCTCCGGCCAGGACGACGTGGTCACCTACGTCGCAGACCTGCTGGCCCAGGTGCGCCACCACGCGGCCGGCGCCGACGCGTCGATCCCGCTCGACGACGTCTTGGTCGCGGTGCGCCGCGCCGCCGCCGCAATGCCGGCCGCCGAGCGCGCGGCGATGCTCGCCTGCCTGCGCGCGAGCCTGCCCGCCTACCTCTGACGCTCGCCCCCGGGCCGGTCGCCGGCCGCAGCCGGAATGGGTGGTACTTCACGGCACGAACGG
This sequence comes from Dactylosporangium sp. NPDC048998, assembly GCF_043197855.1. NCBI lineage: Bacteria > Bacillati > Actinomycetota > Actinomycetes > Micromonosporales > Micromonosporaceae > Dactylosporangium > Dactylosporangium sp. NPDC048998. Next base: position 720,555 of record NZ_JBICTV010000001.1, read on the forward strand.
GCCACGATCGGCCGGAGCTGCCGCCCGGATCGGCGGAGTGCTTCCGGGTGAGGACGGCGGGTACGGTCCGGGCGGGCGTGGGGGGACCGGTGAGCGGCTCCGGGATCGGCGGCAGTACGGGGGTCGGCGGCCCCGGCGGCTCGACCGGAAGACGAGAAGAGGGGCGCCCGGCGCGCCCCTCTTCGTCGCGGGAGGATCAGCTCAGCGCGAACTTCTGCGCGGCGGAGCCGTTGCAGTCCCAGATCTGCAGGCGGGTGCCGTTGGCGGTGGCGCCGCTGGGGGAGTCCAGGCAGCGGCCGGACTGCGGGTTGCGCAGGGAGCCGTCGGCCTGCTGCTGCCAGTTCTGGCCGCCGACCCCGTTGCAGTCCCACAGCTCCACCTGAGTGCCGTTGGCGGTGCCGTTGCCGATGATGTCCAGGCAGCGGCCCAGGGTGCGCAGGGCGCCGTTGGACTGGTGATACCAGTGCTGGTCCACCGCGTAGGACTGGCAGTCCCACAGCTGCACCGCGGCGCCGTTGCCGCCGGTGTCGTCCGCGGCCACGTCCACGCACTTGCCGCCCGGGCCGATGCTGGTACCGCCGCCGTTGACCGAGAACTTCTGCGCGGCGGAGCCGTTGCAGTCCCAGATCTGCAGGCGGGTGCCGTTGGCGGTGGCGCCGCTGGGGGAGTCCAGGCAGCGGCCGGACTGCGGGTTGCGCAGCGAGCCGTCGGCCTGCTGCACCCACTTCTGGCCGCCGGCGCCGTTGCAGTCCCACAGCTCCACCTGCGTGCCGCCCGCGGTGCCGTTGCCGTTGATGTCCAGGCAGCGGCCCAGCGTGCGCAGCGTGTTATCGGCGTAGTGCTGCCAGTGCTGGTCCTCGGCGTACGTCTGGCAGTCCCACAGCTGCACCGCGCCGCCGTTGCCCGCGGTGTCGTCCGCGGCCACGTCCACGCACTTGCCGCCCGGGCCGGTCACGGTGCCCTGCGGCCCGTTCGGCACGTTGGTCTGCCCGCTGTACCCGACCGACACCACGTTGGCCTGGACCGAGTTCTCGGCGGCGTCGGTCGGGTAGCCGTACACCATGGCGCCCTCGAAGAAGGTGCCCATGTTCCAGTTGCTGTTGTCGCCGCCGGTACCCAGGATGATGCCGCCCTCCTGGTGCATCGGCACGTAGCCGCCCCGGTTGGGCAGCGCGCCGCTCCACCACGTCGACAGCCCGCCGGACTGCGCGTTGCCGCCCTTGAGCGCGTACGTCGTCTGTCCGTTGTTCTTCAGCGTCGCGGTGACGTACGTGCTGTTGTTGCCCAGGTTGGCGGTGTTGGAGCCGTTGGCGCCCTGGAACATGCCGTTCTCCAGATCGGCCTCGATCCACGGCCCGGAACCGGTGCACGGCGGGAAGTAGCAGGTGGTCGCGATGCTGATCGCGTCCATGTGCCCGTTGCCGGTGTCGGCCGGGGTGGACTCGGCGTTGCCGTAGTCGAAGCAGCAGGCCGAGCCGACGTGGGTGCCGCTGGCGACCATGTACACGCCCTCGGGCTGGCCGTTGACGGCCACGCCGGACGCGACGCCGGTGTAGCGGTAGCCGTGCAGCGGCGAGATCCACACGCCGTACACCTTGTGCCCGCCGGCGGTGACCGCGATGACGCTCGCGTCGGCCGGCTTGTCCGCGCCCATGCCCGCGGTGCCCGCCGGGCCCGGGGTCAGGTCGTTGTGCCGCGACGTCTGGTCGTAGATGCGGATGATGGTGCACGTGGTGCCGTTGCAGAAGGCGTCGTGGTCGCCGGCGTTGGCGTAGTCGCCGGCGGCCAGCGGGCCCACGTTGTGCGTGGCGCCGTCGGAGGCGCGCTGCAGCTGGTAGAGCGGCCCGTTGTACGCCGCGAAGAGCGCTCGGGTCGTGCTGTGCGCGGCGACGCACGCCGTGCCGGCCGAGGCGTAGATGTCACAGGGCAGCGGGCCGGCCGCCTGGGCCGGGCTGTTGAGCCCGACCAGGGCGGCTGCGGTGAGAACGAGGCTGGCGACGGCGGACAGGAGGATCCGGCGCCGGCCCGGGCGTGATCGACTGACCACGGGAGGACCTCTTTCGTCGGGGGGACTTCCTCGGTACCGATGGCGGCGGCACCGGACGACGCGTCGATGCTCAAGTATGCGTATTCGCGATGGACTTTGATAGAACTTGTTTGAAAGTGTTCGATCCGCGCTGCTGACTGTGCGCGCGAGAGTGTCATCCACCACGGGCTTGCATGATTATGCACTCCCTCGTATATGCTTTATCCGTGTCCAAGGTCCTGAACTCCCTGCCCGTCGGCGAACGCGTCGGGATCGCCTTCTCCGGCGGCCTCGACACCTCGGTAGCGGTCGCGTGGATGCGCGAAAAGGGCGCCGTCCCGTGCACCTACACCGCCGACATCGGCCAGTACGACGAGCCCGACATCGCCTCGGTGCCGGGGCGCGCCACGGCGTACGGCGCCGAGGTCGCCCGCCTGGTCGACTGCCGAGCGAGCCTCGTCGAGGAGGGCCTCGCGGCCCTGGCCTGCGGGGCGTTCCACATCCGCTCCGGCGGCCGTGCGTACTTCAACACCACGCCGCTCGGCCGCGCCGTGGCCGGCACCCTGCTGGTGCGCGCGATGCTCGAGGACGACGTGCAGATCTGGGGCGACGGCTCCACCTTCAAGGGCAACGACATCGAGCGGTTCTACCGCTACGGCCTGCTCGCCAACCCGTCGCTGCGCATCTACAAGCCGTGGCTCGACGCCGAGTTCGTCGGCGAGCTCGGCGGGCGCAAGGAGATGTCGGAGTGGCTGCTCGCCCACGGGCTGCCCTACCGCGACAGCACCGAGAAGGCGTATTCCACCGACGCGAACATCTGGGGTGCCACCCACGAGGCCAAGTCGCTGGAGCACCTCGACGCGGGCATCGAGATCGTCGACCCGATCATGGGCGTGCGCTTCTGGGACCCGGCCGTGGAGATCCCGGCCGAGGACGTCACGATCGGCTTCGCGCAGGGCCGCCCGGTCACCATCAACGGCAAGGAGTTCGCCACCGCCGTCGACCTGGTGCTTGAGGCGAACGCCATCGGCGGCCGGCACGGGCTGGGCATGTCCGACCAGATCGAGAACCGCATCATCGAGGCCAAGAGCCGCGGCATCTACGAGGCGCCGGGCATGGCGCTGCTGCACGCCGCGTACGAGCGCCTGGTCAACGCGATCCACAACGAGGACACGGTCGCCGCGTACCACAACGAGGGCCGCAAGCTCGGCCGCCTGCTGTACGAGGGGCGCTGGCTCGACCCGCAGGCCCTGATGCTGCGCGAGGCCCTGCAGCGCTGGGTCGGCTCGGCCGTCACGGGCGAGGTGACGGTCCGGCTGCGCCGCGGCGAGGACTACTCGATCCTGGACACCACCGGCCCGGCCCTGTCGTACCACCCGGAGAAGCTGTCGATGGAGCGCATCGAGGACGCCGCGTTCGGCCCGGTCGACCGCATCGGCCAGCTGACCATGCGCAACCTCGACATCGCCGACTCGCGGGCGAAGCTGGAGCAGTACGTCACGCTCAACGTGATCGGCAGCCCCCACCCGATGCTGATCGGCGCCAACCAGACCCCGTCCGCCGACCTGCTCGGCGCCATGCCCGCCGGCGGCGCCGCCGCGATCGCGGCGCGCGGCGCCGTGCCGGAGGACGCCGAGCTGCTCGACCACGCGGCCATGGAGTCCGGCACCGACTGACCCTCCGGTCCCGTCCGATCACTTTCGAAATGCCGGCGCGGTATGCCCGTATTTCGAAAGTGGTCGTACGGGCGGCCATCCGGGCGGGTCCGAAACGGCGGTGGCAGGAACGCGTCGCAACCAGAATGATCGATGTGTATCATTCAGTCGTCGCCGGAGAGGGCCCAATGGTGCAGCTGTTTCCTCTCGACTCGGTGCCGGTGCGCTTCCAGGGCTGGCGCGCCGCGACCGGACCCCTGACCGTCGGGCAGCTCAACATCGGGAAGTGGCTGGAGGACGCGCCGCAGGCGCCGGCGGCGATGCTCGACCAGACCTTCGCGGTGCCGCCGGGCGTCACGATCCGCGACGTCGCCGAGTGCTTCGGCGTGCTGCTGTGCCGGCACGAGGCGCTGCGCAGCCGGTACGTGCTCGGCGAGCCCGGCGAGCAGCGCGTGCTCACCGCCGGCGAGGTCCCGATGGCCGTCTACCGTTCCGGCGAGGACGACCCGCCGGAACGCGTCGCCGAGCGCCTGGTCGCGCTCGCCCGCGAGAAGCCGATCGACGTGACCGTGGAGGCTCCGGTACGCCTGGCGATCGCCGTCCGCGACGGTACCGTGCTCACCGCCGTCGCCCTCTACTCCCACCTGGCGGTCGACTTCCAGGCCCTGGTGATCCTCGGCCGCGAGTTCGCCCAGATGGCCCGGGATCCCGCCGCCCGCGTTCTCGGTGAGGCCCGGCAGCAGCCGCTGGACCGGTCGACCGTCGAGCGCCAGCCGTCCCACCGCCGCCGCCTCGACCAGGGCCTGCGCCACTGGAGCCGGCAGCTGGCCTCGGCCCCGGTGCACCTGTACGCGCGCCCACGCGTCCGCCCGGCCACCGGATCGGGCGCCTACGGCATGTCGTCGGAGGCCGCCGCCCAGGCCCTCGACCACATCGCCGCGCGCACCCAGGTGAGCCGCCCGACGATCGTGTTCGCCGCGCTCTGCGCACTGCTGGCGCGGCGCACCGGATACCACACCTGCCAGTTCGTGATGCTGTCGGCCAACCGGTTCGAGTCGAGCCTGCGGGAGTACGTCGGCACACTGGCCCAGTCCACGTTCGTGTCCGTCGAGGTGGGCGAGCCGACGTTCGACGAGCTCGTGCGCCGCTGCTTCGGCTCGGTGCTGCAGGCCGGCCTGCACGGCGCCTACGACGTGTACCGCCAGCACGAGTACTCCACCTGGCTCGCCACCGAGCGCGGCGTCGCCCCGACGTTCGAGCCCCTGTTCAACAGCGTCGTCGTGGACACCCGCGGCTTCGACGCCCCGGCCCCGTCCCCCGCGCCGGCCCCCACCCGCCTGGAGTGGGCCGACCTGCCGCCGACCAACATCCTGCTCCGCTTCGACCTGGGCCAGGTCGACGGCGAGCTCGTGGCCCGGGTGTGGAGCGGCGACACCGGCCGCCTGACCCCCGACGAGGCCAAGGCGCTCCTCCTGGCGCTGGAACGACTGCTCGTGGCGGCGGCCCCGGGCGACCTCGACCACGCCGCCACCGTCGAGGCGATCGCCCTGCCGCCGATCGAGCGCCCGCCGGGCTGGTTGCTGGTCGACAACTGCTGGATCGACCTGGCCGAGGTACAACAATTGGTCGAAGAGGCCCTGGCCCCGGCGGTGACCCGCGTCTTCGCGACAGCCGACGGCGACCCGCTCGTCGCGTACATCGCCGAAACCCCGGACGGCCCCACCACCCCCGCCGAGGCCCACCGCCGCTGCGTGGCCCTGCTACCGGGCCGCCACGCCGCCATGGCCCCGCGCCGGTACGTCCTGTGTGGCCAGCCCCCGGCGGACGTCACGAGCCTGGAGGCCTGGCAGTCCGAGGACGTCCGCTCCGCCGGCCCCGGCCGCCGCTGACCCGAACCACGGCTCAGCCAACGACGCCCGGTGGTGTCGCCGAGTGGCTGCGCGCGCCGCTGCCGGGCTACGGCGGAGGCAAAGGGCTTCTCCGCTCGCCTGGTCGGCCGGGAGCGACCGCAGACGCCGGCGCCGCCGGCCCCGTCGGCCGGCGGCGCGGTTTGCCGTTCTGAGCGGTCAGTCGCCGAGGTCCTGGATCGTGTCGGCCTTGATGGCACGGTGGAGCCAGGCGTGGAGCTTGTCGAGGTCGGTGCAGCCTGCGATTCGAGCGCGGATGTCATCCGGAACGTCGACGCCTCGCTCGTCGAGGATCGCCAGGACCGAGGTGGCCAGGCCGCGGGCTTCACCCCGTGCCTCGCCGCGCGCCTCGCCGCGCGCCTCGCCCCGTGCCTCGCCGCGCGCCTCGCCCCGTGCCTCGCCGCTGGCTTCACCTTCGCTGAAGTACCTGCGGGCGAAGTCGCTCTGGTATCGGTGGCTTGTGGTGGTCATCAGGTCCTCCAGGCAGTCCCGGGCCGCCGCCGGCAGCGCTGCGAGCACAAGGTCAGTGTACAGGTTGGCATGGTCATGATCGATGATGTCGAGTGCTGTGAGCAGGGCTTCGAAGATCGGTGTGGGGTCGGGACGGTCGCCGTGCGCGAGCGCTGAGAGCACGGCGAGTTCGGGGATGCGGCGGGCCGCGTCGAGGTCGGTGACGACGGGAACCTGGTCCGGACCGAGGGCCACCGGGGTCACCACGGAGCCGGGTGGGCCGAGGACGATCGGTGTCGCGCACCACTCGGCGACGGGCCGGTTGGGGCACACCACCAGTAGCACAACGGGGCAGTCGAGCCGTGCGTACAGGGTGGCGAGGTACGCAGGCCAGCTGCGCCGCTTGCGCGGGTCGATCCGCAGCTGCACCTCGACCACCACCGCGAGCACGGTGTCGTGCTGGTCGTCCAGCGTGACTACGGCGTCAGCGCGGTACTCGGTCGGAGCGACGTCGGTGAGCTCGCCGGGGGACAGGCGCGCCTTCTCGAAGTCCGGCACCTTGACGTGGAGTGGGCCGGTCAAGAGCTCGGCGGCCAAGCTCGGCCGGCCCCGGAACATCTCGATGAGGATCTCGTGGAGGTGTGAGGGCACGGCGGGAGAGCCTACGCAAGACGCTCACGATCTGCCAATCATGTGTCACGCATCGTGAACCATGTTGGTGGGCGATGGGCGATGGGCGATGGGCGGTGGGCGGCGCTGCGGGAGCGCTCGCGGATCACCAGCCTCTGGCGCGTTACCCCGTCAGGTGATGGAGCCTGGAGGAGCGAGCCAAGCGGCCGCTGTCAATGTCGATGAGAACCTTGGTCATGGCGGATCGTGCCATCGGGCGTGGTCACATCCCCGCGGCCCGGGTCACTGCCGCGGCATCGCCGGTGACCAGCGCACCGGTGGCGTCCCGGCCGCCACGAGCGCCGCGTTGATCCGGCTGAACGGTCGGCTGCCGAGAAAACCGGCCGGGTTCATCGGGCTGGGGTGCCCGGCCCGCAGTACAACATGCCGGTCGTTTGTCACCAGCGGCGCCTTCGCCTTCGCCGCCGCGCCCCAAAGTACGAACACGACCCGGTCGGCCTTCTCGTTCAGCGCCCGGATCGTGGCGTCGGTGATGTTCTCCCAGCCGCGCCCCTTGTGCGAGTTCGGGGTGCCGGCGCGGACGGTCAGCACAGAGTTCAGCAGCATCACCCCCTGCCGACACCACGCGGTCAGGTCGCCGGACGGCGGCGGTTCCACCGCCAGATCGTCGCGCATCTCCTGGTACACGTTGCGCAGGGACGGCGGGACCGGGACGCCCGGCGGCACACTGAAGCTCAGCCCGTGGGCCTGTCCCGGCCGGATATACGGGTCCTGGCCGAGGATGAGGACCCGGGTGGCCGCGAGTGGGCACAACCGGTACGCGGCATAGATGTCCTGCTTCCGCGGGTACACCGTGGCCGACCGGTACTGCTCGACAACGAACGAGGACAGCGCCGCGACGACGTCGGCGTCGACGTACGGGCTGACCGCCTCGCGCCAGTCCTCGGGCAGGAAGTCCAGGAGGTAGACGGGCTTCGTCGATCCGGTCATGGCCCGCAACCTATCGTCCGGTCCGGTCGACGAGCCAGGTCGGGGAAGTCCTGAGCCGGCGAGTTACCAGCCGCGTTCGCGCCACTGCGGTAACGACGGGCGCTCGGCGCCGAGCGTGGAGTTCTTGCCGTGGCCCGGGTAGAACGTCACCTCGTCCGGCAGGCGGTCGAAGAGCTTTGTGGTCACGTCGTGGAAGAGGGAGTCGAAGTCGGCCTTGTTGCCGCGGGTGTTGCCGACGCCGCCGGGGAAGAGGGAGTCGCCGGTGAAGAGGTGGCCGCCGTCCGGCTCGTAGTACAGGGCGATCGAGCCCGGGGTGTGGCCCACGAGGTGGATCACCGACAGGGTGCAGTCGCCGACGTGGAGGGTGTCGCCCTCGTTCAGGGTTCCGGTGACCACCGGGATCTCGGGGGCGTCGGCCGGGTGGGCCAGGGACTGTGCGCCCGTCGCCTCGATCACTTCGGCGAGGGCCGCCCAGTGGTCGGGGTGGTGGTGGGTGGTGACGACCGCGCGGATGCCCTCCGGCTCCACGAGCTGGAGCAGCCGCGGCGCCTCGTTGGCCGCGTCGATCAGGACGCCCTCGCCGGTGGTGCGGCAGCGCAGCAGGTACGCGTTGTTGTCCATCGGGCCGACGGAGAGCTTGGTGATCGCGAGTCCGGTGGTCATTTCCATGCCTCCAGGCTGGGCAGGTCGCCGGTCAGGCCGGTGCCGTCGCCGCGGCCGGAGAGCCAGGCGGCCAAGAGATGGGCCGGGCCGGTGACGGTCGGTGTGGACGGGACGGTGAGGAGCACGGTGCCGTCCGGGTCCGCGAGGGTCGCCACACGCGGGGTTGCCGGGTCGTGGAGCAGGCGCAGCGGGAACGCGGGCGGCCAGTCGGCGGGGCCGTAGCCGGCGTCGAGATCGACGTGGTGCAGCTCGACCTCGCAGATGCGCGCCCACACGAGCTGAGCGGCGGGGACCTCTTTGCCGGAGGGGAACGCCACGATCGCCGGCCACGCCTCGGCGGGGGTCGCGTCGATCGCGGCGGCGAAACGGGCGGCGGCGGCCTCGAGGTCGGCGAGGTGCTCGGCGAGCGGGCGGGCCGCGCCGGCCTCGATGTCGGCGTCGCGGGCCTGCGGGCTCGCGTAGGCGGGGGTGCGCACGCCGGTGCGGGCCCAGGTGAGCAGGTTGACGTACGCGTCGGCGTTGCGGGCCAGGTGGCTGAGCACGTGGCCGCGGGTCCAGCCGGGGCAGCGGGAGGGCGCGGCGAGCGCGGCGTCGTCGAGGCCGCGCACGGTGGCGAGCAGTCGCGCGGTGGCTCGTTCGAGCTCGGGGTCGAGCACCAGCGGGTCGGCTGTCACAGCAGACACCCTAGCGCTGGCGTACCCCGACGGCGGGCGGCAGGTCGCCGACGGCCCAGTGCAGTTCGTCCTCCCAGTCGGCCACGCTGAGGTCGACGGTCTCGAAGGACAGCCTGGCGCCGATGGGCTTCCCGAGGTACCCCGCGAAAAGATCATGGACCACGACGAGCCGCTGGCCGACCGCGAAGGCCGCGGGGTCACGGCCGCCGGCGGACCTGACCTCGAGGCGGCCGTAGACGCCCATGTCGGCGTCGGTCCCGCGCTCCTCGACGATCACGTCCAGGATCTCGTCCTCGGCGCCGACGTGAAACCCGTAGGACGTGCCGCCGAACGTCAGCCAGAACCGCATCAGCGAGTCGTCCTGGCCGGGCGAGACGTGCCACTGCACGTCGGCCCGCTCGAGGCGGAGTCCGACGGCGCCGGCGAGCACATGCGAGGGAAGCACGCCCTGACCATAGCCCCGATATTCGGTTTCGCGGCATGGACGCGCTGCCTACCGTGGATTTCCGAACGCCAGTTCGTACGGAAGGATGCCATGCATATTAACCTGTCGGCCCTGGGCTGGGACGACGCCTTCGCCGCGGCCTTCGAGCGCGGGTTCGCCGTGCCCGGCCAGCAGCCCGCGCGGGTGAGCCGCGTGGACCGGGGCGTCTGCACCGCGCTCGCGGCCGGCGGCCCGGTCCGGGCGAGCCTGTCCGGCGGCCTGCTGGCCCGCGCCGCGCAGGACCCGGGCGCGCTGCCCTGCGCCGGCGACTGGCTGGTCGTGCGCACCTGGCCGGACGGGCGGCTGACGGCGGAGGCGGTGCTGCCCCGGCGCACGGCGATCGTCCGCGCGGTGGCGGGCGAGGAGTCCTTCGGCCAGGTCCTGGCGGCGAACATCGACGCGGTCGCGGTCGTCGAGCCGGTCGACCCCTCGCCCGACCTGGGGCGCATCGAGCGGCTGCTGGCGCTCGCGTGGGAGTCGGGGGCAAAGCCGCATCTGGTGCTCACCAAGGCCGACCTGGCGGCCGATCCGGAGGCGCTCGCGGCCCAGATGCCGGGGCGCGCGTCCGGCGTGGAGGTGCACGCCGTCAGCGCCCGCACCGGGCTGGGCCTGGACGCGCTGCGCCCGCTCGTCGCGCACGGCCGCACGCTCGGGCTGCTCGGGCAGTCCGGAGCGGGCAAGTCCAGCCTGGTCAACGCGCTCGCCGGGGCGCCGGTGATGCAGACCCGCGAGCTGCGCGCCGACGGCCGGGGCCGGCACACCACCACATATCGGGCGTTGATCCCGATGCCGGGCGGTGGCTCGATCCTCGACACGCCCGGCGTACGCCTCGTCGGCATGTTCGACACCGCGGCCGGGCTCGACCGGGCGTTCGCGGACGTGACGCGGCTCGCGGAAGACTGTCGGTTCCAGGACTGCAAGCACGCCGACGAGCCGGGATGCGCCGTCCGGGCGGCGGTCGAGACCGGCGAGCTGAGCCCGCGGCGCTACGCGCACTGGCAGAAATTGCAAAAAGAGCAGATGCTGGCAGCGGTACGGCGGGTGCGGCGCGAAAGCCGCGAACGCCGGCGGCCGGCACGGCCGTAGCCGCGGGGCATCCCCCGTTCGAGCACCCCTCGGGCGCCCGGGCGCCGAAAAATGTCATACCCCCTGGCTAGAGTTGTCGGCTGGCACCGTGACGGTGTTCGAACCGGACAAATCACTGCCAAGTTGTCTCTGTCAAGGGGAAGCATGTCCGACCGCTTGATCATCCGTGGCGCCCGCGAGCACAACCTTCGCGACGTCAGCCTCGACCTGCCGCGCGACGCGATGATCGTGTTCACCGGGCTGTCCGGCTCGGGCAAGTCGAGCCTGGCGTTCGACACGATCTTCGCCGAGGGCCAGCGGCGATACGTCGAGTCGCTCTCCTCGTATGCGCGCCAGTTCCTCGGCCAGATGGACAAGCCCGACGTCGACTTCATCGAGGGCCTGTCCCCGGCGGTCTCGATCGACCAGAAGTCGACCTCGCGCAACCCGCGCTCGACGGTCGGCACCATCACCGAGGTCTACGACTACCTGCGGCTGCTCTACGCCCGCGTCGGCGAGCCGCACTGCCCGGTCTGTGGCGAGGCGATCACCAAGCAGACGCCCCAGCAGATCGTCGACCGCGTCCTGGCCATGGACGAGGGCACCCGCTTCCAGGTGCTCGCGCCGGTGGTGCGGGGGCGCAAGGGTGAATACGTCGACCTGTTCAGCGAGCTGCAGTCCAAGGGCTACGCGCGGGCCCGCATCGACGGGGTCGTGCACGCACTGACCGACCCGCCGAAGCTCAAGAAGCAGGAGAAGCACACCATCGAGGTGGTCGTCGACCGGCTCGCGGTGAAGCCGAGCGCCAAGCAGCGGCTCACCGACTCGGTCGAGACCGCGCTCAAGCTCGCCGCCGGCATCGTGATCCTCGAGTTCGTCGACCTGCCCGAGGACGACGAGCACCGGGAGCGGCTGTTCTCCGAGCACCTCGCCTGTCCCAACGAGCACCCGCTGTCGGTCGAGGACCTCGAGCCGCGCTCGTTCTCCTTCAACGCGCCGTACGGCGCCTGCCCGGACTGCACCGGCATCGGCACCAAGAAGGAGGTCGACCCGGAGCTCATCGTCCCCGACCCGGAGCGCTCGCTGCGCGAGGGCGCGATCGCGCCCTGGGCGACCGGGCACACGCTGGACTACTTCCTGCGGCTGCTCGAGGCGCTCGGCGACGAGGAGGGCTTCAACCTCGACACCCCGTGGCGGGCGCTGTCCTCGCGCGGCCAGAAGGCGATCCTCTACGGCTCCGACGACCAGGTCCACGTCCGGTATCGCAACAAGTACGGCCGCGAGCGCTCCTATTACACCGGGTTCGAGGGCGTGGTGCAGTGGATCGAGCGCCGCCACGCCGACACCGAGAGCGACTGGTCGCGGGACAAGTATGAGGGGTACATGCGCGACGTGCCCTGTGGCACCTGCGGCGGCACCCGGCTCAAGCCGGAGATCCTCGCGGTCACGATCGCCGGGCGCAGCATCGCCGACGTGTGCAACCTGTCGGTGGGGGAGTGCGCCGAGCTGCTCGGCGCGATGACGCTCACCGACCGGCAGAAGATGATCGCCGAGCGGGTGCTCAAGGAGATCAACGCCCGGCTCCGGTTCCTCGTGGACGTCGGCCTGGACTACCTCTCCCTCGACCGGGCCGCCGGCACGCTGTCCGGCGGTGAGGCGCAGCGCATCCGACTGGCCACCCAGATCGGCTCCGGCCTCGTCGGCGTGCTCTACGTCCTCGACGAGCCGAGCATCGGCCTGCACCAGCGCGACAACCACCGGCTCATCGAGACCCTGGTGCGGCTGAAGAAGCTCGGCAACACGCTCATCGTGGTGGAGCACGACGAGGACACCATCCGCACCGCCGACTGGATCGTCGACATCGGGCCCGGTGCCGGCGAGCAGGGCGGCCGGGTCGTGCACAGCGGGCCGTACGACGACCTGGTCAAGACCGAGGACTCGGTGACCGGGGCCTACCTGTCCGGCCGCCGCAGCATCCCGACCCCGGCCATCCGGCGCCCGCGCACGCCCGGCCGCGAGCTGGTCGTCGTCGGGGCCCGCGAGCACAACCTGCACAACCTGACCGTGCCGTTCCCGCTGGGCCAGCTCGTCGCGGTCACCGGCGTCTCCGGCTCGGGCAAGTCGACGCTGGTCAACGACATCCTGCACGCCGTGCTGGCCAACACCGTCAACGGCGCCCGGCTGGTGCCCGGGCGGCACACCCGCATCTCCGGCCTCGACCTCGTCGACAAGGTGGTCGGCGTCGATCAGTCGCCGATCGGCCGGACGCCGCGGTCCAACCCGGCGACGTACACCGGCGTCTTCGACAACATCCGCAAGCTCTTCGCCGAGACGACCGAGGCGAAGGTCCGCGGCTACGGCCCCGGGCGGTTCTCGTTCAACGTCAAGGGCGGCCGCTGCGAGGCGTGCGCCGGCGACGGCACGATCAAGATCGAGATGAACTTCCTGCCCGACGTGTACGTCCCGTGCGAGGTCTGCAAGGGCGCGCGGTACAACCGCGAGACCCTCGAGGTGCACTACAAGGGTCGCACGATCGCCGAGGTGCTGGACATGCCCATCGACGAGGCGGCCGGCTTCTTCGAGGCGATCCCGGCCATCCACCGGCACCTCAAGACGCTGGTCGACGTCGGCCTCGGGTACGTGCGGCTCGGCCAGCCAGCCCCGACGCTCTCCGGCGGCGAGGCGCAGCGCGTGAAGCTCGCCTCGGAGCTGCAGAAGCGCTCGACGGGCCGGACGGTGTATGTGCTGGACGAGCCGACCACCGGCCTGCACTTCGAGGACATCCGCAAGCTGCTGCTGGTGCTGCAGGGCCTGGTGGACAAGGGCAACACGGTCATCGTCATCGAGCACAACCTCGACGTCATCAAGACCGCCGACTGGATCATCGACATGGGCCCGGAGGGCGGCCACAAGGGCGGCACGGTCGTCGCGGCCGGCACCCCGGAGGAGGTCGCCGAGCTCCCGGACAGCTACACCGGGCAGTTCCTGCGCCACGTGCTGGGGCTGACCGGCCCGGCCAGCGGCGACCCGGCGGCCCGCGACCGCGCGGCGCAGGCCAACGGCACCAAGCCGGTCGCGGCGCCGAAGAAGACGGCCGGCGCGCGTGCGGCGGCCGCGAAGGCGACCACTGCGACCACTGCGACCACCGCGGCCAAGGCGGCCCCGGCGGCCAAGTCGACCGCCCCGGCGAAGACGACGGCCGCGGCGAAGACCGCGGCCCCCGCGGCCTCCGCGGCGACCAAGGCCACGAAGGCCGCACCGCGCAAGGCCCCGGCGAAGAAGGCGGCGGCAAAGGGCTGAGCACGTGCCGGGGGCGGGACCACGGGACCGCCCCCGGGCGTTTCTCCCATGCTCGGCGGGCTCGCGGGCGGCGCTGCTACGGTGGCCGCGGGCGAGGCTGAGCTCAGGAGGAGTCACGTGCCGGTCGAGGACATCTTCAAACCCTGCGCCACCGCCGCGCGGCGGACGCTGCTGCTCGGCGCGGGCGCGATGGGCATCGCCGTGCTCGCCGGGTGCGGCGGCGACGAGCCCGCCCCGGGCGCCGGCGGGCAGCCGGGCGGCTCCAGCGCGCCGGCCGCGCCGAGCACCGCCGGCGGCAACCCGTTCGACGACACCGGCTCGAGCGGGGGCGGCGAGCCGCAGGTGCCGTCCAACGCGCTGGTCGCCGCGGGCGAGGTGCCGGTCGGCGGCGGGGTCATCGTCAAGGACACGGTGCTGGTGATCCAGCCGGCGAAGGGGACCTTCAAGGCGTACGACGCGGCATGCCCGCACGAAGGCGCGATCGTCGACCCGCCGTTCGACGGCAACCCGATCATCCAGTGCCCGCGGCACAACTCGAAGTTCAAGGTCGCCGACGGCAGCCGGGTGGAGGGCCCGGCCCCGCGAGGGCTCAAGGGCATCAGGGTCGAGGTGCGCGGCGGCTACGTCGTGCGCGCCTGACGCGGCATTCGCGGCGAGTTCTCAGACTTTGTTGAGCATTGAACCGTACCCTCCATGTTCTGTGTATTCATGGCCGCAGCCTGCGGGCCTACGACCATTGGAGGAGCTTGATGAGTGAGACGACCCGCCGCGCGGTGCTCGCCGGAGCGGTCGGCGTGACGGCCGCGTCCGTCATCGCCGCCTGTGGAGGCGACGACAGCGGATCGAACAGCACCGCCAACAACTCCAGCCCCGGCGGCCCGATCGCCAAGAAGTCGGAAATTCCGGTCGGGGGTGGCAAGATCGTCTCCGACGGTGGCGGCACGGTGGTCACCCAGCCGGAGTCCGGCACGTTCAAGGCCTTCACGGCGATCTGCACGCACCAGCAGTGCGTCGTGACGGACGTGGCGAACAACTCGATCAACTGCAAGTGTCACGGCAGCACCTTCTCGGCGGTGGACGGCTCGGTCACCAACCCGCCGGCCACCACGAAGCTGGAGGAGAAGAAGCTGCGCATCGACGGCGAGGACATCTACCTGACGACGTGAGGTCTGGTCGCAGGGTCCGATAAATCCCGACACCCGGCGGCGTCAGAATTTATCGGACATATCATGATTTTTCGTGATAATGCGTGGCGAGGGTCGTTGCCGTCGCGGCGACCGGCCCTCGCCGGTTTTGTCGTACCCCCCGGATAGTCTCGAACCGTGCCTGACCCGTCGACGTATCGACCCGCTCCGGGGACCATTCCCGACGCGCCGGGGGTGTATCGCTTCTACGACCCCTCCGGCCGGGTCATCTACGTGGGCAAGGCCAAGAGCCTGCGGCAGCGGCTCAGCAGCTACTTCGCCGACCTGTGGACGCTGCACTCGCGCACCCAGCAGATGGTC
Organism: Dactylosporangium sp. NPDC048998; assembly: GCF_043197855.1. NCBI lineage: Bacteria > Bacillati > Actinomycetota > Actinomycetes > Micromonosporales > Micromonosporaceae > Dactylosporangium > Dactylosporangium sp. NPDC048998. The sequence goes on from NZ_JBICTV010000001.1 coordinate 735,904, forward strand.
ACCACGGCGTCGCGGGTCGACTGGGTCACCGTCGGCACCGAGGTCGAGGCGCTGCAGCTCGAGTACAACTGGATCAAGGCGTACGACCCGCGGTTCAACGTCCGGTATCGCGACGACAAGAGCTATCCGTATCTCGCCGTCACGCTCGACGAGGCGTATCCGCGGCTGCAGGTGATGCGGGGCGCCAAGCGCAAGGGCGTGCGCTATTTCGGGCCGTATGCGCACGCCTGGGCCATCCGCGAGGTGCTCGACCTGCTGCTGCGGGTGTTCCCGGCCCGCACGTGCTCGTCGGGCGTCTTCAAGCGCGCGGGGCAGATCGGGCGGCCGTGCCTGCTGGGCTACATCGGGAAGTGCTCGGCGCCGTGCGTCGACCGGGTCAGCCAGGACGAGCACCGGCAGATCGTCGAGAACTTCTGCGACTTCATGGCCGGCCGGACCGACACGATGATCAAGCAGCTCGAGCGGGAGATGTACCAGGCCTCCGACGAGCTGGACTTCGAGCGCGCCGCGCGGCTGCGCGACGACCTCGGGGCGCTACGCCGAGCGATGGAGAAGCAGGCCGTGGTGCTCGGCGACGGCACCGACGCCGACGTGGTCGCCTTCGCCGACGACCCGCTCGAGGCCGCCGTCCAGGTGTTCCACGTCCGCGGCGGGCGGGTGCGCGGCCAGCGCGGCTGGATCGTCGAGAAGACCGAGGATCTCACCGCCGGCGACCTCGTGCACCACTTCTGCACCCAGATCTACGGCAGCGAGGCCGGCGCCGAGGCCGCCGACCTGCCGCGGGAGCTGCTGGTGCCGGAGCTGCCGGCCGACGTCGACGCGCTCGCCGACTGGCTGACCCGGCTGCGCGGGAGCCGGGTCGCGATCCGGGTGCCGCAGCGCGGCGACAAGAAGGCTCTCGCCGAGACCGTCGCGCGCAACGCCGAGCAGGCGCTGCAGCAGCACAAGCTGCGCCGGGCCGGCGACCTCAGCACCCGCAGCAAGGCGCTGGAGGAGATCGCCGAGGCGCTGGGCATGCAGACCGCGCCGCTGCGCATCGAGTGCTACGACGTGTCGCAGATCCAGGGCACCGACGTGGTCGCGAGCATGGTCGTCTTCGAGGACGGGCTGTCGCGCAAGAGCGAGTATCGGCGCTTCGCGATCAACGGCGCGACCGACGACGTGTCCGCGATCTCCGAGGTGCTGCGCCGGCGGTTCGCGCGATACCTCGACGCCAAGGTCGAGATCGACGAGGCCGGCGAGGCCGACCCGTCCCGCCCCGGCATCGACCCGACGACCGGCCGCCCGCGCAAGTTCGCCTACCCGCCCCAGCTCGTCGTCGTCGACGGCGGCCAGCCCCAGGTCAACGCCGCCGCCCAGGTGCTGCTCGACCTCGGCATCGACGACATCACGATCTGCGGCCTCGCCAAGCGCCTGGAGGAGGTGTGGCTGCCCGACGACGAGTTCCCGGTGATCCTGCCGCGCGCCTCCGAGGGCCTGTATCTGCTGCAGCGCGTCCGCGACGAGGCCCACCGCTTCGCGATCACGTACCACCGCCAGAAGCGCTCGAAGCGCATGACCGCGTCGACCCTCGACACCGTGCCGGGTCTCGGCGAGATCCGCCGCAAGGCCCTGCTGCGCCACTTCGGTTCACTCAAAAGGCTGAAGGCGGCGAGCCTCGAAGAGATCGCGGAGGTCCCCGGCATCGGCCGCCGCACGGCGGAGGCGATCCTCACCGCCCTCGGCGGCGACGTCCCCACCGCCCCCGGCGCCGACACCCCCGCGCCGCCGGACTCCGCTGCTGCCATCGACGAGACGCGCGCCGCGACCACCGAGGCCCGCCCCGCCGCCGACCAGACCCGTGACGAGCCGCGCAAGGCCGTCGATGAGCCGCACGAAGGCCCTGACCAGGCGAGTGAGGCCCGTGACCTGCCGCGTGAGGGCGTTGGTCGGGCGAGCGAGGGCCGTCGTGATGAGGTGCGCGAGGCCGGCGACGAGTCAGGCGAGGTGCGTGGCGGCGGCGGCGTGCCGGGCGGGCAACGTGACGTGGCGCACGGTGACCACAGCGCGGATTCGCCCGTCCGTGTGTCGGCGGTGGTGAGATCGGGCGAAGCGGCGACGGATGGGACGGACACCGCGAACTAGTGCAAACCGACCGACCGTCCGATGGCGCGAGCGGTACGACATAAACTCATCGACGTGTCGAGAGAAGGCGACGTGCCGAGTGACGCCACCGGGCCCGACGGCGGCGCCCCGCCGTTCAGTGACGCGGCCGCGGATCCGCGGGACGGGCGGACCGTCACCGACCGCGAAGCCGGGCCGCGCGCGGAGCGGGAAGCCGAGCACGCCGCCGCTGGTCGCGGGGGCGGGCCGATCGTCGTGGGCCGGGAAGGCCGCGCGGAAGCCGGACGGAGTGTCGCGGGCCCGGAGAACGAGCGGGCCGGGGCCGCGGAGCACGGCGCGGGGCGGAGGATCGGCAACGATCCCGGCGAAGGCCGCGATCCGGGCGAAGGGGGCGATCCCGGTGAAGGGGCGCTGCCGGGGCGAAACGCCACCGACCTCGTCATCGTGACGGGGGTGTCCGGGGGCGGGCGCAGCACCGTGGCGCGGGCGCTCGAGAACGTCGGGTACTACGTCGTCGACAACCTGCCGCAGGCGCTGCTGCTCGACATGGCCGAGCTCGCCCACGCCGCGCAAGGGGCCGTCCGCCGCACCGCCATGGTGCTCGACGTGCGCAGCCACGCGTTCTCCACGGATCTGCCGGGCGCGGTCAAGTCGCTGCGGGAGCGCGGGTTCAACCCGCGGATGGTGTTCGTCGACGCCGACGACGAGGTGCTGATCCGGCGCTTCGAGAGCGTGCGGCGCTCGCACCCGCTGCAGGGCGCGGGGCGCCTGTCCGACGGTATCGCCGCCGAGCGCAAGCTGCTGCAGGAGGCGCGCGAGCAGGCCGACGTCCTGATCGACACGAGTCACCTGAACGTCAACCAGCTGCGCGGGCGCATCGAGGAGATGTTCGGCGAGGAGGACACCACCCAGATCAGGGTCACGGTGCTCTCCTTCGGCTTCAAGTACGGGCTGCCGCCCGACGCCGACTTCGTGCTCGACGCGCGGTTCCTGCCCAACCCGTACTGGGTGCCGGAGCTGCGCGAGCACACGGGCAAGGAGACCGACGTCAGCCGGTACGTCCTCGGGCAGCGCGGGGCGATCACGTTCGTGGAGACCTACGCGCGCTTGATCAACGCGACCGCGCCCGGGTTCGAGCGCGAGGGCAAGCGCTACCTGACGATCGCCGTCGGGTGCACCGGCGGCAAGCACCGCAGCGTCGCCATCGCCGAAGAGCTCGCCCGGCGGCTGCGCGACATGCGGCTCGCGGCCTCGCCCCAGCACCGCGACCTGGGACGCGAATGACGGGCCTGAAGGCGGGCGGCGACAACGGCACACGGACGGCGGGCCCGGCCGTCCGGGCGGTCGCGTTCGGCGGCGGGCACGGCCTGTCCGCCTCGCTGCGCGCCCTGCGCATGCTCCAGCGCCAGCTGCCCCTGGACATCACGGCCGTGGTCACGGTCGCCGACGACGGCGGCTCCAGCGGCCGGCTGCGCGCGACCCGCGACATCTTGCCCCCGGGCGACCTGCGCCAGGCCCTCGCCGCGCTCGCCGAGGAGACCGCGACCGCCGACCTGTTCCAGCACCGGTTCGCAGGCGACGACGACATCGCCGGGCACCCGGTCGGCAACCTGGTGCTCTGCGCGCTCATGGAGGTCGCCGGCGACCCGGTCGTCGCGCTGGACCGGGCCGCGCAGATGCTGCGCTGCGGCGGCCGCGTGCTGCCGATGTCCCGGGATCCGCTGCACATCGAGGCGGATCTCTCCGAGGGTGGTGAGGTCGTCACCGTCCGCGGTCAGCACGAGGTCGCGGTGACGACGAAGAACATCGACCGGGTACGCCTGACCCCGGCCGAGCCGGAGGCGTGCGCCGAGGCGGTGCGGGCCGTGCGCGACGCCGACTGGCTGCTGTTCGGCCCCGGGTCGTGGTTCACCAGCGTGATTCCGCACCTGCTGGTCCCGGGGCTCGCCGCCGCCATCCGGGACAGCCCGGCCCGGCGCCTGGTCACGCTCAACCTGGCCGCCGACAGCGAGACCGCCGGGCTGACGCTGCCGGAACACCTCGCCGCGCTGGATCGTTATCTCCCTGGATTGCGGGTCGATGTAGTTCTTGCCGACGGGAAAGCCGTAGGCGACCCCGAACCGGTCCATCGTGCGGCAGAATCGCTGGGTGCGCGGCTGGTGCTGGCCCCGGTCGCGGTCGGCGACGGGGCGCCTCGGCACGACCCGAAGGCGCTGGCCGCGGCGCTCGAGCCACTGCTGCGCGCCGATGGCCGCGTCGGGATCGCGGGCGGCGGGCGCGCGCCGGGGCACACCGGCAACGGCGCCCGGCGCGCGGCACGGGCGGGGGCAGGCACGTCACGACATGACCTTGAACACGAAAACCGCGAGGTGACGACAGAATGGCGATGACCGCTGCGGTCAAGGACGAGCTGAGCCGGGTGGACGTGGCGAAACCCTGCTGCCGGCGCGCCGAGATGGCCGCGCTGCTGCGCTTCGCCGGTGGGTTGCACATCGTCTCCGGCCGGGTGGTCGTGGAGGCCGAGCTCGACACCAACGCCGCCGCCCGACGGCTGCGCCGCGAGGTGTCGGAGGTGTACGGGTACTCCAGCGAGATCCACGTCCTGGCTTCCGGCGGGCTGCGCAAGGCCAGCCACTTCATCGTGCGCGTGGTCAAGGACGGCGAGTCCCTCGCCCGCCAGACCGGCCTGCTGGACGTGCGTGGACGACCGGTTCGCGGCCTGCCGCCGCACGTCGTGTCGGCGAACATGTGCTGCGCGGTCGCCGCGTGGCGGGGTGCGTTCCTGGCGCACGGCTCGCTGACCGAGCCGGGCCGCAGCTGCGCGCTGGAGATCACCTGCCCGGGGCCGGAGGCCGCGCTCGCGCTGGTCGGCGCCGCCCGGCGCATCGGCATCACCGCCAAGGCCCGCGAGGTGCGCGGGGTGGACCGGGTCGTGGTCAAGGACGGCGATGCGATCGCCGCGCTGCTCACCCGCATCGGGGCGCACCAGAGCGTGCTGACCTGGGAGGAGCGGCGGGTGCGCCGCGAGGTGCGGGCCACCGCCAACCGCCTGGCCAACTTCGACGACGCCAACCTGCGCCGCTCCGCGCGGGCCGCGGTGGCCGCCGCCGCCCGGGTCGCCCGGGCGATGGAGATCCTCGCCGACTCCGCCCCCGAGCACCTGTTCAGCGCCGGCACGCTGCGCCTCGAGCACCGGCAGGCGTCGCTGGAGGAGCTCGGCGCGCTCGCCGACCCGCCGCTGACCAAGGACGCGATCGCCGGGCGGATCCGCCGGCTGCTGGCCCTGGCCGACAAGCGGGCGCGTGACCTGGGCATTCCGGACACCGAGTCGGCGGTCACCCCGGAGATGCTGGTCGGGTGAGTGACGGGGGAAACACGTCACCCGACACCCCCCGCGGGGTCGTGACCGGTTCGAGACGATAGGGTTTCCCTGTTCGGCGATGAGGCCGACTCGGGTCGCTCCTCGCTGTTCGATCGCCGCCGCAGCACGCGGCCGGGCCCCTGTGCATCTCGGTGGGGTCCGGACCGGCGGGACCAGGGTGGGCGAGCCAATAACACTCATCTGGCGCCCGGCATCGGCTCAGGGAGACCGCCGGGTAGCGACGAGACGAGGAGATGTGTCGAAGTGACCATCCGGGTTGGCATCAACGGCTTCGGCCGTATCGGCCGCAACTTCTTCCGTGCGGCCCTCGCGAAGGGCGCGGACATCGAGGTTGTCGGCGTCAACGACCTGACCGACAACGCGACGCTGGCGCAGCTGCTGAAGTACGACAGCATCCTCGGCCGCCTGGGCAAGGAGGTCAAGGCGACCGCGGACGAGATCACCGTCGACGGCAAGACCTTCAAGGCCCTCGCCGAGCGCGACCCGTCGAAGCTGCCCTGGGGCGACCTCGGCGCCGACGTCGTCATCGAGTCGACCGGCATCTTCACCGACGCGGAGAAGGCCAAGGTCCACGTCGAGGGCGGCGCCAAGAAGGTCATCATCTCGGCCCCGGCCAAGAACGAGGACCTGACGATCGTCTTCGGCGTGAACGAGCACCAGTACGACCCGGCGAAGCACACGATCATCTCCAACGCTTCGTGCACCACCAACTGCCTGGCCCCGATGGCGAAGGTCATCAACGACACGTTCGGCATCGAGCGTGGCCTCATGACCACGATCCACGCCTACACCCAGGACCAGAACCTGCAGGACGCCCCGCACAAGGACCTGCGCCGCGCCCGCGCCGCCGCGCTGAACATCGTGCCGACCTCGACCGGCGCCGCCAAGGCGATCGGCCTGGTCCTGCCGGAGCTCAAGGGCAAGCTGGACGGCTACGCCCTGCGCGTGCCGGTCCCGACCGGCTCGGCGACCGACCTCACCGTGACCGTCTCGCGCGACACCAGCGTCGAGGAGGTCAACGCCGCGCTCAAGGCCGCCGCCGAGGGCCCGCTGGCCGGCATCCTCACCTACACCGAGGACCCGATCGTGTCGACCGACATCGTCACCGACCCGGCGTCGTGCATCTTCGACTCGGGCCTGACCAAGGTCATCGGCAACCAGGTCAAGGTCGTCGGCTGGTACGACAACGAGTGGGGCTACAGCAACCGTCTCGTCGACGCCGTCACCCTGGTCGGCACCGGCCTGTGAAGACGCTCGACGACCTCCTGAGCGAGGGCGTCGCGGGTCGGCGCGTGCTGCTGCGCGCCGACCTCAACGTCCCGCTCGACGGGGAGAAGATCACCGACGACGGCCGCATCCGGGCCGTCCTGCCGACCCTCGACGCGCTGCGTCAAGGCGGCGCCCGGATCACCGTCGTGTCGCACCTGGGCCGCCCGAAGGGCGCGCCCGACCCGAAGTACACCCTGAAGCCGGTCGCCGGCCGGATGGGTGAGCTGCTCGGCGGCCCGGTCGCGTTCGCCACCGACACCGTCGGCGATTCGGCGCAGGCCGCGGTCGCCGGCCTCGGCGACGGCGACGTGGCCCTGCTGGAAAACCTGCGGTTCAATGCGGGGGAGACCAGCAAGGACGAGGCCGAGCGCCAGGAGTTCGCCCGGCAGCTGGCCGCGTTCGGCGACGTGTACGTCGACGACGCGTTCGGCGCCGTGCACCGCAAGCACGCCAGCGTCTACGACGTGGCCGCGCTGCTGCCCCGCTACGCCGGCTACCTGGTGTGCCGCGAGCTCGAGGTGCTCTCCAAGCTGACCGGTGAGGCGGAGCGGCCCTACGCGGTCGTCCTCGGCGGCTCGAAGGTCTCCGACAAGCTCGCCGTCATCGAGGCGCTGCTGCCGAAGGTCGACAAGCTGCTCATCGGCGGCGGCATGTGCTTCACCTTCCTCAAGGCCCAGGGCCATGAGGTCGGCAAGAGCCTGCTGCAGGACGAGATGGTCGACACCTGCAAGGACCTGCTCCAGCGCGGCGGCGACAAGATCGTGCTGCCGGTCGACGTCGTCACCGCGACCGAGATCAGCGACGACGCGGCCACCAAGACGGTCGGCATCGGCGAGATCCCGGCCGACGAGTTCGGCCTGGACATCGGCCCGCAGACCGTCACGGAGTTCTCCGGCATCCTGGCCGGCGCCAGGACGGTCTTCTGGAACGGCCCGATGGGCGTGTTCGAGAAGCGCCCGTTCGAGGCCGGCACCCGCGGCGTCGCCGAGGCGATCACCAAGGTCGACGGCTTCACCGTCGTCGGCGGCGGCGACTCGGCCGCGGCGGTGCGGGCGCTGGGCATCCCCGAGGACGGCTTCAGCCACATCTCCACCGGCGGTGGCGCCTCCCTCGAGTTCCTCGAGGGCAAGGTCCTGCCGGGCATCGCGGCGCTGGAGGCCTGACCGATGGCGGAACAGACCGGACGCCGGCCGCTCATGGCCGGCAACTGGAAGATGAACCTCAACCACCTCGAGGCCATCAAGCTGGTCCAGCAGCTGGCCTTCACCCTCACCGAGCAGCAGCTCAACGACGTGGAGACCGTGGTGCTCCCGCCGTTCGTCGACATCCGCAGCGTCCAGACGCTCATCGACGGCGACAAGCTGCTCATCGGCTACGGCGCGCAGGACCTGTCCGCGCACGCCTCCGGCGCCTACACGGGCGAGGTCTCCGGGGCCATGCTGGCCAAGCTCGGCTGCCAGTACGTGGTCGTCGGGCACTCGGAGCGCCGGCAGTACCACCGCGAGGACGACGCCCTGGTCAACGCCAAGGTAAAGGCGGCGCTGGCCAACGGCATCGCGCCGATCCTGTGCGTGGGCGAGGGCCTGGAGGTCCGCGAGGCCGGCGAGCACGTGGGCTACACGCTCGCACAGCTCGACGCCGCGCTCGAGAAGATCAAGACCGACGAGGTCGAGAAGATCGTCATCGCGTACGAGCCGGTCTGGGCGATCGGCACGGGCAAGGTGGCGACGCCGCAGGACGCGCAGGAGGTCATCGGGGCGATCCGCACCCGGCTGGCCGAGAAGTACACCGGCGGCACCGCCGACCGGGTGCGCATCCTCTACGGCGGCTCGGTCAAGCACGACAACGTCGCGGCGATCATCGAGCAGCCCGACATCGACGGCGCGCTCGTCGGTGGCGCCAGCATCGACGCCGAGGGCTTTGTCAGGATTGTCCGTCTCGGTAAGTAGATCTCGGTAGCCACGGAAATACCCAGCGTCGCGCGGCCTCTCGCAGGCCGCGCGACGTTCGTTTTGCCACCCCACCCCCTGTACCGCGGCGGCTGAATGCCGCCTAAAGTGGCTCCGTCCACCACCCCTTGACCTGGCGTCAAGCCAGCGGGGCGTGGTTCACCCGCCACGAACGGGTGACCCGCCCGCTCGCCGCGCCGTGAGGACGAGCATGTTGTTCGACAGCCGCCGTCGTGCCGTCATCGTGACCCTCACCGGACTGGCGCTGCTCGCAACCGCCGGGTGCAGCGATGCGGACGCCAAGAACCAGCCCAAGCCGCCCCGCACCGGCGGCACCCTGCACGTCGTGGTCGCCGCCCTGCCTGCCCACCTCGACCCGCAGCGGGTCGGCACGAACACCGAGGCCAACGCCAGCCGCCTCCTCTCCCGCACGCTCACCACGTTCAAGTCCGAGCCGGGCGCGGCCTCCAGCGAGATCGTCGGTGACCTCGCCACCGACGCCGGCCGGCCCAGCGAGGGCAACCGGGTCTGGGACTTCCAGCTCAAGGAGGACGTGCGCTGGGAGGACGGCACGCCGATCACCTGCGCCGACATCAAGTACGGCGTCGAGCGCAGCTTCTCCGGCCTGTTCTCGGTCGCCCAGCCGTACGCCAAGACCTACCTCGCCGACACCGACGGCTACGCCGGCCCGTTCGTCGGCGGCAACAACGGCGGCAAGGGCCTGTCGTCGGTGCAGTGCGTGGACACCCGCAACATCCGGTTCGTGCTCAACCAGCCGATCGGCGACTTCGGGTACACCGTGGCCATGTCCATGTTCGCGCCCGTGCCGGCGAAGCAGGACACCAAGAACGACTACGACAAGCACCCGTTCTCCAGCGGCCCGTACAAGCTGCAGGAGACCACCGACCAGCGCCTGGTCTACGTGCGCAACTCGTACTGGGACCGCAAGACCGACAGCGTCCGCAAGGCCTTCCCGGACAAGATCGTCATGGAGGCGAACGGGGACCTGCCGACGGTCACGTCCAACCTGATCACCAGCGACGGCGACTACGCCGACACGATCGACCTGGACAAGAACGTCGCGCCCAACTTCGTCCAGCAGGTCGTCAACGACCCGGACCTGTCCGCCCGGGCGGTGCAGGGCAGCTACGGCGGCATCCGCTACCTGGCGGTCAACAGCAAGCGCATCCCCGACCTGGCCTGCCGCCAGGCCCTGGTGTACGCCTTCGACAAGCGTAAGTTTCGCGCCGCCGCCGGCGGGTCCGTCTACGGCGACTACGCGAACACGATGATCGCGCCGCAGCTCAAGGCCCACAAGGACTTCGACGTCTACGACAGCACCAACAACGTCGAGGGCAAGCCCGACGTGGCCATCAAGCTCATGGACGACCAGAGGAAGAACGGCAAGCCCTGCGCCACCACCCTGACGATGGCGATCCCGGACCTGAAGGACATCCGGCGGCTGGCGACCACGATCGTGGAGACGTACCAGCAGATCGGCATCCAGCTGAAGCTCAACGGGATCGACCCGGAGACGTACTTCGACGTCATCGGTAACCCGGCCAACACCAACGACCTGCTGTGGTCGGGCTGGATCCCGGACTGGGCGAACGGCTCCGCGGTCATCCCGCCGCTGTTCGACGGCCGGCTCATCCCGACCAAGGCCAACGCCACGAACAACCAGAACTACGGGCTGCTCAACGACCCCGACATCAACGAGGCGATCTCCGCGGCGCTGGCCGAGTCGGTGCCGGAGCGGCAGTACCGGCTGTGGGGCGAACTGGACCAGAAGATCGCCGAGCAGGCCGTGGCGATCCCGATCGTGTACATGAAGTCGCTTCGCATGGCCGGCACGAACATCCGTGGCGGGTTCATCCACCCACAGTTCGGACAGCCCGACCTGTGCGCGCTCGGACTCGCCTAGTAAGCTGCCCTGCAGACATCGCACCCAGAACCGCCCACCGAGAGGACGACCGCGCCATGACGGCGTTCGCCTACACCCTGATCGTGCTGCTGGTCATCACCAGCGTGCTGCTGACCCTCCTCGTGCTGCTGCACCGCGGCAAGGGCGGCGGCATGTCGAGCATGTTCGGCGGCGGCGTGTCCTCGAGCCTCGCGGGCTCGTCGGTCGCCGAGAAGAACCTCGACCGTTACACGCTGCTGGTGGGCATCATCTGGTTCGCCTGCATCGTCGGCCTCGGCCTCTGGCTGAAAATTGTCGAGAACGGTGGTGCCTGAGCACATCGGGTGGTTCTAGACTCGTGCGCGCGGTCCGAGAAGATTCGGGCCGCGCGCAGGTGTTTTCGCCCACACTCCTGCACTCCGCACGACGTCGTACCCCCCGACGAACAGGAGCGAGCAGCCGTGGCAGCTGGCAATGCCATTCGCGGAACACGAGTCGGCTCCGGCCCCATGCGCTGGGCCGAGCGAGGTGACCAGGCCCCCCGCCGCAGCGTCACCTACTGGTGCGCCAACGGGCACGTGACTGAGCCGGCGTTCGCCGCCGAGATCACGCCCCCGGTCACCTGGGACTGCCCGAGGTGCGGCCTCCCGGCCGGGCAGGACGAGCAGGCCCCGCCCGAGCGACCGAAGGCCGAGCCGTACAAGACCCACCTGGCCTACGTCAAGGAACGCCGCAGCGACGCCGACGGCGAGGCCATCCTGCAGGAGGCGCTCGCCCGGATGCGCCAGCGCAGGTCTTAGCTGTTTCTAGCCTGGCGCGCGCTTCGCGCGGGCGCTGCCCGGGGGGTTCCCACCCCGGACCCCCCATGCCCGCTTCGCGGGCACCTCTTCCTGCGCTGCGCGCCCCTGCGTCCCTCGCTGTCTCCTGCGGCGCGGGGGACGCCGGGGTGATTTCTAGCTTGGCGCGCGCTTCGCGCGGGCGCTGCCCGGGGGGTTCCCACCCCGGACCCCCCATGCCCGCTTCGCGGGCACTTTTGCGTGCGCTGTGCGCCCCTGCGTCGCCTCACCCTCTCCTGCCGGCGCCTGCGGCGCGGGGGACGCCAGGCCGATTCCTAGCCTGGCGCGGGCTTCGCGCGGGCGCGGCCGGGAGGTTCCCACCCCGGACCCCCCATGCCCGCTCCGCGGGCACTTTTGCGTGCGCTGTGCGCCCCTGCGTCACCTGTCGTTTCCTGCGGCGCCTGTGGCGCTTGTGGCGCGGGGGACGCCAGGGTGGTTTCTCCGTGCGCTTTGGTCAGGGGCCGTGGCGCTCTGGGGGCCCGCGCGGCGGGGCCCCAGAGCGCTGGGTGACTCAGATCAGGCTGCGGAACTTTGGTGGTAGCTCGTGGGCCGCGGCCGAGTCGAGCAGCCACAGCGTGAGCTCCCGGCCGTGCACGCCCGCCGCCGGGATCTGTCGCGGGCCCGCCGGGGCGAGCGCCAGGCCCACCGCGCTCGCCTTGCCCGCGCCGGACGCGATCAGCCAGATCTCCTGGGCCGTGTTGATCGCGGGCAGGGTGAGCGTGACGCGCACCGGCGGCGGCTTCGGGCTGCCCCGCACCGCCGAGACCGGCCGCGTCTCCAGCGTCACCGGGTGCTCCGGGAACACCGAGGCCACGTGGCCGTCCTCGCCGACGCCGAGCAGTACCACGTCGAAGGTCGGCAGCTCCGCGTGCCCGGGGCGGGCCGCCTCGGCCAGCGCCGTGGCGTAGCGGGCGGCCGCCGCCTCGGCGTCGTCGCCGTCCGGGCCGTCCGAGGGCGGCATCGGGTGTACCCGGGACGGGTCGAGCTTCAGCGCGTCGAGCAGCGCCGCGTGGGCCTGCGTCTCGTTGCGCTCCGGGTCGCCGGAGGGCAGGAAGCGCTCGTCGCCCCACCAGAAGTTCACCCGCGACCAGTCCACCGCGTCGCGCGCCGGGGACTCCCGGACCGCCTGGTAGATCTGCGCCGCGATGCGTCCGCCGGTGAGCACGAGCGTGGCCTCGCCCCGCTCGGCCTGCGCGTCCGTGAGCCGGACGATGAGGCGCGCGGCGGCGGCCTCGGCGAGCAGCTTCGGCTCGGTGTGGACTACTACCTTGCTCTGGGTCATGATGCCACCGCCTCCTGGAGCGGGGTGGCGGCCGGCTCGGGCCGCTCCGCGAGGGCCGGGTCCTTCCAGATGTGCACCCGGGGCGCGGTGCGCTCGTCGAGCTTGCGCTTGCCGGTCGCCGCGGCCAGGGCCGCCGCGTAGGGCTGGTCCGGGTCGAGCCGGCGCAGCTCCTCGGCGAGCTCGTCGCCGAGCGGCCGGCGGGTCAGCGGCAGGATCCGGTCCGGCTGGCCGGTGCATTGCAGCCGGGCGACGCCCGCGTTGAGGTCGCGGACCAGGCTCATGGCGCTGCCGTCCTCGAGCTCGAGCGCGACCGCCTCCATGATCCTGCTCGAGCCGGTGCGGCGCTCCGGGTGGACGCCGAGGCGCGCCTCCAGCCAGCCGCCCATGAGCAGCGCCGTCGGGTCGTGCTCCGGTGCCACGATCGTCGCGGACCGCACGCCGACCCGGTTGGCGTCGAACGCCCCGGCCAGCAGGGTGCGCCACGGGGTGATCCGTGACCAGGCGAGGTCGGTGTCGCCGGGCACGTAGTCGTCCGAACGCACCTGCAGCGCGGCGACCGGGTCGTCCGCCTGGGCGCTGTCGGTGATGCGCCGGTCGGCGACGACGCCGAGCGGGTCGTACGCGATGCGATCCGGCGGCGTGCACTGCCACCACGTCACCACCGGCACGTCCGGGGCGAGCAGCGGCATCACGACCGACTCGGCGTGCAGCGCCAGGCGGCCCTGCATGCGCATCACGACCGCCTCGCACGGGCCCAGGCGCCCGCCGACGACGATCTCCGCGTCGAGCCGCGACCGCTGCTGGGTCACGTCGGCGCGCACGATGATGAGCAGCCGGCACGGGTGCGCGGAGGCGGCGATCGTGGCGGCCGCCTCGGCCTCGCGGACCTGCCGCTCGTCGACCACCGCGATCAGCGTCAGCGCCAGGCCGCTGGTCAGCCCGCCGGCGCTGCGCCGCTCATTGGCGAGGGCCTTGACGACCTCGATGCCGGTGGTGTCCCACAAACCGATCATGTCTATGTCTCCCCTTCAGGCCTGATCCACGCCGGTCCGGTTCAGGCCCGGCGCCAGGCGCGGCCCTCGCGGGCCAGCATCTCGTCGGCGGCCCGGGGACCCCACTCGCCCGCGCGGTACGGCTCGGGGGTCGAGCCCGCCCACGCCGCCTCCAGCGGGTCGATCACATTCCAGCTCGCCTCGACCTCGGCCGAGTCGGGGAACAGCGTCTTGTCGCCGATGAGCACGTCGAGGATGAGCCGCTCGTACGCCTCAGGGCTCGCGTCGGTGAACGCCTCGCCGTACTGGAAGTCCATCGCAATGTCGCGGACCTCCATCGTGGTGCCCGGCACCTTCGAGCCGAACTTCAGCATCACGCCCTCGTCGGGCTGGACCCGGATGACCAGCTGGTTGTTGCCGAGCATCTCCACGTCCGCCTCGTGGAACGGCAGGTGCGGCGCCTTCTTGAACAGCACCGCGAGCTCGGTGACCCGCCGCGGCAGGCGCTTGCCGGCCCGGATGTAGAACGGTACCCCGGCCCAGCGGCGGTTCTGGATGCCCAGCTGCACCGCGACGTACGTCTCCGTCTTGGAGTCCGCCGGGACGTCCTTTTCCTCCAGGTACCCCGGCACGCGCTCCCCGGCCACCCAGCCGGTCAGGTACTGCCCGCGAACCGTCTGCGTGAACACGTCCGCCGGCACCTTGATGGCGTTGAGGACCTTGAGCTTCTCGGTGCGGATCGCGTCGGCGTCGAAGGCCGTCGGCTCCTCCATCGCCACCAGGGCGAGCAGCTGCAGCAGGTGGTTCTGCAGCACGTCACGGGCGGTGCCCACCGTGTCGTAGAAGCCGGCGCGCGTGCCGATGCCGACGTCCTCGGCCATCGTGATCTGCACCGAGTCGACGTAGTTGGAGTTCCACACCGGCTCGAACAGGTTGTTGGCGAACCGCAGCGCCATGATGTTCTGGACGGTCTCCTTGCCCAGGTAGTGGTCGATGCGGAACACGTCCTGCGCGGTGAACGCGTCGTCGACGAGGTCGTTGAGCTGGCGGGCGGAGGACAGGTCGTACCCGAACGGCTTCTCCACCACGACCCGGCGCCAGCCGCCGGACTTCGCGTTGTCCGCCATGCCGGTCCGCTCCAGCTGCTTGAGCACGACCGGGAAGGCCGACGGCGGGATCGACAGGTAGAACGCGGCGTTGCCGCGGATGCCGGCCTCGTCGTCCAGGTCGATGAGCGTCTGCGCCAGGTGGTCGAAGGCGGCGTCGTCCTCGAACGAGCCGGGCACGAACTTGATGTTGGCGGCCAGCCGGGACCACACCTCCTCCCGCCACGTCGTGCGGGCGCCGTTCTGGGCCGCCTTGCGGGCCAGGTCCTCGAAGTCCCCGTCACCCCAGTCGCGACGGGCGAACCCGAGCACGGCGAAGCTGGGCGGCAGCAGACCCCGGTTGGCCAGGTCGTAGACGGCCGGGATGAGCTTCTTGCGGGCCAGGTCACCGGTGACGCCGAAGATGACCAGCGCACACGGCTCGGGAATCCGAGGCAGTCGCCGGTCCTGCGGGTCCCGCAGCGGATTGGTCATCAGTTCTCACCCTCCGAGGGCGGCCAACAGTTGTTCG
This sequence comes from Dactylosporangium sp. NPDC048998, assembly GCF_043197855.1. Classification (NCBI taxonomy): domain Bacteria; kingdom Bacillati; phylum Actinomycetota; class Actinomycetes; order Micromonosporales; family Micromonosporaceae; genus Dactylosporangium; species Dactylosporangium sp. NPDC048998. Next base: position 751,237 of record NZ_JBICTV010000001.1, read on the forward strand.
ATACCGGTTGCCCGGTCGGTCAGATGCAGTCGCAGCAGCGGTACCGCCCCGCGGCCGCCAGCGGCCCGCGCGGCCTGCAACTCGCCGAACGTGTACGGCCGGCCGGGCACCCGCACGTCGGCGGTCACCGCGCCGGTGATCTGCAGGATGGCGCCGAGCCCGGGCCGCGGCGCGAGTGACCCCCAGCCGAACGTCACGGCGCGCGCGACCCGCCCGGCGAGGGCGTCGCGCACGCCGGCTGCCGCGGCGTCGCCGTCCCGGTCGAGGTAGGCGGCGACGGCCACGTGGCCGCCCGCCGGCACGCCGTGTACGAGGGCGTCGATCGCGCCGATCAGGGTCGTGGCGCTCGTCTCGCCGTACACCTCGACGGCCCCCTCGACCAGGGCGGGCGTCTCCGCCGGCGGCCCGGCCTCGAGGATGCCCAGCGTGCGCTCGTCGTCGTGCCCGGGACCGGGCACACGGCCGGTCTCAGCGCCGGTCTGGGGGCGCGCGCCGGACACCCGGGCGGCCTGTTCCCAGGCGAGCAGCTGGGCGCCGAGCGGGCCGTTGACGGACAGGTCGGGTGCGATGCCGCCGCCGGGCATGAGCCCCATGCCGAGCGCGCCGCCGACCGTCACGCTGAGCACATCGGGGCCCTCGTGCCCCCAGGACGAGGGATTCTCCAGCGGCACCGGTACCACCCGGGGCGCGAGCACCGCGAACAGCCGCTCGATCCACTCGCCGAGCCCGTCGATGCCGGTCCCGTCCGGCGCGACGGCGAGCTTGTCCCGCCCCTCGTGCGCGGCCGCGGCGATCGCGTCGCCGAGGGCGATCCCGGGCGCGCGGGCGCCGTCCTCGGGGTGGGGCTCGGGGCGGGCGGTGGCGCCTTGCTCGGCCTGCCGGGCCGGCGGGGCCATCGCGAAGCCCGCGGCGGCGTGCACGGCCGGGGGAGGGGTCAGCAGCGCGGCGGCCTCGGCGAGCAGCGTGGCTGTGTCGGCGCCGGCCAGGCCGGCCGCGACCAGCGCATACGCGCTCAGGGCCGACTCCGGCGCGTCGCCGGTGCGGAAGAGCTCGGCGCCGGTCTCGCGGGCGAGCGTCTCCAGGGGCGAGCCCGGCGCGGTCACCACGACGAAACGCCGGCCCACGTCGTGCAGGCCGGCATCCTCGAACGCCTGCAGGTACGCCCGGCGGTAGGCGTCCGTCTCCACCGCCGGGCCGGAGGCGGCGGCGAGCACCACCACCGTCCGATCCAGGCGGTCGGCCAACGCCGAGCGCGCCCGGTGCGGGTCGGCGGCGTCGAGCACCGTCAGCCGCAGGCCGAGGGTGCGGGCGATCGCCGCGGCGGCGGCCGCCGCGGCGCCGGTCGCGCACAGCACGACGGTGTCCAGGCCCTGCGCACGCAGCTCGGCGCGCAGGGCGTCGATGCGGGCCGCGAGCGCGGCATCCGGCAGCCGGCCGGTGAGCGGGGGGCCGGCGCCGACCGGACCCGCCGCCGGGGCGGCGCCGAACACCGTCAGTCCGGCCGCCGCCACGACGTCGTCGAGCAAGTCAGACACCCGCACACCCCCTGTACGTCACCAATCTTGGCGCCCGCGCGTGGCGGGCGCCTCGACAACCCGTGAAACCTCAGGCCTGCGGGCGGATCAGGACGCGGACGCCGAGTCGATCGCCTTCTGCACCGTCTCGATCATCTCCTTGCCCGAGACGCCGAACTTCTCGACGCCCTCGCGCTCGAGCACCTCGACGACGTCGTTGTAGTCGATGCCGAGGGCGGCCAGCGCGTCCATGACCTGCTGGGCCTCGGCGTATCCGCCGGTGACCGCGTCCAGGCGCACCTCGCCGTGGTCGGCGAACGCGTGGATCACCGGCTCCGGCATGGTGTTGACCGTGCCGGGGGCGACGAGCTCCTCGACGTAGATCACGTCGCGGTACTCGGGGTTCTTCGTCGAGGTCGAGGCCCACAGCGGCCGCTGCGGGTGTGCGCCCGCGTCGGCCAGCGCCTGCCAGCGGGGCGAGGAGAACTTCTCCTCGTAGAGCTTGTAGGCGAGCTTCGCGTTGGCGATGGCCGCCTTGCCCTTCAGGGCCTTGGCCTCGTCCGTGCCGATCTTGTCGAGGCGCTTGTCGTACTCCGTGTCGACGCGCGAGACGAAGAACGACGCCACCGACCCGATCTTGGACAGGTCGTGCCCGTTGGCCTTGGCCTGCTCCAGGCCGGCGAAGAAGGCGTCGATCACCGCCTCGTAGCGCTCGAGCGAGAAGATCAGCGTCACGTTGACGCTGATGCCCTCCGCGAGCGTCGCGGTGATCGCCGGCAGGCCCTGCTTCGTCGCCGGGATCTTGATGAACAGGTTGTCGCGGTCGACGAGCCACCACAGCGCCTTCGCCTCGGCGAGGGTGCGGGCGGTGTCGTTCGCCAGCGTCGGGTCGACCTCGATCGACACGCGGCCGTCGATGCCCTTGCTGGCGTCGGCGGCCGGCTTCATGACGTCGCACGCCCAGCGCACGTCGTAGCCCATGATCGAGCGCATCGCCTCGCCGACGGCCGTCTGGCGCAGGGCCAGCTCGCGGACCTGGTCGGCGTAGTCCTCGGCGGCCGTGACCGCCTTGGCGAAGATCGTCGGGTTGGTGGTCACGCCGACGACGTGCTGCTCGCGGCGGAGCTTGTCCAGCCCGCCGGTGTTCAGCCGCTGCCGGGAGAGGTCGTCGAGCCAGATCGCCACACCAGCGGCGGCGAGCTCGGCCAGCCGATCGGAACTCATCGCGGGTCTCCTTGGTTGTCAGTTGCCGGTGGTGTTGCCGGTGATCTCGCCAGCCTTGGCCAGGGAGGCGTGGGCGGCCGCGACGACCTTGTCGACGGTGAAGCCGAACTGCTCGAACAGCACCGTGTGGGGGGCGCTCGCGCCGTAGTGCTCGATGCTCACGGGCACGCCGCAGTCGCCGAGCAGCTTGTGCCAGGACATCGCGATGCCAGCCTCGACGCTGACGCGCGCCTTGACGCCGGTCGGCAGGACCTGCTGGCGGTACGCCGCGTCCTGCTCCTCGAACCACTCCTGGCACGGCATCGACACCACCCGCGTCGGGGTGCCGTCGGCCTCGAGCCGCTCCTGCGCCTTGACGGCGAGCTGCACCTCGGAGCCCGTGGCGACGATGATCACCTTCGGCTGGCCGTCGGTGGCGTCCTTGAGGATGTAGCCGCCCTTGGCGACGTTCTCGGCCGACGCGTACACGGTCCGGTCCAGCACCGGCAGGTTCTGCCGGGAGAGCGCGAGGGCCACCGGCTGGTCCGGGCGGTCCAGCGCCGCCTTCCACGCCTGCGCGGTCTCGTTGGCGTCGCCGGGGCGCACCACCGCCAGGCCCGGGATCGCCCGCAGCGCCGTGAGGTGCTCGATCGGCTGGTGCGTCGGGCCGTCCTCGCCCAGGCCGATCGAGTCGTGCGTCCACACGTAGACGACCGGCAGCTTCATCAGCGCGGCGAGACGCACCGCCGGGCGCATGTAGTCGGAGAAGACGAGGAACGTGCCGCCGTACGGCCGGGTCGGGCCGTGCAGCTTGATCCCGTTGAGGATCGCGCCCATGCCGTGCTCGCGGATGCCGAAGTGCAGGGTGCGGCCGTACTCGTCGCCGGGGAAGGCCTTGGTGGCGTGCTCGGCCGGCAGGAACGACGGCTCGCCCTCCATCGTGGTGTTGTTGCTCTCCGCCAGGTCGGCCGAGCCGCCCCACAGCTCCGGCAGCACCGGGGCGAGCGCGCCCAGCGTGTCACCGGATGCCTTCCGGGTCGAGACGCCCTTCTCGCTCGGCGGGAACTCCGGCAGCGCCTTCTCCCAGCGCTCCGGCAGGGCGCCGGTCAGGAGCCGGTCCAGCAGTTCGGCGCGGTCGGCGGCGGTGGACCGCCACTGCGCGAAGCCCTTCTCCCACTCCTCGTGGAGGGCCCGGCCACGCTCGATGGTCGCGCGGGTGTGCGCGAGCACCTCCTCGGCGACCTCGAACGACTGCTCCGGGTCGAAGCCGAGGACCTGCTTGGTCGCCGCGACCTCGTCGGCGCCCAGCGCCGAACCGTGGATCTTGCCGGTGTTCTGCTTCTTCGGTGCCGGCCAGCCGATGATCGTGCGCAGCGCGATGAACGACGGCTTGTCGGTGACGGCCTTCGCCGCCTGGATCGCGTCCCACAGCGCGTGGACGTCCTCGGCGTACAGGCCGTCGCCCGCGTCGTGGCCCTTGCGCCAGTCCACGACCTGCACGTGGAAGCCGTACGCCTCGTAACGCTTGGCCACGTCCTCGCTCTTGGCGACCCTGGTGTCGTCCTCGATCGAGATCTCGTTGTCGTCGTAGATCACGACGAGGTTGCCCAGCTTCTGGTGCCCGGCGAGCGCGCTGACCTCGTGGCTGATGCCCTCCTCGATGTCGCCGTCGGAGCACAGCACGTAGACGTGGTGGTCGAACAGGCTCTCACCGGGCGCGGGCTCCGGGTCGAACAGGCCGCGCTCGCGGCGGGCCGCCATCGCCATGCCGACCGCGTTGCCGATGCCCTGGCCCAGCGGGCCGGTGGTGGTCTCCACGCCGGCGGTGTGGCCGTGCTCGGGGTGGCCCGGGGTGAGCGAGCCCCACTGCCGCAGCGACTTCAGGTCGTCCAGGCTCAGCCCGTAGCCGGCCAGGTACAACTGGATGTACAGCGTCAGGCTCGAGTGACCGCAGGAGAGCACGAAGCGGTCGCGGCCGAGCCAGCCGGGGTCGGTCGGATCGTGCCTCATCACCTTCTGGAACAGAAGGTAGGCGGCCGGTGCCAGGCTCATCGCGGTGCCGGGGTGGCCGTTGCCGGCCTTCTCGACGGCGTCCATCGCCAGCACCCGGACCGTGTCGACCGCACGCCGGTCGACGTCGGACCAGGACAACTCGGGACCCTTGACCTCTTCATCGCTCACGGCGGTGCTGCTCCTGTCGAACGGCGAGGTTGCTTGTTTTCCTCGTAGGGTTATCAGGTCGACCCTACCCACGATCGGGTGGCCCCACGCTCAGTCGACCATGTTTCGGACATCGGCGACGCTGCCTGCGGCAACCGTAGTCGATGGGCGCATCGGGCCCGACCGCCCCGATGAGCAGCGACGAGGATGACGGCTTCGGACCTGGATCGGTTCAGCCCTGCGCGAAATCGACGGACGCCGTCTTCCAAAGATTCACCGGATTCGGTACGCCGTGAGCCGCGCCACCCCGCGCCCGCACATGCGCCGGGGGCGCCGTCCGACCTGCGCCGATCCTGTTCTACGATGCGTGCCAACAGGAGGGGACCGCCGATCTCGGTGGGACCCTTTCTCCGCCGCACACGAAATCCCGCCGGTCGCGAGGCCTGTCGCCAGGCCAGGCCGACGGGAAGCGGGCGCGGCCGACGCCGGAAGGTGGCAACCCAGACGTGACGCAGCTCGTCGACCATGGAGTCGTTGATAAGCGCGCGTCCGAGCCGGTCCGTCCCACGTCGGCGGCAGCCCTGGCCCGGGCACAGCAGGCGAGCGCGGCCGGCCGGCGCGCCGGCCTCGCCGCGGTGGTGAAGGCGTACGTCTCCCTCACCAAGCCGCGCATCATCGAGCTGCTGCTCATCACCACCGTCCCGGTGATGTTCCTCGCCGACCGCGGCCTGCCGTCGCTCTGGCTGGTCCTGATCGTGCTCGTCGGCGGCTCCCTGGCGGCCGGCGCGGCCAACGCGCTGAACTGCTACATCGACCGCGACATCGACCAGGTGATGAAGCGCACGTCGCGGCGCCCGCTGGCCACGCACACCGTTTCACCGCGCAGCGCGCTGATCTTCGGCCTGACGCTCGCCGTCGTGTCCACGGTGGTCATGGCGACGTTCACCAACCTGCTCGCCACGCTGCTCACCGTCGGCGCGATCGCGTACTACGACCTCGTCTACACGCTGTGGCTCAAGCGGACCACCTGGCAGAACACCGTCTGGGGCGGCGCCTGCGGCGCGGCGCCGGTGCTCATCGGCTGGGCGGCGGTCACCGGCGGGCTGTCGTGGCAGGCGTGGGTGCTCTTCGCGGTCGTGTTCCTGTGGCAGCCGCCGCACTTCTACGCGCTGGCCATCAAGTTCAAGGCCGACTACGCGCGGGCCGGCATCCCGATGCTGCCCGTGGTGGCGAGCATGCGCCGGGTCGGCCTCGAGACGGTGGTGTACAGCTGGCTCACCGTCGCCGCCTCCGTCGCGCTCTGGCCGCTGGGGATGACCCCGGTGTACGGCGTCGTCGCGGTCGTCGTCGGCGCGCTGCTGCTCGTCGAGGCGCACCGGCTGTACGGCCGGGCCCGGCGCGAGGAGCCGCTCAAGCCGATGCGGCTGTTCCACTGGTCGGTGACGTACCTGACGCTGCTGTTCGTCGCGGTGGCGGTCGACGCGCTGATCCAGTGACCGCCGGCCGTCGCGCCGCGGCAAGTGCCGATGGCCCGAACCGCGCGCGAAATGGGACTCTAAGCGAAACTTAAACCGGAAACGCCCGAATTTTCTGCCGAGTTTGTCCCAGTGCACGAGACGTGAGAGATCTCTCGCTTTCCGCCGCAGCGCGCCGTGAGGAAAATCCGGATATTTGCCGACATGGTCGGGCGAATCGCTAGTGGGCCGAGTAAACCTGTTGGTAACAACGATCACAACGGGCGCGCAGTACACCCGCGGTTCGCCTTAAGTCCCTCTAATGTGGCGCTCATGGCAGATGGTTCCGATACGACGATGACCCTGAGCCGCCCGGTGCCGGGTAGCTTGATCACCGGCATCAAGTCCTTCGCGGAGGACCATGGCGGCGCCAAGGCGGTCATCGAGTACGTCGGCCGGCGCGGTGCTCGCATCGTGCTCGTCGGAGAGGACGGCGTCTGGGGCGACCAGTTCGCCGAGGGCACGGACGTGGCGCGCTCCGCCTGCGCGCAGGCCGGGGTCACGATCGAGAACGCCTGGGAGCGCGAGCTGCTGGAGCAGATGCGGCCCAGCAACGACCTGTGGCGCTCCATGGGGCGTCGCACGCTCTCCCGATAGCGCCGAGCCCGCCCTCCGTGGGTATCTTCGCCGGGTGAACCAAGATCGTCAGAGCATGACCTCCGTTTCGGCCGCGACCCGGGCCGCCGCCCGGGTCGCACTCGTCACCTGCGCCGACCTGCCCGACCTCGACGAGGACGACCGAGCACTCATCCCCGCCCTCGCCGCGCGCGGGATCAGCGCCGAGCCCGTCGCCTGGACCGCCGTCGCCGACTGGGCCGCATACGACCTCGCCGTCGTGCGCAACACCTGGGACTACGCCAAGCGGCGCGACGAGTTCGTGGCCTGGTCCGCCTCGGTGCCCCGGCTGGCCAACCCGGCCGCGGTGATCGAGTGGAACACCGACAAGCGCTACCTGCTCGACCTGTCCACCGCCGGCGTCCCGATCGTGCCGACCGCCTGGGTTCACCCCGGCGACGAGTGGAAGCCCGAGGGCGAGCGCGAGATCGTCATCAAGCCCGCGGTCAGCGGTGGCAGCATCGACACCGGCCGGTACGACCCGGTCACCCAGGCCGACCTCGCCGTCGCGCACGTGCGGCGCCTGCAGGGCGAAGGCCGCCTGGTGATGATCCAGCCGTACCTCGGCGACGTCGACACGGCGGGGGAGACCGCGCTGCTCTACTTCGCCGGCGTCTTCAGCCACGCGATTCGCAAGGGCGCCATCCTCACCGGCCCGTACGTGGGCGCGGACATGCTGTACCAGAACGAGGAGATCTCGCCGCGCACCCCGTCGGCGCAGGAGCTCGCGCTCGGCGCGCGCGTGCTCGAGGCGCTGCCGGTGCCGGCGGGCGAGCTGCTGTACGCGCGCGTCGACCTGCTGCCCTCGCCGGACGGCCCGGTCGTGATCGAGGTTGAGCTGACCGAGCCCTCGCTGTTCTTCGCGCACGCCCCGGGCTCGGCCGACCGCTTCGCCGCCGCGGTCGAGCGCCTCCTCGGATAGCGCGGACGCCCGCGCCAAGAGAAACGGCGCTCAGGTGGCGGGGCGGCGTGCCGATGTGGCGGGCGTGAAACGGCGCATCGGCGCGGGTCTCGTGCTGGCCTGCACGCTGCTGGCCGGGGTGGCCGGCTGCGGCACGCCGGCCGGCCTCGGCGGCGGCGGTGCGCATGCGGTGACGCATAGGCTGGCCCGCATGACCGAGAACCCGGTGCTCCAGCGGGCGGCGGCGCCCGCCGGCGTCGAGGCGCCCCTGCTCACCTACTGCGACGACGCAACCGGCGAGCGCACCGAGCTGTCCGCGACCGAGCTCGGCGGATGGGCCGCCCGCGCCGCCGGGCTGCTGCGCGAGGGCTGCGGCCTCGGCGTCGGCGGCCGGGCCGCGGTGCTGCTCCCGCCGCACTGGCTCACCGCCGCGGCGGTGCTGGGCGCCTGGTCCGCCGGGATCGCGCTGTCGTTCCGCGGCCGGGCGACCGCCGGGCTGCCCGTGCTCGAGCCCGGCGGCGACGGGCCGTTCGACGCGATCTTCGTCGCCGCCGACCGGATCGGCTCGTGGCTGGAGGACGTCCCCGCGGCCACCCATCGGTTCGCGTTCTTCGCCGGCAGCCCGCCCGAGGGGTACCGCGACTTCCGCGCCGAGCTCGCCGCGTACTCGCCGCACGTGCCGGCGTACGGGCGCACCCGAGGTACCGATGCGGCCAGCGTCGACGGGACCAGCTACGGGCAGTGGGGCACCATCGCCGCCGGCATCGCGGAGCGGCTCGGGCTGCGGGCGGGGGACCGGCTGCTGGTCGACGCCGCCGAGGACGACCACCCGGTCAAGTGGCTGCTCGCGCCGCTGTCCGCGGGCGCCTCGGTGGTGGTGTGCGCCAACGCGACCAAGGAGGGGCTGCGCGCCCGCTTCGGCGCCGAGGGCATCAGCCACACGCTCTGAACCCGGGTCGGCATACCCGCCCATGCGGTCGCCGTGGACCCGCGGCGCTCACGCCGCTGCTGGTCAAGCCGCCGAGCTGAGCCGCATGTGCCGGCGACGGCGCAGGCGTAGCGACGTCAGCGCCGCCGTCAGCCCGACCAGCAGCAGCGCGCAGCCCGCGCCGTGCACCAGGCCCCGCTGCAGGTACCCGGCGTCGGTGACGTCGACCGCGTACGTGCCCAGCTCCCGGTTGGACCACAGCGGCAGCAGCCGCGCCGAGCTCTTCGCCGGGTCCATCAGGAACTGCAGGCCGATCAGCGTGATCAGCAGCAGCGCGCCCTCCAGGTCGCGCGGCACGAGCGCGCCGATGAGCAGCCCCAGCGGCGCGGCGACCACGACCGTCATCGCCAGCATCAGCGCGACCGCGGCGGGCCGGCGCAGCTCCTGGTCGGCGACGATGATGCCCCAGTAGACGGCGCCGAGCGCGAGGCCGATGCCGAGCAGCGCGGTGAGGCGGCCGGTGTAGAGCTGCCACGGCCGGTAGCCGCCGATGCGCAGGCGCGGCTCGGCGCCCTTCGCCGCGGTGCTGGAGAACAGCGCCAGGGTGCACACCGCGAAGGCCAGCCCGAGGCTCGCGAAGCGGATCGACTGGCCCACCTTGTCGTCGTGCCGGGCGAGGTAGAAGGCGAGCGGCACGAGGGCCAGCAGGGCCAGGGCGGCGCGGCGGCGCAGCAGGTCGCGGGCCACCATCTCGGCGACGATCAGCGTCCGGCGCACCTCACACCGCCACCGGGGTGAGGTCGAGCACGGTGTCGACGCGGTCGAGGACGTTGAGCATGTGGGTCACGACGACGACCGCGCGCCCCTCGGCCCGCCAGCGGAAGACCCATTCCCAGAAGTCGGTGTACGAGCCGCGGTCGAAGCCCTGGTACGGCTCGTCGAGCAGGATCAGGTCGGGGTCGCCGAGCGCGGACAGCACCAGGTTGAGCTTCTGCTGGGTGCCGCCCGACAGGTGCCGGGCCGTCGTCGGCGCGCTCGCGTCCCAGGACAGCTGGCGCGCCATGCGCCGGCCGGCGCGCCGCGACGCCGCCCGTCCCGCGCCCCGGCCGGCCCCGAAGAGCTCGAAGTGCTCGTCCGGGCGCAGGAACTGGAACAGGCCGGCCTGCTGCGGGCAGTATCCGACCGTGCCGCCGACGGTGACCGTTCCCTCGTCGGGGCTGGTCAGGCCGGCGCAGATCTTCAGGAACGTGGACTTGCCGGCGCCGTTCGCCCCGACGATCGCCGCGACCTGCCCCGCGTGGACCGTGAGGTCGACGCCCCGCAGCACGCTACTGCGCCCGTACCGTTTCGAGATCCCGGCAGCCCGCAGCCGCACGCGTCCGTACTCCACGCCGTTCACCATACTGAGATCGACGCCTCGGGGCCGCCCGGCGGTTGGCCACCATGCACCCGCACGGCGTTCACCGCCTCGCCCGAAGGCGGTCAGGGCGCGGTCGTCGAGCGGGCCGGTGGCGGGGGACCGGGGGACTGCGGGACGCCTTCCGGCGTATCCGGCGCCGGCCCGTGCGGGCCGGCGCCGGAGCACCTACAGAAAATCGGTGAATCCCGGTCGGAAGCGGTCATCGGGCTTGCCGAATGTCGTGAACGCCAGCCCGCCGCGCGGTTCCACGCCCGGCAGGTGTTCGATCATGCGATCGTGTTCAATGACACACGCCAATGCCTGCGTCAGGTCTGACTCGAGCTGGTGGACCGCCTCTTCGAGGTCCTCCTCCCGCCGTGACCAGTCGATGTCTGCTTCGCGCAACTGCTGACCGGCCAGCTTTGCAACGGCCTCCGGATCGGTGACCGCAACCTCCAGGCGGCAGTAGATCTGCATGATGAGCGGTTCCGTGTGCCCCATTGCAGAAGGGTTGCACACCGCTGATCCGGCGCTCTAGAAAGTGCAGATGAATTTACATCTTGGCAATGCTGGCGTGTGAGAGGTTGGTGATGATCCGGTGGATAAGGCCCGATCGGGCCGGTTCCGCTGACAGCATCGGGCCGTGCCTTCCACGCTGCCGACGCATCCGCTCGCCGTACTGCCGCTGAAGCTCTGGCGCCCCCGCTGGTTCGACGGGGTGGCCCTCGCCACCGGAGCGTGCGCGCCCGACTACGCCTACGCGCTCGACGGCATCGGCGTGCGCATCCACAGCCACACCCTCGCCGCCGTGCTGTGGTGGAGCCTGCCCTGCGCGGTGGCGACCGCCTGGCTGATCCGCCGCGGCGCGCCCGTCGTCGCCGCGCACCTGCCCGGCTGGCTGCGCGAGTACGGCGTGCTCGGCCGGGTCCGTCACCCCTGGCTCGTCACCGCACTGTCCGCCGTGCTCGGCGCCGTCAGCCACCTGCTGTGGGACCTCGTCACGCACCCGGGCCCGGTGGCGGCGTGGTGGCCGATCCGCCAGGCCAGCGACGGCGCCGCGCTCGTGCTGATGCCGCTTTTCCTGTGGTACTGCGGCCGGCGCCACCTGCTGCGCCGGTGGCACGGCGACCCGCCGCCGGTGCCGCGGCGCCCGGCGCTCTTCTGGGGCGTCACGGCCACCGCCACCGCCACGGGCGTGCTGCTCACGTGGGCCCTCGGCGACCATCGCCTGGACTGGCCGTGGTTCGGCTACCCCGAGCACGTGCACGTGCTCGGCGTCCGGCTCATCGTGGCGGCCACCGTCGGGCCGCTGGCCGGCGCCCTCGCCGTACAGTCGGCTCGTGTTGTTGCAGACCGAACGGCTGCTGCTGCGCCGGTTCCGCGCCGATGACGCGCCCGCCCTGGCCGCCTATCGCTCGGACCCGGACGTCGCCCGGTATCAGTCCTGGGACGCCCCGTTCCCGCTCGACGCCGCCGTCGCGTTCGTCGAGGGGCTGGCCGGGCGCGACCCGAGGGCGGAGGGCTGGTTCCAGTACGCCGTCGAGCGCCGCGACGACGGCGCGCTGGTCGGCGACGTCGGGGTCAACCGCCACGACGCCGGCCGCCAGGCGGAGATCGGCTTCACGCTCGCGCCGGCGTTCCAGGGCCGCGGGTACGCCGCGGAGGCCGTCCGGCGGGTCGTGGCGCACCTGCTGGTGACCGACGGGCTGCACCGGGTGCACGCCTCGCTCGACGCGCGCAACGCCCGCTCGGCCCGGCTGCTGGAGCGCTGCGGGTTCCGGCGCGAGGGCCTGGAGCTGCAGAGCTGCTGGTGGAAGGGGGAGTGGACCGACGACCTGCGCTACGCCGTGCTGGCCAGCGAGTGGTCCCGGTCCCCGGAGCCGGCCTGAGCCCGGCCCGGCGTCACCGCGGCCACGAGGTTGAGCGTCGCGGTCCAGACCAGGCAGGAGCCCAGCATGTGCAGGATCACGACGGGCCAGGGCAGGCCGGTGAAGTACTGCACGAAGCCCACCACGCCCTGCGCGAGCTCGACGGCGACGAGGATCGCCGCCGCCCGGGTGACCCGTAGCGGCGCGCCGAGCGCGCGCAGCCCGAACCACACCGCCACCGAGAGCCCGACGAGCACGAACACGGCGTCGGCGTGCAGCTGCGACATCGCCTCCGGGTCGAAGCCGGTGCGGCTGGCCTTGGTGTCGCCCGAGTGCGGCCCGCTGCCGGTGACCACGGTCCCGAGCACCAGCACCGCGGCTGACACCGCCGTGATCACCGCCCCGGCCGTGCGCATCGCCCGGGGTGCCGTCCAGCGGGGGCGCTCCTCGCGGGTGCGGTTCCAGAACAGGAACGCCACCGCGATGAGCGCCATGGAGAGCAGGAAGTGCGCCGCCACCGTCCACGGGTTGAGCGCCATGCGCACCGTGATCCCGCCGAGCACCCCCTGCGCGGCGATGCCGGCGAGCACCCACGCGGCCCCGCGCAGCGCCGCGCGCGAGCGGGCCCGCTGCCGCCAGGCCGCGGCGAGCGCGACGAGCGCGAACACGCTGAGCACGAACGTGAGCGTCCGGTTGCCGAACTCGATGACGCCGTGGTAGCCCATCGCGGTCGTGGTCACGTACGACTCGTCGGTGCACCGCGGCCAGGTCGGGCAGCCCAGCCCCGAACCGGTGAGCCGCACGAGCCCGCCGGTGCACACGATGCCGATGTTGGCCACGAGCAGCGCGAGCGCGGCGCGGCGCAGCGTCGCCGGCCGGTCGAGCCACTCGTTCACCCAGCTCACGTTTCGGCTCACGATTCGCCTCACGGCGGCGATATTACGCGAGGCTACATATCGCCCTCGGGCCGGTCGGGGGTCGTGACTTGTCGGCGCCATCGATCTTCCTCGGTCTCGCCGTCCGCGAGGGTCTGCTCACGCAGGGTCGCAATGGGTCGGTGTGGGTGGGTTTGGTTAGGGTTACCTTCCGTGCGATGGATCACCCGGGCGGTGGTTTGCCCGTGCTCGGCGAATTACGTAACGTTGGTGTTGTGAAAAACGCCGACGCCATGCTCAGTGCGGCGGCGCAGCGTGCGCAGGTGCGGTCCGCACCCGTGCCGCATGACGTCGCCGAGACGTGCCCTCCGTCGGCCGCGCTGGACGTTCGGACCCGCGACCGCGTGACCGAGCTGCTGCTGCAGGAGGGCTCCGCGACCGCGACCGAACTGGGGCTCGCCCTCGGGCTGAGCCCGGCCGGCGTGCGCCGCCACCTCGACGCCATGCTCGCCGAGGGCCTCGTGGAGAGCCGCGAGCGACCCGAGCGCGGCCGGCGCGGCCGGGGGCGGCCGGCGCGCGTGTTCACGCTGACCGAGGCCGCGCGGGAGACGCTGCCGCACACCTACGACGGGCTCGCCACGGCCGCCCTGCGCTGGATCGCCGAGCACGGCGGGCCGGCCGAGGTCGCCGCCTTCGCCGCCGCGCAGGTCGAGGGGCTGGAGGAGCGCTGCCGGGCGGCCATGGCCGAGGCCGGCGCGGACCCGCTCGCGCGGGCCGAGGCCCTCGCCCGGGCGCTGACCGCCGAGGGCTACGCTGCCGGCGCGACGACGATCGCCACCGGCGGGCAGCTGTGTCAGCACCACTGCCCGGTGGCCCACGTCGCCGCGGAATTCTCCCAGCTGTGCGAGGCCGAGACCCAGGTGATCTCGCGGCTCGTCGGCACGCACGTCCAGCGACTCGCCACCATCGCCAACGGCGACGGCGTCTGCACCACCCACATTCCGGCCCCGGTACAGCCCGGAGCCCGTCCCGATAGGCAAAGGATCGTGAGATGACGACTGCCGATCAGCTTGCCGGTCTCGGCCGGTACGAGTACGGCTGGGCCGACTCCGACACGGCAGGGGCCTCGGCGCGCCGGGGCCTCGACGAGGAAGTCGTGCGCGACATCTCGGCGAAGAAGCACGAGCCGCAGTGGATGCTCGACCTGCGGCTCAAGGGCCTGCGCCTGTTCGGCCGCAAGCCTATGCCGGCGTGGGGCGCGGACCTGTCGCACATCGACTTCGACAACATCAAGTACTTCGTCCGCTCCACCGAGAAGCAGGCGGCGAGCTGGGACGAGCTGCCCCAGGACATCAAGAACACGTACGACAAGCTGGGCATCCCCGAGGCCGAGAAGCAGCGGCTGATCGCGGGCGTCGCCGCGCAGTACGAGTCCGAGGTCGTCTACCACAAGATCCGCGAGGACCTCGAGGAGCAGGGCGTCGTCTTCCTGGACACCGACACGGCGCTCAAGGAGCACGAGGAGCTCTTCAAGGAGTACTTCGGCACCGTGATCCCGGTCGGGGACAACAAGTTCGCCGCGCTCAACACCTCGGTCTGGTCCGGCGGCAGCTTCATCTACGTGCCGAAGGGCGTGCACGTGGAGATCCCGCTACAGGCGTACTTCCGGATCAACACCGAGAACATGGGCCAGTTCGAGCGGACCCTGATCATCGTCGACGAGGGCGCCTACGTGCACTACGTCGAGGGCTGCACCGCGCCGATCTACTCGTCCGACTCGCTGCACTCCGCGGTCGTCGAGATCATCGTGAAGAAGAACGCCCGCTGCCGGTACACGACCATCCAGAACTGGTCGACCAACGTGTACAACCTGGTCACCAAGCGCGCCGTCTGCCAGGAGGGCGCGACCATGGAGTGGATCGACGGCAACCTCGGCTCCAAGGTCACGATGAAGTACCCGTCGGTCTACATGCTCGGCGAGTACGCCAAGGGCGAGGTGCTGAGCGTCGCGATGGCCGGCGAGGGCCAGCACCAGGACGCGGGCGCCAAGATGGTGCACAGCGCGCCGCACACCTCCTCGACGATCGTGTCGAAGTCCATCGCCCGCGCCGGCGGCCGCACCTCGTACCGCGGCCTCGTCCAGGTGCTGGAGGGCTCGCACCACTCGAAGTCCACCGTCAAGTGCGACGCGCTGCTGGTGGACACGATCTCCCGCTCGGACACCTACCCCTACGTCGACATCCGCGAGGACGACGTGTCGATGGGGCACGAGGCGACCGTGTCGAAGATCAGCGACGACCAGCTGTTCTACCTCATGTCGCGCGGCCTCACCGAGGACGAGGCGATGGCGATGATCGTGCGCGGCTTCATCGAGCCGATCGCCAAGGAACTGCCCATGGAGTACGCGTTGGAGCTCAACCGGCTCATCGAGCTGCAGATGGAGGGCGCTGTCGGATGAGCGCTCCCGCCCGTGACCAGGTGCTGGTCCCCCCGAAGACCCGCGCCCAGCAGGTCCGTTCGTTCGACGTCAACGATTTCCCGGCGCTCACCGGCCGCGAGGAGGAGTGGCGGTTCACGCCGCTCAAGCGCCTGCGCGGCCTGGCGTCGGCGACCTCCGGCCCCGGCGCCACCGCGCCGAAGGTCCTGGCCGGCGAGCTGCCCGACGGCGTCGAGGTGACGATGGCGGACCGCGGCGACCCGCGTGTCGGCTCGGCTCTGACCCCGTTCGACCGGATCAGCGCGCTCGCCGCCGGCGCCGCCGCGGAGGCGCTGGTCGTGTCGGTCCCGCGCGGCGCGGTCCTCGACGCGCCCGTCCAGGTGCGGCTGGCCGGCTCGACGGCCGAGCTCGCCTACGGCCACACGGTCGTGGAGATCGGGCAGTTCGCCGAGGCCACGGTCGTGCTCGAGCAGGTCGGCACGGTCACCCTGGCCGACAACGTCGAGGTGCTCGTCGGCGACGGCGCCCGGCTCACGCTGGTCACCGTCACCGACTGGGACGCCGACGCCGTGCAGGCGCAGCACCTGCGCTTCCGGCTGGGCCGCGACGCGCGGGTCACCCACGTGCAGGTGACGCTCGGCGGCGACCTGGTCCGGCAGTACACCAGCGTCGACTACACCGGCCGCGGCGGCGAGATCGACGCGTACGGCCTCTACTTCGCCGACGCCGGCCAGCACTTCGAGCACCGGCTGCTCGTCGACCACTCGGTGCCCGACTGCCGTAGCTATGTCGCCTACCGGGGCGCGCTGCAGGGCGCCGACGCGCACACGGTGTGGGTCGGCGACGTGCTGATCCGGGCCGAGGCCACGGGCACCGACACGTACGAGATCAACCGGAACCTGGTCCTGACCGACGGGGCGCGCGCCGACTCGGTGCCCAACCTGGAGATCGAGACCGGCGAGGTCGCCGGGGCCGGGCACGCCAGCGCCACCGGCCGCTTCGACGACGAGCAGCTGTTCTACCTCATGTCCCGGGGCATCCCGGACGAGCAGGCCCGCAAGCTGGTCGTGCGCGGCTTCTTCCACGAGCTGCTGCACAAGATCCCGGTCGAGGAGCTGCGCGACCGCCTGGGCGCGGCGATCGAGGCGCGGCTGGAGGAAGCCGGAGCATGATCCGAGTCTGTGCCGCGGCTGACGTGGCAAAGGGCGAGGCTGTGCAGGTCACGGTCAACGGGACCGAGATCGCGCTGGTGCACGCCGACGACGACAACTTCTACGCCGTCTACGACGAGTGCTCGCACGCCTCCGTCGCGCTGTCGGAGGGCGAGATCGAGGGCTGCACCCTGGAGTGCTGGCTGCACGGCTCGCGCTTCGACCTGCGCACCGGCGAGCCCACCGGCCTGCCGGCCACCGAGCCGGTCCCGGTCTATCCCGTCGAGGTCCGCGACGGCGACGTGTACATCGACCCGAACCCGAGCAACGGAGTCACGAAGTGAGCGAACTTTCGATCAGCAACCTGCAGGTCTCGGTGAAGCTGCCCGACGGTGAGCTCAAGCCGATCCTCGCCGGCGTGGACCTCACCGTCCGCGCGGGGGAGACCCACGCCATCATGGGGCCGAACGGCTCCGGCAAGTCCACCCTCGCCTACTCGATCGCCGGGCACCCGCGGTACGAGGTCACCGGCGGCACGGTGACCCTCGACGGCCGGGACGTCCTCGCGATGAGCGTCGACGAGCGCGCCCGCGCCGGGCTCTTCCTCGCCATGCAGTACCCCGTCGAGGTCCCCGGCGTCTCGGTGGCCAACTTCCTGCGCACCGCGAAGACGGCTATCGACGGCCAGGCGCCCAAGCTGCGCACCTGGGCCGGCGAGCTGCGCGGCGCCATGGAGAAGCTGCAGATGGACCCGGCGTTCGCCCAGCGCAACGTCAACGAGGGCTTCTCCGGCGGCGAGAAGAAGCGCCACGAGATCATGCAGCTGGAGCTGCTCAAGCCGAAGATCGCGGTGCTCGACGAGACCGACTCCGGCCTGGACATCGACGCGCTGCGCGTCGTCAGCGAGGGCGTCAACCGGGTCCGCGAGCAGGGCGACACCGGACTGTTGCTGATCACGCACTACACGCGAATCCTCCGGTACATCAAGCCGGACTTCGTCCACGTGTTCGTCGGCGGGCGGATCGTGGAGGAGGGCGGGCCCGAGCTCGCCGAGGAGCTCGAGAACACCGGGTACGAGCGCCACCTCGCCGGCGCCGGCCCGGCATCCATCGCTTAGGGGCTTACATTGAACGCTCTCGACGTGGAGACGATCCGCAAGGACTTCCCGATCCTGGACCGCACGATCAACGGCAACCCGCTGGTCTACCTGGACTCCGGGAACACCGCGCAGAAACCGCGCCAGGTGATCGACGCGGTGCGTGAGCACTACGAGCGGCACAACGCGAACGTGGCGCGGTCGGTGCACACCCTGGGTACCGAGTCCACGGAGGCCTTCGAGGGGGCCCGCGAGAAGATCGCGGGCTTCGTCGGGGCGACCTCCGCGGCCGAGATCGTCTTCACGAAGAACTCGACGGAGGCGATCAACCTCGTCGCGCACGCCTTCACCACGCTCGCGGATGACCCGCGGCTGCGCCTCGGTCCCGGCGACGAGATCGTCATCACCGAGATGGAGCACCACTCCAACATCGTGCCGTGGCAGCTGCTCGCGCAGCGCACCGGCGCGACGCTGCGCTGGTTCGGCCTGACCGACGAGGGCCGGCTCGACCTGTCGAACATCGACGAGCTCATCACGCCGCGCACCAAGCTGGTGTCGGTCGTGCACTACTCCAACATCCTGGGCACGATCAACCCGGTCGACGTCCTCGTCGCGAAGGCCCGGCAGGTGGGCGCGCTGGTGCTGCTCGACGGCTCGCAGTCGGTGCCGCACGTGCCGGTCGACGTCAACGCGCTCGGCGCCGACTTCGTCGCGTTCACCGGCCACAAGATGCTCGGTCCGACCGGCATCGGCGCGCTGTGGGGCCGCTTTGAGCTGCTCGACGCCATGCCCCCGTTCCTCGGCGGCGGCTCGATGATCGAGACCGTGTCGATGACCGGCACCACGTTCATGCCGCCGCCGGCCCGTTTCGAGGCCGGCACCCCGCCGATCGCGCAGGCCGTCGGACTCGGCGCGGCCGTGGACTACCTGACCGCGGTCGGCATGGACAACGTCGTCGCGCACGAGAAGGAGCTCACCGCCTACGCGCTGGACGCCCTCGGCTCGATCCCGGACGTGCGGATCATCGGCCCGACGTCCACAGTGGACCGCGGCGCGACCATCTCGTTCACCGTCGAGGGTGTGCACCCGCACGACGTCGGGCAGATCCTGGACGACGAAGGCGTGCAGGTGCGGGTCGGGCACCACTGCGCCCGCCCGACCTGCGTGCGCTTCGGTGTGCCGGCCACGACCCGCGCGTCGTTCTACCTCTACACGACCACCGACGAGATCGACGCTCTGGTCCGGGGCGTGGAGCGGGTGCGGAAGGTCTTCGCCTGATGAAGCTCGACCAGCTGTACCAGGAGATCATCCTGGACCACTACAAGCGCCCGCACGGCCGCGGCCTGCGCGAGCCCTTCGACGCCGAGGCGCACCACGTCAACCCGACCTGCGGCGACGAGGTGACGCTGCGCGTGGCGCTCAAGGCCGGCAGCGTCGCCGACATCTCGTACGAGGGCATGGGCTGCTCGATCAGCCAGGCGTCCGCGAGCGTGCTGTACGACCTGCTCAAGGGGGCCACGGTCACCGAGTCGCTGCGCCGGCACGAGGCGTTCGCCGAGCTCATGGGTGGGCGTGGCCAGGTCGAGCCGGACGAGGCACTGTTGGAGGACGCGGTGGCGTTCGCCGGCGTGGCGAAGTATCCGGCCCGCGTGAAGTGCGCCCTGCTGCCCTGGATGGCGTACAAGGACGCACTGGCGCGCGCCGGTTCGGTTGCACCATCTGCTGAGGAGACCCCATGACCACGGCGCTCGCCGACATCGAAGAGGCGATGAAGGACGTCGTCGACCCCGAGCTCGGGATCAACGTCGTCGACCTCGGCCTCGTGTACGGCATCCACGTCGACGAGGAGAACGTCGCGACGCTGGACATGACCCTGACGTCCGCGGCGTGCCCGCTGACCGACGTCATCGAGGACCAGGCCCGCCAGGCCCTGTGCACCGGCCCGGGCGGCGGCCTGGTGTCCGACATCCGCATCAACTGGGTCTGGCTGCCGCCGTGGGGCCCGGACAAGATCACCGACGAGGGCCGTGACCAGCTGCGCGCCCTGGGCTTCAACGTCTAAATCGCTGGCGGACCACGACTCGTGCCGGGCATCATGCCCGGCATGAGTCGTCTCCGCGCGCCATCGCTGCCCAAACCCGTCGCCGCCGGCGAGGGTTCGAAGCGACAGCCCGGCGCCGTGACGGAGGCGAGCCCCAAGCAGCAGGCATGAGCGCCGGCCTGGGCGAGGTGGTCCTCAGTGGCCTCCTCGCCGGGTATGGCGTCGCGGTGCCCGTCGGCGCGATCGGTGCGCTCATCGTCACCCTCGCCGCCCGCACCTCGTGGCGGGTCGGGGCGGCCGCGGCGCTCGGTGTCGCCACCGCGGACGGCGTCTACGCCGTCGTCGCCGTGCTCGGGGGCGCGGCGCTCGCCGGGCTCATCGCGCCGATCTCCGGGCCGCTGCGCTGGGTCGCCGCCGTCGTGCTGCTCGGCCTGGCCGCCAAGACGGCCCGGGACGCGCTGCGGCACCGGGGCGAGGCGGCCACGGCCCGTGCGGCCGACGGCCGGATGGGCCGGCCCGGCGGGGCCTACCTGGCGCTGCTCGGCCTGACGCTGCTCAACCCCGCCACCATCGTGTACTTCGGGGCGCTCGTGCTCGGCCGCCGCGCCGACGACGGGCTGTCCGCCGGGGCCGAGGCCGTGTGGGTCGGCGCCGCGTTCGCCGCGTCCGCGAGCTGGCAGCTGCTGCTCGCCGGCGGCGGCACGCTGCTCGGGCGGCTGCTGACCGGGCCCCGGGGGCGGCTGTGGACGGCGCTGACGTCCAGCACGGTCATCGCGGTGCTGGCGGTGCTGCTGCTGGTTCCGGGAGGTTCTTGAGCGCCTCCCGCACCGACAGCGGCGACAGGGCGGGGTGCGCGGCCACGAAGTCGCGCACCGCGCCGGGGTCCGTCTTCGCGTGCTCGCGCAGCGCCCACCCGATCCCCTTGCGGATGAAGAAGTCCCGCTCGCCGGCCCAGCGCGCGCAGTAGTCCGCCAGGCGGGAAAAGTCGGTCCTTCCGCGGTACCGCAGCTGATGGAGGATCGCCGTGCGCACCAGCCACAGGTCGGTCCCGGGCGCCGTCCAGGAGTCCATCGTGGACACCAGCGCCGGGTGCGCGGCGACCATCGGGCCGACGATGTGCGCCGCGAGGATGTCGACCGTGTCCCACCACGACTTCGTCGTGACGAGCGCGGTGACGACCGGCAGCGACGCGGGGGTGAGCAGCGCGGCGTGGCGGCGCAGGTGGTCGCAGGCGAAGTACTGGTACTCCCGCTCCGGCAGCGCCCAGCACGCGAGCGCGACCTCGGTGAGGTCGCGCTCGCTCGGGCGGGGCAGCCCGCGCAGCACCTGGCGGGTGAGCTCGCGGCGGGTGGTGCTCGGGATGCCGAGGAACTCGAACCGGTCGCGCATGTACGCCTTCATCGGCGCGGCGCGCACCGGGTCGGCGGCCGCGCCGAACGCGGACCGCAGGCGCTCCAGCAGCGCGTCGGTCACAGGTTGCTCGTGTGGAACGTGTCGCACTGCCGCGGGTCGCCGGTGTTGTACCCCTGCAGGAACCACTTCTTGCGCTGGGCGGACGTGCCGTGCGTGAACCCGTCGGGGTTGACCCGGCCGCCGGCCTTCTTCTGGATCGTGTCGTCGCCGATGGCCTCCGCGGCCTGTATCGCCTCCGCGATGTCCTGGTCGGTGATGGACTTGAACAGCGCGTCGCCCTTCGGGTCCTTCGTCTCGGTCGCGTGGTTGGCCCACGTGCCGGCGTAGCAGTCGGCCTGCAGCTCCAGGCGCACCGACGCGGAGTTCGCGCCCTGCTGGGCGCCCTGCCGCGCCTGTGCGTTGGTGCCGAGCAGGTTCTGCACGTGGTGGCCGTACTCGTGGGCGATCACGTACGGCGCCGCGAACTCACCGGGGGCGCCGAAGCGGCTCGACAGCTCGTTGTAGAAGGTCAGGTCGATGTACACCTGGCTGTCCGCCGGGCAGTAGAACGGCCCGACGCCGGAGTCGGCCGCGCCGCACCCGGTGTTGACGGACCGGCTGAAGAAGTTGGTCTTCGCCGGCTGGTACTGCTTGCCGAACGCCTTGGGCAGCTCGGTCTTCCAGTAAGCCTGCACGGAGTTGATGTACAGCACGTTGCGGCAGTCGGCGTTCTGGAAGCGCTTCGGGTTCGACTTGTCGCACTGCTGGTTGATCTTTGTGTTGTTGGGCTTCGCGCTGCCGCCGCCCCCGCCGAGCATGTTGCGGCCGAAGTACCCGCCGCAGATCACGACCGCGAGGATGACGATCGTGATCAGGCAGCCGGCGCGGCCCCCGCCGATCGGGATCGGTATGCCACCCAGGCCGCCGAAACCGCCGAAGCCGCCACCACCGCCGCCGCCGCTCGATCCGCGCAGGTCGTTGACCTGGCTGGTGTCGAGATCGGCGTCGTCGTTGAACTGCATCGCACACCTCGGGGGTTGGTATCGACCGGCGTCTGCTTGAGCGGCAAGGTACCCGTTGATCTTGTGACGTAATCGTGTGGTGGGGCAACCCGGATCGCACGGTAGAATATCGCCGTGATCACGCAGAGGGAGTGACCCGAGGTACTGCACCCGGAGTCTGTCCTGTTCCGACCTCTGCCCGAGAGCGAGTTTCTGCTGTGATCACGGCGACCGGCCTTGAGTTGCGCGCGGGCGCGCGCATCCTGCTCAGCGACATCAACCTGCGCGTGCAGCCCGGGGACCGCATCGGTCTCGTCGGGCGCAACGGCGCCGGCAAGACCACGACCCTCAAGGTGCTCGCCGGGGAGGGCACGCCGCACGCCGGTCAGGTCGAGCGGCGCGGTCCTGTCGGATACCTGCCACAGGACCCGCGCACCGGCGACCTCGAGGTCACGGCCCGTGACCGGGTGCTCTCCGCGCGTGGGCTGGACACCATCTACGCCGAGATGAAGGCCCTGGAGTCGAAGCTCGGCGACGACGAGCGGCTCATCCGGCGGTACGGGCAGCTCGAGGACCAGTTCGCGGGCCTGGGCGGCTACGCGGCGGAGGCCGAGGCCGCCCGCATCTGCGCCAACCTCGGCCTGCCCGACCGGGTCCTTGGCCAGACCATCGGCACCATGTCCGGCGGCCAGCGGCGCCGCATCGAGCTGGCGCGGATCCTGTTCCGCGACGCGAGCGCCACCGGCGGCGGCATCCTGCTGCTCGACGAGCCGACCAACCACCTCGATGCCGACAGCATCTCGTGGCTGCGAGGGTTCCTCTCCAGCCACAAGGGCGGGCTCATCGTCATCTCCCACGACGTCGACCTGCTCGACGCGATCGTCAACAAGGTGTGGTATCTCGACGCCAACCGCTCGACCATCGACTTCTACAACGTCGGCTGGAAGCTGTACCAGCAGCAGCGCGAGACCGACGAGAAGCGCCGGCGGCGGGAGCGCGCCAACGCCGAGAAGAAGGCCGGCGCCCTGCTCGCCCAGGCCGACAAGATGCGGGCCAAGGCCACCAAGACCATCGCCGCGCAGAACATGGCCCGCCGGGCCGAGCGCATGCTCGACGGCCTGGAGGACGTGCGCGCCGCCGACAAGGTCGCCAAGGTGCGTTTCCCCGAGCCCAAGCCGTGCGGCAAGACCCCGCTGACCGCGCGCGGGCTGTCGAAGTCGTACGGTTCGCTCGAGATCTTCATGGACGTGAACGTCGCCGTCGACCGCGGCTCCCGCGTCGCGATCCTGGGGCTCAACGGTGCCGGCAAGACCACCCTGCTGCGCATGCTGGCCGGCGAGCTCGATTCGGACACCGGCGAGGTCACCCCCGGTCACGGCCTCCAGCGCGGCTACTACGCGCAGGAGCACGAGCAGCTCGACGTCGAGCGCACCATCCTGGAGATCATGCGCTCGGCCGCCCCGGAGCAGAACGACACCGAGCTGCGCAAGATCCTCGGCGCGTTCCTCTTCACCGGCGACGACGTGGACAAGCCCGCCGGCGTGCTCTCCGGCGGCGAGAAGACCCGGCTGGCGCTGGCCACCCTGGTCTGCTCCGGCGCCAACGTCCTGCTGCTCGACGAGCCGACCAACAACCTCGACCCGGTCAGCCGCGAGCAGGTGCTCGACGCCATCGCCCGGTACCCTGGCGCGATCGTGCTCGTCACCCACGACCCGGGCGCGGTGCAGGCCCTCAAGCCCGACCGCGCGATCCTGCTGCCCGACGGGGTGGAGGACGCCTGGAGCGACGACCTCCTGGAGCTCGTCGAGCTCGCCTGACGCCTGCCCCCGCGGCATCATGTGTCGCTACCAGGGCGTGATGAGCAGGCCCTCGATCACCACCGCGGCCACCGCCCCGATGCCCACCAGCAGCAGCGGGGCGGGCGGCGGGTCGCCACCGGCCACCTCCGGTGCCACCGCGGCCACCGTCAGCCACGGGAAGAACGGCAGCCAGGCGTGCTCGACGCCGCCGCGGGCCAGGCCGGCCGCGATCGAGAACACCACCGCCGCGCCCGCGCCGACCAGGAACGGCCACATCGCCGTGCGGCGTACCTTCCGGGCGCTGGCCACCAGCGGCGGGCCCGCCGCCAGCAGCAGCACGACCACGCTGATCGCGCTCCACCACAGCACCGAGCGGTACGGCGCCACCCGGCTCGCGTAGTCCGTCTCCGCCGCCACCAGGCCGTCCGCCCACCCGAAGCCGAGCAGCTGCGCGCCCAGCACCGGCAGCAGCGCTCCCACGCCGCTGAGCACGTTGAGCGAGGCGCGCCGGCGGGCGAAGTACACGCACACGAGCGAGAGCCCGAGCCACGGCGCGGAGTAGGAGAACAGCGAGGCCACGCCGACCAGCAGGCCGGCCAGCACCCCCCAGCCGGTGGCCGCCCAGCCGCGCACCCGGCGGCGGCTCGCGCGCAGCCCGGAGACGATCGCGGCCGCGCCGAGGAGCGCCACGAGGCCGTCGAGGCTGACCGCGGTCCAGATCGCGTAAGGGGCGAGCACGAGCACCGGAAGGTACCGTCGCGCGGCCTCCTCGCCGACCGAGTCGCGCACCGCGGCGAGCACCAACGGAATCGTCAGCACCGATACCGCGGTGATCAGGAATCCGAGGACAATGTGGTCGGTCACGCCGATTCGCTGCAGCGCCCACAAAAAGAGCACGGGGCCCGGCGGATGGCCGCGGGAGGCTACCGAGTGGCCCGCCGCGCCCGCCGTGAAATGTCTGAGGTATGCCAGTGGCTCGTCACCCACCTGCCTTACGTCACCCAGGTATTCCTCCGGCGAACCGAGGGCTTTCGTAAGGCCCGACCAGCCATCGACAAGCGCCAAAGCAATAGCCCACGCCAGGCCGGCCGCGTACCCGAATAGCTGAATTTTGGGCCACCTCAGCCGGGTGAACCGGCCCGTTGCGGCCAGCCAGAGCGTCGCGGCGGCGACGGCGGGCGCCAGGATGGACCCCGCACCGACCCTGATCTTGTACCTGCCGAGGAAGGGGGCGCTCGCGGTGCCCAGACGGGCATCCAGCTGCACCGCGAGCGCGGTGAGCGCGAGGCCGAAGACGGCAAGCAGGAGCCAACACAGCGCATCGCGGCGCTCACGGTGTGTAGTCCGTGGTCGGTCGGTGGGCGGTTCGCTCATCACGGCGCATCACGGTATCGGGTAGGCGACAATGCTCTGCGTGTCGGTTGGCGTTCTGTCGATATCTAGCGCATGATCGTTCGAGGCGGTCTAATAGGTGGGACCGCACCAACCGCTCTGTCTGGGACGTGAGGGATCAGCATGGCAGCCACCGCCACCACCAGCACCGAGAAGGGTCGCCGGATCGTCGGCGCCGAAAGGCAGACGCTGGCGAAGGACCTCGTGAAGCGGTACACGAACGGTGAGAGTATCCGCGCGCTCGCCGCTTCCACCGGCCGTTCCTATGGATTCGTGCACCGAGTGCTGACCGAATCCGGCGTTCAGCTTCGTCAGCGTGGCGGCGCCCGGCGCCGCAAGAAGGCGTGAACGCCAACATCTCCTCGGCAAGCGCCGATCCCTCTCCGGGAGAGGCGCGATTCGACCTCGACGGGCCGGTCGCGACGGTGACGTTGTGCCGGCCCCAGGTCCTCAACGCGCAGACCCCCGAACTCTGGGCGGGCCTGCGTGAGTTCGGGCGGTCGCTGCCGGGCGACGTGCGCGTGGTCATCGTGCGCGGCGAGGGGCGGGCCTTCTCCTCCGGTCTCGACACCACGGCCGCGGCGAAGAACCTCGGCTCACTCGCGACCTCGCCCGACGGCGACGCGCAGATCGCCGCATTCCAGGAGGCCTTCTCCTGGCTGCGCCGGCCGTCGCTCATCTCCGTCGCCGCCGTGCAGGGGCACGCGATCGGCGCCGGCTTTCAGCTGGCCCTGGCCTGCGACTTCCGGGTCGTGGCCGAGGACGTCTCGTTCAGCATGGCCGAGATCAAGCTCGGGCTCGTGCCCGACCTCGGCGGCACCAAGCGGCTGGTCGAGCTGGTCGGCTACGCCCGGGCGCTCGAGTTGTGCGTCACCGGCCGGCGCGTGCAGGCCGCCGAGGCCGCACAGATCGGCCTGGCCAATGTCGTGGTACGGCGTGAGGAGCTCGACGCCGCCGCCCGGGACCTCGCGGCGGCCGTGCTCGCCGGCCCGCGCGACGCGGTGATCGAGATCAAGGCCCTGATCGGGCAGGCCGCGGCGCACACGTTCGCGCAGCAGGAGGCCGCGGAGCGCGCCGCGCAGCTGCGCCGGATCGCGGACCTGTCGGGACTGGGGGAGTAGGTCCAAGGGCCTACCCGCCATCGGGAAGCTGCGCCGCCCCCGAAAAGTTGTCGTACCTGCCGGGCACACTGAGCCCGGCAGGTAGTGCTGGCTTCCGGAGGTGTGTGGGATGTCCTCGCCCATGAGCGGCATGGCGGGTTGGGAGACCTTGCGTGCCCTGCGCAAGGCCGACGAGCTCGCCGGGAAGCGGCTCGGGCGGGACACCACCCGCCGGATCATGCGCTTCGCCCGGCCCTACCGGCGCGACATCACGGTCTTCCTGGTCACGGTCGTGTTCGGGGCCGCGATCGGGGTCGCCACGCCCTACCTCGCCGGCGACGTCGTCAACAAGATCAATGCCGGCGGACCTGAAGCCGGCACGGCGGTCGTGCGGATCGCGCTGCTCATCGGCGGCCTCGCCATCGTCGACGCGCTGCTGTCGCTGGTCCAGCGGTGGTATTCGGCGCGCATCGGCGAGGGCATCATTCTGGCGCTGCGCCGGCTCGTGTACGACCACGTCCAGCGCATGCCGCTGCAGTTCTTCACCCGCACCCAGACCGGGGCGCTGGTCAGCCGGCTCAACAACGACGTGCAGGGCGCGCAGCGCGCGTTCACCTCGACCCTGTCCGGCGTGGTCAGCAACGTCATCCAGCTGGTGCTCACCGCCGCGGTGATGCTCACCCTGTCGTGGCAGATCACCCTGCTGTCGCTCGTGATGCTGCCCCTGTTCATCCTGCCCGCCCGGCGCGTCGGCCGGCGACTGGCCGCCATCACCCGGGAGGCGTACCAGCTCGACGCGAAGATGAACGCCACCATGACCGAGCGCTTCGGCGTCGCCGGCGCCCTGCTCGTCAAGCTCTTCGGCCGCCCCGACGACGAGGCCGCGCGCTTCGCCGAGCGGGCCGGTCGGGTCCGCGACATCGGCATCCAGACCGCGATGTTCAGCCGCGTCTTCTTCGTCAGCATGCTGCTGGTCGCCTCGCTCGCCCAGGCGCTCACCTACGGCCTGGGCGGCTGGCTCGCCGTGCGCGGCAGCCTCACCGCCGGCACGGTCGTCGCCCTGGCCCTGCTGCTCACCCGGCTCTACGGGCCGCTCACCGCCCTGTCCAACGTGCGCGTCGACGTGATGAGCGCGCTGGTGAGCTTCGAGCGCGTCTTCGAGGTCCTCGACCTCGCCCCGTCGATCGCCGAGCGCCCCGACGCGCGCGAGGTGCCCAAGGGCGCGGCCACCGTCGAGTTTCGTGACGTGCACTTCCGCTACCCCAGCGCCGCGGAGGTCTCGCTGGCCTCGCTCGAGGACGTCGCCGGCCTCGACCGCACCGTCACCGAGGAGGTGCTGCGCGGCGTCACGTTCTCCGTCGCGCCCGGCCAGATGGTCGCCCTCGTCGGCCCGTCCGGCGCCGGCAAGTCCACGACCGCGATGCTCCTGCCGCGCGTCTACGACGCGACCTCGGGCGCGGTCCTCGTCGGCGGCGTCGACGTGCGCGACGCGACCCTGCAGTCGCTGCGCGACACCATCGGCGTCGTCACGCAGGACTCGCACCTGTTCCACGAGACGATCGCGGAAAACCTGCGATACGCCAAGCCCGACGCCACCGACGACGAGCTGTGGACGGCGCTGCGCCGCGCCCAGGTCGGTGAGCTCGTCGAGTCCTTGCCCGACGGCCTGGACACGGTCGTGGGGGAGCGCGGGTACCGTTTCTCGGGCGGCGAGAAGCAGCGGATCGCGATCGCCCGGCTGTTGCTCAAGGCGCCGTCGATCGTCATCCTCGACGAGGCCACCGCCCACCTGGACTCCGAGTCGGAGGCCGCCGTGCAGCGCGCCCTGTCCGAGGCCCTGACCGGCCGCACCGCCCTGGTGATCGCGCACCGCCTCTCCACGATCCGCGACGCCGACCAGATCCTGGTCGTCGACGCGGGCCGCATCGTGGAACGCGGCACCCACGAGGAGCTGGTCACGGCCGGCGGCCTCTACGCCGAGCTGTACCGCACCCAGTTCGCCGTCATCGACTCCCCACTGCCCCACCCGCCGGTCTCCCCGGCCTCCCCGGTCCCGACAGCCGCGACGGTCCCCCCGGTCCCGACGCCGTAACGGCTTCTCCGCCGCCCGCCGCCGGCCGCCGCACCGCGCGCTGCCCGCCGCTCCGCCGATCGGGCTCGCTGTTGTCACGGCGGCCGCTTCGAATGCGTGGGCGTCGCGCGGTGCCCGGAAATATCCAGGTATTTCCGGGCACCGTTGGCGAGGTATGGTCGTGATCGCCGTCAGGTCAGGATGGGCCAGGCCAGCTGGGCCTTGCTGGCCTGCAGGGCCGGGGTCTGCGGATAGTCCTGGCTGGGGAGGCGGCCGCGGATGGCGTGTAGCCAGTCGCGGTACGTCGCGGACTCCGGCAGGGCGGCCAGCGACGACAGTGCCACGTACGTGAAGGCGCCGTTCGGGCGGCCGTCGAAGGAGGCGTCGTAGGAGTACTCGGCGTCGCGGCAGCCGGCGAGCAGCACCGTGGTCGAGGCCCGGTCCCGGGACTTGCGCGGGCCGGTCGTCAGCGAGGCGCGCAGGCGCTGCTGCGGGGTCAGGAACGTCGACGGCGGCAGGAAGCGGGCCCGGCCCGGGCGGTCGCCGATCGGGTGGTTGAGCCGGGTCAGGGTGCCGGAGTGGCAGGAGTCGGCGATGAGTACCGTGCGCACGCCCGGGGCGGCCAGGGCGAACAGCTCGTGCAGTTCGTCGTCGATCAGCGGGCCGTTCTCGGCGATGTCGTGCGGGCACAGCGCCTCGTCGCGGTGGTCGGGCTCGTCGCCGTCCTCGTCCGGGACCCAGGTTCCGTGGCCGGAGTACGTGATGACGACCGCATCGCCGTCGGTCGCCCGGCCCAGCAGGTCGCGGATGCCGGCGCGGATCGCGGCGCCCGACGCGGCGCTGTCCAGGAGGCGGCGGGTGTCGAAGCCGCGGGCGATCAGCGCGGCGGCCCAGTCGTCGGCGTCGTTGCGGCAACCGGAGAGGTCGTTCTCGGTACCGGGGTAGTCGTTGATCCCGATACACAGTGCGAGTTTCATCGTTCCCCCCGTGGGATCGAAGCGGACGTTACGTACCGAGGGCGTCACGGAGGGTGGGCAAGGTTGGCAGTGGTACCCGTGAATCGACACCCTTCGCCGAAACGCGCAAATCGGGCGTCGAGCGGCGTGCCAGGGAGGGCGTCAGGCTCCCGGGGCCGGTCGGTTCGTGCCGGTGCGCGCCTCGGCCGGCCGGGGCGGGGGCACCGCGCGGTCGTGTGGGCAGGGCGGTACCGGATCGGCCAGGGCGGCCACCCGGCGCAGCTCGGCCAGCAGCGCCTCGTCGGCGTGGTCGGCGGCGCTCATGGTCCGGCGGGCGGTATCCGGGCCGGACAGGCCTCGTCGGCAGGCTCGTTGGCGGTCCCGGCGCCCGGTGTCCGGCGCTGGCCTGGCTGCATGGAGTGCTCCGTCCCCGTGCGGGCGCCGCCGCTCCATGGGACGGCGCCGATTCAGCTGAGAAGAGGGCTGGCCCGGCGCTCCTGATACAAGGCGGCATACAAGACGACCCGGATCGTTTGGATCCTGACAGTTGCCAGACATGAGGCGGGACGCGGAGTAGGTCAGCGGCGGCGGAGGCGGGACAGGAGGCCGCGACGGCGGGGGACGGGGGCGGACTCGCCGTCGTACGCGTACTCCGCCTCGCGCGCGGCCAGTTCCTCGCGGGCCAGGTCGGGCAGGGTGGCGCCGGCCGCGCGCGCGAAGTCCCAGCCGTCGCGCAGCGAGCCGTTCGGCGGGCGGCCCGCGGCCCACGCGGCGAACGTCGGTATCCACGCGTCGCCGTAGGACGCCGCGAGAAACGGCCAGCGGGCGGCCACCTCGCCGGCCCGTTTGCGACGGAGGGCGGCGGTCGTCGCCCGTACCGCCGCGGCATCGAAACCGGCGGGCACCTCGCCGCCGGCGACCAGCGCGGCCACCAGCGCCCGCTGCCGGGCCGCGAGATCCGGGGGCGGGGTCACGTGATCGCCGGCCAGCCCGCCGCAGCGGCGATCGCGTTGAGCTCGGCGGTCAGGTCGGCCGCCGGCGGGTAGTCGCCGTCGCGTTCGAGCATGAGCGCCGGCGGGGTGGTGCGCGCGCAGAGCTCCTTGACCAGGGCCAGGACCTCCGGCGGCGTCGGGTCGGTGTGCGTGTCGTGGTAGTAGCCGCCCTGCTGGACGCCGCCGGCGACGTGGACGTATGCGATGCGCTCCAGCGGCAGCTCGTCGAGCAGCGCGGCCGGGGGCTCGCCGCGGTTGCGGGCGTTGGCGTACACGTTGGCGATGTCGAGCAGCAGCCCGCAGCCGGTGCGGTCGAGGATCTCGGTGAGGAACTGGCCCTCGGTCAGCTCCGGGTCGGGCCAGTCGAAGAGGGCCGCGATCGGCTCCAGGGCGAGCGGCACCCCGCCGAGCGCCGCCTGCGTGCGCCGCACGTTGGCGACGATCGCGTCGACCGCCTCGCGGGTGCGGGGGACCGGCAGCAGGTGACCCGCCTCCAGGTCGCCGGCGCGCACGAACGCGATGTGCTCACTGACGAGCGGGGCGCCGAGCAGCTCGGCGCAGCGGTGCAGGTGCGCGGCGCGCTCGTCGGAGACCGGCTCGGCGCCGCCGAGGGAGAGCTTGACGCCGTGGGGGATCACCCGGACCCCGCGCCCGACGAGCTCGGCGAGGCCGTCGGGCAGGGGCGCGTGCGTGTGCAGCGACTCGGCGACGACCTCGGTGAACCGCAGGCCGGGCAGGCCGGCCACGTAACCGGCGATCTCGGGGCGCCAGCCGATGCCCACGCCGTACGCGGAGGCCGTCATCCGCCACATCCGCCGCCGCCACCGCAGCCGCCGCCACCACCGCCGCAGCTCGAGCCGCTGGAGGACGAGGAGCAGCTGGACGACGAGGAGCAGCTGCTGCCGGAGTACGACGACGAGGACAAGCCGGTCTGGGCGATGTGGCGCTGCAGCTCGGCCTCCTGGGCGAAGGCCGGGTCGGCCAGCCAGAACGCGCCGACGCCGAAGAGCCCGACGCTCAGGGCCGCGGCCTGCGGGCCGTACGTGGCCCAGGACGGCTTCTGGCTGGGCGAGAGGTGTGGTGCCTCGCGCCGCATCTTGGCGAGGATCCGCTTGCCGTTGCCGGAGACGCGCGGCACGGACAGCAGCGCGAACGCGGCGATGCCGACCGGGATGAGCAGCAGGACGAGGTTGCCGACCGGCTTGTCGTTGCTGATGCCGGCGAACAGGCGGGCGATGCCGATCGCGAGGACGGCGAAGACGACCAGGACGCCCATCCGCACCGCGCGCCGGGCCTCGTCGTCGAGGATCCAGCCGTCGCGGGCCAGTTCGGCCTCGGTACGCTCGAGCACCTCCCGCACGCTGTGGTGCGTCTGCACGCCGGTGGTGGTGATGCCGTTGCGGGTGATCGCGTACACGGCCCGGTCCAGCTCGGTGGCGCCGGTCGGGGGGTGGGCGGCCTGGCGCAGGTAGCCGCGCTTGTCGCTCTCGACGGAGCCGGCGGCGCGCAGCGCGGCGAGGGAACTGTAGACGGCGAGGCGGCGATCCCCGTTGATCAGCGCGGCCTGGGTTGCGGTGAGGTCGCGGGCGCTGCGCAGCGACGGCCCGGCGGTGTACCCGCGCCGCCAGATGATCACGCCGATGATCGCAACAGCGGCGAGGCTGAAGTACAGCCACAGGAACTGCGGGCCCGGGATCCCCCAGGTGTCGCCCGGCCCCGCCACGATCGATGTCGTCATGCGCTCAGTGTGGGGGTGGGTGGCGAGCGCAGCGTGTCACCGTCTGGACACTTGAGGAAACCTTGTGGCGGACGGCGGGGCTCACTTCCGCCGTACGGCCGCCTCCACGAGATTGAGCACGGCCTCCAGGTCCTGCACGGGCCGGCCGGTGGCCAGGTGCAGCACGAGCCCGTCGTACGCGAGCTCGAGGAACTGCGCGAGGATGCCGATCGGCACGTCGGCGCGCAGCACGCCGGCCTCGAGCTGGCGCT
Organism: Dactylosporangium sp. NPDC048998; assembly: GCF_043197855.1. Classification (NCBI taxonomy): domain Bacteria; kingdom Bacillati; phylum Actinomycetota; class Actinomycetes; order Micromonosporales; family Micromonosporaceae; genus Dactylosporangium; species Dactylosporangium sp. NPDC048998. The sequence continues at coordinate 783,631 of NZ_JBICTV010000001.1, forward strand.
GCAGGCGCTCGCGGGTGGCGGCGGCGACCGCCTCCGAGCGGGCGGCCCAGCGCTTGGCGAACTCGGGGTCGGTGCGCAGCCGCCGGGAGACCTCGAGCTGGCTGCCGAGCCAGCCGGTCACGTCGGGCTCGCCGGTGTCCGACGCCGCGGTGGAGGCCGCGCTGAGCAGGTCGCGCATGACCTGCACGAGACCGTGCTCGGCGACGGTGGCTACCATGGTGGCGGCGTCGTCCTCGGCGACGGCCAGGAAGAGTGAGTCCTTGTCGCGGAAGTGGTGGAAGATCGCCCCGCGGGAGAGGCCGATCTCCTCCTCGAGCCGCCGCACGGTCGCGCCCTCGTAGCCGTGGCGGGCAAAACAGGTCCGGGCGCCGGTGAGGATCTCCTTCCGGCGCGCGTCGAGCTGGTCCTGGCTCACCCTCGGCACAGGGTCGATTATGCAAGCCGTACATACGGTTTGCATACCGGGGCGTTACGGGCGCGTTTCTCGCATGTACTTGGGTCACGTTTGCGGTGGTTTGTCGAGGCCAGCGCCCGCCCGGGTGAAGACGAGGATCTGTTCGATATCAATCCGGTCACGTACCCTGCCCGCGTGCCCCTGTTGTTGCTCAGCCTGGACGACACCCTGCTTGACAGGGCCGGGGCGTTCCGCGCGTGGGCGAGCGAGTTCCTCGGGCGGCTCGGCGCACCCGAGTACGACATCGACTGGCTGCTGTCCGTCGACGCCGACGGGATGGGCTCGGCCTGGGACGTCGCCGAGGCGCTGCGGGAGCGCTACGGCCTGCGGTCCAGCGCGCTGGACCTCGTCGAGGAGATCCGCCGCGCGATCATGGAACGGATCCGGCTCGACCCGCTGACCGCCTGCGCGCTCGCCATCGCCGAGGACTCCGGCTGGGTGCCCGTGGTCGTGACCAACGGGGAGTCGCGCATGCAGGAGGAGAAGCTCAGAAAGACCGGTCTCGATCGGTACCTCGCCGACTGGGTCATCTCCGAGGAGGCCGGGGTGCGCAAGCCCAACCCGCGCATCTTCGCCATCGCCGCGGAGCGGGCCCGGATGCGCCTCGGCGACGCCTGGCTCATCGGCGACAGCCCCGAGGCGGATATCGGCGGCGCGGACGCGGCCGGCGTGCGGAGCGTCTGGCTGCACCGGGGCCGCCGGTGGAGCGAGCGGCGCTACGCGCCGACCCGCACCGCCGACGGCGTGATCGCCGCGATCGCCGAGGTCATGGCCTCGCGCTGATAATTCGGTTGCACCATTTCATCCGGTACCTCATGGTGACGTGAACTTCGAGTCGAGAGGGGGTTGGTTCGCATGGCTGCCGTCACGGCGCGCTTCCGCATGCCCGGATCAATCCTTCCTTTCTCGACTCAGGAGAACTCGCGTTGCGCGACCAAAACTTCGCTTCACCACGCCGTCGTCGCTTCGATGACGACGACCCGACCTTCCTGAAGCGCCTCTCCCACGACTTCGACACCGCATGGGACGTCGCCGAGGAGCCGGCCGCCGAGTCCGCCGAGGCCGGTGAGGCCGGTGAGGGCGAGTGGACCAGCTGGGACTCGCCCGGCGTCCAGCATGGCCCCGAGCCCGTCCCCGACTGGGTGGTCACCGACCTCGGTGCCCGCGACGTCGACCGTGGCGTGCTCAAGACCGGCAAGGAGGCCGACGTTCATCTCGTGGAGCGCGGCGTGCCCGGCACCGACCGGCGGATGCTGCTCGCCGCCAAGCGGTACCGGGCGGCCGAGCACCGGATGTTCCACCGCGACTCCGGGTACCTCGAGGGCCGCCGCGTCCGCGCGAGCCGGGTCACCCGCGCCATGGCCGGGCGCACCGCGTTCGGCCGGGAGGCGATCGCCGGCCAGTGGGCGGCGGCCGAGTTCGCCGCGCTGGCACGCCTGTGGCAGCTCGGCGTCGCTGTGCCGTACCCGGTGCAGCTGCTCGGCACCGAGCTGATGCTCGAGTTCGTCGGCGCGCCGGACGGCACCGCGGCCCCGCGCCTGGCACAGACCCGCCCCGACCTGGACGGGCTGGAGAGCCTGTGGTGGCAGCTCGTCGACGCGCTGCGCATCCTGGCGCGGGCGGGGCTGGCGCACGGGGACCTCTCGCCGTACAACCTGCTGGTGGACGGTGAGCGCCTCGTGCTCATCGACCTGCCGCAGATCGTCGACGTGGTGATCAACCCGAACGGCACCGACTTCCTGGCCCGCGACGTCACCAACGTGGCGCGCTGGTTCACCGGCAAGGGGCTGCGTATCGACCCGGAGCCGCTGATCGTCGAGCTGCTGCACGACGCCGGGGTGCGCTGACGGGGGCGGCGGCCCGCCCGGTTTCGTGGCCGGGCGGGCCGTCGCGGCGCGGCCGGCCGGGGAGGGTTTGCCGGCGGCCGCGAACAGGGCGACGCCATCGGCCGCGTGGGCTCAAGGCTCGCCGGTCTGGCGGGTGGTGCTCAGCGCTGATATGCCGGGCCTCCTCCGTCTCAGACCATTCAAGGCAGGTACACCTCGCTGATTCGGCCAGGCTCGTATTTTTGAGACCGCCGTCACGGAATAATGAGCAGCTTTCCTGTGGTACGGCGCCCCTCCAGCGCGCCGTATGCGTCGGCGACCTCGTCGAGCGGATAACGGCCGGTGGCGGCGGCGTCCACAACGCCGTCGGCCACCCATCGGAACAGCGTTTCGGAGCGTTCCAGCAATTCCGCCCGGGTGGCGATGAAATGGGTCAGCGTCGGGCGCGTGAGGAAATACGAACCGGCCATCAGGCGCAGCGGGTCGAACGGCGGGACCTTCCCGCTGGCCGCGCCGAAGAGCACCAGGGTGCCCCGCGGGCGCAGGGCCTGCAGGCTGGTGTCGAAGGTGTCCGCGCCGACCCCGTCGTAGACCGCGTCCACCCCGGCGCCGCCGGTCAGCTCGCGCACCGTGTCCAGGGCCGCGGAGTACTCCACCGCGCGTACCGCACCCGCCGCCTCCGCCAGGGCCCGCTTGTCCGGCGTCGAGGCGGTCGCGACCACCCGGCCGCCGAGGTGCGTGACGATCCGCGTGAGCAGCTGCCCCATGCCCCCGGCCGCGGCGTGTACCAGAACCGTGGCGCCGGGGCGCACCGCGAAGGAGTCGTGCGTGAGGTAGTGGGCGGTGAGCCCCTGCAGCAGTACCGCGGCCGCCTGCTCGGTCGAGATCTCCTGCGGCACCGGCACGAGCTGCTCGGCCGGCACGAGCGCCTGCTGGGCGTGGCTGCCCGGCACGCCTGTCCACGCCACCCGGTCGCCGGGCGAGAGGCCCCGCACGCCGTCGCCCAGCCGCAGGACCGTGCCCGCGCCCTCGCTGCCCAGCGCGGCCGGCAGCGGCACCTGGTAGACGCCGCTGCGCTGGTACACGTCCATGTAGTTGACCCCGCTGGCACCGACCAGCACCAGGACCTGGCCCGGGCCGGGTGCCGGGTCGGGGCGGTCCTGCACCTGCAATACCGAACGATCGCCGAACTCTTCGAACACCACCGCGCGCATCGGGCTGCCTCCTCGACAATGTCAGGTTTCCTGTCTACCCCAAACCGCCGATCGGAAATGTCGTACCGCTGCCGTAGCATCCGGGGGTCTTTGGAGGTGAGCGCGTGGGGCCGACCCCGACCCATCGTCTCGCGATCGATCTGGGCACCTGCCACACTGTCGCGGTCGTGCACCGCGGCGAGGAGGCGCCCCGGGCGCTGCTGTTCGACGGCTCGCCCGTCATGCCGTCGGGCATCTACGCCGACGAGCAGGGCCGCTTGACCGTGGGTCGTGACGCCGAGCGGCTCTCCCAGCTGGCGCCGGAGCGGTTCGAGCCGTATCCGAAGCGCAGCGTCGACTCGGGTTCGGTCCTGCTCGGCCAGGTCGAGGTCACCGTCGTGGAGATGCTGGCCTCCCTGCTGCGCCGCGCCGCCGAGGAGTCGCTGCAGGCCGGCGTCAACCCGGTCGGCTCGACGGTGCTCACCTGCCCCGCCGACTGGGGCGGCCAGCGGCGGGGCGTGCTGCTGGAGGCCGCCCGCGCGGCCAACCTCGGCCCGGTCGTGCTCGTCGACGAGCCGATCGCCGCCGCCACCTACTGCCTGCGCGTGCTCGGCCACCAGGTCGCCCCGCTGCAGTCGCTCGCCGTGTTCGACTTCGGCGGCGGCACCCTGGACGTGTCGGTGGTGCGCCGCGAGTTCGACGGGCTGCGCGTGCTCGGCCTCGGCGGCCTCGACGACCTCGGCGGCGTCGACATTGACGCGGCCCTCGTCGGGCACCTGGGCCAGCTGATCCACCTGCGCAACCCGGAGCTGTGGCAGCGGCTGTCCAACCCGGACAGCACCGCCGCCCACCGCGACCGGCGGGAGCTGTGGAGCGAGGTCCGCGCGGCCAAGGAGATGCTGTCGCGGGCCGCCTCCGCGCCCGTGCACCTGCCCGGCACCGACGAGGCGCTGCACCTGACCCGCGAGGAGCTCGAGCGAGTCGCCGGCCCGCTCGTCGACCGGGCCGTGGACGAGACCCGCCGGGTGCTGGAGCGCGCCGGGGTCGACGTGCGCCAGCTCGCCGGGATCTTCCTCGTCGGCGGCTCCAGCCGCATCCCGCTGGTGGCCAGCCGCCTGCACGCCCGGTTCGGGGTCGCGCCGGTCGTGCCCGAGCAGCCCGAGCTCCCGGTCGCCTACGGCGGCATGCTCGCCGTGGGCGCCCCGGCGCAGCAGCAGTTCTCCGCCCCGCCAGCGCCGCGCCCGGTCTCCGGCACGCCCGTCTCGCCCTCGGCCTTCTCCTCCGGTCCTCCCGGCCCGACCAGCCCGTCGTATCCGACCTCGGGCGGCATCCCCGTCTCCGCCGTGCCGGTCGCGCCCATGTCCCCGGGCGCCTACGGCTCGCCCGCCGGCCTGGCCTCGACGACGTTCCCGGCCGCGCCCGCCTCGCCCGGTGTCCAGCCCGGCGGCCGGCCGCCGTTGTCCCCCCAGCGCCCGGTCAGCCCGCCGGCCCCGTCCGGGATGCCCCAGCCCGGGATGGCTCCGCCCGGAATGCCCCAGCCCGGGATGGCGGCGCCGGCCATGGCCCCGCCCTCTTACGGCCCGCCCCCGCCGGTGGTGCGCCCGCGCCGGCGCACCGGGCCGTGGATCGCGCTCGTCGTCGTGCTGGCGATCATCGGCTCCTGCGTATGGGGCGGCAGCAAGTTCTTCGGCTGGGTCGGCGACCAGTACCAGGCGGTGCGAGACGGGCTGCCCGGTGGCAGCGACGACTCGGGGCCGGGCCAGGTCGACGGGCTCCAAGCCGGCACCCCGATCCAGCTCAGCTCCGACGGCGCGATCGCCGCCGTGGCCGGCAACGGCAGCATCTACACCGCGCAGGTCAGCAGCGGCACCACGCTGGTGGCCGCTTACGAGACCACCGGCAGTCAGTCCTGGACCGTGCAGCTGCAGATGGAGCCTGCGAAGGTCCACATGACCGTCGTGGGCAACCTGCTGCTCGTCGACGGCGAGGACGACGCCAAGCTCGGTGATGGCAAGAAGGAGTCCCGCGCGGTCATCGACCTCGGCACCCACACCGCCAAGTGGACCAAGGAATGGGGCAGCCGCATCGACATGATCTACATCGGCACCGATGCGATCATCGAGAACCGCGACTGGAAGACGCCCTCGATCGAGCGGGTCAACCTCGCCGACGGCTCGACCAAGTGGACCAGCCCCGGCGACCCCAACGGCCACCACATCGGCGGCGACCGCGGCGCGAGGCCGTCGGTGCGCTGGCCGGGCGCCAACGCCCCGGCCGACCTGCGCGTGCCCACCTACCAGCTCAGTTTCGCCGGCCACGTGCCGTTCCAGGAGTCGCTGTCCGCCGACACCGGCAGCGCCGTGCAGCTCCTCAGCGACACCAAGGCCGCCACGATCGACCTCAACACCGGCAAGCAGCGTTCCAGCGGCACCATCAGCAAGAACTCCACCGCCGCATCCTGGCTGGTCTACAACGACCTGGCGATGTTCAAGCCCGACGCGAAAGGCAACGTCGTGGCGTACAAGGTGTCGGACTGGAGCAAAGCCTGGGAGTACAAGTCGGTCGCCGGCACCGAGGTCGACGACTTGCGCCCGTGCGGCGAGAAGCTCGTCTGCGTCGCGGGCAAGCAGACCTCCGGCAAAGACGTGCTGATCGCCATCGACACCACCAACGGCCAGGCGAAGTGGACCAAGACCTCGATCCGCGACCGCGGCGGCGTCATCTCGGGCACCGAGAAGCCGAACTGGTACGTGCTGGACGGCAAGCTCGTCGGCGGCCACGGCGTGTTCACCACCGTCGGCGACGCGGCCCTGCTCGACCCGGCGAACGGCAGCGACCAGGCGATCCTGGGCCAGGACCTGACCCAGCAGAACGTCTACGCCGGCTACGGCAACCACGTGGTGATCGAGACCGTCAAGCCGCGCACCGGCCAGTTCGCGGCATACGTGCTGACCCTTGACGGCAAGACCGTCGGCTTCGCCGACATCCGCACGGTCCTGCTGGACCCGTCGATCAGCAGCGACTCGCTGGTCGTGCTCGACACCGAGCAGGCCAAGGTCTACCGCTTCGCCATTCCCGGCGCCAAATAGCGGCGGCGGGCGTCCATTGTGGACGCCCGCCGCTTGCTTGCGGTTGGTTACGCCTCGATCATCTTGCGCAGCACATACTGCAGGATGCCGCCGTGGCGGTAGTAGTCCGCCTCGCCGGGGGTGTCGATGCGCACGACCGCGTCGAACTCGACGCCGGTGTCGGTGCTCACCTTCACCGTGCGCGGGGTGGAGCCCTCGTTGAGCCGCTCGACCCCGGTGACGGTGAACGTCTCCGTGCCGGACAGGCCCAGCGAGTCGGCCGACTCGCCCTGCGGGAACTGCAGCGGCAGCACGCCCATGCCGATGAGGTTGGAGCGGTGGATGCGCTCGTAGGACTCGGCGATCACGGCCCGCACGCCCAGCAGCGCGGTGCCCTTCGCCGCCCAGTCGCGCGAGGAGCCGGAGCCGTACTCCTTGCCGGCCAGGATCACCAGCGGCACGCCGGCCTCGGCGTATGCGACCGAGGCGTCGTAGATGGTGGTCTGCTCGCCGGTGAGGTGGTTGACCGTCACGCCGCCCTCGGTGCCCGGCGCGAGCTGGTTGCGCAGCCGGATGTTGGCGAACGTGCCGCGGATCATCACCTCGTGGTTGCCGCGCCGGGAGCCGTAGGAGTTGAAGTCCTTGCGCTCCACGCCGTGCCCGGCGAGGTACTTCCCGGCGGGGGAGTCGGCCTTGATGGAGCCGGCCGGTGAGATGTGGTCGGTGGTGACCGAGTCGCCCAGCTTCGCCAGCACCCGGGCGCCGGCGATGTCGTTCACCGGGGCCGGCTGGGTGGCCATGCCCTCGAAGTACGGGGGCTTGCGCACGTAGGTGGAGTCGCCCGCCCAGTCGAAGGTGTCGCCGGTCGGGGTCGGCAGCGAGCGCCACTGCTCGTCGCCGGCGAACACGTCGGCGTAGCGGGTCGAGAACAGGTCGGCGCCGATGGCCGCGGCGATGGTGTCCTCGATCTCCTTCGTGTTCGGCCAGATGTCGCGCAGGTAGACCGGCTGCCCGTCGGAGCCGATGCCCAGCGGGTCGCTGGTCAGGTCGATGTCCATCGTCCCGGCCAGGGCGTAGGCGACCACCAGCGGCGGCGAGGCCAGGTAGTTCATCTTCACGTCCGGGTTGATCCGGCCCTCGAAGTTGCGGTTGCCGGACAGCACCGACACGACGGTGAGGTCGTGCTCGTTGACCGCCGCGCTGATCGGCTCCGGCAGCGGGCCGGAGTTGCCGATGCACGTGGTGCAGCCGTAGCCGACCAGGTTGAAGCCGAGCTTGTCGAGGTACGGGGTGAGGCCGGCCCGCTCGTAGTAGTCGGTGACCACCTTCGAGCCCGGGGCCAGGGTGGTCTTCACCCACGGCTTGCGGGCCAGGCCCTTCTCCACGGCGTTGCGGGCCAGCAGCGCGGCGCCGATCATGACCTGCGGGTTGGACGTGTTGGTGCAGGACGTGATCGCGGCGATGACGACCGCGCCGTGGTCGAGCTCGTAGTCCTCGACCTGGACCGGCTTGGACAGGCGGCCGTTCGACCCGGCGGCCGCCGAGACCAGCTGGTGCGGGCGGTCGCCGTTGCTGACCAGGTGGTTGGCCGGCGGGTCGCTGGCCGGGAACGACTCGGCGCTGGCCTCGTCGGCCGGGCCCTCCACGCCGTCGCCGACGTAGTCCTTCAGTACCGAACGGAACAGGGGTTTCGCGCTCTTGAGCGGCACCCGGTCCTGGGGCCGCTTCGGACCGGCCAGCGACGGCTCGATCGAGCTCAGGTCGAGCTCGAGGCGCTCGGAGTAGTCCGGCTCCGCGGCCGGGTCGTGCCAGAGGCCCTGCTCCTTGGCGTAGGCCTCGACCAGGGCGACCTGCGCCTCGTCGCGGCCGGTCAGCCTCAGGTACTTGATGGTCTCGTCGTCGATCGGGAAGATCGCGACCGTCGAGCCGTACTCCGGGCTCATGTTGCCGATCGTGGCCCGGTTGGCCAGCGGCACCGCGCTCACGCCCGGCCCGTAGAACTCCACGAACTTGCCGACCACGCCGTGCTTGCGCAGCATCTCGGTGATGACCAGCACCAGGTCGGTGGCGGTGGTGCCCTCCGGCAGCTCGCCGGAGAGCTTGAAGCCCACGACCCGCGGGATCAGCATCGACACCGGCTGGCCGAGCATCGCGGCCTCGGCCTCGATGCCGCCGACGCCCCAGCCGAGCACGCCCAGGCCGTTGACCATCGTGGTGTGCGAGTCGGTGCCCACGACCGTGTCCAGGTAGGCCTGGCCGCCGCGCGCCATGATCACCCGGGCGAGGTACTCGATGTTGACCTGGTGCACGATGCCGGTGCCCGGCGGCACGACCTTGAACTCGTTGAACGCGGTCTGGCCCCAGCGCAGGAACTGGTAGCGCTCGCGGTTGCGGCCGTACTCCAGCTCGACGTTGCGCTCGAAGGCGTCCGGGCGGCCGAACAGGTCGGCGATGACGGAGTGGTCGATGACCAGCTCGGCCGGCGCGAGCGGGTTGACGCGCTTCGGGTCGCCGCCGAGCTCCACGACCGCCTCGCGCATCGTGGCGAGGTCGACCACGCACGGTACGCCGGTGAAGTCCTGCATCAGCACCCGCGCCGGGGTGAACTGGATCTCCACGCTGGGCTCGGCCGAGGCGTCCCATCCGCCCAGTGCGCGGATGTGCTCGGCGGTGATGTTCGCGCCGTCCTCCGTGCGCAGCAGGTTCTCCAGCAGGATCTTCAGGCTGTACGGCAGCCGCCCGGCGCCCTCGACCTTGCCGATCCGGTAAATCTCGTAGCTCGCGTCACCGACGCTCAGCTGGCTCTTTGCTCCGAAGGAGTCGAGGCTCGCCACGGCGTGTGCTCCTCTTCCGTCAAGTTCGTGTTTCCCGTACGCCAGTCTTCCCCAGCGCGCGACGGCCAAAGCCGCGGGGTTCGGGGTGTCAAGAAAACCGTACGTCCGTCTTGTTAAATAGGCAAGGCTGTTCCAAGTTCTGAAACGTGATGCACCGGGCCTGTCAACGGCCGCTACAGCTCGACGACCTCCCGGCCGTCCGCGCCCGGGCGGAAACCCGCCTCGCGCAGGATGCCGAGCAGCTCGCCGGAGGGCGCCGCCTCGAGCGTATGAGCGGAGGTGGCCCGCAGGGCGTCCACCAGGGCCAGCAGCACCTGAACGGCGCGGTCGCGCCGGCCGGGCGGCGTGGCGAGTCCGGCCAGCCGTACGACGGCGTCGTCCGGGCGGACCGCGGCCAGGGCGGCGGCGGGCTGGCCGTCTTCGGCGGCCGGATCGAACAGCTCCCACCACTGCAGCGTCGCATCGCGGGCGAGGCCGTCGTTCCACTGCTGCGCGGTCGCACGGGTGAGGTCCAAGCGGCCCGGGGGCACCCGGCGCACCAACAGCAAAGCGGTCACGAACCGAGCATCCACGGGGCGGCTTGCAAACGACTTGCCCTTGAGGCTCCGCTGGGCCGGGTGCTGGCCGACCACGGGGATGCAGGGCAGTCTGGGTTACCGGTCGGAGTGGACGGACACGGGCACGGGCCGGGTCAGCATGCTGGCCCGCTGGTACAACACACGTCTGGATGGCTGGTTGGTGTGACTGATGCTGCGGTGAACCCGAAGTTCGGCGCCGTGGGTTTGAGTTCCGGCGGGCGGACGGCGGCTGGGGGGACGGACTCGCGGACCTGTCCGGTGTGGGAAACCGAGTCGGGTCTTCAGGTGGTGAAACTGTCCTTGCCGGATCCGGTCACGGCGGTGGCGTGGCGGCCGGGCGGGGAGGCGTTCGTGGCGGGCGGTGAGACTGGCGGGCTGTGGTCTTGGCCCGGCGGTGTCGCACTGTACGACGGCCGGGCGGCTGTGCGGGCGGTGTCGTGGCGGGGTGACGGCCATCGTGTCGCGTGGGGTGACGTCTCGGGTGTCATTCGTGTCGCGGACGGCGGCTTGTCGTCGGTCATCGCGCGGATCGAGACCCGGACGGCCGTTGACGGCTTCGGCAGCGGGATTCGTGGGGTGGCATGGCACCCGGACGGAACGCTCGTCGCGGCCTGTTCGCAGACGGGCCGCGTTCAGGTGTGGGACGTGGAGTCCCGGCGGCTGGTGCGTGCGGTCGAGCTGGGCGGGGCGTGGCTGGCGGCCGTGACGTTCAGTCCCGACGGCGAGCGGCTGGCTGTGGGGGGAAGAGACGGTGTCGTGTGGTTGTGGCACTGGGCCGCCGACGGTACTGCCAGGGCGCTGCCCGCGCCGCACGTCGAGCCAGTTCTGGCGCTGCGGTTCGACAGCGGTGGTGAGCGGCTCATCAGTGCCGGTATGGACCGGCTCGTGCGGGTGCGGGGCGGGCGTAGCGGCGAGGCGATCGCTGACCTGAGGGGCCTCAACGGCTGGGTCAGAGCCGTCGAGTTCGGCATGGAGCCGCGGCAGGTTCTCGCCGTCGACGGCGACGGGGTCGTTGCCACCTGGGTCGGCGGCGCGGTCGAACCGGCCCGGGCACGGCGGTGGGCGGGGCCGGAGCCTTCCTGGCCTGGCCTGCAGGCGGCGTGGGCGGCGGAGGCCGCCCGTTTCCCGTGGGCTTCGCTGCGTTGCGGGTGCGCGCGGGGGGCGCGGCACGTGCCGGAGAGCTTCGCCGCGTATCTCGCCGAGCCCAGCGAGGAAGCGGCCAGGCGGTTGGACATCGAGGGCGATGTCGAGTCCCAGGGATTGTTGTACGAAGCGGCGGTGCCGGTGGCGCGGCTGGCGATGGTGGCCCTCGACCGTGACCCGTTGCCCGCGTACACGCGGGCGCGGCTGCTCAACCTGCTTGTTTACCTGGTCACCGGCGATTCGGCGCACACCGAGATCGGGTACGGCCGGGCGGACCTTGACGCGGAGTGCACCTCCGTGGTCCGGGCGGACGTAGCGGTCGTGCGCCGGCATGTGGGCGATGCGGACCAGACCGTGGCCCAGCTTGCCGCGGAATTGCTCAACGAGCTCGGCGAACGGCGTTGACCGACGCCCGGCCGTGACCCGCACCAGAGCGCAGCTTGGTCAGGATCTTCCTGTCCGTCACCCGGTGCCGGTGAGGCGGGCGTACTCCTCCGGGGTGCCGATCGCCGGGCGGCGCTCCGGATGCTCCACGTAGTGCTCGACCACCGAGCCCAGGAACACCGGCTCGACGGCGAGCAGGTCGAGCGGCACGAGCAGCCAACCGGGCTCCTCGCGGCCCGGGCGGCGGATGCTCAGCGCCAGCTTCGGGCCGCGGACCGTCAGCGGCAGCGGCGACGTGGGCACCCGCACCAGGTCGTCCCACCCCAGCTTGCGGCGGCCGCCGGCGCGGATGCTCAGGCCCGCCGGGCTCACCACGATCCGCGGGCCGCGCAGCAGCGGCAGGGCGGCGCCGGCGATGACGAGCGCGGCGCCGGCGTTGATGCCCAGGCGGACGGTCGGCGACACGGTGCCGTCGCTCTCCAGGAACACGGTGCCGAACAGGGCCCAGCCCATCGTGAGCCGGCCCAGCAGGATCGGGGAGCCGGGGACCACGAACGCGTCGCCGCGAACGCGCAGCGCGGCCGGGGGCGGGTGGTGGATCGGGCGGAAGACGATGCCGAAGGCGATGAAGGCGGCGCTCAGCACGACGACCGGGGCCATCAGCAGGGCGGTGGCGGCCCAGACCGGGGTGTCGGCGGCCGTGATCCCGAACTCGTAGACGACCCGGAGCGCGACGATGAGCAAGGCGACCGCCGCGGCCGTCGCCTTGCTCGCCGTCACGTAACGGCCGAACCGCGCGGGCGTCACACGGCCAAGTCTACGAATCGGGCGCGAAGGTCGGCGACCGTCGGCATCGACACGGCGCCACCCGGCGACTCGCAGACCAGGCCGGCCACGTGGACGGCGACGCGGGTCAGGGTGGCCCAGCCGCCCAGGTCGGCGGGCACCCCGCGGGTGAGGATCCCCCAGCTCAGGCCGGCCATGGTGGCGTCGCCGGCGCCGGTGGCGTCGACCGGGGCGATGCGCGGGGCGGGCACGAGTACCGTCGCGGAACCCCGGGCGACGAGGGCGCCCTGCGCGCCGACGGTCACGATCACGGTCTTGGCGCCGAGCGCGAGCAGGCGGGCGGCGGCGGCCTCGGGGGAGTCGCCCCACAGTGCGGTCGCGTCGGCGGAGCTGAGCTTGACCAGGTCGGCGGTGGCGGCGAACTCGGCGACGACGTCCGGATTGAGCCCGACGACCGGGCGGACGTTGGGGTCGAAGACGCGCACCGGGCCACCGCCCGGGCCGCGCACGGCCCAGGCGCGGCGCGCGGCGGCGAGCACGGGCGGGTCGAGCAGGCACATCGAGCCGCAGTACAGCAGGCCGGCGCCGGCGACCAGGGACTCGTCGACGTCGGGGGCGTCGAACAGGCCGTAGGACGGCGGGGACCCGTAGAAGCGGAACGTCGGCTCGTGGCCCTGGAACGTGGTGACGGCGAGCGTGGTGGCCACGCCGGGGACGGTGACGGTGCCCGCCGTACCGACGCCGGCCTTGTCCAGGAACTCCAGCAGGCGGACGCCGAAGGGGTCGTCGCCGAACGAGCCGAGGAAGTGCACGGGCGCGCCGAGGCGGGCGATACCGACCGCGACGTTGAACGGGGCGCCGCCGACGGCGGGCCGGTAGACGAGGTCACCGCCCGACGTCGATTCGAGCAGATCGATCAGCGCCTCACCGATCACCACGCCGTAATCAGTCATCCGGCCAGTATCACGGTGCGGAACGCCGCTTGGCCAGCCACAGCTCGCGGGCCAGCTCGCCCGGGCTGAGGCCGGGGCCGCCGGGCTCGCGCAGCAGGCGGGTGGCGCCGCCGGACTTGACCGCGTACCACCGCTGCGACTCGGCGGTCGTCGGCGGCACGGCCCGGGCGGCGAAGACCAGCTGGGCGCGGGCCGGGTTGAGCCGCGGGTCGCCGAGTAGGCGCAGCGCCTCGGCGGCGAGGCTCGGGTGCAGGATCGCGTCGAGGTCGTCGACGAGCAGCACGCCGCCGCGCTCCAGGGCCGGCAGCAGCGCGGCGAGCAGGTCGAGCCAGGCGATGGTGCCGTCGGACTCGCCGTAGGCGCCGAGCGGGTGCGCGCCGGTCCGGGCGTCGTGGACGAGCCGGACCGAGCCGCCGCCCGTGTCGACGCCGGCGATGCCGAGCCCGGCCCGGGCCACCAGCAGGGTCAGCTGGTCGCTCCACCGGGCGGCGAGGTGGTCGAGGTCGTGGACCAGGCGGGCGCCGGGCGCGACGCGCACCGGGGTGATCGCCGCCAGGGTCGCGGCGACCGGCGCGAGCCAGGCGTGCTCGGCGTCGGCGCCCAGCGCCAGCAGGGTCGTGGACGGGTCGCGGGCCACCGCGACGGCGAGCGGCTCCAGCCGGGCCCGCGGCAGGGTGCGCACGCCGGACCGGTCCCGCTCGTACCAGACCGTGCGGCGGTCCCGGCCGTACGCGTGCAGCCACTCGCCGACGACCTCGCCCTGCTTGTAGGCGCAGCCCCACACGTGGCGCACCCCCTCGGCGAGCAGTTCCGCCTCGAACCGGGTCGGCAGCAGCCGGGTCGCCGGGTCCAGCCGGAACGGGTCGAAGCGGCGGGCGGCGTCGCGGGCGTCGCTGCCGGACGCGGCCAGGGCGCGCAGCGTACCCAGCGCGCGCAGCACGGTCGACTTGCCCGACGCGTTGGCGCCGAACACCCCGGCCAGCGGCGAGACATGCACCGCCCGGCCGTGGACGAGGGGCGCCACGAGGCCGGCGTCGGGCGGCGTGACCAGCAGCGTGAGCTCCTGGATGTCGCGGACCGAGCGGAAGTTCTGGACGCGGAACGTGAGCAGCATCGCCGCTCACGCTAGAGGCGGCTCTCCTGCCCGGTACGGGCCTCGGCGCCCGTTTCACCACCTGGATCACCACGGAAATAGCCCGGCCTCATGGTGCCCGTGACGAACACCGCGTGCCAGACGCAGAAGACCAGCACCGTCCAGATCTTGCGGGAGTGGTCGGCCTCTTTCTTGCGGTGCGCCCTGAGCAGGCCGCGGATCACGTCGAGGTCGAGCAGGTCGCCGGCGCCGGAGGAGTCGAGCAGGCCGTGCGCCCAGTCGTACATCTCGCCGCGCAGCCACGGGCGGATCGGCACCGGGAAGCCGAGCTTCTTGCGGTGCACGATCGGCTCCGGCACCACCCCGGCCAGGGCCCGGCGCAGCGCCGCCTTCGTCTCCTGCGAGCGCGGCGGCACCTTGAGCTCGCTGGGCAGCGCCGCGGCCACCTCGAACACGGCCCGGTCCAGGAACGGGGTGCGCAGCTGCAGCGAGTGCGCCATCGTCATCCGGTCGGCCTTGACCAGGATGTCGCCGCGCAGCCAGGTGTACAGGTCGATGTACTGCATGGTGGTGACGTCGTCGAGCGCCCCGGCCTCCTTGAACACCGGCGCGGTGACGTCGGTGTGGCGCACGTCGGGCTCGTAGTGGCGCAGCAGCGCGGCCTTCTCCTCGTCGGTGAAGATCCGGGCGTTGCCGTAGTAGCGCTCCTCGATCGGGGTGGTGCCGCGCTCCAGGAAGCTCTTGCCCTTCACGCCGTGCGGGATGACCCGTGACACGGCGCGCAGGCCGCGCTGCATCGAATCGGGCAGCTGGCTCACCGTCGACAGCGACAGCGGCTCGCGGTAGATCGGGTAGCCGCCGAAGAGCTCGTCGGCGCCGTCGCCGCCGAGCACGACGGTGACGTCCCGCGCGGCCCGCTCGGCCAGGAAGAACAGCGGGACCAGGGCCGGGTCGGCGACCGGGTCGTCGAGGTGCCACACGATGCGTGGCAGCGCCCGCATGAAGTCGGCGGCGGTGACGACCGTCGCGGTGAGCGGCACCCCGAGCGCCCGGGCCGACTGCTCGGCGACGTCGATCTCGGAGTACTGCGCCTGGGGGCCGACCGCGTCGTAGCCGACGGTGTACGTGCGCAGGGCCGGGTCCTTCTCGGCGGCGAGCGCCACGATCGCGGTCGAGTCGATGCCGCTGGACAGGAACGCCCCGACCGGCACGTCGGCGCGCAGGTGGGCGTGGACGCTCTCGCGCAGCGCGTCGGCGATGCGGCGCACCACGGCGTCCTCGTCGGTCACCGGCGCCGGGTGGAAGTTCAGCTGGCTGTACCGCCGGTTCGCCAGCGGCCCGCCCGGCGTGTAGACGAACGACTCGCCGGCCCCGAGCCGCCGCACCTCGGGGTGCATGGTGGCGGGCTCCGGCACGTACTGCATCGTCAGGTAGTGCTGCAGCCGCACCGTGTCGACGGCGGCCGGCTCGGCGACGAACGGCAGCAGCGCCTTCTTCTCGCTCGCCAGGTAGACGCCGGCGGGGGTCTGCAGCTGGTACAGCGGCTTCACGCCGAACGGGTCGCGGGCGCCGAACGCGCGGCGGGCCGAGCCGTCCCAGATCACGAACGCGAACATGCCGCGCAGCCGGTTGACGGCGCTGGGGCCCCAGTGGTGGTAGGCGGCCAGGATGACCTCGGCCTCGCTGTTGGTGGCGAACTCGGCGTTGCGCTCCTCCGCCAGCTCCGCGCGCAGCTCGGCGGCGTTGTGCACGGCGCCGTCGAGCACGATGAGGTATCGCCCGGCGGTGACGCCCGTCGGCGGGTACGACAGCGGCTGGCGCCCGCCCGACGGGTCGGTCACCGCGAGCCGCTCCGCGCCGAAGACGACGTCGTCGTTCGCGACGACCCGCTCCTCGTCCGGACCGCGGTGGCGCAGCAGCCCGAGCGCGTCGGCGATCGCATCCCGGTGCGCCGCCGCGCCGCCGCGCGCGCTGACGAACGTGAGAAGACCCGCCATGGCAAGCATCCTCGCACGGGGTACGGTCGCAGGTGGAGCACGAATTCGCGGCGATGAGAGCGGTGTCACGATGGAAACAGAAGGTCAGGCGCAGGGCGGTAGCCAGTCGCACGACCCCGAATTCCCCGAACGGTTCAGGGCGTTCATGCGCACGGGCTGGCACGACACGACGCTTGACGTCGCGCCCCGGGTCGAGGCTCCCGACCACGCCAAGCGCCGCGCCGAGCTGTCCGCCGCGTTCCCGGGTGAGACGTTGATCATCCCGGCGGGCGTCGAGCGGGTCCGCTCCAACGACACGAACCACGCCTTCCGGCCCGGGACCGAGCACGTGTGGCTGACCGGCGAGCACGACCCGGAAGCGGTGCTCGTCATGCGCCCGACCGGCGGCGGGCACGACGCCACCCTCTACGTGCGGCCCCGCTCGCCCCGCGACACCGACGAGTTCTTCACCGACCGTAACCACGGCGAGCTGTGGATCGGCCGCCGGCACACCCTGGCGGAGAAGGCCACCGAGCTGCAGCTGCACACCGCGCACCTGGACGAGCTCGGCGCGGCGCTGGACGACAGCGCGCCGGGGCGCACCCGGGTGCTGCGCGGCTTCGACCCGTCGGTCGACGAGCGGGTGCGCGCCGCCGCCCCGGAGCGCGACCAGGAGCTGGCCTGGACGCTGTCGGAGCTGCGGCTGGTCAAGGACGCCTGGGAGCTGGAGCAGCTGCAGGACGCGATCGACGCGACCGTGCGCGGCTTCGAAGACGCCGCCCGCGCCCTGCCGGCCGACCGGCCCGTCAGCGAGCGGCTCGTCGAGGGCGTGTTCGGGCTGCGCGCCCGCCACGACGGCAACGACGTCGGCTACGGCTCCATCGTCGGCGGCGGCGCCCACGCCGCGATCCTGCACTGGACGCGCAACGACGGGCACACCCGCCCCGGCGACCTGCTGCTCATGGACATGGGCGTGGAGAACCGCAACCTCTACACGGCCGACGTCACTCGGACCGTGCCCGTCTCCGGCACGTTCACGCCGCTGCAGCGGGAGGTCTACGAGATCGTGTACCGCGCCCAGCAGGCCGGCATCGACACGATCCGCCCCGGCGTGGCGTTCGACGACGTACACCAGGCCTGCATGCGCGCGCTCGCCGAGGGCCTCGCGAGCCTCGGCGTGCTGCCGGTGAGCGTCGACGAGGCGATGGACAAGGAGGCCATCCTGTACCGGCGCTGGACCCTGCACGGGTTCGGGCACATGCTCGGCCTCGACGTACACGACTGCGCGCACGCGCGCAAGGAGCGCTACCGCGAGGGCCACCTCGAGGCCGGATACGTGCTCACCGTCGAGCCGGGCCTGTACTTCCAGCCCGAGGACGAGCTGGTCCCGGCCGAGCTGCGCGGCCTGGCGGTGCGCATCGAGGACGACGTCCTGGTGACCCCGACCGGCGCCCGCAACCTCTCCGACGGGCTGCCGCGCGCCGCCGCCGACGTCGAGTCCTGGCTGGCCGCGCGCCGTTCGGAGGAGTATCGCCTGCCCTGAACTGTCGGATCGGCGACACTCGCCGGGGGTCGGCAACTCGCACCGGTCACGATGCGCCCATGACTCCTGTGATCGTGCTCGGCGTGGTCGTCGTACTCGTGTTTGTGCTCGTGGCGTGGGCCGTGGCGACGTACAACTCGTTGGTCAGGGCCCGCACCCAGGTGGACGCGTCATGGGCGCAGATCGACGTGCAGCTCAAGCGCCGCCACTCGCTGATTCCCAACCTGGTGGAGACCGTCAAGGGCTACGCCGCGCACGAGCGCGGCACCCTGGAGGCTGTCGTCGCCGCCCGCAACGCGGCTGCGGGCTCGACCGCCGGCGGCCCGGCCCAGCAGGCCCAGGCCGAGGGCTTCCTCACCCAGGCGCTGGGACGGCTGTTCGCCCTGGCGGAGGCGTACCCGGACCTGAAGGCCAACCAGAACTTCCTGCAGCTGCAGGCGGAGCTGGGCAACACCGAGGAGAAGATCGCGTACGCGCGGCAGTTCTACAACAGCGCGATCCAGACGTACAACCAGAAGATCCAGACGCTGCCGACGAACATCATCGCCGGCGTCGGCGGGTTCCACCCCCGGCCGTACTTCGAGGCCGCCGCGGGCGAGCGCGCCGACGTCAACGTCCGGTTCTGACGGGCCCCGCGGCCGATGAACATCGACCCGGCGCTCCTGGTCGAGGCCGGCATCGCCCTGGCCGGCCTCGGCGTGTGGCTGCTCGCGTTCTGGGGCGCGCTGCTGATCACCCACCCGCGCCCGATCGACGCGCCGCCGCCGACCCAGGACTTCGGCGGCCCCGAGTCGCCGGCCGTGGTCAGCCTGATCACCGGGCACTGGGAGCTGACGGAGGACGGCGCCGAGTCGACGCTGATCGACCTGGCGGCCCGCAAGGTGCTCGAATTCCGCCAGCCGGGCAACGACCCGTTGCAGACGACGGTGCACGTGCGGCAGGAGCGGCCGTCGGGGCTCAACGCGTACGAAACCATGATCTTCGAGCGGGTCCGCGGCCTGGCCATCGGCGGCGTGGTGCCGCTGACGGCGCTGACGTTCCGCAACGAGGCCGAGGCCAAGGGCTGGGCCAGGCGGCTCAACGCCGCGATCATCGCCGACGCCCGCTCGCAGGGCCTGTCGCAGCGCCGCTTCTCGCCCGCGGTCGTCACCGCGCTGAGCGTCGTTGCCGCCGTGCCTGCCTGCGCGGTGGGCCTGGCCGTCGCACTCAACATCCGCCGCACCGGCGACGGCGACTTCCGCGCCGCTCTCGGGGCGGTGGTGGTCGTGTGGGCCATCCTGGGCGTCTTCGCCGGGAAGTCCCGCGGCGAGCGCGACACGCCGCAGGGGCGCGTCGCCGCCGCACGCTGGCTCGGGCTGAAGTCGTTTCTGCGCGCCCAGGAGAGCTTCGCCGACCTGCCGCCCGCGGCCGTCACGGTCTGGGACCGCTACCTGTCCTACGGTGACGCCGTCGGGGCGACCCGCGTGTGCAGCGCCGTGATCGACCTCGGCATGGGCAACCGCCGCCGGGTGTGGTCCTCGTTCGGCGGCACCTGGCACCGCGTGCGGGTCAGCTACCCGAGCCTGTTCCCGCGGTACGGCCAGAAGGCGGTCCGGCTGATCCTCAAGGCCCTTGCCGGCCTCGCCGTCGCCGCGTTCGTCGTGCGGTTCAACGCGATCGCGTTCGACTTCGCGCCCGGCTCGGCCGTCGACTGGATCACGCTCGCCGTCCAGGTGCTCATCCTGTGGCCGCTGCTCTACGGCGGGTACACCCTGATCGCCACCCTCGTCGACCTGTTCACCCCGGTCACGGTGACCGGCGAGGTGCTGTGGACCGAGACCTGGAAGACCCGCAGCCAGGGCGAGAACAGCCCGTCCATCCCCTGGCTGCACTACCTCGCGGTCGACTCCGGCGCCTCCGACCGTACGGTCGCCTGGGCCTGCCCGTCCGAGATCATCGGCCGCGCCTCACCCGGCGACGTGGTGACGCTGACCGCGCGGCGCTGGACCCGGCGGGTCCTTGAACTGCGGGTCGAGTCCAGCGCGCGGTCACGGTCGCAGAGCTTCGGCGACGAGAACACCGACCAGCTCATCCAGCGGGCGATGAACGCCGGGGCGCCCGCCCTGGCCACGGCGGTGCGCCCGGCCCGGGTCGCGCCGGGGGATCTCGTCACCGCCGAGGAGGTGGGGCGGGTCCTCGGCCAGCCGGTCTCACTGGTCGGCGGCGCGGATCACGGGGTCGCGGTCGGCCCGATGAGTATGGCGGAGTTCCGGGCGGCGGACGGCTCGACGCTGCTCATCCTGGTGGCCACCGGCATCGCGGCGGAGCTGGCGTTCCGGGCCCACCGCGGCGGCATGGCGGTCCCCGGCGTCGGCGACGAGGCCTTCGCGTCCGGCCAGTGGGCCGCAGCCCGGCGCGGGCGGACGGTGGTGCGCATCGAGCAGCGCGCCGCGGGGGCGGTGCATCAGCCGTACCTGGTGTGGTTGCTCGGACTCGCGGTCAACCGCCTCACTTGAGACGGCCGGTCGTTGGGTAAGAGGATTCCCGGTAGACAGCTGTAGCCACCTCGCAAGGAGATTGCGCATGACCGACCGTCCGCGCCCGCCGTCGCCGTACGACTTCCTGCCCGCGGTGCCGGCGTTCAGTTTGACCAGCGAGGACCTGACCGACGGGGGCACGCTGCCCGACGCCCAGGTCTACGCGCGCGGCAACACCTCCCCGCACCTGTCCTGGTCGGGCTTCCCGGCCGGGACCAAGAGCTTCGCCGTGACCTGCTACGACCCGGACGCCCCGACGGGCGGCGGGTTCTGGCACTGGATCGTCTACGACCTGCCCGCGAGCGTCACCGAGCTGCCCACGGGCGCCGGCACCGGCGACAAGGACGGCATGCCGGACGAGGCGATCCACGCGCGCAACGACTACGGCACCCGCGACTTCGGCGGCGCCGCGCCCCCGCCGCAAGACGCGCCGCACCGGTACTTCTTCGTGGTGCACGCCCTGGACACCGACTCCCTAGGCGTCGACGCCGACTCGTCGGCGAACGTGGTCGGCTTCAACCTGACCGCCCACACCCTCGGCCGCGCGATCCTGGTCTCGTCGTTCGGCTTCTGAGTTCTTTTGCGGCGGCCCGCCGGCCCCTCACGGCCGGCGGGCCGCCGCTCGTTCGGGTCGGTCTCGCCGAGGCGGCGCGGGGAGGATACGATATATCCTCACGATACGGACTCGCGGACGGCCCGGGTGGCCGCCACCACGTTGGTCAGGGCCGCGCGGACCTCGTCGTACGTGCGGGTCTTCAGGCCGCAATCCGGGTTCACCCACAGCCGCGACGGGGGGATCGTCCGCAGCGCCGCCCGCAGCCGGGCCGCGATCTCCTCCCGGTCCGGGATGCGGGGGGAGTGGATGTCGTACACGCCGGGGCCGATCCCGCGGCCGAACGCTCCGATCGCGAACCCAGACCGGGCCGCCTCGATGCTCGTCACGTCCGCGTCGAGGGCGTCGATCGCCTCCAGCACCTCGCCGGCGTCGCTGTAGCACAGGTGGGTGTGGATCTGGGTGGCGTCCGCGGCGCCGGAGGTGGCCCGGCGGTACGCGGCGACCGCCCACGCCAGGTATTCCGCGCGCTCCTCCCGCCGCAGCGGCAGCAGCTCACGCAATGCCGGCTCGTCGACCTGGATGATGCGGATGCCGGCCGCCTCCAGGTCGGCGACCTCCTCCCGGATCGCGTCGGCGACCTGCAGGGTCACGTCGCGCAGCGGCAAGTCGGCGCGCACGAACGACCACGCCACGATCGTCACCGGGCCGGTGAGCATGCCCTTCACCGGGCGCCGCGTCAGCGACTGGGCGTAGGCCGCCCAGCGGACCGTGATCGGCGCGGGCCGGCTGACGTCGCCGTACAGGATCGGCGGGCGGGTGCACCGCGAACCGTACGACTGGACCCACCCGTTGCGGGTCACCGCGAAGCCGTCGAGGTGCTCGGCGAAGTACTGCACCATGTCGTTGCGCTCCGGCTCGCCGTGCACGAGCACGTCCAGGCCGAGCCGCTCCTGCTCGCCGATCACCCGGGCGATCTCGGCCTCGATGCGCGCCTCGTACTCGGCCGCCGCCAGCCGGCCCGCGGCCACCGCCGACCGGGCCGCGCGCAGCTCGCCGGTCTGCGGGAACGAGCCGATCGTGGTCACCGGCAGGGCGGGCAGCCCGAGGTCGCGCTGCGCCGCCGCGCGGGCCTCGTATGCGCCACGCGACTCGGTCCGCACCGGCCCGTCGGTCCGCGACGGCAGGGCCACCGGGAGAGGCCCGGCCTTCGGCCCCAGCCCGGCCAGCGCGACGACCTCGGCGACCTTCTCCTCCGCGAACGCGAGGCGAGACGCGACGCCGGACGGCAGGCCCTGCTCGCCACGCAGCGTGTACGGCACGTGCAGCAGCGAGCAGCTCGTGCCGACCGCGGTCGCGCCCGCCGCGGCGAGCAGGGCCCGCGCCGCGTCCGGGTCGGTGCGCCACACGTCGCGGCCGGACACGACCCCGCCGACGACCGTGCGGCCCTCGAACAGCTCCAGATGCCGCGGTACCCCATGGGTCAGGTCGACCGCGACCCCGTCCACCGGCGCCACCGCGAGCGCCGGGATCGCGTCGCCGGCGTCGCCGAAGTAGGAGGCGACCAGGAGTTTCGGGCGTCGCTCGAGGCCAGCGAGGCGGCGGTACGCGTGCCGCACCGCGGGGGAGCCGCCGTCGGTGACGAGCACCGGCTCGTCCAGCTGCACCCACGTGGCGAGGCCGGCGAGGGCCGACAGCAGCTCGCCGTACACGTCGAGGAGGTCGTCGAGGCGGTCCAGCGGCGCGAAGCCGCCTGCGCCTCGTGCGGCGCCCGGCGCCGCCTGCGCCAGCCGGAGCAGCGTCACCGGGCCGAGCAGCACCGGGCGGGTGTCGTGACCGAGCTCGCGGGCCTCGCGCAGCTCGGCGAGGGGCTTGTCCGGCACGGCCCGCAGCGCGGTGCGCGGCCCGATCTCGGGGACGATGTAGTGGTAGTTGGTGTCGAACCACTTCGTCATCCGCAGCGGCGCGACGCCGTCCGCGCCGCGGGCCATCGCGAAGTACGGGTCGGGCGCGGCGCGGTAGCGCTCCGGGACCGCGCCGACCATGACGGCGGCGTCGAGGACGTGGTCGTACAGCGAGAACGTGTTCGACGGCAGGGCCCCCGGCTCCCGCAGGCCCAGCTCGTGCAGGCGGCGCCAGGTCGCGGCGCGCAGCGAACGGCCGGTCTCCTCCAGCGCCGGCCGGTCGATCCGGCCCGCCCAGTAGGCCTCGAGGGCGTGTTTCAGCTCACGGTCCGGCCCGATGCGGGGGTACCCGAGCACGGTGGAAGCGGGAAAGTCATGGGTCACGTGCGGATCGTGGCCGCTCGGCGCGGGAAATGCCCGATCGATAAGCGGCCCGAATGGCCGATACTGGTCGCCATGGCGCCCCTGCGGGACATCGAGTGTTTCGCGCTGGTCGCGCGGCACCGGTCGTTCTCACGGGCCGCCGCGGCCCTGGCCCTGTCCCAGCCGGCGGTGAGCCAGGCGGTCGCCCGGCTGGAGCGCGAGCTGGGCCTGCGCCTGTTCGAGCGCACCAGCCGCGAGGTCGCGCCGACGGACGCCGGCGCCGCGCTGTTGCCGCACGCGGAGGCGGTGCTGGAGCAGGCGGCGGTTTTCGCCGCGGAGGCCGCGCGGCTGGCGGTGCCCGCCCCGGCGACGATTCGCCTCGCTTATGCGCCGCTCGCCGGCGGGTTCGCCGCCCGGGTCGCGCGCCGCCTCGCCGGCCGCAAGCCCGGCGTCGACTTGGAGCTGGTCCCGGCCGGCTGGCGGGCCGCGACCGACGAGCTGACCCGCGGCCGGGCCGCAGCGGCGCTGATGAGCGCGCCGTTCCCGCCCGGCTTCGCCAGCGCGGCCCGGTTTCAGGTGCCGCTGACGCATCTGGCGCTGCCGGCCGCCGACCGGCTCTCCACCGCGCCCGTGCTCACCCTCGACCGGGCCGGGCGGCTGCTGCTGCCCCGCGGCGTCCCGCTCCCCGACGGCGCGCGGCTGGCCCCGGAGCCGGTCGACGACCCGGCCGTCGCGCTGGACCTGGTCGCGGCCGGTCGGGGCACCCTGCCGGTACCGCAGCTGCTCGTCGACACCGTCCGGCGGCCCGACGTCCGGTTCGTCCCCCTGGCCGGCCCGCCGCCGCGGCTGACGTTCGCGCTGGTCTGGTCCGCGGCGACGGCCGGCGAGGACGTGATGGCGCTGGTCCAGGCGGCGCAGGAGGCGCTGCGCCGGTGACCGCGCCCGACCGCGCCGATGACCGCACTGATGACCGCACCCGACCGCAACGATGGGCCGGGCGGGCGGCACCCGTGGTCGGGTAAGGTTGGGTCCCCATGACCACCGTCGACCGTCCGCTCCGGATCGTCCGGACCTATCACCCGCGCCGCGGGCGGCTCAGCGGCCGGCACTTCGACGCCCTCGAGCGCCTCGCCGAGCGCTACGCGTTCGTGCCCGGCGAACCCGTCGACGTGCTCGAGATCGGCTCCGGGATGGGGGAGGCCACCGCGCAGATGGCCGCGGCCGACCCCGGCCGGCGCTACCTGGCCGTGGAGGTGCACACTCCCGGCGTGGCCAACCTCCTCGCGCTGATCGAGCGGCAGCGCCTGACCAACCTGCGGGTCGCCGCGGTGGACGCGATCGAGCTGCTGCGCGAGGAGATCCCGGCGGCGAGCCTCGCCGCCGTGCACGTGTTCTTCCCCGACCCGTGGCCTAAGTCGCGCCACCACAAGCGGCGGCTCATCGTGCCCGAGCGGGTGGCGCTGCTGCGCGAGCGGCTGCGCCCCGGCGGGCTGCTGCACTGTGCCACCGACGACGCCGGCTACGCCCAGGCGATGCTGGAGACCCTCGACGCCGACCCCGGGCTCACCAACCGCTTCGGCGGCTTCGCGCCCCGCCCGGACCACCGGCCCGTGACCAAGTTCGAGCTGCGCGCCGTGCGCGCCGGGCGGCCGGCCTTCGACCTGATGTACGAGCGGAGCGAAGCGGAGGGTCCGGCATGAAGAATCTGGCTTCGCGCGCGCCGCGCGGTGGGGATCCCGATGCGGTCTTCGAGGCGTTCTCCGAGTGGGCGGGGGAGCAGGGGCTCAGCCTGTACCCGCACCAGGAGGAGTCGCTGATCGAGATCGTCTCCGGGGCGAACGTCATCCTCAACACCCCCACCGGCTCGGGCAAGAGCCTCGTCGCCGCCGGCGCGCACTTCGCGGCCCTGGCGACCGACCGGACCACGTTCTACACCGCGCCGATCAAGGCGCTGGTGTCGGAGAAGTTCTTCGCGCTGGTGGAGATGTTCGGCGCGGAGAACGTCGGCATGCTCACCGGCGACGCGAGCGTCAACGCCGACGCGCCGATCATCTGCTGTACCGCGGAGATCCTGGCCAACATCGCCCTGCGCGACGGCGCCCAGGCCGACGTCGGCATCGTCGTGATGGACGAGTTCCACTTCTACGCCGAACCGGACCGCGGCTGGGCCTGGCAGGTGCCGCTGATCGAGCTGCCGCAGGCCCAGTTCGTGCTCATGTCGGCCACGCTCGGCGACGTGACGCGGTTCGAGGAGGATCTGACCCGGCGCACCGGGCGCCCGACGGCGGTGGTGAAGAACGCCGAGCGGCCGGTGCCGCTCATGTTCACGTACTCGATGGACCCGATGCACGAGACGATCGAGGAGCTGCTGAGCACCCGGCAGGCCCCCGTCTACATCGTGCATTTCACCCAGGTCGCGGCGCTGGAGCGGGCGCAGGCGCTGATGAGCGTCAACGTGTCCACGCGCGCCGAGAAGGACATGATCGCCGAGGCCATCGGCAACTTCCGGTTCACCGCCGGCTTCGGCAAGACGCTGTCGCGCCTCGTGCGGCACGGGATCGGCGTGCATCACGCCGGGATGCTCCCGAAGTACCGGCGGCTGGTGGAGACCCTGGCCCAGGCCGGGCTGCTCAAGGTGATCTGCGGCACCGACACCCTCGGCGTCGGCATCAACGTGCCGATCCGCACGGTGCTGTTCACGGCGCTGTCGAAGTACGACGGGCAGAAGACCCGCCTGCTGTACGCCCGGGAGTTCCACCAGATCGCCGGCCGGGCCGGGCGCGCCGGGTTCGACACCCTCGGCACCGTCGTGGTGCAGGCGCCCGAGCACGTCATCGACAACGAGCGGGCCCTCGCGAAGGCCGGCGACGACCCGAAGAAGCGGCGCAAGGTCGTGCGCAAGAAGCCGCCGGAGGGTTCGATCGGCTGGGGCCGGCCCACCTTCGACCGCCTGGTGGAGGCCGAGCCGGAGCCGCTGAAGTCCAGCTTCCAGGTGTCGCACGCGATGCTGCTCAACGTGATCAGCCGCCACGGCGACGCGTTCGCGGCGATGCGGCACCTGCTCACCGAGAACCACGAGGACGCCCACTCGCAGCGCCGGCTGATCCGCCGCGCCATCGCCATCTACCGTGCCCTGCTGGCCGGCGGCGTGGTGGAACAGCTTCCCGAACCCGACGAGGAGGGCCGCCGGGTGCGGCTCACCGTCGACCTGCAGATGGACTTCGCGCTCAACCAGCCCCTGTCGCCGTTCGCGCTGGCCGCGATCGAGCTGCTCGACCGGGAGGCGCCCGGCTACGCCCTCGACGTGCTCTCCGTCATCGAGTCCACATTGGACGACCCGCGGCAGGTGCTCTCCGCGCAGCAGTTCAAGGCCCGCGGCGAGGCGGTCGCGGCGATGAAGGCCGAGGGCATCGAGTACGAGCAGCGGCTGGAGCTGCTCGACTCGGTCACCCACCCGAAGCCGCTCGCCGACCTGCTCGACAACGCCTACCACCTGTACAAGCAGGGGCACCCGTGGGTCGCCGACTATGCGCTGTCGCCGAAGTCCGTGGTGCGCGACATGTACGAGCGGGCGATGACGTTCGTCGAGTACGTCGGGTTCTATGGGCTGTCGCGCTCCGAAGGGCTCGTGCTGCGCTACCTCGCCGACGCCTACAAGGCCCTGCGCCAGACGGTGCCCGAGGACGCGCGCACCGAGGAGCTCGCCGACGTCATCGAGTGGCTCGGCGAGCTGGTCCGGCAGGTCGACTCCAGCCTCATCGACGAGTGGGAGCGGCTGCGCAATCCCGGGGAGGAGCAGCCCGCGCTGCGCGACGAGCGCCCGCCGGCGGTCACCCGCAACCTGCGGGCGTTCCGGGTTCTGGTGCGCAACGCGCTCTTCCGCCGCGTGGAGCTCGCCGCGCTGCGCCGCTACGACGAGCTGGGCGAGCTCGACGGCGAGCACGGGTTCACCGCGGACGCGTGGCAGGACGCGATCGAGGGGTACTTCGAGGAGTACGACTCCCTCGGCGTCGGCCCCGACGCGCGCGGCCCGGCCCTGATCGTCATCGAGCAGAAGCCGGACCGCTGGCACGTGCGCCAGATCTTCGACGACCCGGAGGGCGACCGCGACTGGGCAATCGTCGCCGAGGTCGACCTGGCCGAGTCCGACGCCCAGGGCGCCGCGGCCGTGCGCGTCCTCTCAGTCGGCCCGGCCTCCGGTTAGGGCCGGTCAGGCTGCCGGCGTCAGTACGCGCAGCGCCTTCGTGACCGTGTCGGCCATGTCGCGCCGGGCGGTCCGCAGGTATTTGCGTGGGTCGACCAGGCCCGCGTCGTGCTGGATCGCGTGGCGGATGGCGCCGGTGAAGGCGACGTTCAGCGCCGTGCCGATGTTGATCTTCACCAGCCCGCCGTGGACCGCGGCGCGCAGCTCGTCGTCGGGGACGCCGGAGGAGCCGTGCAGGACCAGCGGCACGGCGACGGCCGCCCGCAGCCGGCCGATCAGCTCGTGGTCCAGGCGGGCGTCCCGGCTGGTCATGGCGTGGGACGAGCCGACCGCCACGGCGAGCGCGTCGACGCCGGTGGCCGCGACGTACGCCGTCGCCTCGCCCGGGTCGGTGCGCACGCCCGGCGCGTGGGCGCCGTCCTTGCCGCCCACCTCGCCGAGCTCGCTCTCCACCCACAGCCCCTGCGCATGTCCGCGGCGGGCGGCGGCGGCCGTGGCGGCGACGTTGGCCGTGTAGTCCAGCCGGGACGCGTCGTACATCGCCGAGCCGAACCCGTTGGCCGCGGCCTGGTCGAACAGCTCGTCGCTCTCCACGTGGTCCAGGTGCAGCGCGACGGGCACGCCGGCGAGCTCGGCGACCGCGCGGGCGGCGGCCGCGATCGGGCCGAGCCGGCCGTGGTGGAAGCGGACCGCGTTCTCGCTGATCTGCAGGATCACCGCGCAGCCGGCGGCCTCGGCGCCGGTCACGATGGCCTCGGCGTGCTCGACGGTGATCACGTTGAACGCGCCGACGCCGGCCCCGCGCCGCTGCGCGTCCGCGACGATCTCACCGGTGGGGGTCAGCATGGGTTGTGCTCCTCTGTCTGCGGTACTGGGGTGACGGCGATGCGGGCGCGCAGGTCGCGGTAGTGGGCGGTGTCGACGGCGCCGGCGACCGGGGCGGCGACCGCGGCCGCGGACAGCGCGACCGCGTCGGCCAGCAGCTCCGGCCACGGGGTCCGGTCCCGCAGTCCACGGGCCAAGGCGGCGACGCAGGCGTCCCCGGCCCCGGTCGGGTTGCCGGTCACGGCCGCGGGCGGCGCCGCCTCCCATGCCCCGGCGCCGCTGACGGCGAGCAGGCCGCGCGGGCCGCGGGAGACGACGACGGCGCCGCACCCGGCGGCGACCAGCCCCCGGACCGCGGCCGGGCCGGCGCCCGGGCCGAGCAGCGTCGCGAGCTCCTCCGCGTTGGGCTTGGCCAGGTCCGGGCCGGCGGCGAGGCCCAGCCGCAGGGGCTCGCCGCTGGTGTCGAGCACGGTGGGTACGCCGCGCGCGCGTGCCGCTCGGATGAGGATGGCGTACGCGTCCGGCGGCAGGCCCCGCGGCAGCGAGCCCGACAGCGCCACCACGCGGGCGTCGTCGAGCAGTCGCCGGTAGTGCGCCACGAACCCGTCCCACTCGGCGCCGCCGACCACCGGCCCGGGCTCCCACAGCCCGGTCGCGTCGGCGCCGTCGGCGATCGTCACCGTGCGCCGGGTCTCGCCGGCGATCGGCGCGAACGCCGACGGCAGCCCGGCCGCGTCGACGAGCGCCTGCACGGCGGAGCCGGTGGCCCTGCCGAGCAGGCCGGTCGCCAGGACCGCCTCGCCCTGCGCGTGCAGGACGCTCGCCACGTTCAGGCCTTTGCCGCCCGGGCGCTCGTGCACGGCGCGCACCCGGTGCGTGGTGTGCGGCCGCAGTTCGTCCACGGCGTAGGTGAGGTCGAGGGCCGGGTTCAGCGTCACCGTCACGATCACCCGGCACCTCCACCGGCAGGGACAGGCAGGATCAGCAGGCGTCGTACTTGTAGGTGCGGCTGCCGGGTGCCGTGACGTTGACGTCGCGCAGCACGATCGACAGCGACGGGCCGTAGCCGTTGCACGCCTTGGTGAAGGCGTTCTTCGTGTACTCGATGACGATGACGTTGTTGCCGTAGACCGAGGTGTAGGCGCCGCACTCGTTGTAGCGGCCGCACTCCTCGGCGATCGCGAAGTCGAGGCCCGCGTTCTTGCCCGCGGTGCCGAGGGCGGTCGTGTTCTTCTGGGCGATGGCCAGCCCCATGTCGTGCGCGTGCGGTGCGATCAACTGCAGCAGCGCGACCGCGTTCGCCATGGTGAGCAGGCCCTTCGAGCGCTCGTAGGAGTCGATGTTGTCCGGCTCCACGGCCTTGAAGCCCTTGCTCGCGCAGCCGTCGATCCAGCCGTTCACGATCGCCGCCACCGCCGTGCGCTTGGCCGCGGTCGAGACGTCGATGAGGTTCTCGCCCCAGGTGCCGTCGACGACGTACTTGCCGGAGGCGTCCTTCAGCAGCAGGTCGTCGTGGTTCGTCTGCCACCAGGAGATCTCGTCGGGCTGGGTCTGGAACACGTTGACGTAGCAGATGTTGTAGAGGCCGGCCGCCGGTGTGGCGGTCCGGTCGCGGCTGACCACCGTGACCCCGGACGGCGGCGTGTACGCGGCGCCGATCTGGTAGTCGAACTTGGCGTTCGCCGGGGGCACGGTGTAGGTGGCGGCATCGGCGGTGCCGATGCCGAGGCCGATGACGGCAAGGACCGCCATGGCTGGGACGCCGATGCGGCGCAGGACGGGAATCACAGGGAGAACTCCGAGGGGTTTCGGGATCTGCCCCGCCTCGGGTGCTCGGCACCCTGGCGACCTGTGTGCCGGACTCGGGAGGGGATCCCTTACCGGCTGGGCTCGACCGTTTCCTCGGATTCAACTGCACGAACATACATCTGTCAATGGCTGTTTCTGTGCGAAACGCGCGGATGTGCGCACGAACGTGCGGCTGATAGTGTCCGGCCATGCAATTCGACGTCCTCGTGGTCGGTGACGCCAACCCCGACCTGGTGCTGCGCGGCGACGTGCGGCCCCGGTTCGGCCAGGAGGAGCAGCTGCTCGACGCGGCCGACCTGGTGCTGGGCGGCTCGGCCGCGATCACCGCGGCCGGCTGCGCCCGCCTGGGGCTGCGCACGGGGCTGCTCGCCGCCGTCGGCGCCGACGTCTTCGGCGCCTTCACCCGCGAGCGCCTCGCCGAGCGCGGGGTGGAGCTCATCACCCCCGGGTCCGCGGGCGGCACGCCGACCGGGCTCAGCGTGATCCTCTCCGCGCCCGGCGACCGGGCGATCCTGACGCTGCCCGGCACCATCCCGGCCCTGCGCCCCGCCGACGTGACCGACGCGCTGCTGGCCGGCGCCCGCCACGTGCACGCGGCATCGCTGTTCCTGCAGCCGCGGCTGCACGCGGGGCTGGCCGGCGTGTTCGCCCGCGCCCGGCGGCTGGGGCTGACCACGTCGCTCGACACCAACTGGGACCCGACCGGCCGGTGGGAGCTCGGCGAGGTCCTCGCCGAGACCGACGTGTTCCTGCCCAACGCGGCCGAGCTGTTCGCGGTGACCGGTGTGGATCCGGTGGACGGCGTCGATGCCGCCGCCGCCCGGCTGGTCCGCGCCGGGACCACGGTCGTGCTC
This sequence comes from Dactylosporangium sp. NPDC048998, assembly GCF_043197855.1. Classification (NCBI taxonomy): domain Bacteria; kingdom Bacillati; phylum Actinomycetota; class Actinomycetes; order Micromonosporales; family Micromonosporaceae; genus Dactylosporangium; species Dactylosporangium sp. NPDC048998. The sequence continues at coordinate 814,490 of NZ_JBICTV010000001.1, forward strand.
AAGGACGGCGCCCGGGGCGGGCGCGCCTGGTGGCCGGGCGGCGGTGCCGCCGCCGCGCCCGGGCTGCCGGTCGACGTGGTGGACACCACCGGGGCCGGCGACAGCTTCAACGCCGGCTTCCTGGCCGCCCGGCTGGCCGGCCGGGACGTGCCCGAGGCGGTCGCCTGGGCCGCGGCGGCCGGCTCGCTGAGCGCCCGCGCCGCGGGGGGCACCGCGGCCCAGGCCACGATCGACGAGGTCATCCTTTCAGTCCGCTGAAGGTCATCGTCGCGATGAACCGCTTCTGCGCCACCAGGAACGCCACGATCAGCGGCATGGTCGCGACCACGTTGCCGGCCATCAGCTGCGACCACTCCGTGCGCCGCATGCCGTGGAAGCTGGCCAGGCCGACCTGCAGGGTGTAGCGGTGGTCGTCGCTGATGGCCACCAGCGGCCACAGCAGGTCGTTCCAGCTCGACAGCAGCGTGAAGACGGCGAGCGTGGCCAGCGCCGGGCGGGCCAGCGGCAGCACGATGCTGACGAACGTGCGCAGCACGCCGCAGCCGTCGATCCGGGCCGCCTCCTCCAGCTCGACCGGCAGGTTCAGGAAGAACTGCCGCATCAGGAAGATGCCGAACGCCGACGCGAGCCACGGCACGAACGCCGCCGCCAGGGTGTCGACGATGCCGAGGCGGGCGAACATGAGGTACGTCGGGATCATCAGGAGCTGGGTCGGGATCATCACGGTGGCGATGACGGCCACGAACGCGACGCCCCGCCCGGCGAAGCGCAGCCGGGCGAACCCGTAGCCGGCGGCCGAGCACAGCACCAGGTGCGACACGACGGACACGGCCGAGACCAGCACCGTGTTGCCCAGCCACAGCAGGATGTGCGACTGCGCGAACAGCTGCCGATAGCCGTCCAGGTGCAGCCCGCTGGGCACGAGCGTGGGCGGGAACCGGTTGATCTCCCGCTTGGTCATGAACGACGTGAGGACCATGTGGACGAGCGGCAGCACGAACAGCAGCGCCGTCGGCATGAGCACCAGGTGCCAGGGGCTGAACGGCAGCCACTTCCGCCTCGTCATCAGAAGGCCTCCTCGCCGCTGCGCCGGCTGCGCCAGATCACCACGGCGGTGAGCAGCAGCGTCACCGCGAACAGCAGGTAGGCCACGGCCGCGCCGTAGCCCAGCCGCCGGGTCTGGAAGGCCAGTTCGTAGATGTAGTAGACGACAGTCTGGGTGCTGTTCATCGGCCCGCCGCGGGTGGTGGTGTAGATGAGGTCGAACAGCTGCAGGGCGGTGATGGTCTGCCAGACCGTCGTGAACAGCGTGACCGGGCGCAGCTGCGGCAGCGTGACGCTGCGCAGGATCCGCCACCGGCCGGCGCCGTCCACGGTCGCCGCCTCGATCAGCTCCCGCGGCACGTCCTGCAGCGCCGCGAGGTACACCACCGTGGTGAACCCGACCTCGCCCCACAGCGCGATGACGCAGACGACCAGCAGCGCCTGCCGGGGGTTCTCGAGGAACTGCTGGGTGGGCAGCCCCACCCGGCGCAGCACGTCGTTCGCCACGCCGAACTGGGGGTTGAACACGTAGCCGGCGAGGATGCCGGTGGCCGCGGCGGAGGCGACGTAGGGCACGAAGATGCAGGTCCGGTAGAACCCGATCAGCCGGATGCGCTGGTTCAGGGCGATCGCGATGAGCAGGCCGAGCACGATCGACGCGGGCACGAACAGCACAGTCAGCATGAGCGAGTGCTGCGCGGCCGCGGCCAGGTCGGGGTCCTGCGCGAGCCGCTCGTAGTTGCGCCAGCCGATGTCCTGCGGCTCGGCGATGCCGTTCCACTTCGTGCGGGAGATGAAGAACGCCCACACGGCCGGGAACAGCGACAGCCCGACCACGACGAGGGTCGCCGGTCCGGCGAACGCCCAGCCGGTGAGCGTCCGCCGGACGGCCCGCCCGGAGGCCTGGCGTTTGGCGACCGTGCGGGCGGAGACCGCGAACGTCAGCGTCACTCGAGCGCCCCGGCCGACTTCTTGGCCGCCTCGTCGAGCGCCTCCTTCGGCTTCGCCGCGCCCTGCAGCACCTTCGAGATGGCGTCGCCGACGTTGCGCGACATCTCCTCGTAGCCGGCCAGGGTCGGGCGGGCCTGCTTGGCGTTGGCCAGGTTGTCGAAGAACTTCTGGCCGCCGGGGTACTCCTTGACGTACGCGGCGAACTCGGGCGTGCCCTGCTCGCTGGAGCGCAGCGGGAGGTTGCCGATCGCGAGGTTCCACTTCGCGTCGGTCTCCTTGCTGGTCAGCCACTTGATGAAGTCGCGCGAGGCGCCGGCGCGGTTGGCGTCGCCGTGGTCGAACAGCACCCACAGGTCGGGCCCGGAGACGGTCTGGTGGTCGCCGTTGTAGCCGGGCAGCTGCGCGACGCCGTAGTCGAGCCCGGCCTCCTTGAGGTCCAGCAGCGCCCACGGGCCGGACATCATCATGGCGATGTGGCCGTCGTTGAAGAGCGGTCCGTACTTCTCGTCGGTCTGGTCGAGGTACATCGACTTGTCGTCGACCGCCATCGCGCGCAGCAGCTCGAGCGCGGCGACCCCGGCGTCGGAGTTGAACGCCGGCTTCCTGCCGTCGAGGATCTTCCCGCCGCGCTGCCACAGCATCGGCCAGAGGTGCCAGGTGGTGTCCTCGCTGCCCGACACGGAGTACGCCGAGCCGTACACGTTCTTCGCGGGGTTCGTGAGCTTCTTGGCCGCCGTCCGGTAGTCCTCCCACGACCACTGGTCGGTCGGGTAGGCCACCCCGGCGTCGTCGAAGAGCTTCTTGTTGTAGATCAGCGCGAGGTTGTCGACCAGCGCCGGCACCCCGATGACCTTGCCCTCGTAGGTGGCGGTGTCCCGGGCCGCCTCGGGGATCTCCTGCCAGCCGAACGACGGGTCGGCGACGTAGGTCGCGAGGTTCTGGGTCTTGCCGCTGGTGGCCAGCTCGCCGGCCCAGCTGCCGAAGGCGTAGGAGATATCCGGGTAGCTGCCGCCGGTGAACCCGGCCGACAGCTTGGTGAGCAGGTCGTCGGTGGTCGAGGCGCCGGCCGAGGTCTTGATCGTGACGTTGGGGTGCGCCTTGGAGTACTCGGCCGCGAGATCCTCCGCCGCCTTCTCCGCGTCGGTGGTCTGCCCGGTCCACCAGGTGATGGTCACCTGGGCGGCCGGGTCGTAGCCCTCGGCCGCGTCCTTGCCGTCGTCGGTCTTGGCGCCGCCGCCGCACGCGCCGAGCAGCAGGGCGGCGCCGGTGACCCCGGCGAGCAGCCTGGTCCGTCGATTACCTCGGGTGGGGATCGTCTTCATCGGTGCACCTCTTCACTGGGGGTTGCCGAGGGCTGTCGGGTGCCGGGCGGGGGCACGGGCGGATCGGCGGGCGGCGTGCGGCGCTCAGGCGAGCGGGTCGGCGAGCACAACCGACCGGGTCAGCAGGCGGGGGTTGTCGGGGTCGAGGCCCCGCTGCGCGGCGAGCGCGACGGCGAAGCGCTGGGCGAGGACCAATTGGGCGAGCGGGTCGAGGCCGTCGCGGTAGGGCAGCGCGCCGGCGGCGAGCACGGCGTCGTCGAGCGACGCCGGCACCGCGCCGAACGACCAGACCAGGCTGCGCGGGCCGGCGACGGCGACCGGGCCGTGGCGGTAGTCCATCGCGGGGTACGACTCGGACCAGGCCTGCGCCGCCTCGCGCACCTTGAGCGCGGCCTCGTGGGCCAGCCCGATGGTCCAGCCGGTGCCGAGGAACACGAGGTGCTCGATCCCGGCCGGGTCGGCCGGCAGCGGTGCGGCCAGCGCCGCCGCGCCGTCGGCGGCGAGGTGGCCGAGGTCCTCGCCGAACGCCGCGCGGGCCATCGCGAGCACCGTCGTCGGGAAGCGGGTCTGCACGACGCTGCGCTCGTCGGCGAAGCCGAGCAGGACGCGGGTGTCGACGAGGTCGTCGACCGGCTCGCCGTCGACGGCGGTGACCGCCACCCGGTGCACCCCGGCCGGCAGTTTGCGCAGCGCCTCGAGCACCTCGGTCGACGTGCCCGAGCGCGTGATGGCCACGACCCGGTCGTACCGCCGGCGCGGCACGAACTCCGACGCGCATGCGGCGTCGGTCTCGCCGAGGCCGGCCGCCTCCCGCAGCTCGGCCAGGCTCTGGGCCACGAACCAGGAGGTGCCGCAGCCCAGGATGAGCGTCCGCGCGCCGGGTGCGGCGAGGGCGGCGCGGGCCTCCTCGGCCAGCGCGATCCCGCTGGCCCACACGGCCGGCTGCGTGGCGATTTCGAGCGCAGTGTCGTTCATGCGCGAACGCTATGCGCGTTCGCGCACGATGCACAAGCCACGCTGCGCAAGTGAACATTCTGGATTGCGCGTTTTCTCGCCGATCATCGGCCGATGGGTCAGAGGGCAACCCGGGTGCGCAGGGGTGCGGGCAACAGGGAGCCGTGCGCCTCGGTCAGGTCGTCGCACAGCACCCAGATCTGCTCGACCGTCAGCGTGGCGGCGGTGTTCGGGTCGACCATCGCGGCCTGCCGGACGAGGCGGGGGTCGCCGTCGAGCATGGCCCGCACGGTCAGCTCGCCCACGCTGACGAACCCGCGATTGACCGCGGCGCACTGCGGCGGCAGCGCGCCGACCCGCTCCGGGCGCACCCCGAGCCGGTCGACGACGCACGGCACCTCCACCGCGAAGCCCTCCGGCAGGTTGCTGACCAGCCCCCGGTTGGCCACGTTGGCATGGATGCGGCGCAGCGTCCCGGTCTCCATGCTGTGGATGACCTGCGGCGCGTACTCCGTCGCCTCCCGGTGCAGGTCGAGGGGCTCGCCGGCGAGGACCGCGGCGCGCGTGGTGGCGTAGTCGGCGAGGTTGGCCTCGCTGATGCGAACGTACTCGCCGACCGGGATCCGCAGCCGCTCCACCTCGTCGTCGTGGTGCAGGTACCACGGCACGTACTCGGCGGAGTGCTCGCTGGTCTCGGTCGGGAAGTAGCCGAGCCGGCGGTACATGTCCATCCGCACCCGGCGGCGCAGCTGCGGATCCTCGGCGATGCGCGCGTCCAGGCGCGGGTACAGGTTCTCGCCGCGGTGCTCCCAGCGCAGCAGCCACGCCTGGTGGTTGACCCCGGCGGCGCGGTAGTCGACCTCGTCCAGCGGCACGCCGATCAGGGCGCAGAGGTCGTGCACGGTCCAGAAGACGGAGTGGCACAGGCCCACGACGTTGAGCTCGGGGGCGATCGCGGCCAGGTAGGCGACGTTCATCGCCATCGGGTTGGTGTAGTTGAGCAGCCACGCGTCCGGGCACACCGCGCGCATGTCGGCCGCGATGCCGGCCAGCACCGGGAAGGTGCGCAGGGCGCGGAAGACGCCGCCGACGCCGATCGTGTCGCCGATGGTCTGCCGCAGCCCGTAGCCGGCCGGTACCTCGAAGTCGCGGACCGTCGCCGCGTGCATGCCGACCTGGATGGCGTTGATGACGTAGGTAGCGCCGTCGAGCGCGGCCCGCCGGTCGAGGCTGGTGGTGATCTTGGGGGCCGCGCCGAGCTGGTCGGCCGTGCGGCGGGCGATCGCCTCGGCGGTCTCCAGCCGCTCGGGGTCGATGTCGTGCAGGGCGAGCGTCACCCCGCGCAACTCGTCGAACGAGAGCAGGTCGGCGAGCAGTTCGCGGGTGAACACCACGCTGCCCGCGCCGAGGAACGTGATCACAGTCATGCTTCGGATTGTCGGCAGGCGACGCAGAAGTGCACAAGGTTCTTTGGCTTTTCGCGCGGAAACGAACTACTATCACTGCGCGTTTGATCATCGATCGCAGTCCCGCCGATCGGAGCCTGGATTGCCACAGAGTTCGCTGCGCCGGGCCGACCGCATGTCGGCCATCCTCGAGCGCGTGTCGCGGCACGGCTCCGTCGACGCGGGCGTCCTCGCCGAGGAGTTCGAGGTCTCCACGGCCACGATCCGCCGCGACCTGCAGGTGCTGGAGGAGCAGCGACTGCTGTCGCGCACGCACGGCGGCGCCGTCGCCGTTGACGTGGCCTACGAGCTGCCGGTGCGCTATCGCGGGGGCCAGCACCGCGAGGAGAAGGCGCTGGTCGCCCAGCGCGCGGCGGCGCTGCTGCCGCGCGGCCCGCTGACGCTCGGCCTCACCGGCGGCACCACCACGCTCATCCTGGCCCGCCTGCTCGCCGACCGGGTCGACCTGACCGTGGTGACCAACGCCCTCAACATCGCCTCCGAGCTGGTCCTGCGCCCGCGACTCAAGCTGATCATGACAGGCGGCGTGTCCCGCACCCAGTCGTACGAGCTGGTCGGCCCGATCGCCGATCAGGCGCTGTCCGGTCTCAACATGGAGGTCGCCGTCGTCGGCGTCGACGGCATCAGCGCCCGCGGCGGCCTGACCACCCACGACGAGATCGAGGCGCACACCAACGCGGCGATGATCCGGCGGGCCGACCGGGTGATGGTGGTCGCCGACGGCTCCAAGGTGGGCCGCAACTGCCTGGCCGGCATCTGCGCCATCACCGACGTGGCCGTCCTGGTGACCGACGCGAGCGCGGACCCCGACCACGTCGAGGCGATCCGCCGCGCCGGCACCGAGGTGGTGGTGGCGTGAAGGAGGGGCTGGTGGAGCTGCTGGTGGTGGGGGCCGGTCAGCGCGGGGCCGGCTATGCCCGGCACGCCGTGCGCACCGGCCGCGCCCGCGTGACCGCGGTGGCCGAGCCCGACCCGGCGCGGCGGCTCGCCTTCGCCCGCGAGTTCGGGATCCCGGCCGAGCGCGCCCTCGAGGACTGGGCCCGGCTGCGCGAGCATGACGGCCGGCTGGCCGACGCCGCCGTCGTCGCGACGCAGGACACCCTGCACGCCGACCCCGCGGTCCTGCTCGCCGGCCAGGGCTACCACCTGTTGCTGGAGAAGCCGATGGCGCCGACCGAGCCCGAGGCCCGCCGCATCGCCGAGGCGGTGACCCGGTCCGGCGTCATGGCGGCCGTCTGCCACGTGCTGCGATACACGCCGTACACGTCGCTGCTCAAGGAGTTGCTCGACGCCGGGCGCATCGGCCGGCTGGTGAGCATCCAGCACCTGGAGCCGGTGGGCTGGTGGCATCAGGCGCACTCCTTCGTCCGCGGCAACTGGCGCAGCGCGGCGTCCTCGTCGCCGATGCTGCTGTCGAAGGCCTGTCACGACATCGACTGGCTGATGTACCTCGGCGGGCAGCCGGTCCGCCGGGTCAGCTCGTTCGGCGGCCTGGCGCACTTCCGGGCCGACCAGCGCCCCGCCGGCGCCGCCGACCGCTGCCTGGACTGCTCGCTGGAGCCGGAGTGCGCGTACTCCGCGCCGCGGCTCTACCTGGGCCGGCTGGAGACGCTGGAGCCCGGCGAGCGGGTGCCGTGGCCGGTGTCGGTGGTCTCCGCGGAGGCCGACCGGGCGGCGGTGCTCGATGCGCTGCGCACCGGGCCCTACGGCCGCTGCGTCTATGCCTGCGACAACGACGTCGTCGACCACCAGGTCGTCTCGATGGAGCTCGCCGACGGCGCCACGGTGTCCCTCACGATGACCGCCTTCACCCCGGCGGAGCAGCGCAAGACGAGGCTGTTCGGCACCCACGGCTACCTGGACGGCGACGGCGCCCGGCTGCGCGTGGTCGACTTCCGCACCGGCGAGGACACGACGATCGAGGTCGCCGCGGACCCGTCGGCGGACCACTCGGACGGCGACGCGGCCCTGGTCGAGGCGTTCGTGTCGGCCGTGGCGACCGGCGACGCCGGACTCCTGCGGTCCGACGTCGCGACGAGCCTGGCCGGCCACCGGGTGGTCTGGGCGGCCGAGCGCGCCCGCCACACCGGCACCGTCGTCACCCTCTGATCAGCGCCGGACGCGGCGCAGTGTCTCCAGTGCCTTCAGTGCCTTCAGTGCCTCCAGGAACTTCCCCGGCTCGGTGAACGCGGCGAAGTGGCTCGCGCCCTCGATGAGGACCAGTTCCTTCACGGGGGCCTGGACCTCGGCGAAGTACTCCACCGCGGGTTCGACCAGCGTCACCACGTCCCGCGCGCCCTGGAACAGGAAGAACGGGACCTCGAACGTCGTGCCGAGCGCCCGCGCGTCGAAGCGCATGAACTGCTCGTACATCGCCGCGTTGACTTTGCTGAAGCCCTTGAGCCAGGCGGCCACGTCGCGCAGCGAGTAGTCGGGCTTGGTCAGCAGCAGCGGGAACAGCAGCCGGAACACCGCGTTCGGGGTGGTCGGGTCGGTGGCCATCGACCACTGCATCCGGGTGCCCCACGCCTTGAAGTCCCAGGTGCGCGGGTCGGGATCGAGCGCCTCCAGCGCGGCCACGCCCCGCCGGTTGCCGGCCGCGCGCAGCCGCTCCAGCGTGTCGGCCCGGCCCCGGCGCTCGTTCTCGATCATGTTCACGTAGAAGTCGGTGCCGACGTAGGCGGAGAACAGGTCGGGCCGGCGCCGGACCATCGGCAGGCCCACGATCGTGCCCATCGAGCCGGCCATCAGGATGACGCGGTTCTGGCCGAGGTGCTCGCGCAGGTACTCGGCGACCTCGATGCCGTCGTCGACCAGCCGGTCGAACGTGAGCTCCTGCGGGTGCCAGCCGCTGCGGCGCAGCGTCCGGCCGCAGCCGCGGCGGTCCCACTGCACGACGGTGAAGTACCGCTCCCACTCCCGCAGGACCGGGGTGAACACCGAGTACGGCGAGCCGGGGCCGCCGTGCACGACGAGCAGCACCGGATTGGCCCGGTCCTCGCCGCGGATCTGCAGCCACTGCTCGACGCCGCCGATGGTGACGTAGCGGCCCTCGACGATGCCGGCGGGGGTGTCGATGCGGCCCTCGGCGGCCCGCTGCCGCTTGCGGGCGGCGCGGTAGGCCAGCGGCGCGGAGCCGGCGGCAGCGACGACGGCGGCGGTGACGGCGGTGGCGACGAGCACGGACATCGGGACCTCCCCTGATCGGATCTGACGCGATTGACTGTACAGGCGTCTGAGACATTTGTTCAATACAGAATTCTTAGACGGTACGATCGGGGCCATGGGTAACCGGGAGAAGCTCCTCGAAGGCGCGCAGCGCTGCCTGCTCGAGAAGGGGTACGCGGCCACCACCGCACGGGACATCGCCGCCGCGGCCGGGGTGAGCCTCGCGGCGATCAACTACCACTTCAGGACCACGGAGGCGCTGCTCAACGAGGCGCTGCGGCGCGCGCTCGACCAGTGGAGCGACGAGCTCGAGCGCGCGCTCACCGGCGGGTCCGATGTGGCCGACCCGGGGGAGCGGTTCGTGGCCATCTGGGACCGGGTGATCGCGTCGGTCGCCGCCAACCGTTCGCTGTGGACCACGCAGTTCGAGGTCGTCACGCAGCTGGGCCGGCAGGCCGCGCCCGAGTCGCCGTGGGCGGCCGCGCAGGTCGAGGCGGAGGCGGCGCTGGCCGCGCTGTTCCACGGGATCGACCCCGCCGCCGAGCCCGAGCTGGCCCGGGCCGTGGGCGGGCTCTACCAGGCGCTGCTCGCCGGGGTGGTGGTGCAGCACCTGGTCGCACCGGAGCGCGCGATGAGCGGCCGCGACCTGGCCCTCGCGCTGCGCGCCGTGTGCGAGCGGCTGGCCGCCTCCGGGTCTTCGGCCGCGGTGCAGAAGGTGTAAACCGCCCGGGTCGTGGTAGCGGGAGGGGCATGACCTCCAAGGACCGGCAGATCGCCGCGCGCAGGCGCCCGTTCACCGAGGGGGCGCTGACCACCGACCAGGGCATCCCGGTCGACGACACCGACAACTCGCTGCGGGCCGGCGCCCGCGGGCCCACCCTGCTCGAGGATTTCCACCTGCGCGAGAAGCTCATGCGCTTCGACCACGAGCGGATCCCCGAGCGGGTGGTGCACGCCCGCGGCTCCGGCGCGCACGGGTACTTCCAGGTGTACGAGCCGCTGGACGAGTACACGACCGCGGACTTCCTCACCGACCCGGACGCGCGCACGCCGGTCTTCGCGCGTTTCTCCACGGTCCAGGGCTCGCGCGGCTCCACCGACACGCCCCGCGACGTGCGCGGCTTCGCCGTGAAGTTCTACACGCGGCAGGGCAACTTCGACCTCGTCGGCAACAACATGCCGGTCTTCTTCATCCAGGACGGCATCAAGTTCCCCGACCTGGTGCACGCGCTCAAGCCCGAGCCGAACAACGAGATGCCGCAGGCCGCGTCGGCGCACGACACGTTCTGGGACTTCGTCACCCTCCAGCCGGAGACCATGCACCACGTCATCTGGCTCATGTCCGACCGCGCGCTGCCCCGCAGCTACCGGATGATGCAGGGGTTCGGGGTACACACCTTCCGCCTGGTCAACGGCCACGGCCGCAGCACCTTCGCGAAGTTCCACTGGACCCCGGCGCTGGGCACCCACTCGCTGGTCTTCGACGAGGCCCAGCTGATCTCGGGCCGCGACCCCGACTTCAACCGCCGCGACCTGTGGGAGGCGATCGAGGCCGGCGAGTACCCGTCGTGGGAGCTCGGCCTGCAGCTCATCCCGGAGGAGCGCGCCTTCGACCTCGAAGAGGTCGACGTGCTCGACCCGACCAAGCTCATACCCGAGGAGCTCGTGCCGGTCACCCCCGTGGGCCGGCTCACCCTGGACCGCAACCCGGACAACTTCTTCGCCGAGACCGAGCAGGTCGCCTTCTGCGTCGGCAACACCGTGCCCGGCATCGACTTCTCGGACGACCCGCTGCTGCAGGCCCGGCTGTTCTCCTACCTCGACACCCAGCTCACCCGCCTCGGCGGCCCCAACTTCGCGCAGCTGCCGATCAACCGGCCGCTCACGCCCGTGCGCAACCACCAGCAGGACGGCTTCCACCAGGACGCGGTGCCGACCGGCCGCACCAACTACCACCCCAGCTCCCTCGGCGGGACGCTGCAGGTGGGGCCGGGCTTCATGTCGTACCCCGAGCACGTCGACGGCCCGAAGGAGCGCAAGCGCAGCGAGACCTTCGCCGACCACTACTCGCAGGCGACGCTGTTCTGGAACAGCATGTCGGCCTGGGAACAGGAGCACATCATCGCGGCGTACCGCTTCGAGCTCGGCAAGGTCACCGCGATGCCGATCCGCGTCCGCGCCGTTGAGCACCTCAACCGCATCGACCACGACCTGGCGGTGGCCGTGGCGCAGGGCATCGGCGTCGAGGAGCCGGTCAAGTCCGTCGACAACCACGGCCGCAGCTCGCCCGCGCTCTCCCAGGCGCGCGACGGCGCCGCCGCCTCCCCGCGCACCCGCCGCGTGGCGGTCCTGATGGCCGACGGCGCCGATTCCCGCGTCGTGGCGCACCTGCGCGACTCCTGCACCGGGGCGGGCACCGTGGTCGACCTGCTGGGCGTCACCGACGCCGCCGTGACCACCTCCGACGGCGTACCCATGGAGGTCACCCACGCCATCACCACGACCGCGTCGGTCCTCTACGACGCCGTGGTGGTGCCGAGCGCCGCGGCCGACCTGTCGGTGGAGGGCGCGGCGGTGCACTTCGCCGCGGAGGCGTACAAGCACGGCAAGCCGGTTGGCGCGTTCGGCTCCGGCCTGGGCGTGCTGCAGCGGGCGCAGATCCCGCTGACGACGGCCTCATCGGATCCGGCGCTGATCGTGGAGGAGGAGTTCACCCCGGACTTCCCGCAAACCCTGCTGGCCGCGCTGGCGTCGCACCGCAACTTCGACCGCGAGGTGAGCGGCATCCCGGCCTGACCATGCCGTAACGCGCCGCGCGCCCGCCGCGCGGCGCGCTACGGCATGTTCAGCTGCACGTAGCCGCGCTTCACCGCGCACATCGACATGTCCTGCGGGAACGGCGACTTCGCGGCCACCCGCTCCGCCGGGGCGCCGTCCTGGTCGCCGTCGCGGATCAGCCACGCCAGGGCGGCCAGCTGCTCGTGCTGGGCGGTCACGAAGCGGGGTCCGACGACCGCGCCGTGGCCCGGCACGACCTGGGTCTGCGGGTTGAGGTCGAGCAGCAGCGCGGCCAGGGTGTCGGGCCACTCGAGCGGGTACGCGTCGTCGAACTGCGGCGGGCCGCTCTCCTCCACCAGGTCCCCGGCGATGACGACGTCGGCGTCGGGTACGAGCGTCACGAGGTCGCCGACGGAGTGGCCGCGGCCGTAGTGGCGCAGCCCGACCACGCGGTCGCCCAGGTCCAGCTCGGCGGTGGTGCGGACCAGCCGGGTCGGCGGGACGGGCGTGAGGCAGGCCAGGTCGGCGGCCAGGTCCGGGTGCTCGAGCACGGCCCGGTCGCGCTGCGCGGGCCCGATCAGCGCGGCGGCCTCCTCATGACCCCAGATCGGCGCGCCCTCGGCGGCGAGCACCATGTTGCCGAACGTGTGGTCGAAGTGGTGGTGCGTGTTGACGACGACGAGGGGAAGGTGGGTCACCCGGCGTACCGCCGCCAAGAGATCCTGGGCCTGGCCCGGCGTGGACAGGGTGTCGACGACCAGCGCGGCTTCGCCGCCGACGACCAGGGTGGCATTGACGTCGAGCACCGGGTGGCGCAGCACGTGTACCCCCGAGGCGATCTCGTGCAACACAGTCATTCCGGAACCTCCGCTTCGCTCCGGACCGGTCATGCCGGAACCTTCGCTTCGCTCCGGACCGGTCATGCCGGAACCTTCGCTTCGCTCCGGCTGCGGCATGACTGAGACCTGAGCCAATGATGACCGGCCCCTCCGATTCGCTCCGGACCGGTCATGCTGTGGCCTCCCGATCCTCCAGCGCCTTGGCCAGGAAACGGGCGCGATCGACGATCATCCGCTCCACGCGCCCCTCGGCGACGACCTGCCGGCCGTCCCTGACCAAGATCTCGAACACGAGCTTGCGCCCGTCGGCCTTGGCCAGGCGGGCCTCGGCGACGACGCGACCGCCGATCGGAGTCGCGGCACGGTGCTCGATCTCGACACGTGTGCCGACGGTGGTGAAGCCGGTCGGCAGCCGGCTCGCGGTCGCGCCGACGGTCGCCGCCTCGGCGAGCGCCAACACCCGCGGCGTGCCGAGGACGGGCACGTCGCCCGAGCCGACCGCCTGCGCGGTGTCGGCATCGGTCACCGTGAGCTCGACGCGGGTGACGGCACCGACCCATGGGGCCGCATCGACCGTGGGGCGCTCGCTCGGCTGCATACCCTAAGCCTAACGACCGCGGTAATTCGAAGCCGCTTTCCTGGGCCGGGCCATATTCTGGGCGCCATGCATGACGCTGCCGCGTGGTTCGCCGAGGGGTCCGTCGTGGTGCTGACGGGCGCCGGCATCTCCACCGACTCCGGCATCCCGGACTTCCGCGGGCCGCAGGGCGTGTGGACGCGCGACCCGGAAGCCATGCGGCTGTCCTCGATCGAGCACTACGTGGCCGACCCGGAGGTGCGTCGCCGCTCGTGGCAGGAGCGCCTGCACCACCCGGCGTGGTCGGCCGCGCCCAACGCCGCGCACCGGGCGCTCGCCGACCTCGACCGCGCCGGCCTGCTCACCGCCGTGGTCACGCAGAACATCGACGGGCTGCACCAGCGGGCCGGCCTGGACGCGGCGAAGGTCATCGAGCTGCACGGCACCATCCACGAGACCGAGTGCCTGCAGTGCGGGGCTCGCGGGCCGATGCGCGACACGCTGGAGCGGGTCGAGGCCGGCGAGGCCGACCCGGCCTGCCACGGCTGCGGCGGCATCCTCAAGTCCGCGACGATCTCGTTCGGCCAGCAGATGAATATGGAGACGCTGACGGCCGCGGCCGAGGCGGCGATGTTCTGCCGCACGTTTGCCGCCGTCGGCACCTCGCTGACCGTGCACCCGGCGTCCGGCCTGGTCGGCGTGGCGGCGAAGCAGGGCGCGCGGATCGTGATCCTCAACGACGCCGAGACGCCGTACGACCCGATCGCCGACGAGGTGATCCGCGAGCCGATCGGCGAGGTCCTGCCGTCGCTGGTCGCCGCGGCCCGCCGTTAGGGGATCGCCCGGCGCGCGGAGAAGGTGTGGCGGGCGGTGCGGGAGCGGGCGGCCAGCTCGTCGGCGAGACGGTAGGCGTCCGCGGCGTCGCGCAGGCGGGCCGTGGCGTGCAGGCCGCCCGCCGTGTCGACGGTGACCGTGGCGAGCGACAGCAGCCGCTGCAGCGGGCCCTGGGTCACCCGGACGCTCTGCACCCGGGCCAGCGGCACCGCGATCAGCTCGCGGGTCAGCACCCCCTCGCGGACGGCCATCACGTCGTCGGTGACGGCCACCCCGATGCGGGAGCACGCGAGCGGGGCCAGCCAGCGGGCGCGCGCGGGCGGCCGGCTGACCGGCAGGGCCGCGGCGTCGATCGGCGCCGGGCCGGGGCGCGGGTCGACGGCCGACCCGAGCACCGTCGCGGCCACCGCGACCGCGTGCGCGGACCCGGCGACGGGCACGAGGGTGCCGGCCCGCAGCTGCTCGTCGACGTCGCCGCCGTAGCCGGCCACGTCGATGCGGGCCCGCGCCCAGCCGGCGGCGCGCCACAGCAGCGGCCAGGTGATCTTGACGCCCTGTACGCGGCGCGGAGGCACAGACTGGCTGCGCTTGTTGAGCAGGCCCTGGCGCAGTCGCAGCGCCGCGGCGTCGTCGGCGATGCGGAAGTCCCACTCGTCCAGCACCCGGCGGATCGGCACCTGGAACACGCCCAGGAACGCCGTGATCGTGCTGGCCGCGCCGATGAGCGTCCAGTCTGGGTGGGCGAGCGCCTGCCAGACCACGAACGCGGCGCCGACGGGCACCGAGAACGCCTGCGGGGTGAGCAACTGGGCGAGCAGCAGCCGGCCGTTGTCCACGGCGAACAGCGGTCGCTCGGCCGCGGGCTCGGCGGGCGCGGCGCCGGTGGCCAGGCCGAGCAGGGAGGCGCGCAGCGCGGCCGCGCCGGCCACGGTCAGGTACGCCAGCGGCGCCTCCGTCTTGCCGCCGCCGATGACCTCCAGGCGCAGCTCCGCGAGGCCGAACACGCGCGCGAGGGCGGGGCGCACGACGTCGATCGCCTGGACCCGCTCGAGCGGGATGGTGCGCACCCGGCGCGACAGCAGCCCCTCGTGGACGCGTAGCTCGCGGCCGACCACCTCGTAGCCGGTCACGGCCCACACCGCCGCGGAAACGAGCACCGCCAGCACCAGGATCGCGGTCATGGCCAGCAGCCAGTGCTGCAGGCCGAGGTCGCTCAGGCCGCGCCAGGAGACCGCGACCGCGGCGAGGGCGACGAGCTTCGCCCCGCGCACCAGCGGCGTCAGCGGGTGCAGCCGCCGCCGGGGCAGGCGCAAAGGTCCGGTCACAAGCCCTCTTCGCGGATCTCGCCGAGTGCCGCCAGGCGGTCGCGCAGGCGGGTGGCCTCGGCGGCCGCCAGGCCGGGGACGGTGGCGTCGCTCGCCGCGGCCGCGGTGTGCAGGGTGACGGTGGCGAGGCCGGCGGCGCGCTCGATCGGGCCGGCGGTCACGTCGACGAACTGCATCCTGGCGTACGGCACGATGGACAGCCGCCGGATCAGCAGCCCGTGGCGGACCAGCAGGTCCTCGGCCCGCTCGGCGTAGCCCCAGGCCCGGATGGACCGGCGCATCAACGCCGCCCGCACCGCGCCGGCGGCCAGCACCGCCACGGCGGCGAGGTGGAACCACGCCGACCACAGCACGCCGGCGACCACGCAGGCGAGCGCCAGCACGACCACCCATAAGGCCAGCGTCGCCAGCCTGACCAGGAAGTACCGCGGAGAGATCGGCCGCCACCCGACGGTGTCCGGCCACGGGCGCAGCGGATCTGGTGCGACCGGAGCGTTCACTCCTCGAGCCTATCCCGATCATCGATAGGCGCGGTCTCCCGCAGGAATCCGCGCGCGCTCAGGAACGACGACAGCGACTCGCGATGCTGGTCGCAGGCCAGCCAGACCTTGCGCCGGTCGGGCGTGTGCAGCTTCGGATTGTTCCACAGCAGCCGCCACACGGCTCGGGAACGGCACCCCTTGGCGGAGCAGATGAACTCTTCCACGCCATGAGTGTGAGCGCCGGGCGGCCACGGGGGAAGCCGCCCGGCGACGGGTGAATGGTACCCACTCCGGTACGGGTGATGTCCAGTCCGTGAAGGGGAAGGGTGAGAGAAAATCCTCCTTATCGATCGCCGCATATCCGATATGCCGGCCGAAGTCGGCTGGATGCGAACTCCCAGTAGGCTCTCAGCAGCGTCGGATCGCGGCCGGTCGCCGCGTCGTGCGACGCTAGGTTTGCCGAAACCGGCAGCTGGACGGAATACACGCGTGGAGGACCGGTGACCCAGCCGAGCAACCCTGTCTCGACCCCTGCTCAGGACGCGACCGTGCTCGAACGGGCCCTCTTCGAGGTCAAGCGGGTCATCGTCGGCCAGGACCGGATGATCGAGCGGATGTTCGTGTCGTTGCTCTGCCGCGGTCACGTGCTGCTGGAGGGCGTGCCCGGCGTCGCCAAGACGCTCGCCGTGGAGACCCTCGCCCGGGTCGTCGGCGGCACGTTCTCCCGCATCCAGTTCACGCCCGACCTCGTGCCCGCCGACATCGTCGGCACCCGCATCTACCGGCAGTCCAGCGAGAAGTTCGACGTCGAGCTCGGGCCGGTGTTCGTCAACTTCCTGCTCGCCGACGAGATCAACCGCGCGCCGGCCAAGGTGCAGTCGGCCCTGCTGGAGGTCATGGCCGAGCAGCAGGTCTCCATCGGCGGCGAGACGTACGACGTGCCCCGCCCGTTCCTGGTCATGGCCACCCAGAACCCGATCGAGCAGGAGGGCGTCTACCCGCTGCCCGAGGCCCAGCGCGACCGGTTCCTGATGAAGATCCAGGTGGGGTACCCCACCGACGCCGAGGAGCGCGAGATCGTCTACCGGGTCAGCGTGAAGACCCCGGAGCCGGCGGCGGTGCTCACCACCCAGGAGCTCATGGCGCTGCAGGACAAGGCCGACGACGTGTTCGTGCACAACGCGCTCGTCGACTACGCGGTGCGGCTGGTGGTCGCCACCCGCGCCCCCGCGGAGCACGGCCTGGCCGACATCGCGCACCTCATCCAGTACGGTGCCAGCCCCCGCGCCTCGCTGGGCATCGTGCGGGCCAGCCGGGCGCTCGCCCTGCTGCGCGGCCGGGACTACGCGCTGCCGCAGGACGTGCAGGACATCGCCCCCGACATCCTGCGCCACCGCCTGGTGCTGTCCTACGACGCCCTCGCCGACGACATCCCGGCCGACGACGTGGTGCGCCGGGTCCTCGCCGCGGTGCCGCCGCCGACGGTCGCGCCGCGCCAGCAGGCCACCACCGCGCCGGCGGGCCAGCCGGGCCAGCCGGGCCAGCCGGGCCAGCCTCAGGCGACCACCACCATCACCACGTGGCCGGGGCGGTGAAGATCCAGAGCGGCCCCGGGCTGGACGACGCTCGCGCGGAGGTCGTCCTCAACCGCATGCAGTTGCTCGTCACGCGCAAGCTCGACGGCCTGCTGCAGGGCGACTACCTGGGCCTGCTGCCGGGGCCGGGCACCGAGGCGGGCGAGTCGCGGGAATACCGCCCCGGCGACGACGTGCGGCGCATGGACTGGCCGGTGACGGCCCGCACCACGCTGCCGCACGTGCGCCAGACGGTCGCCGATCGCGAGCTGGAGACGTGGCTCGCCGTCGACCTCAGCGCCAGCCTGGACTTCGGCACGGCCCGATACCTCAAGCGCGACCTGGCCGTGGCCGCTGCGGCCGCCGTGGCGCATCTCACCGTCCGCGGTGGCAACCGCATCGGAGCCGTCGTCGGTACCGCGGAGGAGCTCACCCGCCTCCCGGCGCGCCCCGGCCGCAAGGACGCCCAGGGCCTGCTCCGCACGATCGCGCTGACCCGGGGCCGGCCCGGCCGTGCCGACCTCGGCGCGCTCATCGACATGCTCAACCGGCCCCCGCGCCGGCGCGGCCTCGCCGTGGTCATCTCCGACTTCATGACGCCGCCGCAGCAGTGGGCGCGGCCGCTGCGCAAGGTCGGCGTGCGCCACGACCTGCTCGCCGTCGAGGTCGTCGACCCGCGCGAGCTGGAGCTGCCCAACGTCGGGGTGATCGCGCTCGTCGACCCGGAGACGGGCCGGATGCACGAGGTGCAGACCGCCGACCCGAAGCTGCGCCACCGCTACGCCCACGCCGCGGCCGCCCAGCGGGCCGAGATAGCCTCGGCACTGCGCGGTGCCAACGCGGCACACCTGCGGCTGCGCACCGACTCCGACTGGCTCCTGGACATCGTCCGGTTCGTCGCGGCCCAGCGACACGCCCGAACTCGAGGTACGACCCGATGATCCGTCTGCTCTCACCGTGGTGGCTGCTGGCCCTGGTGCCGGTCGCCGCGGTCATCGGCGTGTATGTGTGGCGGCAGCTGCACCGGCGCGCCTTCGCCGTGCGCTTCACCAACGTCGACCTCCTCAGCAGCCTGGTGCCCAGGGGCATCGGCGCGCGCCGGCACGTCAGCGCGGCCGCCTTCCTGCTCAGCCTGGTCATCCTCGCCTTCGGCCTGAGCAGGCCGTCGGTGGACACCAAGGAGCCGCTGGAGCGGGCCACGATCATGCTGGCCATCGACGTGTCGCTGTCGATGCAGGCCACCGACGTCCAGCCGACGAGGATCGACGCGGCGAAGTCGGCCGCGATCGACTTCGTCAAACAGCTCCCGGCGAGCTTCAACGTCGGGCTCGTCTCGTTCGCCAAGACGGCCAGCGTGCTGGTGTCGCCGACGAAGGAGCGCAGCTCGATCCTGCAGGCGATCAACGGCCTGACGCTGCAGGAGTCGACGGCCACCGGCGAGGCCGTGTTCACCAGCCTCGACGCGATCCGCACCGTGCCCGCCGACGGCGCGGCCGGCCCGCCGCCGGCCCGCATCGTGCTGCTCTCCGACGGGTTCCGCACCGCGGGCCGCTCGCTGGAGGACGCCTCCGCGGCCGCCTCGGCGGCGAACGTGCCGGTCTCCACGATCGCGTTCGGCACCGACGAGGGCGTGGTCCGCATCGGCAACACGCCGCAGCGGGTGCCGGTGGACCGCCCGTCGCTGCAGAAGGTGGCGGAGGTCACCAAGGGGTACTTCTACGAGGCCGCGAGCAAGGAAGAGCTCAAGCGGGTTTACTCGGACATGGGCAGCTCGATCGGCTACCGCACGAAGCCGCGCGAGATCACCCAGTGGTATCTGGGCTTCGGCTTCCTCATGGCGCTGTGTGCGGGCGCACTCAGCCTGCTGTGGGGGTCCCGGCTTCCGTAGGACGGTGTCGCGGGCCGCGGTGATCGCCGCGGCCCCCTGGCCGGTGGTTCGTCGCGCCGGCGCGGCGGACAGCGGTCAGTGGGCGCCGACGAGGAAGAACAGGGCGGCGACCCAGATTGCGGCCAGGAAAAAGCCAACGGGCGCGACGAAACGGCTCACGACGGGCTCCCAACGGGTGTTGTCTCAATGGGAAAGCGAGAACAGACACACGGAAAGCCGTGGCGGGTGATCTGCTGTTACCGGCCACGACTGGAGGGATCGCTACTTCGCACAGCGATCACCTCCTGGGGAGCGGCTCCCGTGCCGGACGGGCAGCGAACGGGCCCGGCCGTCAGGCGGCCGGACATCCAAACCTCCATATAGTACTGCGGACCGCCATGCCCGGCATCAGCCGCCCGGCGCATTGGGTCCTACCATTCGGTAGCGCCTAGTCTCCGTATTGCATTCTCATGAGCGAGATCTTGAGCACGAAAGGCGGCACCGTGGCGAGGACCGTGCTGGTCACCGGCGGAAACCGGGGCATCGGACTGGCGATCGCGCAGGCGTTCGCCAAGCAGGGCGACCGCGTGGCGGTGACGCACCGTGGTTCGGGTGCGCCCGACGGGCTGTTCGGCGTGCAGTGTGACATCACCGACAGTGCTGCCGTGGACGCCGCGTTCACGGAGGTGGAAAACGCGCTCGGCCCGGTCGAGGTGCTCGTCGCCAACGCCGGCATCACGCAGGACACCCTGCTGCTGCGCATGACCGAGGAGCAGTTCACGGGGGTGCTGGACACCAACCTCACCGGCTCGTTCCGCTGCGCCAAGCGCGCCGCGAGCAAGATGCTGCGGGCGCGCTGGGGGCGGATCATCTTCATCTCCTCGGTCGTCGGCCTCTACGGCAGCCCGGGCCAGGTCAACTACGCGGCGAGCAAGGCCGGCCTGGTCGGCATGGCCCGCTCGATCACCCGCGAGCTCGGCAGCCGCAACATCACCGCCAACGTCGTCGCGCCCGGTTTCATCGAGACCGACATGACGGCGGTGCTTCCGGAGGCGACCCAGGCGGAGTACAAGAAGAGCATCCCGATGGGCCGCATGGCCAAGCCCGAGGAGGTCGCCGACGTGGTCACGTTCCTCGCCAGCGACGCCGCGGGGTACATCACCGGCGCCGTCATTCCCGTCGACGGCGGCCTCGGCATGGGTCACTGACGGCGGTCGGTCGTTGACGTCGCGAAAAATCCGGCGCAGGCGCCAGATTTTTCGGACATATCATCATTTAGGGAGACTCCGGAAACCATGGCTGGACTTCTCGAAGGCAAGCGGCTGCTGATCACCGGGATCATCACCGACCAGTCGATCGCCTTCTCCGCCGCGAAGCTCGCCCAGGAGCAGGGCGCCAAGGTCGTGCTGACCGGCTTCGGCCGGCTGTCGCTGGTCGAGCGGATCGCCAAGCGGCTGCCGCAGGAGGCGCCGGTGATCGAACTCGACGTGACCAACCAGGAGCACCTCGACGGCCTCGCGGACAAGGTGCGCGAGCACGTCGACGGGCTCGACGGGGTGCTGCACTCGATCGCGTTCGCCCCGGCCAGCTGCCTCGGCGGCGACTTCCTCGCCGCGCCCTGGCAGGACGTGGCCACCGCGGTGCACGTCTCGACCTTCTCGTTCAAGGCCCTCGCCGTGGCGTGTCTGCCGCTGCTGACGCCGGGCAGCGGGATCGTGGGCATGGACTTCGACGCGTCGAAGGCCTACCCGGTGTACGACTGGATGGGCGTGGCGAAGGCGGGCCTCGAGTCCACGTCGCGCTATCTGGCGCGCGAGCTCGGCCCGCGCGGCATCCGGGTGAACCTCGTCGCGGCCGGCCCGCTGCGCACCATGGCGGCCAAGTCGATCCCCGGCTTCGCCGTCTTCGAGGACTCCTGGGCCAAGGTCGCGCCGCTGGGCTGGGACCTCTACGACCAGATCGCCGCGGCCAAGGCCTGCTGCGCCCTGATGTCCGACTGGTTCCCGGCCACGACCGGTGAGATCGTCCACGTCGACGGCGGGTACCACGCGGTCGGCGGGTCCTGATCAAGGAGCAGAATGAGGGCGTGGATTACGACGCGTTCCTCCTGCTCTCGTTCGGCGGCCCGGAAGGGCAGGACGACGTCCTGCCCTTCCTGGAGAACGTGACCCGCGGCCGCGGCATCCCGCGCGAGCGCCTGGAGGCCGTGGCCGGGCACTACCGGCACTTCGGCGGCGTCTCGCCGATCAACGCCCAGTGCCGCGCACTCATCGAGGCCCTGCGGCCCCGCCTCGACCTGCCGATCTACTGGGGCAACCGCAACTGGCACCCGATGCTCGCCGACACCGTGCGGCAGATGCGCGACGACGGGGTCCGCCGGGCGCTCGCGTTCGTGACCAGCCCGTTCGGGTCGTACTCCTCGTGCCGGCAGTACCTCGACAACATCGACCGCGCGCGGGCCGAGGTGCCGGACGCGCCGGTCATCGACAAGATCCGGCACTACCACGACCACCCCGGGTACATCGCCCCGCACGCCGACGCCGTGCGCGAGGCGCTCGACGGCTTGCCGTCGCGGATGAAGGCCCGGCTGGTGTTCACCGCCCACTCGATCCCCACGTCGATGAACGCGGCCAGCGGCCCCGGTGGCGTCGGGCGGTACGAGGCCCAGCTGCGCGAGACGGCGGCCCTCGTCGCCGCCGAGGCCGCGCCGGAGCTCGAGTGGGACCTGGTCTGGCAGAGCCGCTCCGGCCCGCCGCAGGTGCCGTGGCTGGAGCCCGACGTCAACGACCACCTGGAGGCCCTCGCGAAGGAGGGCGTGACCGAGGTCGTGGTGAGCCCGATCGGCTTCATCTCCGACCATCTCGAGGTGATCTGGGACCTCGACGAGGAGGCCCGCGCGACCGCCGCGCGCCTCGGACTGGCCTTCGCCCGGGCCGCCACCCCGGGCGTCGACCCGCGGTTCGTGGACATGATCCGACAGCTGGTCGATGAGCGCGTCCTTGCTCACAGTAATGTGCGTCACGCGCTCGGCACCGTCCCGACCTGGGATTACTGCCCAGCCGACTGCTGCGTGTCACCGAAACGCGCATAGGCTCGAAACGTTTCTGAGGGAGTATGTTGCGCGTGAGAGAACGCAAGCCCATCGAGTCCTGGCTCACCGACATGGACGGGGTCCTCGTGCACGAGGGCGAGCCCGTGCCGGGCGCACCGGAGTTCGTCAACCGGCTGCGCTCGTCCGGGAAGCCGTTCCTGATCCTGACCAACAACTCCATCTACACCGCGCGCGACCTGCAGGCGAGGCTGCGGCGCATAGGCTTCGACGTGCCCGAGTCCGCGATCTGGACCTCGGCGCTGGCGACCGCGCAGTTCCTCGACACGCAGCGCCCCGGCGGCACCGCCTACGTCATCGGCGAGGCGGGCCTCACCACCGCGATGCACGAGGTCGGGTACATCCTCACCGACACCGAGCCCGACTATGTCGTGCTGGGGGAGACCCGCACGTACAGCTTCGAGGCCATCACCGCCGCCATCCGGCTCATCAACGACGGCGCCCGGTTCATCTGCACCAACCCCGACGCGACCGGCCCGTCGAACGAGGGCGCCCTGCCGGCCTGCGGTGCCGTGGCCGCGCTCATCTCCAAGGCGACGGGCATCGAGCCGTACTTCATCGGCAAGCCCAATCCGATGATGATGCGCTCGGCGCTGAACAGCATCGACGCGCACTCGGAGACCACCGCCATGATCGGCGACCGCATGGACACCGACGTCCTGTGCGGCCTGGAGGCCGGCCTGGAGACGATCCTGGTGCTCAGCGGCATCAGCACGACGTCGGACGTGGAGCGCTACCCCTACCGCCCGTCCCGCATCATCCCGTCGGTCGCCCACCTGATCGACGAGGTCTGATCGTCGCACCGGATTGCCGGGCCGGGTGCTCGGCAATCCGCCCTCCCGGGCGGCGGGTGGGCTACAGCAGGGGCGCGTTGCAGGCGGCGACCAGGGCCCGGCGGCAGGCGGTGGTCAGCGGGCGCAGGGCCGCGTCGCGCTGCTGCACCTCGTAGCCGTTGATCGCGCCGCCCGGGGCGGCGTGCTCGGCGAGGGCCAGGACGCGGTCGAGGATGCTCGCCCGTGCGTACAGGCGGCGGGCCCTCGGGTCGTAGCCGGGCGGCAGGTCGGTCGCGCTGTCGGGCTTGCGGATGGCCTCGATCGCGCCGGCGAGCTCGGGGCGCCACTGGGCGATGTCCAGCTTGGCCAGCGTGCGCGTCGCGGTGGCCAGCTCGGCGGACAACTCCGCCTCGGCCTCGGCGGCGCTCGGCTCGTGGGTCGGAGGGCGGTCCTCCGGCAGGGCGAACACCTGCCAGCGCACCGTCTCGAACTCGTCGCCCGAGCCGGAGGTGTGCAGGCGCAGCTCCGGAACGAAGCCCAGGCCACCCGCGATCACACCCTCGCCGGCGAGCAGGGCGGCGCCGGTGAACGGGCCGGGGCCCGGCAGGCCGCGCGGGTCGCCCGGGGCGGGCAGCACCAGGCGTACCTCGTCCGGGTGCAGCTTCGACAGCGACGGCAGGGCGTCGGCGAGCGACACGTCGGTCCACGTGCCGGGGACGTCGGAGACCATGTGCTCCTCGTCGCCGGAGATCTCGGCGGCGGCGTCGTCGCACGGCACCAGGCCGGCGCGCCACGCCCGGACCCATGCCACGAAACGCGCCGAGCGGCGCGCCTGGAGGGTCGCCGCGCGTGCTGCGGGGGACATGGGAGCAAGGGTACGTGCTGACGTGCCGGTATGTCTCGCAGGCGAAGGGGCCGTCAGCCGATACGCTTCCCGGCCATGGACGTCCTGGCGAACAACGACTGGCGGCGCCGGCGCGCCGTACCCGTGGTCGAGGCCGAGCTCGACCTGGTCGTGGAGGACGCCGGCTCGGGCTTCTGCGGGGCCGTGGTCGGGTTCGAGTTCGGCGCCGTGGTGCTGGAGGACCGGCACGGCAGGCGGCGCAACTTCCCGCTGGACCCGGCCGCGTTCCTGCTCGACGGGCAGCCGGTGACGCTCGTGCGGCCGGCGCCTCAGCGGGTACACCAGCGGAAAATGACCGCATCGGGGTCCATCGCGGTGACCGGGCACGCCGCCCGGGTCGCCCGCCGCAGCCGGATCTGGGTCGAGGGCGTCCACGACGCCGCGCTGGTCGAGCGCATCTGGGGCGACGACCTGCGCGTCGAGGGCGTGGTGGTGGAGCCGCTGGACGGCATCGACGAGCTCGCGGCTGCGGTCGAGGAGTTCGGCCCCGGCCCGGTGGCGCGCCTCGGCGTGCTCGTCGACCACCTCGTGCCCGGCTCGAAGGAGAGCCGGATCGTGGCGTCGGTCCAGTCGCCGTACGTCCTGGTGACCGGCCACCCGTACGTCGACGTCTGGCAGGCGGTGAAGCCCTCGGCCGTCGGCATCCGGGCGTGGCCGGCCGTGCCGCCGGGGCGCCCGTGGAAGGAGGGCGTGTGCGCGGCGCTGGGCGTCGCGGACCCGTCCGACATGTGGCGGCGGATCCTGGCGTCGGTGTCGAGCTTCCGGGACGTGGAGACGCCGCTGATCAACTCGATGGAGCGCCTGATCGACTTCGTGACGGAGCCGGACGAGGACGGCTGAGCCCCGGTCAGAGCGTCGGTCGGAGCGCCGGCCACCACTCGCCGTCCGGCTCGCGCTGCCGACGCCACGTGCGCCGTCGCGCGGTCGCGTATCACCCCCGCGACCAGGGTCGGCATCCGCGCGCCGGCATGGGCGCGGGCGACCAGCTCGTCGATGCGGAGACGGTTTCGGCCAGGAGGGGCACGTGGGTTCGCCTTCCTTCGGCACGGCACGCTGACCTGCCCAACTGTGCACCGCGGGGGAGAGTGGCGGGGAAGCCGGCCGGGATCTTGCGACGATCCTGCGACGATCTTGCGGAAGTGGCCCTCCGGGCGGGCACGACGTGCATCGGCGTGACACGATCGAAGCGTGGATGTCTGGCTGATCGTCTGGTTGATCGTCGGCGCCGCTCTCGTCGCGGCGGAGGTCTTCACGACCACGTTCGTGCTGCTGATGTTCGCGATCGGCGCGTTCGCCGCCGCGGGTGCCGCCGCCCTCGGCGCCAACGAGCCGATCCAGGCCGCCGTCTTCGCCCTGGTGAGCGCGCTGTCGTTCGTGGCGGTGCGGCCCACGCTGCGCCGCTACATGCACCGCGACGAACGCGACACCCAGATGGGTGTCGAGGCCATCGAGGGCTCGATGGCGCTCGTGCTGGAAGATGTCGGCAACGACAGCGGCATGATCAAGATCGACGGGGAGCTGTGGCGGGCCCGGCCGTACGACGTGACCCAGAGCTTTGCCAAGGGTGAGCGGGTCCGGGTGATCGAGATCAAGGGTGCTACCGCAATGGTGTGGAAGGACTGAGGCCCAGTGGATGCAAGCGTGCTCCTGGCCATATTGGTGATCGCCGTCGCCCTGATCGGCATCATCACGGTGGCCAAGTCGGTGAAGGTGGTACCGCAGCAAGTCGAGTACGTGGTGGAGCGCCTCGGGAAGTACAGCCGGACGCTCACCCCCGGCCTCAACATCCTGGTGCCGTTCATCGACTCTGTCCGCAACAAGGTGGACAAGCGCGAGGCGGTGGTCAACTTCCCGCCGCAGCCCGTGATCACCTCCGACAACCTGGTCGTGTCGATCGACACGGTGCTGTACTTCAAGGTCGTCGACTCGGTCCGCGCGACGTACGAGATCTTCTCCTACCTGCAGGCGATCGAGCAGCTGACCGTCACAACGCTGCGCAACGTGATCGGCTCGCTCGATCTGGAGAAGGCGCTCACCAGCCGCGACGAGATCAACCGCCACCTCTCCGGCGTGCTCGACGAGACCACCGGCCGCTGGGGCATCAAGGTCACGCGCGTGGAGATCAAGGCGATCGAGCCGCCCCCGAGCATCCGCGACTCGATGGAGAAGCAGATGCGCGCGGAGCGTGACCGGCGCGCCGCCATCCTGCACGCCGAGGGCCTCAAGCAGTCCCAGATTCTCACCGCCGAGGGTGAGAAGCAGGCGGCGGTACTGCGGGCCGAAGGCGAGCGGCAGTCCCGCATCCTGACGGCAGAGGGCCAGGCGAAGGCCATCCGGACCGTCGTCGACTCGATCCACCTGGCCAACCCGGACTCCAAGGTCATGGCGTACCAGTACCTGCAGTCGCTCCCGCAGATCGCCGCCGGCCAGTCCAACAAGCTGTGGATCCTGCCGGTCGAGCTGACCAAGGCCCTGGAGGGCATCGGCGGCGCCCTGGGCGGCATCGGGAAGATGTCCAACGACGAGCGCAGCCGGCACATCGACCAGAGCGCCGTGGAGGAGGCCGAATCGGAGGATGTCCTGGAGGCCCGCCGGGCGGCCGAGGAGGCGGCAGCCGCGGCCAACGCGGAGGCGGCCGCGGCCGCGGCCCAGGTCTCCGGCGACAAGGCGGCCCGCGAGCTGACCGGCTCGCCGGGCGTCCCGGCCTCGGTGTTCGACCCCGCGCCCGAGCAGGACAGCGACAACGCCTGACGAACCGCCGCGGTCGCTCGTCCCACCGGACGGGCGACCGCGGGACGTCAGCGACAGAGCTCGTAGAAGGCAACCGCCGCCGCGGCGGCCACGTTGAGCGAGTCGACGCTGGCGTGCATGGGAATGACCACGCGCACGTCGCTGGCCGCCAGCGCGCCGCGGGTCAGGCCGGGGCCCTCGGCGCCCAGCAGCAGCGCCGGGCGCTCGCGCTGCCGCGGGTTCAGGTCGCGCATCGCGACGGCGTCCGCGGCCGGGGTCATCGCGAGCAGGGTGAACCCGGCGTCCCGCACCGCGGCGAGGGCCGACGGCCACGGGTCGAGGCGCGCGTACGGCACAGCGAACACCTCGCCCATGCTGACCCGGATGCTGCGGCGGTACAGCGGATCCGCACACGACGGCGAGAGCAGCACCGCGTCCATGCCGAGCCCTGCCGCGCTCCTGAAGAGCGCACCGAGATTCGTGTGGTTGTTGATGTCTTCCAGTAGCGCGATCCGCTTGGCCGATGCGAGCACGTCGCCGGCGGCCCGTTCCGGTTTCCGATGGAACGAGGCGAGCACGCCACGGTGAACGTGGAAGCCGGTGATGGCTTCGAGGGTCACCTGGTCGCCGGCGTAGACCGGTACGTCGTCGAGGGGCAGGTCTTCGATTTGGCTGACGCGTTTGGCGTCGATCAGTACGGAGCGCATCCGGTAGCCGGCCCGTAGGGCCCGGCGGAGCACGAGTTCGCCCTCGGCGATGAAGAGTCCGTTTGGTGGCTCCCACCGGGTGCGCAGTTCCACGTCGGTGAGCGCCCGGTAGTCGCCGATCCGCTCGTCGCCGGGGTCAGTGATCGTCTCGACGGTCAGCACCCGCTCGATTCTGCCTTGCGCCGGGAGGATGAGCACATCGCGTGCCCGCATGGGGAACGGGCAGTAGGTGGACGTGTGGCTGCTGCATCGGAGCCGGCATGTTTCTTCGCGGTCGGCTCGCAGGTCGGAAGCCCGCGGGTGCCGGCTCGGTCCAAGGTTCGGCGGTGGCTCAAGGTTGTGGATCGGGGCGATGTCCTCGCCTGCCGCGTCGGCTGGTGGCCCGTGACTGGGCGGGCGGGGGTCTGGTCAGCGCCGTGTTCGGTTGGTTGTCCGTTGCCGATTTTTTGTTGTTCGGCGGCCTCGCGTCGGTAGGCGTCGGCATGTGCTCGGGCTATTACGTCCCAGAAGTCTTGCCAGGCCTTCTCTCGGGAGGGGGTCGTCGTTGTGAGACCGTGTGTGATGGCCCAGCCTTTGGCCGCCGTGAGTCGGACTGTGCCCGCCGATATCGCGACGGCGTGCGCCTGGCTGGGCAATCGCCTGAGCACCCGGGCGGGGGATCGGTCCGTCAGCCGCATGAGCGCGTCGATTGTCGTGATCTTGGAGAAGGCGACCTCAGCCGACTGGAGCGGCCGAAGGGCCGGCATGGGTAGCCGAGCGGGGGTGTCTTCCTCGGGAATCTCGGGAAGGAATGCCATGAATGTCACGGTCGCCCACTTGAGGGCCTGACCGACACGTGTTATCCGGTGCTGCCACGTGCCGGTCGAGGACCGTCAGGCAAGGGATGCGGCCCGTCGTCCGAGCGGGTCGGCCCAGACCGAGCCGCAGCTCCCCGGCTGGCGCGCTGGTTCGAAGAGTTCGTCCCCATGCCGGAGCGGCACCGCTGCTACGCACGGCCGGCGTCGCGCCGGCAGTCCTCGACCCCGAACATCCCGCGACCGGGCTGGCGAAAACAGGAAGAGCAGATCTAGCGGTGCACATTCGGCGTGGTGATCGACACCTCCCGGCTCGATGGACCGCTGGCTGCTCGGCAAGGCCCTGGGCGCGATCGCCTCGTACGCGACCGCGCGGGAGGTGCCGCGGGCGCGCGTGGTGTTCTGCGACGCGGCCGCGTACGACGCCGGCTATCTCGACGTCGAGACGATCGCCAGCCGGGTGAAGGTCCGCGGGCGCGGCGGCACCGTGCTCCAACCGGGGGCGAACCTTCTGGAGCGGGCCGCGGACTTCCCGGCCGACGCGCCGATCCTCGTCATCACCGACGCCGCGTGCGACGTGATCCGGATCCGGCGCGAGCACGCGTTCCTGGCGCCGCCCGGCGCCCGGCTGCCGTTCACCCCCAAGGGTCCGGTCTTCCACATGACCGCATAGCCCCACCCGCCGGTCAGTTCAGCGCCAACAGTCATGTGACCAGGGTTGTGACCAGGCCGGCCCGACACTGATCGGCACGAGATAGACTCTGTTGGATGTCTCTACGGGCGCGGAAGGAGCTTGGAGACGCGGAGCGCGAGCACCTCTACAACGTGGTGAAGGCGGCGCTAACATACAACGCGGCCGTCCGCACGGTGAGGAGTCGATGACCGTGGCCAGGCGGCCCAGCACCACCACCGCGCGCCCGGCGCGGACATTCAACAAGGCGGAGATGGCGCGCACCGCGGTCGCGGTGCGCGCCGAGCATTGCCGAGGTGGCAGCCGTCCCGCCGCGACGACCTCGCGTTCGAGACCCTGACGAAGAAGCTCGCCCGAGACCGCGTGTCATTAGGGACGGATCAGCGGGATGACCACCCTAGAACCTCACAGGATCCGCCCTCGGCCCGCGAGCACCAGGATAGATACCACCGCCTCAGTGAGACCACCCCGGACGGCGTCCATCCCGGACAGCCGTGCGGGCGGTTCCAGCCGTGGATCGGCGACGGTCTCGTCGCGTGGCGGTCAATCAACCATGGGGAGAATCATGATCAGGAAACTGGCCGGGGTGCTGGCCGCAGCGACCGCGCTGCTCGCTGTCTCGGCGGGTGCCGCCTCCGCCGCGCCCGCGGGGAACGCTGCCCTCCAACAGCGGGTCGACAGCGTGCTGGCCGCCATCCCGGGTGGCACCCAGGTCTCCGCCACCGAGATCCGGTACGACGGGCTCACCGTGAAGTTCAGCACCCAGAGCACCGCGACCGTATCGAAGGAAACCTCGAGCCTGGCGCTCACCTGCGCGTACGGCCACCTCTGCTTCACGGTGAACGGCAACACCAATTTCGACTTCGTCGCCTGCAAGACCTGGGATCTGACGAACTGGCTGAACACCGCACCGTACATCAACAACCAGACGACGGGCACGATCGCCCGCGCCTACGACAACAACTGGGTCCAGCGGTGGAGTTCGAAGGCCTACGACGCGGGCACGGCGAACGTGAACCCGTGGTACCACCTCACGGTCTGCTGACCTGAGCCCACACCGCGCACCAGCACCGGGGCCCCTTCGCTACGTGGGGGCCCCTCCGAGTTGCCGCACCCGGTTTTACGTTCCGTTCCAGTCCCCGGTGGCGCGGCTGTTTCTCGCGGCCGCCGCGAATCCCCGGGCGGTGACCCCGCGGGGGGTGCGCGTGCCGTCGCCTCGCCGCGGCGGTGCCTGGTCGCCGGGAGGAGACTGCACTGGTGGCCGCCCGGCACCGCGACGGCGCCGGCGCCGAGGCGATCGCCGCGGAGCTGGGCCGGACCGCCAACAGCGTCCGGTACAAGCTGTACGACCTGGGCCTGGGCCCGTTTCCGGGACCGAACACGACGCCGGCACCGCTCGTTCGGACCCCGGCGTACACGATGGAGGACCTTCGCAAGGTCCACCCGAACTCGCACAAGCCGTGGGAGCCCGAAGACGATGAACGGCTGGCCCGCCGCGCAGCGGAGGGCGCGACCGTCACTGAGCTGATGGCCGAGTTCGGCCGCAACGAGGGTGCCATCACCTCCCGGCTGGGCCGGGTGCGCCCGCCGGCGCAGGCGTAGCGTCCACCCGGCCGACGTCGATTCAGCGGCAGGCGCCGGACCGGCCAGGGTGCTCAGGACGCGCCGTCGGCCCTGTCTGCCGGCGGCTGGAGTCGTCCGATCGCATGTCGCAGCTGGGCCAGGACATTGGCGAGGTCCGCTCGGACCTCCGCCAGGCCGACCCCGCAGGTGCTGGGTGTCGGCATGCACCGCAGCCAGGCCCTGCTGCTGCGCCCGAAGGCCCTCATGGCGCCCACGACACCAACCTGCCGCTCAGCAGAGGGTCAGCGCCTCACGATGACAACTTCGTGCACAACCGGGTCGACAACACCGCGCCGATTCTCATCGGCGATCGCTGGGCTACGTATTCTCCATCATGGTAGGCGGTTTGGTTTTGTTGTTCGGCGGCCTCGCGTCGGCAGGCGGCGGGTCCACAAAGGACGCGGGGTGAGAAGAAGGCTTCCGTGAGACCGACTTCGTCGCCCTGCTCGACGCCGCCCATCTCCCACCGGTAGACCTGCCACCGGTCGGTACCCAGACCCCGATACTGCGCGGCGATCAGCTGTACGCGGCTGGCAAGTCCTGACTGTGACATCCCCCGCTTGAGCCGGTAGCGAAAGATCCTCTCGCCCGGTGCATCCGTGCGAGTTCCTCGGCAGTTGGCATCCGCTGCGGCACGCTACGCCTGCTCACGCCGCATCACCATCCATCGCGACACCAATCCAGCAGTTCATGCGGTGATGAGGAATCCGGACAGGACTCCGCCGGGCAGCCAGTCCGGGTTGGCGTGAAATACCAGTACCGCGAGTACTGGCAGCGCCCGCACACCATTCAGGCCGTACACATTCCCGCGCGACAGGGCCTGTTCCCCTGCATGTCCGCAATTCCGGGCGGCCGGATCGTACGGCCCGCCGTACAACGTCCTTTCACCCCGACCCGCCAGAGCATGACGCGACCATCAGCAGGTGTGGCGCGCGGACCACCAGCCTGTTTCCGGGGAACCCGGATTTTGAGGAGTTGCCCCTATTTGCCATATGGAAATCGTATGTTGATTGGAAACGCAAAACGAGTCATTCGACCATAATTTGGACATCGGGACATTGCGGAGGTGAAGCAGCTTTACAACAATCTTCATCTATGGAGCGCTTTGTGGACCGGCTCGCCCAGGTCGCGATTACGGCGTCATCGCCGGACGACGGCATCAAGGCAGAGGTTCGCGCTGATGACTACTTCCAGGTCTGGTTCGCGGCGGGGGCGTACCGGCGCTACGACGCATCGACCTTGTCGCAGCAGCTTGCCCGCCTTGCGTCCCTGCTGTGGACCAGGTATCGCCGCGAGTATCTCTACGCGCTGGAGGAGCACCTCGGCGGGCTGCGCGACGACGGCTACGAACGCCCGGAGGAGCGTATCTACTGGGAGCAGCTTGAGCAGCTCGTTGCCCGCGGCGCATCGGACCGCGGCGAGGTCAGGGTGCAGAGCCGTGCGCTGGTGAGCTGGGAGTTTGAGATCGACGACG